>CAVRCC010000075.1:0-6395 GCA_963719395.1 uncultured Gammaproteobacteria bacterium | reverse complement strand
GACCCAGGCCGGCTGGAAGGAAGTGAAGCTGGGGCGCATTTTCCCCGGCAGTGCGGTGGAGGCGGTGGGTAAGAAGAAGCGCAACCGGATTGTAGAAAGCATCTACAGTGCCTGCCTGGGTAGTTGCCATGAATTCCTGCCCCGCTTTGAAGCCAGCCTGGGCACGTGGGTGGACCAACCGGAGCAATTGGTGTTCATCACGGACGGGGCAGAATGGATACGCAACTACATCAAGGACCGGTTCCCGCAGGCCACCCACATCCTCGACTACTTCCATGCCGTTGAAAATCTGGCGGAATTTGCCAAGATGATGTTCCCGGATGAAACACGGCGGCAACGCTGGATGGAAGGCCAGGAGGCGGAGTTGTATGCCGGGAACGTCGCCCATGTGCTGGAAACCTTGGACAAGCTCGTCCCCCTGACCCAAACGGCACGGGAGGCGCGGGAGGCACTCAAGACCTATTACCGCAACAATGTGGATAGGATGGCTTACGACCAATACCGGGCGCGTGGTCTGATGATCGGCAGCGGCCCCATGGAAGCCGCACACCGCACCGTGTTGCAGGCGCGCATGAAGCGCAGTGGGCAACATTGGAGTACGCCAGGGGCAAAGAATGTCATCAACCTGCGGGTTGCCCTCAAAAGTGGCCGATGGCTCCAGGCCATCCAGCCCTGATGGCGGCTGCATGAGGCTTGGTTGTTTAGTGGCCTTTGTAAAATTGGAATGCACCCCCTGGGTGGCGGTACAAAAGGCTAACAGCGGATGGTACGATTTCGCCCCCCGCTTGTGCGGATTGTAGCCCTTGGCAGCTCCTTCGGGTTCCCCATACACCGTCTTAACCGTCGAGTCCACGTCGATCCACAGCCGCCGCTGCGCCCCGACGGTGGCGCCCCCGCTGCGTAACGCTAAGCGCCAGACGCGGCGGCGCACTTGATGCATTACCGTCTCGAGCTGCACGATCTGCCCCAGCCGCACCTGCTTGAACAGCCGCCCCAACGTGCTGTCATCCGGAATCCGCAACCAGCCGCTACAGCTCCGCAGCACCTCATCCGACCAGAGCCGCACCACTTGCAGGAGCGACCTGGCGCCGCCGATCAGTCCGACTATCGTTAGCAGCATCGCGTCACCCAGCGTGTACACGGCACTCGCCCCCCGGCACTGAGCCACGGCCTTGTCCAACAACCCCGCCAACCCCACCCGCTCGTGAAACTTTAGCACCGGGATCAGTCCCGCCTGCCGGGTCAAGTTCTTCGCCCCACGCTGGATTCGCACCTTGCGCACTGTGCCGCGCGCTTTACGGGGTGACTTGGCAACTGCTTTTTGGGTAGACTTCATTCTTCATGGAAAAGGTGACTCCTCTGAACGCCACAAGGCGCTGTTAACTTACTGAGTAGTCTACCTTTTTCACCTCACTTTCGGTACCCTATTGCAGGATTTAGGTGATAGTCTCGCCAGACTGACGGCGATGCTGGCGCCGATGGCCCGAACCGTTTCGAGGATTCGATGTTGCACCGCCTGTTCATATTCCTGATTGCCGGATGGTCCGGATTCCTGGTGATGGCCATCGAATTGTTGAGCGGGCGCATTCTCGCCCCGAATTTTGGCAACAGCATCTACGTCTGGGGCGGGGTGATCACGGTGTTCATGCTGGCGCTGTCGATCGGCTATCTGCTGGGAGGTCGATGGTCGCTGTACGACCCGACCTTACCCCGGTTGGCGTCGATCTTGATCGTCGGAGCGGTGGCCACGATCCCGGTGATTTTCCTCGCCGATCCGATCCTCGACTGGCTCTTCGATCGGGTCCAGGATCCCCGTTACGGCTCGCTGGCGTCGGCGACCTTGCTGTTCTTCATCCCGACCGCCATAGCAGGCATGGTCTCTCCCTACGCGGTTCGCCTGTTGGTGGATGAATCGCAACGGAGCGGTCATTTCGCCGGGTTGCTTTATTTTGTCTCAACATTTGGCAGCGCGGCGGGAACTATCCTGACTTCGTTCTATCTCGTGCTCTACTTCGAGATCAATCAAATCCTGGCCGGCCTCATCGGCATTTCGCTGATCCTGGGTCTGCTTGCCATTTTTTTCGGGAACTTCAGGAATGCGCCAAGGCAATAGGCTCAACAACACCCTGCTCGCTCTGTTCGCTTCGTTCGCGACCACGCCGTCCACCGCAATGACCGTCATTCACACCGAAAAGTCGCTTTACCGAAATATCGTCGTTTATGAAGAAGACGAGCAACGATGCATGAGTTTCACTTGTCGCAATCAAACCGCCCGGCAAACCTGCCAGTCCCTGGACGATCCCAACCAGTTCGTCTTCACCTATACCAAGATGATGATGGGCGCGCTGTATCTGAATCCCAACCCCAGGAAAATCCTGATGATCGGGCTGGGGGGAGGCGTGTTGCCGACGGCGCTGGGGAAGATGTTTCCCGATGCCAGGATCGACATTGTTGAGATCGATCCGGCGGTGGTGAAAGTCGCGCGGCAATTCTTCGGCTTTAACCCGAACCCGCAGGTCCAGATGTTCGAGGAGGATGGCCGGGTATTCGTGAAGCGCGCGGGCAAGTCCGGTCGGCGATACGATATGATCATGCTGGATGCCTTCGATCACGAATACATTCCGGAGCATCTACTGACCCAGGAGTTTCTGCTCGAAGTCAAAACCCTGTTGACGGCGGATGGCGTGCTGGCGGCCAATACCTTTTCCAGCAGCCGCCTGTACGATCACGAATCGACCACCTACCAAGCGGTGTTCGGATCGTTCTACAACCTCCGGGTCGCTCTGAAAAACCGCATCATTCTGGCCAAAATGGACGGACTTCCTCCCCTCGATGCGATCGGACGCAATGCCGGTTCGCTCGAAGAGAAACTGAAACCGCTCGGATTTGGCGGCGACTGGCTGGTGCCGCTGTTCTCGACCGAGCGCGACTGGAACCCGAATGCACGCGTCCTGACCGATCAGTACTCGCCCTCGAACCTGCTGAATTCGTTGTTTTAATCAAACCACGGTTCGGCGATGGAAACGGGGCAGCCAATCCGGCCGGATTTCCCGTATCGGCCGGGGACGCGCTGCCCGGCAATCCTCGCTGGAGAAGCCTGATGCGGATTTTGCTCTATTTCCTGGCCGGCTACCTGCTGCTGGTCGGCTTCGTCTTTCTGGTCCAGAGGAACATGCTGTACTTTCCCGATCCCGCGCCGCCCCCCACCAACGCCGTGCGTCTGGGAAACGGGATAACGCTCGAACCCTGGCCAGCGGGGGGTTCGGAGTTCCGGGGTTACGCCGGGGCGAGTTTGCCCGCTGGCGCACCGGTCCGGGGGACGGTGGTCGTGTTCCATGGCAACGCCGGCGGCGCCCGCGACCGGATCTATTATTCGCTGGCCCTGGAAGCCCGAGGTTATCGGGTGGTGCTGGCAGAGTATCCGGGCTACGGCGGCCGGGGCGGCGAGCTGGGCGAGGACTCCTTCATCCGGGATGGCCGCGAGACGGCCCGGCGGGCGCTGGCGACGTTCGGCGGTCCCCTCCTGGTGTGGGGTGAGTCGCTGGGCGCGGCGGTGGCGGCGGGCGTGGCGGCGGACCCCACGCTGCCGGTGGCGGGCGTGGCGCTCATCACGCCGTGGGACCGCCTGACCGACCTGGCGCAGACCCTGTACTGGTATCTGCCGGCCCGCTGGCTGCTACGCGACCGCTACGACAACATCGCCTCGCTGAATCATTATGGCGGCAAGGTCGCGGTGCTGATGGCCGAACGGGACGAGATCATTCCGACGCGGCACAGCCAGCGCCTGTACGACGCGCTGCGGGAACCGAAGCGGCGCTGGGTCTTCGCGGGCGCGGGCCACAACAGTTGGCCGGTCGGTCCGCAAGCCTCCTGGTGGGACGAGGTGCTGGGGTGGCTCGATCCCGCTCCGCGATAACCCCGCGCATGGCTTCAAACAGACCGGCCGTCGTCTGGCGACAGCCGATCGAGGCGATTGTTCGATGACGGCTGATGGATGTCGACATCGCCACTCCCGATCTGAGCCAGATACCGGAAAATATCCAGCCTCGTGCCCTGCGCGAGCGCGCCGAGTACGGCGATGGCGGTTGATTTGTCAATATTTTATATTATCAATACGTTTGAGACGACGCAAGCCGGGGGGTCGGTCATCGCAGGGGTTAGAAAGGTTCAAAGTCTGATTAAGGCGCGACGCGAGCCCGTCGTCCCTCGGTCAACCCGGACGTGGGGCGGACGACGAGGGTGTCGTTCTCGCTGAGACCCGAGATGATTTCCATCCGAGTCTCGCCGCTGAAGCCCGTTTGCACCGGCTGGCGCCGCAAGCGCCCCTCGTGTACGACCCAGACGTGACCGTCGCGCACGGCGGTTGCCAGCGCCAGCAGCGCGTTCGGATGTTCGGCCACCACGATGTTGACCTCGGCGGTCATGCCGATGCGTAGCGGCGTCTCGCCCTCGAACTCGATCCGCACTCGATAACCACGGGTGACCGGATTGCCCTTTGGGGTGATCTCGGTGACCCGGCCGTCGAGCACCCGATCCGGCAACGCGGGCGCGCGAATCAGAACCCGCTGGCCGGGTTGCACCAGCAGGATGTCTTCCTCGTCCACCTCGGCCTCGATGCGCAGCGGCGCGCGGCGGGAAAAGTAAAAGATCGGCTGATTGGCGGGAATGAGCTGGCCGATCTCGCCGTCGCGTTGCAGGATTTGCCCGTCGGCCGGCGCGGTCAGGGTCATGAAACCGCGCAGCGCCCGGGCGCGCGCCGCCGCCGCATCCGCCGCTTGCGATTCGGAACGCGCCCGGTCCCGCTCCAGCGCCGTGCCCAAGCCCCGGTCGAGCAGGGTCTGGGCACGGTCGAGTTGCGCCTTGGCGAACAGTGCTCGCGCCTCCAGTTCGTCCACCGACTTTTTCAGATCGGCATCCTCCAACCGGGCCAGCGCCTGCCCCGCGCGAACCTGAGCGCCTTCGTCGGCGTTGAGTTCCATCAGCCGGCCGGCGCTGCGCGGGGCGATGGGCAACATCACGGTCGGTTCCACCGTACCGGCGGCGTAGACCGCCCGCACCGCCGGTCCCCGGGTGAGCCGCGCGGTTTCGACTGTGACCGAGCCGAACTTGCGCCAGGCCGCCCAGCCGCCAGCCGCCAGCAACATCAGCGCGATGAGGGTCCAGACCATCCCTTTCCGTTTCATTCGCTCCTGACTTTAGCGCCGGATGAAGGGCAACATCCGGTCGAGGAACCGGTCGCGGTCGAAAAGGTGGTGCTTGAGACCCAGGCCGACGTGCCAGGCCACGACGACGATGGTGGCGTAGGCGATCGTGATGTGCACGATGCGGGCGAGGGTGGCCAGCCCTTCCTGCTTGCCGATGGGATTGGGCAAATCGTACCCGCCGAACAGCTTGATCCCGTAATCGCCCGCCATGACGAACAGATACCCGCTCGCCGGCATCAGGATCATGCACCCATACAGCAGCGTCTCGTTCCAGTGCGAGATCGTGCGCTCATCCGGCGTGAGCGTCGGCGCCCAATCTGGCAGCGGCGTCAGCTTGCGCCAGGCCAGGCGCAGCAGCGCCAGCGCCAGCAACACCAGTCCGATGGACTTGTGCCAGTTGTAGTAAGTGCCTTGCGTCAGCCCGAGCAGGGTCTTGCCCGACCCGATCCGGGTCATCAGATTGGCGCCAAGGTACTGATACACGAACAGCAGAAAAACCGCCCAGTGCAGGAAGCGGGTCATCGCGCCGTAGTGGGTGGGGGAATTGAGGAGTGGCATGGTGGATTCTCTCGGGTCGCGACTGGAGCCGTCACCGGGTTGCGGCCGGGTGGACCGCTCCCGCCTTCTTCAATTTACTTTTTAACCTTCAACCTTGGGCATCATGTGTTCCGGCATTTGGACCGCCACCACCTGGCCGCGCGCGCACACGACGCCGTCCGCCGTCACCGTGGCGCTCACCACTACTTTGCGCCCCTTGACTTCCTGGACCCGGCCACGGATTTCGAGCGGCGCCCCCATCGGGGTCGGACGCAGGTAGTCCACTTGCAGCGACGCGGTCACGAAACGAAAGGGCGGCTCGGTGCCCATCGGCCGGCCGGCTTCGCGATAGGCCGCGGCCGCTGCTGTGCCGGTGCCGTGGCAGTCGATCAGCGAGGCGAGCAGGCCACCATACACGTAGCCGGGAATGGCGATGTGGTAGGCGCGGGGATGAAACACGGCGACCGACTCCTCGCCATCCCACCGGCTTTTGAGTTGCAGACCCTGCTCGTTGAGCCGGCCGCAGCCGTAGCAATGGCTGAGTTCGTCGGGGTAGTAGTCCTGAAAGGCGTTCTGGCTCATACGGCGATTTCTCCAGGAATGGACTTGAGGATTCGGAATTTTTTTACACTACCATAATAATCAATGATCCCC
>CAVRCC010000074.1:0-30453 GCA_963719395.1 uncultured Gammaproteobacteria bacterium | reverse complement strand
TATCACGGCCAGCGATGTCCCGCCGAACGGCTCAACGGTAAACGGTACGCGGACAACTGGTTGGAGAACTTGCTCGTCTCAGGCTCCATGAACGGCTTCAGACGCTATCAACAGAATCCGTTATAAAGAGGAAATCTATATTGGCGGAGAAAAGCCTGGAAAACGCGGGCGTGGCGCTGTGGGTAAGGCCCTGGTGCTCATCGCAGCCCAGGTGGACGGCGAGCGGATCGGGCGCATTCGGCTTCGGCGAGTCAAGGACGCTTCGGGGGCCAGCTTGGAACCGGCGGTTCAGGAAACCGTGGAACCGGGTAGCATCGTTCGGACCGACGGTTGGGGTGGGTACAATAACCTGGATCATTTGGGTTACGTGCGTGAGATTGTGCGAAAGAACGCGGAGGTCGGTGATAATCTGCTGCCTCGCTGCAACCGCGTGGCCGCTCTCCTCCAGCGATGGCTACTGGGTACTCATCAGGGTGCGGTCAGTCACGCGCATCTGGACTATTACCTCGATGAATACACGTTTCGGTTCAACCGCAGGACATCGCGATATCGCGGCAAACTTTTCTACCGGCTGATTCAGCAAGCCGTAGCCATTGAGCCAGTTCCGTACACCGCATTGGTAAAACACGTAAGAGGGCCGAAACCCAAGAACTACAAGATATAGTGGCCACTGGAGCCAAGGGAATACCCCTATAATTTAAATGCGATTGCCCTGGGGCCTCCTGCTAGCAAGTATTAGCGCCAAAATGATAGCGCCACTCGTTTGCGATCGCGGCTGATGCAGTCCATCACCCCATGCTGGCGTCAAGCATCATCCGATTCAAACGACTCAAGTCCCGTCATCACCTCCGCGTGCGCGGCTTCCAATTCCGTCAACGCAGTCGTTCACTCCCCCCTTGACTTCCCTGACTTTGACGGGGCAGCATGGAGACCGAGAACCCCGGTTACCGAGATGAGTTTACCGCCTTCATGCACCTGAGCGATCACAGCCTGCGCCAGATCGATGACGCCTACGTCCGGTCCTTGGACCCGGAGGCGTTGCGCGGGCTGTCGTTGCGGCTGTTGGCGGATCTCAAGGAGGCGCGGGAGCGGTTGAACCAAGGGCCGACCAACAGCTCGCGCCCGCCGAGCAGTCGGGCGCCGTGGGACCGGGGCGAGACCGTGGTCGAGCCCGATGAGGCCGAGGCGTGCTCGGCGGTGGCGGCAGAACCGGCCGAGGCGACCGCCGCCACGGGCCAATCGGCGGCGGTCGACACCGCCGCCCCCCTGGCGGCGGTGAAAGCGGCCCGGAAGGCGGGCAAGCAGCCCGGCGCGCCGGGGGTGGGCCGGACCCAGGTCTTCACGGCGCAGGAGGAGATCCCCCACTATCCCGATGTTTGCGCCGGCTGCGGACAGGTGCTGGCCGACCCGGTCGGGGCGGTAGCCTATACCGGCTTCCAGGCGGTGGACCTGCGGCGGGGCGCGGCGGACGAGCCGGGGTTGCGGCTGTGGGTGGTGGACCACCGCTATTATGAGGTGCCCTGCGCCTGCGGGCATCACTCCCGGGCCGACGGCAAGTCGGGGTGAAGTCGATCCGCTGCTGGCCGGGGTGGAACTGAGCGAATGGCGGGTAGTCGGCCCCGGCTTGGCGGGGTTGATCGTCGCCCTGAGCCTGCGGTTCCGGCTGTCGCGGGCGCGGATTCAGGAATTCCTGCGCGAGTGGCTGGGGGTGGAGCTGAGCATCGGCACGATCCACCAGACGCTCCACGAAGCCGCCGCCGCGTTGGCCCCGGCCGAAGACGAGTTGGTGGACGCGGTGCTGGCCAGCGGTCTGCTGCACGCCGATGAAACGTCCTGGCCGGAGCGGGGCCAGCCGCTGTGGCTGTGGGTGTTCACCGCCGCCACCGTCACCCTGTACTACGTCGCCGGCCGGGGCAAGGAACTGGTCGAGAACGTGCTGGAGGGCTTCACCGGCTGGCTGATGAGCGACGGCTGGGTCTCCTACCGCCACTACCCGCGCCGGCTGCGGTGCTGGGCGCACCTGCTGCGCAAGGCGCAAGGCTTGGTGGAGAGCTACCAGGGCGACGTGCGGGCCTTCGGCCGCCAGGTGCTGCGACGCCCTCAACGCCCTGATGGCGGCGGTGTACGCCGCGCGGGAAGGCCCGCCCGCCGACCTGCCGACCCAACATGCCCCCCTCCTGGCCGAACTGCGCGCCGCCTGCGAGCAGCACCAGGGCCACTCGCACGCCAAGACCCACGCCCTGGCGGTGGAGTTGCTCAACGACTGGGACGCGATCTTCCAGGTCTTGCACCATCCCGAACTCCCGCTGACCAACAACGACGCGGAGCGGGCGCTGCGGCACTGGGTGATCGCCCGCAAGATCAGTCACGGCACCCGCACCGCCACGGGCTCGCGGGTCTTCGCCCTGCTGGCCAGCGTCATCGACACTTGTCGGCAACGCGGCCACTCGCCCTGGCCCTACATTGAAGCGGCCATCGCCGACCGGCGCGCCGGCCGTCCCCTCGCACCCCTGCCGCAGCCGGGGGGGTGAACGACTGCCCGTCAACAACTCCTCGCCGATTTCGCCACCCTTCCGAAGGGTTTCCTCGATCGCGCGCGCCGCCGCCTGTAACCGGTTCGCGCCCACCGTACCGGCGGTGGATTTTAAGGTATGCGCCAGTCGTTGACATAACTCGGTATCGCTCATCGCCAGCGCGGTGCGAATCCGACCCGCCGATTCCGCTTCGGTCTGGTGGAAAAGATCGAGCACCTTGCCGAGCAAGATGTCATCGCCGCCCATTCGGTCGAGCGCGGTGGCCAGGTCCAAACCCCGAATCGACTGCTGTGGCCTTGGCAACGAATGGATGATCGGCGCCGTTTGTTCGAAAAACTGCCGGGTGTTATCGGCGGGTTTGGAAATAGAGCCGGCAAGCCATTTCCCCAGTTTGGAGAATAACTCGTCCACCTTGATAGGTTTACCGATGTGATCGTTCATCCCGGCCGCAATGCATCGTTCGATGTCGGCCTGAAACACGTTAGCCGTCAGCGCAATGATCGGCGTGTCGGCGAACTGCGGGATTTTACGCAGTTCCCGGGTTGCCTGAAGGCCGTCCATGACCGGCATCTGGAGATCCATCAACACTGCGTCGAACGATTGCATCTGGGCTACCTTGATCGCTTCCAGTCCATTATTGGCGATGATGACCATTACGCCGGCTCTTTCCAAAAACTCCTGGATGACTTGTTGGTTTAACGGATTGTCCTCAGCAATGAGGACGCGCGCCCCGCGCAAGCGTGCAAGTTGAGATTCGGCAGCGGCGCGCCGCGCGTTGGCTTCAGGTCGGCTGGTCGTGGCACGCTCTTCTCCCCGGCTGAAAGGTGCGGAGAAGTGGAAGGTGCTGCCCTGTTGGTACTCGCTTTCCACGCTGATCTCGCCACCCATCAGTTCGACCAACCGCCTGGAGATGGCGAGACCCAGCCCGGTGCCGCCAAATTTCCGGGTCGTTGAGGTATCCGCTTGCGAGAAAGCCAGAAACAAGCGTTTCCGCTGTTCCGGCGTAAGGCCGATGCCCGTGTCGCTGACTGAAAAGCGCAACACTATTTTGTCGTCGGCTTCCGCGACTGGATCGACGTTCACCGTCACGTTACCGCGCTCGGTGAACTTGACCGCGTTATTCGCCAGATTCATGAGGACTTGCCCGAGCCGAAGCGGGTCGCCCTTGAGGTATCTGGGTATTTCCGGCACGATCCGGATGCTGAAATCAAGGCGTTTTTCACGGGCCTGCGCGCCGACAGCGCTGTTCAATCGGTCCAGGACTTGGTGCAGATTGAAGTCCACGTTCTCCAGGGAAATCTTGCCTGCCTCGATCTTGGAGAAATCGAGAATGTCGTTGAGAATATTCAACAATAATTCGGCGGAACCGTTGATCTTGATCAGGTATTCACGCTGTTTTTCCGGCATCGCCTCCAGCCCCAGATGGGTCAGCCCGAGAATCGCGTTCATGGGCGTGCGAATCTCGTGGCTCATGTTCGCCAGGAACTCGCTTTTGGCTTGATTGGCCAAATCCGCTTCGTGCTTGGCGGCCAGCGCGGCTTCTCTTGACGAGGTCAGGCCTTTGACCAACGCCTCGTTTTCGAAACGCAAGCGCTGGCTATCGGCGATGTTTCGCCGATAGCGGTCGGCGCTGACGATCAAGGTATACAGTTGCAGAAGGGCGGTAACAGCAATGATCAGATAAACAAAATCGCCCTTTAGAATCAGGACTTTCGCTCAGGCAGGCTGGTAGGCGGGAATACGTGGGTTTCGTAGCTCATTACGCAGATAATCGCTCCATAAGTTATGCTTCACTTGGTACAGCGTTTTCCCAAGCTTTTTTGCCATGACCTTGAGTGAAAACCAAGCGTGATAGCAACAGGCAAAATGATTGCGTTGTGCACGTTTTTTACGGCATTGACACCGTTCAATTCCCGTGAGTTGTTTCAATTCTCGATGCAGTTGTTCTATAAACCAACGCACCTTGTTCTCGTTTTGAACAACCTGCGTGTCGATAGAACCTGGGGCGCGATTCGTGATCACCCATTCAATGTCGCCGTTCGTGGCGACCACCTTGAAAAGCTGCACTTTAAACGGGACTTCCTTGAGTTTGACGGTGATACCATACTGGAGTTGTTCGGGAGTCCATTCGATTTGTTGCAAATGAATGTAGTCTTGCTCTTTGCTGAGACTGACCAGACGATTCTCTTTCAAGGTCGTCACAAAGAATTTGTCAAGCCGATGAATGAACTTGAGATTTTCCGAGGCGGCATACCAGCTGTCGAACAGAATCGTTTGCGCTTGAATGCCTTTTTCTTCAAAGGCTTGGCGAAGCATATCCCGGAAGTGGTCATTTTTTGTTTTGCCGTCATCCGCCGGGTCATAGACGCGAAAATCCAGTGGATGATAATCCCCCTGATGCGCATGGACTAGATTAACAATTCCGATTCCTTTCACTAAGCCATGCGCATTCCCACTATACTGGCGTTTCACCATTTCAATTTTTTGGGAATAGCTTTTATCCTGAACGCTGTCATCTGCAACGAGGTAAGCTTCGCTGCTATTATTAATCAAGGGTTCAGCCAATTCCCATACGGTATGCGACGTATGTTTTTCACGCCGCAAATAATCATTAATCGCATCATGACTGATATCGTCCAAATGATCAGCCAGATTAGTACAAGTATAGTTGATCGGAGTACTGATCACATACTCGACATAGCGTTGTTTAGTGATTTTCATTCGGTTATTATATCAGATAATTGGGTTTATACAACTCCAAGCGAAAGTCCTGAGAATGAAGAGCACGCTCAGAGGGAGCAGAATGGCTCCAGCGTAGAGCGGAAACGCGCCAGATACCGGTGCTTGCAGAGGCATCGCGCCCGAACACATGCCCAGCATGATGACACACAGGAATAGTTCGCGGCGGGGGTCATCCACCGGATACAACCAAACCCCGCCACCGCCCCAGATAGCGCCGGACAGCAGCGTGCCTAATCGAGTCCGGTGCTTCCATTGATTGATGATAATCGCTGTTCCGGCTCGGTCCAGTTTGGAAAATAGCCGGCTTAATTCGAGTCTCAGGCAAGCCGAGGCGAAGATAATGGCCAGCCAGATCAGGAGGTGAGACCGTTCCTCAATCGGCCACAGCGCCAGTGTCGTCAGGCTGGCCACGAGCAAGGTCATCGCCTGACTGATCGGCGTATTGCGATGGACCAGTCGCAATTGCTCCAGCGCGACAAGATAACTGGTGGCAATGGTTTCGGCGGTTTTGGCGGTTTCGGGCTGGGTCAATCAAGTTGCTCCTGCCGGTGTCAGGTTTGTCGTGGGGTTGCTTCAGCTAACCCTGGCGTGGCCTTGGCGCTAACGGCTGACGACATGAGGGGACGCTCGGATACAGTCAAGTGTATCAAATAGCATTGTACAGGACAAAAATAACTTACTGAAAATTAGGATAAAAAATTGCAACTATTTTGAGAGTAGCCGGATCAGAAGGTTTGTGTTATCATAATTCATTGATTAATAACATTAATTTCCAAACAGGCGAGGTTAATTCCGTGAATCCCCCCCTTTTTAATACCCGACACCTTGCAGAAATGCTTCATCATCATTTTCACTGGAACCGAGCTCGTATCTATTGCATTATCTATTTGATCATCGGAATAATCCAGATGGGAACCGTCAATCTCGCAAAGATCGCCACCACTTTTCCTGGAAATGCACAACCCTCCTCTAATTACAAACGCCTTCAACGGCTTTTTGGTCAATTTTCTCTGGACCTGAATCAGGTCGCTCGGTTCATTGCCGGTCTCATTCCTTTACTTCAGTTCAAATTGACGCTCGATAGAACCAATTGGAAATGCGGTGACGCTAATATCAATTACCTCGTTTTGGGAATCGTCTATCGCGGATCCGCTTTTCCTATATTATGGGTCGCTTTAGATAAGAAAGGCAACTCAAATACTCAAGAAAGAATCGAAATAATCACCCGATTTCTAACGATCTTTGGCGCTCAAACGATCGCCTGCTTGTTTGCAGATCGTGAGTTCGTCGGGATCAAATGGTTTGGATATCTTATTGAAAATAATATTAAATTCGTCATACGCATCAAGAAAAACACGCAAGTCTCTAATTCCCGAGGCGTCCCCGTCCCTGCGGAAAATCTCTTTCGAGGCCTGCCACGCGGCAGCGCGCTCATTTTATCGGGTCAACGAACGGTATGGGGGCACTCTCTTTATGTCATTGGCCTGAAGATGCCCGACGGTGAATTTGTCATTATCGCTACGCAAGAACAACCGGAAACTGCTTTGGAAAATTATAAGGAACGCTGGCCCATCGAAACGCTTTTCATTTGTTTGAAAACCCGGGGTTTCGATCTGGAATCCACGCATATGACCGACCCTCAGCGACTTGAAAAGTTGATGGTTTTTCTCGCTATTGCATTTAGTTGGGCGCACATTATTGGTGAATGGCGCCATGAAGTTAAGCCGATCAAGATCAAAAAACATGGTCGTCCTGCCCAAAGTCTTTTTCGGTGTGGATTAGATTACTTAAGAGGCTGTTTATTCCACCACCAAGAATCTACCCGGCAATACGCTTTTCATCAGGCGCTGGAGTCGCTCTTTAAACGGGTGGGATGGAGCCCTCAAAATCGCTTTTCTCCACCGCTAATGAGTACGCTGCCGGGTAAAGATTTAACATTTAATTCATTGGGTTAGCCGATTTTGTCCTGTACAATGATCAAATAGTAAGAAAAAAAGCCGATGGAGCGGTCGGAGCTTGATGCAGGGGATGCCACGATCTTTGAACGAACCTCGAAAATCGTCGGAGCGTCAGGTTGGGAATATTTGCTGCTATCATCCGCGTTCCCCGCCTGACCCAGGAGAGCCCTCGCGATGCTGCGTTTCCGTGGAAGCCCCGCTCTGTCGCCGTTCCGTTTGGAGAAACTGCTGGCCGCGTTGCGGCAACGGGTTCCAGCCGTCGCCGACGCTTACGCCGAATTCATCCATTTCGTGGATGGCCGTTTGACCACGCACGACCGCGAAGTGTTGGACCGGCTGCTTCACTACGGTCCCACGGCCGCGCAACGGCATCTGACCGGCGAGCCGACCTTCCTGGTCATCCCCCGTCCCGGCACCATTTCGCCCTGGTCGTCCAAGGCCACCGATATCGCCCACAACTGCGGCTTGCAACACGTCCGCCGCATCGAACGCGGCGTGGCGTATTACCTGGAATCCGCGCCAGCCTTGACCGCCGCCGATTTGGCCGCGCTGCAACCGTTGTTGCACGACCGGATGACCGAGGCGGTGCTGGGACCGGAGGACGATCCCGCCGCGTTGTTCGCCCAAGCGGAACCGGCCCCGCTGACTCGCGTGGAGGTGCTGGGCGGCGGACGAGAGGCGTTGTCAGCCGCCAACCGCGAACTGGGGCTGGCGCTGTCGGAGGACGAAATCGACTACCTGTTGGACAGCTTCACCCGGCTGGAGCGCAATCCCACCGACGTGGAACTGATGATGTTCGCGCAGGCCAATTCCGAGCACTGCCGGCACAAGATCTTCAACGCGGATTGGATCATCGACGGCGCGGCGCAAGACCGCTCGCTGTTCGCGATGATCCGCAACACGCATGAATGCCATCCCGATAACGTGTTGTCCGCCTATCGCGACAACGCGGCGGTGATGACAGGTTTCTCCGCCGGGCGTTTCTTTCCCGACCCAGCGGATGGCCAATACCGCTCTCACCCGGAAGCGGTGCATATCCTGATGAAGGTGGAGACCCACAACCATCCGACCGCGATTTCGCCGTTTCCCGGCGCGGCGACCGGTTCTGGCGGCGAGATCCGCGACGAGGGCGCGACCGGGCGCGGGGCCAAGCCCAAGGCGGGACTGTGTGGATTTTCGGTCTCGCACCTGCGCATTCCTGATTTTGTCCAGCCCTGGGAGCACGATTACGGCAAACCGGGCCGCATCGTCTCGGCGTTGGACATCATGTTGGAAGGTCCCATCGGCGCGGCGGCCTTTAATAATGAGTTTGGCCGCCCCAACCTGGCCGGCTATTTTCGCACCTTTGAGGAAGACGGTCCCGACGGCCAGCGACGGGGTTATCACAAGCCGATCATGATCGCCGGCGGGCTGGGCAACATCCGCGAACCGCACGTCCACAAGGCCGAACTGCCGCCGGGAACCGCGATTGTCGTGTTGGGCGGACCGGCGATGCTGATCGGTTTGGGCGGCGGCGCGGCGTCCAGCATGGCGGCCGGCAGTTCGCACGAGGATCTGGATTTCGCCTCGGTGCAGCGCGGCAACCCGGAAATTCAGCGTCGCGCCCAGGAAGTGATCGACTGTTGCGTGGCCTTGGGCGAGAACAATCCTATTCTCTCGGTTCACGACGTGGGCGCGGGCGGTTTGTCCAACGCGGTGCCGGAAATCGTCCACGGCGCCGAGCGCGGCGGCCGTTTCGAGTTGCGCGAGGTGCCGAACGACGATCCGGGCATGTCGCCGATGCAGATCTGGTGCAACGAAGCGCAGGAGCGCTACGTGCTGGCCATCGCCACCGAGAGGTTGGCGGCGTTCGAGGCATTGTGCGAGCGGGAGCGTTGTCCGTATGCGGTGATCGGCGTGGCGACCGAGGAACCGGAACTGAGGGTCGACGACCGGCAATTTGCCAACCAATCGGTGGATTTGCCGATGAATGTGCTGTTCGGCAAGCCGCCGAAAATGCTGCGCGACGTGGCGCGGGAGACCTGTGGCGTTCGTTCACCTCACCCCCCCACCCCCGGCCCCTCCCCCCTCTCCATTCATGGAGAGGGGGGCAGGGGGGGTGAGGTAAGCACTCTCAACGACGCTGTGGCGCGGGTGCTGCGCTTCCCGGCGGTGGCCGACAAGAGCTTTTTGATTACCATCGGCGACCGCACCGTGACTGGGCTGGTTTGCCGCGATCAGATGGTGGGGCCGTGGCAAGTGCCGGTCAGCGATGTCGCGGTCACGGCCACCAGCTTCGACGTGTACACCGGCGAGGCGATGGCGATGGGCGAGCGCGGCCCCCTGGCTTTGCTGGACGCGCCGGCTTCCGGGCGAATGGCGGTCGGTGAGGCGCTGACCAACATCGCCGCCGCTCGCATCGACAAGCTGGGCGACGTGAAGCTGTCGGCCAACTGGATGGCGGCGGCCGGCCATCCCGGTGAGGACGCCCGGCTGTTCGACACCGTGCGGGCGGTGGGCATGGCACTGTGCCCGGCGCTGGGCATCGCCATTCCGGTTGGCAAGGATTCGTTGTCGATGAAAACCGTCTGGGAGGAGGGCGGCGCACGCAAAAGCGTGGTGGCGCCGCTCTCGCTGATCGTGTCCGCCTTCGCGCCGGTCCAGGATGTACGCCGGACCCTGACCCCGCAATTGCGCGTTGATCGCGGTGATACCGACCTGATTCTGGTCGATCTCGGCCGGGGTCGAAATCGGCTGGGTGGTTCGGCGTTGGCGCAGGTTTACAATCAGTTAGGTGATGCCGTTCCGGATCTGGATGCGCCGGCAGACGTGCAAGCCTTCTTCGCGGTGATTCAGGAACTCAACGCGGCCGGCCGGTTGCTGGCCTATCACGACCGTTCCGATGGCGGCCTGCTGGCGACCCTGGCGGAAATGATGTTCGCTGGCGGCTGCGGCGTGACGGCGTTGCTGGACGATCTGGGCGATGAACCGCTGGCCGCGCTGTTTGCCGAGGAATTGGGGGCGGTCATTCAGGTGCGGGCGACGGATCGCCATGCGGTGCTGGCGCGACTAGCCGCCGTCGGGCTGGGCGAATGCAGCCACGTCATCGGTGCGCCGAACGGCGAGGATCGGCTGATCCTGCGGTTTGCCGGCGAAACCGCGTTTTCCGCCACTCGCGCCGAATTGCGCCGGCTGTGGTCGGAAACCAGTTATCGAATGCAGGCGTTGCGCGATCATCCTGACTGCGCCCGCGAGGCGTTCGACGCCGCTTGCGATCCCGCTGATCCGGGATTGAACGTCCGGCTGAGCTTCGATCCCGCCGAGGATGTGGCGTCGCCGTTCGTTGCGAATGGAGCGCGACCACGAGTGGCCATCCTGCGCGAGCAGGGCGTCAACGGCCAGGTGGAAATGGCGGCGGCCTTCGACCGGGCCGGGTTCGCGGCGGTGGATGTCCACATGAGCGACATCATCGCCGGCCGGGTCACGCTGGCGGAGTTCCACGGCATCGCGGCCTGCGGCGGCTTCTCCTACGGCGACGTGCTGGGCGCGGGCGAGGGCTGGGCCAAGTCGATTCTGTTCAATCCCCGCGTCCGCGACGAATTCGCGGCGTTCTTCGCCCGATCCGACAGCTTCGGGCTGGGGGTCTGCAACGGCTGCCAGATGTTATCCAACTTGCACGAGCTGATCGCTGGGACCGAGTTGTGGCCGCGCTTCGTGCGCAACCGGGTGGAGCAGTTCGAGGCGCGATTGAGCCTGGTGGAGGTGCTGCCGTCGCCGTCGCTGTTCCTGCACGGGATGGAAGGTTCGCGCTTGCCGATTGCCGTGGCCCACGGCGAGGGCCGGGCGGAGTTTCGCGCGGACAGCGGACCCGATGCGGTGTTGGCGGCGGGCGTGGCGGCGCTGCGGTTCGTGGACAACTGCGGGCAGCCAGCGGAAACCTATCCGGCCAATCCCAACGGCTCGCCGGGCGGCATCACCGGCCTGACCAGCCGCGACGGCCGGTTCACCATCCTGATGCCGCACCCGGAACGGGTGTTCCGCACGGTGCAGTATTCCTGGCATCCCGACGGTTGGAGCGAGGACGGGCCGTGGTTGCGGCTGTTCCGCAATGCCCGGCGGTGGCTGGGCTGAGTTGGAGATCCCTGCCGCCTATCTGGTCGCTCGGCTAGACTTGAAGGATGGCATAACCCACGCTCGAAGGAGAACGTCATGTCCAAAGCGATCCGCATTCATGAATACGGTGGCCCCGAAGTGCTGCGTTGGGAAGAGGTCGAGGTGGGTGATCCCGCTCCCGGCCAGCTTCGAGTGCGCCAGGCCGCCGTCGGGCTGAACTACATCGATGTCTATCACCGCACCGGTTTGTATCCCCTGCCGTCGCTGCCCTGGACGCTGGGCATGGAAGGCGCGGGGCAGGTCGAAGCGGTCGGGGAGGGCGTGGCGGAATTCAAGATCGGCGACCGGGTCGCGTATGCCAGCCCGCCGGTCGGCGCCTACGCCGAAGTCCGGCTGATGCCCGCCGACCGGGTGGTGGCCTTGCCCGACGCCATCGACGACCGCACCGCCGCCGCCATGATGCTGCAAGGCATGACCGCCCAATACCTGCTGCGGCGCACCTACCGGGTGCAAGCCGGCGACACGATTTTGCTACACGCCGCCGCCGGCGGGGTCGGGCTGATCGCCAGCCAGTGGGCGCGACATCTGGGTGCGACCGTGATCGGCACGGTGGGCAGCGACCAGAAAGCCGAACTGGCCCGCGCTCACGGTTGCCACCACGTCATCGTCTACAGCCGCGAGAATTTCGTGGAACGGGTGCGCGAGATCACCGACGGCCAAGGCGTGGCGGTGGTCTATGACTCGGTCGGCCAGGCGACCTTCATGGGTTCGCTAGACTGTTTGCGCCCGTTGGGCATGATGGTCAGTTTCGGCAATGCTTCAGGCGCGGTGCCGCCGTTCGAGCCAGGGATTTTGGCGGCCAAGGGTTCGCTATTCCTGACCCGACCCAACCTGATGACCTACACCGCCAAGCGCGCGGATTTGCTGGCCAGCGCTGCCGAACTGTTCGAAGTTGTGGCGAGCGGCGCGGTGAAAATCGAGGTGCGTCAGACCTATCCGCTGGCGGAAACCGCCCGAGCGCACCGCGATCTGGAAGCGCGCCAGACCACCGGCTCCACCGTGCTGTTGCCCTGAATGCGGTGGTTATGACGTCCGCGAAGTCCGCGAGCGGCGACCATCCCGCGGAGCGACGATGAAATACAGCGAGTTCAAGCGCTGGCTGGAGCGGCAGGGCGCCACCATGCACCCGGCGAAGGGAAGCCATTTCAGGGTTGTGCTGAATGGCCGACAAACCATTTTTCCCATATCATGGCGCCAAGGAAATGCCGAAACCCTCTGGTTGAAAGCATCAAGAAAGACTTGGGGTTGAAATGACATGCTGAACTACTCGGTAATCTTGGTAACACGACACGCCGACGAGGGGCATATATCGTCAGTTGCCCGGATATTCCCGAAATGCATTCGGTGGGCTACGAGGAGGAAGAGGCGATGCTGAATGCCAGGGATGCGGTTGGAATCTGCACTGGACATTTATTTGGAGGAACGCCGACCGATTCCGCTGCCTTCGGAACCGTCGCCGAACGCCCGAATGGTGACCCTGCCCGCGCAGGTATCGCTCAAGGTTTTGCTGCACAACGAGATGCTGAAACAGGGCGTGCGCAAGGCGGAGTTGGCGCGGCGGCTGGACTGGCGTTTGCCGCAGGTGGAACGGCTGCTGAGCCTGAATTACGCCTCGCGCCTCGATCAACTGGAGCGGGCGGCGCGGGTGCTGGGCAAGCAGGTCGATGTCAGGGTGATTTAGAGGCCGTACAAAAATTCCCTCTCCCGCCCGGAGCGGGAATTCGTCGAGAATTTTTTCAGATCAGCCATCGGGTTAATTTTCTATAGGCTCTCGCGGAGCCAGAGGGTAAGACGTGCGCCAATATCGGATCGCCGTGATCGGCGCGGGAATTACCGGCTTGACTCAAGCGCTGTGGTTGCAGCGCCAAGGGCATCGAAGTCAGCGTTTACGAGCGCGGCGGCGAGGCCATGGACCATCATTGCAGCCATGTCGGGGCCGGAATGCTGGCGCCTTACTGCGAGCTGAGCGAGGCGGAAACCGAAGTCGCCCGCTGGGGCGTCTCCGCCTTGGCGCTGTGGCAACAAATCGTGCCGACGCTGGCGCAACCCGTCCACATGACGTGCGAGGGCACGCTGGTGGTCGCGCATCATCGGGACCGGGCGGGAATGCAACATCTGGCCGAACGGGTCGAGCGCGCCGGTTTCGGGGCGCACCTGCGCTGGTTGCGGCGCGACGAGTTGCGCGAGTTGGAGCCCGAACTGGAAGGCCGCTTCGGCGAAGGACTATACCTTTCCCCCGAAGGCGAGATCGATCCGCGCTCGCTGCTGCCCGCCCTGGTCGAGACGCTGCGCCGGGATGGCGCGAGGCTGGAGTTTGATGACCGAGGTTGAAGACTTGGCGCCGGGTGAAATCACGGTGCGGGGCGAACGCCGTGGCTTCGACTGGGTGCTGGATTGCCGGGGACTGGCGGCCGACGACCGGATCGACGGATTTGCGCGGGGTGCGAGGCGAAATCCTCACGCTGCACACCCGCGAGGTCCACCTGCATCGCCCGATTCGGATGATGCACCCGCGCTATCCGCTGTATATCGTGCCGCGCCCCGAAAATCGTTTCGTGGTCGGCGCGACCAGCATCGAAAGCGACTCGCTCCGGCCGGCCACCGTCCGCTCCACCCTGGAGTTGCTTTCGGCCGCTTACGCCTTGCACCCGGCCTTCGCGGAAGCGGAGATCGTGGAGATGAAGGCCCACTGTCGGCCGACCCTGCCCGATCATTTGCCCCGCATCGTCCAGCAAGACAATCTGTTGCGCATCAATGGATTGTACCGGCATGGCTACTTGCTCAGCCCGCTGGTCGCGGAGACCGTCGCGATGTTCGTTCGCGACCAGCGCCGGCCCGAGGAGACGGCGAAGCTATGGGGCGATGCTTCTCGATCGCTGGAAAAATAACCCTCACCCCTGCCCCTCTCCCGACAATCGGGAGAGGGGTTCAATGCAGCTTCGCGAGACGACGCATGATCATCGAAGTCAACGGCGAGAAAAAAGAAGTGGAAGCCCCGCGTTCGCTGGCGGAAGCCGATCCACGCTTTGGGTTACGAAGGCGCGCGGATCGCGGTGGCGCACAACGACGAGTTCGTGCCGCGCGGCTATTACGCCACCCTCCAGCTTCAGGACGGTGATCGTCTGGAAATCGTTTCTCCGATGCAGGGGGGATAGCGATGACAGCGCCGACCGTCTCAATCTGGGAAATCGGGGGACGCCCGTTGCGCTCGCGGCTGCTGCTGGGGACCGCCCGCTATCCGTCGCTGGCGATATTGCAACAGGCCATCGCCGCATCGGGCGCCGAAATCGTGACCGTTTCCCTGCGGCGGGAGTCTGCGGCCGAGCGCGCCGGGACCCGCTTCTGGTCCGCGATCAAGGAGATGGGCGATACAGGTCTTGCCGAATACCGCCGGCTGCAAGACGGTGAAGGAAGCCGTGACCACCGCCGAGATGGGGCGCGAAATCTTCGAGACGCCGTGGCTGAAGCTGGAAGTGATCGGCGACGATTACACTTTGCAACCGCATCCGTTCCTGCTGGTCGAGGCGGCGGAGGAGCTTTGCCGGCGGGGCTTCCAGGTTTTTCCGTACACCACCGAGGATCTGGTGGTAGCCGAGCGGCTGGTGCAGGCCGGTTGCTCGATCTTGATGCCGTGGGGAGCGCCGATTGGTTCGGGCCAGGGGATCTTGTGGAGGATTATCCTTTGTTTTCAATCAGCCACTCTTTGTAAATTCTCGCTTAACTCCCGGAACCACCTCAAGAATTATGACTGATCAGGTTATTTTAATGGTTGCTGGCCTGTGCAACCTAAAAAATGACTATTAAGTTTAATAAGTTATGAAATTTATTTGGAACAAGTCTAATGCCTTATGCGTTGCGGACCTTGCGCGCGCGTTACCCGGATATTTCGCTGATCGTGGACGCGGGAATCGGAAAACCGTCCCATGCCATCGCGGCCATGGAGATGGGTTACGATGGCGTGCTGGTCAATACCGCCGTCGCCCGCGCAACCGATCCGGTCCAGATGGGGCGCGCCTTCGGCCTGGCCGTCGAGGCCGGGCGGTTGGCTTATCTGGCTGGCGCGATGCCGCCCCAGGAGATGGCCGAGCCGAGCACACCCGTCACCGGAACGCCGTTCTGGCACCAATCGTAGGAATGTATTTGATGAAGACCGCCGGTAGCTACGGCTTTTATCCCGTGGTGGATGACGTTCGCTGGGTGCGCCGCTTCCTGCCGTTGGGCGTGCGCACGATCCAGCTTCGGATCAAGGGGCAGCCCGAATCGGAGGTGCGGCGCCAGATCCGCGAAGCACTAGCCATCGTCGCCGATTACGACGACTGCCAGATGATCGTCAACGATTACTGGCGGGAAGCGATTCGGGAAGGCGCGGCGTGGCTGCACCTGGGGCAGGAGGATTTGGCGGGCGCGGACCTGGTGGCGATTCGGGCGGCGGGGATCAAGCTGGGCATCAGCACCCACAGCCCCGAAGAACTGGCCAACGCGCTGGACGCAAGGCCCGATTACGTCGCGCTGGGACCGATCTACGAGACGACGTTGAAGAAAATGCCCTGGTCTCCCCAGGGACTCGAACGCATCGGCGAATGGAAAGCGCGCTTTGCTTGTCCGCTGGTCGCCATCGGCGGAATCACGCTGGAACGGGCGCCGGCGGTCCTGGCGGCGGGGGCGGATTCCATCGCGGTCGTCTCCGACGTGCTGCGCGCTCCGGACCCCGATGACCGGGTCCGCGCCTGGCTGGATTTCTTCCGCGAAGCGGCGGCGCACGCATAACCCCGCGAAAACCGTACAGAGCTATTTCGGGATGTCCAATCCTCTCCAGCAGCCCCCGGACGCAACGGGCGCGCTCGGTATCGAAGAGCAACTGCGCTACGCCCGGCATTTGATCCTGCCCGAAATCGGCTTGGAGGGCCAAAACAAACTGCGGCTGGCGAGCGTGCTGGTGATCGGCGCCGGTGGCCTGGGCGCGCCGGCCTTGCTCTATCTGGCCGCCGCCGGGGTCGGCCGACTGGGAATCATCGACCCTGATCGAGTCGAGTTGAGCAACCTCCAGCGGCAGGTTTTGTATGCCACGGCGAGTTGTGGCGCCACCAAGGTCGAGGAAGCCCGCAACCGACTACTCGCGCTGAACCCGCATCTCCAGATCGACGTTTACCCCGAAGCCTTCGATCTCGCCAACGCCGCGCGTCTGGTCGCGGCGTATGATCTGGTCATCGAAGGCTCCGACCAGTTCGCTACCAAGTATCTGGTAAATGACGCTTGCGTGCTGGCGGGCAAGCCCTACGTCGGCGCCAGCATTCGCGCGTTCTCGGGGATGCTTTCGGTCTACGCCGCGCCGGGAGGGCCGTGCTATCGGTGCCTCTTTCCGGAAATGCCGGACCCCGCGACGGTTCCGTCCTGCGCGCAAGCGGGCGTGCTGGGGACGGTTCCCGGTCTGTTTGGCACCTTGCAGGCTCACGAAGCGCTCAAGCTGATTCTGGGGATCGGCGAACCGTTGATCGGTGCGCTGCTGACGGTCGATTTGCTGGCGATGCGCTTTCAAAAACTGCGGCTGCCGCGCGATCCAAGCTGCCCGATTTGCGGTGAAGCGCCCGCGATCCGCGCGCTCGCCGAAGCCGAATTTGCCTGCGCCAATGCAACCCCGGACTTCCAGGCGATTGAAATCTCGCAACGCGGCCGGACGCGTCCGCCGACGATCCGCCCTGGCTCGGCGTGGACGACTGCCAGCGGCGCTCCTCCTTGCGCTGGATCGACATCCGAACCCAGGCTGAATTTGACGCCGGGCACATTCCAGGCGCGGAGCATGCGCCGCTGGACCAGATCGAAAGCTTTGCCGAACAGGTGGGGTCTCGCGACGATCTGCTGCTCTATTGTCAGGGGGGCGAACGAACCGTGCGGGCCTATCGCCTGCTCGGAGAGAGGCTGAAAGGGCGGTTATGGTTGCTCCGAGGTGGGTACGAAGCATGGCTGCGCGGCCGGCTTGCGGCAGCCTCCGACAGTGCCACAATCAGCACGGCCGATGCGCCCACCCTCGCGCGATCCGAGGACTGAACCGCCGTGCCGGAATCAAATGGAGCGGGTGGAGCGAATGCTCGATAGGCAGACTGCGGTGGTATTCGCCGTCCCTGGCGACGGTCGAACGTCAGGACCCGGACGCATTCTTCTGGGCTTTCTGTCATTGCGGGATATTCTTGACCGGCGACCGCTGGGCCTCTCGCGGCCCTTCCATAAGGGCTTTGATGTGAGCCGCCATGCTGGCGGCCAGCGCCGGCAGGCTGTAGCCGTCCTCCAAGTGGCCAGCGCCGCCGAGGTGATTGGCGGCGGCGCGGTGAAAATCGAGATGCGTCAGACCTATCCGCTGGCCGAAACCGCCCGGGCGCACCGCGATCTGGCAGCGCGCCAGACCACCGGTTCCACCGTGCTGTTGCCCTGAAGCCCCGCGCCATGCACGAACTGTCGCTGTGCGTGGAGCTGATCCGGGTTATCGAGGACCAGACCCGCCGCCAGCATTTCCGCCGGGTGCGCACGGTTCGGCTGGAAGTAGGTGCGCTGGCCGGGGTCGAGGTCGAGGCGCTGCGTTTCGGGTTCGCGGTGGCGGCCCAGGGCACGCTAGCCGAGGATGCCGTGCTGGACATCGAACAGCCCCCCGGCCAGGCCGCCTGTCTGGATTGTGGCGCTGTGGTCGAGGTGCGCGATCGCGAGGAACCCTGTCCCCGCTGCGGGGGTTATTTCCTGCGGGTGCGCGGTGGTACGGAACTGCGGGTCCTGGAATTGGAAGTCGAGTAGGCTGGATGGAGCGGAGTGGAATCCGGGCGGGCGATTTCCAACCCGGATTTTGCCGCGAGAGGAGTGCAAACCGGGTCGCTGACGTTTATTGCGTTCTATTCCGCCGCGTTCTTTTTGGCCTTCTGCCGTTGCAGAATGTTCTTGATCAGGGAGCGCTGCGCCGCCCGGGGCGCTTCCATCAGCGCCTTGACGTGCGCCGCCACGCTGGACGCCAGCGCCGGCAGGTTGTAGCCCCCTTCCAGGGCCGACACCACCCGGCCCTCGCAACACTCCGCCGCGACCGCCAGAATCTGCTGGGTCAGCCAGGCGTAATCGTCCTCGTTGAAACTCAATTCCGCCAGTGGGTCCAGGTAATGCGCGTCGAAGCCCGCCGAGATCAGGATTAATTGTGGCTGGAATTCTCGCAGCGCCGGTTCGATTTCGTGCCGCCAGACGTGGCGGAGGTCGGTGGAACCGCTACCGGCCAGCAGCGGAACGTTGACAATATTGCCGACCCCGCGTTCGTCGCGGCGGCCGGTACCGGGGTAGATGTAGGCCTGGTGGGTGGAAATGTAGAGATAGGCGGGGTCGTGTTCGAAAGCCGCCTGGGTGCCGTTGCCGTGATGTACGTCGAAATCGATGATCGCCACCTGCTCCAGACCGTGAACGGCGCGGGCGTGGGCGGCGCCGATGGCCACGTTGCCGAACAGGCAAAACCCCATGGATTGATTCGGTTCGGCGTGATGGCCAGGCGGGCGGATGGCGCAGAACGCGTTACTGGCCTCCCCTTGCAGAATCGCATCCACCGCCGCGCATACCGCGCCGGCCGCGCGCAGGGCGGCCTCGCCCGATTGCGGCGACAGAATGGTGTCACCATCGAGCGCGGTGTTGCCTTGCCGGGGCACGCGGGCAAAAATGCGTTCGACGTGGGCTGAGGGGTGGATGCGGGTCAATTGTTCGACGGTGGCTTGCGGAACGTCCCGCCATTCCAGAGCGGCGAACGGCCCGGTGCGCAGGGTGTTGAGAATCGCCGTCAGTCGGGCCGGGCATTCTGGATGACCGAAGCCGGTGTTGTGCTCCAGACAGGCTGGATGGGTATAGAGCAGGGTGGTCATGAGAGCGAATCCTCGTGAAGCGGGATTTCGTGCTTGACCGTGGCTCGGCGCAGCGCCTTCAACACGTCCTCGCGGGCGATGATGCCCACCAGCCGGTCATTTTCCACCACCGGCAGGCTTTTGGTGCGCATCTCCACCAGCTTTTGCAGCAGGCGGCTGAGCGGCAGGTGTGGCCCGACGCTGACCGGATCGCGGGTCATCACCGCCTCGGCCGGCTGTTCCATGATCGTGTCGTAGTGGGGAACGAGCGCGTGGGCATCGAAACTGAATGCCTTGAGCAAATCGAACTTGGTCAGAATGCCGAGCAGATGGCGCTGGTCGTCTACCACCGGCACCCCGTTGAAGTCGTGATTTTCAAACAGCTCCTCGACCTCGCGCAGCCGGGCGTGGGGACCGATGGCGATGGGATCGACGGTCATGGCGTCGCGGACTTCATACTTCAGGAATTCATACATTCAGCTAACCTCTCGTTTCAACAATGAAAAATGCCGACTCTCTGGGAGTGCTGTCGCCGGATGGTCGCCGGCAGCCAGATTTTCAACAGCCTGGCGGGTACTGGATCAAGCGGGAACTCCCTAGTTTGTATTAACAAATTACTTGACTTCCATTCAGATTGTTAATACAATATTCTTATGATCACTTGGGATGAACCGAAACGCCAAGAAAACCTCCGCAAGCACAGGATGGATTTCGTGGGGTGCGAGGCGGTGTTCGATCACCCGGTGGTCGCGCAAGAAGACGCGCGCACAGCCTATGGCGAACAGCGCTTGAACCTGATCGGCTGGCTGCGCGGGCAATTGGTACACCTCACTTATACCGAGCGCGGCGAGGCGCTGCAGGTGATCTCGCTGCGGAAGGCGACGCCCCATGAAGCTCGTAACTACCGAAAAGCCCTTTCCAAGCACCGCTGAAGAATGGGAGGCGGTGATCGCGGAAGCACCCGAGTCCGTGGATGACCCCGAATGCCCGTATGACCCGAACGATCCAAGGGCCGTCGATGCGTTCTGGGACCACGCCATCGTTAGCCACTCCTACGCGGAATTGCGGGAGAAACTGGCCGAGCGGCGCACACGCGGCCCGCAGAAAGCGCCCCTGAAGGTGCCGACTACCATCCGCTTTGACGCGGACGTGCTGGCGGCTTTGAAGGCGACCGGTAAGGGCTGGCAAACCCGCGTCAACCAAGTCATGCGCGAATGGATCCAACGTCGTTAGCCCGAAACGGACGTGGGGTCAAGTGGGGTCATGGCTTTGGCTCGTAACTTTTCCAGCAATTTACGCCCGCGTGGCGTAGTCAGCGGGATCGCGTCCTTGCGGGTTGAGCGATAAGCCCGGTTATTTTAACGTGAGTTATTCTTTTATTTTCATAAACTTATACTTATGAACTTGTACGATCTTGCGTTTTGTAATACATATGTTACTATGTTCGATGATGAACATTAATCCATTTGTAATCAAAAAGCATGCCTATCCGGTTGGCTCAGGTATCCACTACGGGTAGTGTGCGGCCTTGTCGCCTAGTACTATTCATGGTGTTTTCCTGAGCCAACCGGATAGGCATATCAAAAAGATCATCTATGAACATTCAGCTCACCAAACTCTTTTGTGAAATCGACGATTTTTATCGCACCTTTAAACAGAGCATTCCCAACCATTTGTTAACGGCTTCCCCAAGAATTAATTTCCCGTGGACCGTACCTCCGTGTACCTTATCGCCGAGTGAAATGATGACGTTAGTCGTCGCTTTTCATCTTTCCAATTACCGGACTTTCAAGCATTTTTATCAGCATGTCCAACGGTATTGGCGCGCGGAATTTCCCGGGTTGGTCAGCTATCCCCGCTTCGTCGCCCTGCAGCCTTACTTGCTGGTCCCCTTATGTCTCTATCTCAACAGTCGCAAAGGTCCCATCACCGGGATTGCCTTCATCGATTCCACTCGATTAGTCGTTTGTCACAATCGCCGTATTTATTCTCATCGTGTTTTCAAAGGCTTAGCCCAACGTGGCAAGACTTCCGTCGGCTGGTTTTTTGGGTTTAAGCTCCATCTCATCATCAATGATCGGGGCGATTTACTCGCGTTTAAACTGACGCCTGCCAATACCGATGATCGGACTCCCGTTCCTGAAATGACTCGCGGGATGTGGGGCAAACTCTTCGGCGATAAAGGCTATATTTCCCAAGCTCTGTTTGAGCTGCTCTTTAAACAAAACCTCCAACTCATTACTAAAATCAAGAAGAATATGAAAAACAAATTGATGCCGATGGCCGACAAAATTCTGTTGCGAAAACGCGCGTTGATTGAAACCGTCAATGATCAACTTAAGAATATCTCTCAAGTCGAACATACGCGCCATCGCAGTATTACCGGTTTCATGCTCAATGTGTTAGGCGCTCTCGTCGCCTATACGTATCAAGAGAAAAAACCCTCTCTGCACTTGGAAACGGTAGAACCTCAGACGCTACCCGTTATCATCTAAAATTTAAGCATCTGTTTAAAAAGGAATAACTCACGTTATTTTAGGGTGAATGGGGCGGGCGTGTCTGGATGATTCAGGTTGCCCATCCCGATGGATGCGCCGGTTCACGCACCTTCCGGGACCTGCCGCAGCGCCGTTTCCAGCACCTCCACGCCCGCGCCCCGCCGGTGCGCGTGCTCGCTGAGATGACGCCTCCAGGCCCGCGCGCCCGGGATGCCCTGAAACAGACCCAGAATATGCCGGGTCATGCAATGCAAGGGGGTTCCCTCCTGTAATTGGGTTGCCACGTAAGGTAGAAAGGCGCCAATGACTTGATGGCGGCTCGGCGGCGGCGTACTGGAACCGAAAAACCGCCGGTCCACCTCGGCTAGCAGGTAAGGATTTTCGTAAGCGGCGCGGCCGATCATCACCCCGTCCACCCGTTCCAACTGCTCCGCGATCTGATCCAGGCGGGTCAGCCCGCCATTGAGAATGATCGTCAGGTCGGAGAAATCCTGCTTCAACCGGTGGACCACTTCGTAACGCAGCGGCGGGATTTCGCGGTTTTCCTTCGGACTCAAACCGCTCAGCCAGGCCTTGCGGGCGTGGACGATAAAAACCTCGCAACCACCGCCGGCGACCCGACCGACAAAGTCCACCAATTCCGCGTAGGAATCGCGGTCGTCGATGCCGATGCGGGTTTTCACCGTGACCGGCAGGTCCACCGCCGCCCGCATCGCCGCCACGCCATCGGCCACCAGATCCGGTTCCGCCATCAGGCAGGCGCCGAACCGGCCCGACTGGACCCGGTCGCTGGGACAGCCGACGTTCAGGTTCAGCTCGTCGTAGCCGACGTCGGCGGCGATGCCGGCGGATCGGGCCAGTTCGGCGGGATCGCTGCCGCCCAGTTGCAGCGCCAGCGGATGCTCGGCGGGATCGTGGGCCAGCAACCGCGCTCGATCCCCGCGCAGCACCGCGCCGGTGGTGACCATCTCCGTGTACAGCAGGGTATGCCGGCTCAGCAGGCGGAGAAAATACCGACAGTGCCGGTCGGTCCAGTCCAGCATCGGGGCGACGGCGATCCGGCGGTCGATGAGCCTCATTGAGACTTGGCGAACAACTCGGTGAAGAATTGCCGCATCGCCGCCCAGGAACGGGCATCGGCGGCGGCGTTGTAGGCGACGCCCTTGCTGTTATCGCCGCCATGGGCGGGATTGGTGAAGCCATGCACCGCGCCGCCGTAGGCGATCAACTGCCAGTCCACCCCGGCCGCGCGCATTTCCTGCTCGAACGCCGCCACCCGCTCGGCGGGTACGTAGGGATCGTCGGCGCCGTGCAGCGCCAGCACCTTGGCCCGGATGTTTTTGGCGTCCTGGGGCATGGGCGTGTCGAGATTGCCGTGGAAGCTGACCACGCCGGCGAGATCCGGCGCCGCTGCGCGCCAGTTCCAGCACGGCCATGCCGCCAAAGCAGTAACCGATGGCGGCGACCTGGTCTTGCGCCACGCCCGGCTGCGCCTTGAGCGTCGCCAGACCGGCGGCGGCCCGCGCCCGCAACAGCGCCCGATCCTTCTTGTACAAGCCGGACAGCGCGCCCGGCTTCCTGGGCATCGGCGGCGATCTTGCCATCGCCGTAGATATCGGCGGCGAACGCCACGTAACCCAGTTCCGCCAGTTGGTCGGCGCGGCGCTTGGCGTAGTCGTTCAATCCCATCCATTCATGCACGACCAGCACGCCCGGCAGCGGTCCCTTGGCGTCCTTGGGAGTGGCCAGATAACCGACCAGCCGGGTATCGCCCTGCCGATATTCGACGGCTTTGGTTTCGATGGCGGCTTGGGCCAGGGCCGGCGCCAGCCCGCTCAACAGCAGCAACAGTAACGCGCGTAGCATCATTTGAATCCTCCCGAGGGTGAATGGCAGGGGTTTGGAGTCGGTCCGTATGGCGGTAAGTTCCCGCCCCCGCGCGCTCAACGCAGCGCCTCGACCGCCTCCCGGATCAGCGCGGGGCCACGGTAAATAAAGCCGGTATACAACTGCACCAGGCTGGCGCCGGCGGCGATCTTGGCGGCGGCGTCGGCCCCGCTCAGGATGCCGCCCACGGCGATGATCGGCAGCTTGCCCCCCACAATCTCCCGCAATCGCCCGACGACAGCGGTGGAGCGGGCCAGCAACGGCGCGCCGCTCAGGCCGCCGCTTTCCCCGGCGTGAGGCAGACCTTCCACCCCGGCGCGGGAAAACGTGGTGTTGGTGGCGATGACGGCATCCAGCTCGTGCCGGACCAGCGCCCGGCCCACGGTCGGCAGGTCGGCGTCGGCGATATCCGGGGCGATCTTGATCGCCAGCGGCACGTAGCGCCCGTGTTCGGTCGCCAGCCGGGTCTGCTCCGTCTTCAGCGCTTCCAGCAGCCGGTCCAGCGCCGCGCCGTATTGCAGGTCGCGCAGCCCCGGCGTGTTGGGCGAGGAGATGTTCACCGCGACGTAGCTGGCCCAGGGGTAGACCTTGCGCAGGCCGAGCAGATAATCGTCGGCGGCGCGCTCGACCGGGGTATCGGCGTTCTTGCCGATGTTGATGCCCAGCACGCCCTTGAAGCCGGAGCGGCGCACCTGCTCCACCAGCCGATCCACCCCCTGGTTGTTGAAGCCCATCCGGTTGATCAGCGCCCGGGCGCGCGGCAGGCGGAACATCCGGGGTTTGGGGTTGCCGGGCTGGGGGCGCGGGGTGACGGTGCCGATCTCGACAAACCCGAATCCCAGCGTCCGCCACAGGGTGATGCACTCGCCATTCTTGTCCAGGCCCGCCGCCAGGCCGACCGGATTAGGGAACTCGATGCCCATGACCCGGCACGGCGCGTTGGGGATGCCGAACCCGACAATCCGGGCCAGCACGCCGGCGCCCGGCAGGCGCAGCAGCGTCAGGCTCCAGTCATGCGCGGTCTCGGGGTCCAGTTGGAACAGGAGCGTGCGGAGTGGCAGATAGTAGTCCATCGGGAGGTGTCTCATGTGCTGTATGAAGAAGTCGCGTCGGCGCGAGTTACAGGATCTTATAGTGTAATTTGACAGTACCAGTAGACAACAATCCTGATACCATGCATACTTCAGATTGGCATGTATAGGATTTATGGTGCATTGGGTGATGCCAAAGCTCAAGACGAAATCGCTATCGATGTCACAGGGTCTGCAATTTTCAAACACAATGATTAATGCCTGGAGCCCGCGAGGCTTTGCAGCCCAGGCAAATGGGCACATTGGCCTTAGGTAGAAAATAATGCGCAAGCTACTGATTTTAAGCACCGCCACTGTCGATGATGAATTGATCCAAAAAATCTCCGCGGCGGATTGGGAAGTCTACTGGGCTCAGGATTCCAGCCAGGCCCGGGTTCTGTTGACCGAACAGTCGTTCCGGGTCGGCTTGGCGCTGCTGTACAGTTGCGAGCCGGAGCGGTCCATCCAGTGGGTCGTCGATTTGATGCTGGCTCGCCGGAAGATGCAGTGGATCATCGCGCTGCCCAGGCCCTGCGTGGAGCGGAAGTCGCTGTCCAGCCTCATCGTCGAGCGGTGCTACGATTATCACACGTTGCCGATCGATACCCAGCGCCTGGTGGTCACGCTGGGGCATGCCTACGGCATGGCCGAACTGACCGAGACCCTGCTGCGCCAGCAGCGCGAGGCCGAGGCCCAGTATGGGCTGATCGGCAACAGCCCGGCGATGCAGACCCTGTTCCGGGGTATCCAGAAAGCGGCTGAAGTGGATGTGCCGGTCCTGATCACCGGCGAAATCGGTACCGGCAAGGAGCAAGTGGCGCGGGCGATCCATGAAAATTCATCCCGGGCGGCGGCGCCGTTCGTGACGGTCAGTTGCGAGGCATTGACATCCGATCTCGCCCAGTCCGAGCTGTTCGGGCATGAGAAGGGAGCGTTCGTGGGCGCGGGCGAGCGTCGGATCGGTCAGATCGAATCGGCCAGCGGCGGGACCTTGTTTCTGGACGAAGTCGGCCATCTGGGGGCGGAATTGCAGGCCAACCTGCTGCGCTTCCTGGAAGAGAAGAAGATTCGGCGGCTCGGCGGCACCAAGCCGATTCCCGCCAATGTCCGGGTGATCGCCGCCACCAACGTCAACATCGAGCAGGCGATGCGCGACGGCCGGTTCCGCGAGGATCTGTTTTATCGCTTGAACGTCCTGCATCTGCGGGCGCCCACGCTGCGCGAGCGCCGGGGCGATGTGGAGTTGCTGGCCCGCCATTTCTTCAATAAGTTTTCCGCCGAGGTCAAGACGGTCGCCAAGAACTTCAACCGGGACGCGCTGGAGGTCATCAATCGCTATGATTGGCCGGGCAACGTCCGCGAATTGATGAATCGGGTGCGCCGCGCCGTGATGTTGAGCGAGGGACCTTATATTGCGCCCGCCGACCTGGAGTTGGAGCGGCGCTCGCTGGGGCGGGGCTTCGTCACGCTGGACGAAGCGCGGATGGCGGCCGACCGCGAGGCGATTCAGGCCACGCTGCTGCGAACCCGTTTCAATATTGCCCGCGCCGCCCAGGAGTTGAGCGTCTCGCGCATGACGCTGTACCGGTTGATGGAGAAGTACGACATCCGGCGCGATAACATCTGAGCGATTCGCGAAAGGTGGAACGAAAACGCCGGCCCGCGCCGGCGTTTTGCGGTTTGGGCTGGACTGCGGGTTCCGGCCGTAAACGGCCTCGGGTAGCATCGCGGACGCATGGCAACGCCTTTTGAACCCCAGTCCTTTCTGAAAACCCTCGTCACTCTGCCCGGCGTTTACCGGATGCTGGACGAGCGCGGCGTGGTGCTTTACGTCGGCAAGGCTCGCAACCTGCGGCAGCGGGTGTCGAGCTACTTCCGGGAAAACCAGCCCTCCACCAAGACGCGCAGCCTGGTCGCGCAGATCCAGGCCATCGAGGTCACGGTCACCCATACCGAGGCCGAGGCGCTGATCCTGGAAAGCCGGCTGATCAAGGAACTCCAGCCGCGCTATAACATCTTGTTGCGGGATGACAAGGGTTATCCCTACATCCACGTGGCCGAGGGCGAGTTTCCCCGCCTGGCGCTGCATCGCGGCGCCCGGCGCGCGCCGGGGCGCTATTTCGGGCCGTATCCGCACGCCAGCGCCGTCCGCGACACCCTGAATCTGCTCCAGAAAGTGTTCCGGCTGCGCTCGTGCGAGGACAGCTTTTTCCGCGCCCGGAGTCGGCCCTGCCTGCAATATCAGATCAAGCGTTGCACCGCGCCCTGCGTCGGCCTGATCGACCACGAAGGCTACCAGCAGCAATTGCGCGACGCCATCCTGTTTCTGGAGGGTCGGAGCGGACAAGTGATCGACGATCTGGCGCGGCGGATGGAGGCGGCGGCGGCCGCGCTGAAGTTCGAGGAGGCGGCGATTCTCCGCGATCAGATCGTCGAGTTGCGCCAGATCCAGCAGCGCCAGCACGTCGAGGGCGAAAGCGGCGATCTCGACGTGGTGGCCGGGGTCGCGCGCGGCGGCGCGGCTTGCGTGCAAGTCTTCGTGTTTCGCGGCGGGCGGCTGCTGGGCAACAAGGCGTTCTTTCCGCGCCTGCCCGAGGATGAGGATGCTGGCGCGGTGCTCGGTGCGTTTCTGGCCCAGTACTATCTGGATCGGGAGATTCCCGCCGAACTGCTGATCAGCCACGAACTGGCGGACGCCGCGCTGCTGGCCCAAGCCTTCCAGGAGCGCGCCGGCCGGCGCATCGCCCTCGTCGCGCATCCGCGCGGCGAGCGCGCCCGCTGGCTGGACTTGGCCCGGCGCAACGCCGACCACGCCCTGGCCGCGCATCTGTCCAGTCAATCCGGGATGCGCCAACGGCTGGAGGCGTTGCGGGACGCGCTCGGGCTGGAGGATGTCCCGAGCCGGCTGGAGTGTTTCGACATCAGCCATACCCGGGGCGAGGCCACGGTCGCGGCCTGCGTGGTGTTTGGCGCGGAGGGGCCGCTCAAGACCGACTATCGCCGCTATAATATCGAGGACATCACGCCCGGCGACGATTATGCCGCCCTGCGCCAGGCGCTGACCCGGCGCTATACCCGCCTGCGGCAGGAAGAGAGCCGGCTGCCCGATGTGCTGTTCATCGACGGCGGCAAGGGGCAGTTGGCCCAGGCGCGCGCGGTGTTGGAAGAGTTGCAGGTGAACGGAGTGACGGCGGTCGGCGTCGCCAAAGGACCGGAGCGCAAGCCGGGGCTGGAAACGCTGTTCTTGTCCGGGGAAAATCGCCCCTTTATACTGCCCGCCGATTCAGCCGCTCTGCATCTGGTGCAGCAGATCCGCGACGAAGCCCATCGCTTCGCCATTACCGGCCATCGCCAGCGTCGGGCCAAGGCCCGCGCCACGTCCGCCCTCGAACACATTCCCGGCATCGGCCCCAAACGCCGCCAGGCTCTATTGCGGCAATTCGGCGGTGTAAAGCAGCTCGCGCGGGCCGGCGTCGAGGATCTGGCTGGCGTGGACGGCATCAACGCCGAGCTGGCGCAGCGGATTTATGATGCCTTCCATGGCGACCCTTGAGCGCCCGTCGAACCCATGCAATTGAATCTGCCCACCCTGCTGACCCTGCTGCGCATCGCGTTGATCCCGGTGTTCGTGGGTGCGTTCTTCCTGCCGTTTCGCGGCGCCAATGTGTTGTGCGCGGCGCTGTTCGGGCTGGCGGCGCTCACCGACTGGCTGGATGGTTATCTGGCGCGGCGGTTCGATCAGACCTCGGCCTTCGGTGCGTTCCTGGATCCGGTGGCGGACAAGTTGATGGTCGCGGCGGCGCTGGTATTGCTGGTGCAGGCGATTCCCACGCCGTTGATGGCGGTGGCGGCGGTGATCATCATCGGCCGCGAGATTGCGATTTCGGCGTTGCGCGAATGGATGGCGCAGATCGGCAATCACGGCCGCGTGGCGGTGTCCATGGCCGGCAAGTTTAAAACTACCGCCCAAATGGTCGCCGTGCTGCTGCTGCTATACCGGGAGCCGCTGGGTGGTTTCCCGACGCTCGACGTGGGGTTGGGGCTGTTGCTGATCGCGGCGGCGCTGACGCTTTGGTCCATGCTGCACTATCTGCTGGCGGCGTGGCCGGCGTTCCGGCAGGACGGGCAGGGTTGAAAGGCTTGACGGACTGGTTTTTTGCGCTAAAATTGCGAATCTACATGCAGCGGGAATAGCTCAGTTGGTAGAGCACAACCTTGCCAAGGTTGGGGTCGCGAGTTCGAGTCTCGTTTCCCGCTCCAAATTCCCAAGCCTCGATTCCTCGGGGTTTTTTTACGCTTCCGGCGGTTCGCGGGCCGGAAGTTCCGATCACCGGGCTAGGTGGCAGAGTGGTCATGCAGCGGCCTGCAAAGCCGTGGACGCCGGTTCGATCCCGACCCTAGCCTCCAATCCTTCGTTGTGCGCTGGTGTGGTGGAATGGTATACACACAGGACTTAAAATCCTGCGGCCCTGACCGGCCTTGTGGGTTCGAGTCCCACCACCAGCACCATCTTTTTTTCAGCATTCAGCGCTGCGCCGCTCACGGCAGTTCGATGCGCGGAGCGTCGGGGTTGCGCCGAAACAGCGTGGCGATGTGGCCGACCCGCTGGATCAGCGCCGCATCGGTCGTCGCGCAAATCTCTGTAATCATGGTTTCCCGCGTTGTGCGATCCTCGGCGTTGACCCGGATTTTGATCAATTCGTGATGGTCGAGCGCCAACAGGATTTCGTGCAGGACCGCCGGGGTAACCCCGCTGTCGCCGACGATCACGATCGGCTTGCGGGGATGGGCCAGGGCTTTGAGATGACGTTTCTGCGGATTGGTGAGCGCGAACACGGGAGTCACCGCAATGGCTGAGAATTCACGCAGTGTAACCGGCCGCAAGGGGATGACGGTAGCCCCGAGTCCCTTGAACGAGGTCAAGCTGGAGCTGGCGATTATCCTGGTGGTCGGGGTATTGCTGCTGCTGGCGCAGGGGCGGATCGTGGATAGCCTGTTCGTACAATTGCTGGTGCTGGTCAGCTATGGCGTGTTGGGCATGCTCTGGATCATCGTCCGCGCCCGCCAAGTCCTGCGGCGGATCGCCCGCGACCGGGAATCGCATCCGGATGGCCCGCACTAAGAGCAGCGCCCGCTGGTTGCGGGAACACTTTACCGATGAATACGTCAAGCGGGCCCAGCACGAGGGCTATCGCTCCCGCGCCGTCTACAAGCTGCTGGAAATCCACGAGAAGGACCGTTTGCTGCGACCCGGCCTGACGGTGGTGGACTTGGGCGCGGCGCCGGGCGGTTGGTCGCAATTGGCGGCCCAACGGGTGGGCGGCCAGGGCGCGGTCATCGCCTTGGACATCCTGCCTATCGAACCCCTGCCTGGCGTCGAATGCATCGAAGGCGATTTCCGTGAGGCTGAGGTGCTCGAACGATTGCTGGCCGCGCTGAACGGTCGGCCAGTAGACCTTGTAATCTCCGACATGGCCCCCAATACCAGTGGTATTAAAGCAGTGGATCAGCCGCGCGGGATGTATCTGGCCGAACTGGCCCTGGATTGCGCCCGGCGCTGCCTGCGGCCCGGCGGGGATTTTCTGACCAAGGCGTTTCAAGGCGAGGGTTTCGATCCGTTTCTGAATGACTTGCGCGCCGCGTTCGCCACGGTCGCGATCCGCAAGCCCAAAGCCTCGCGCGCCCGCAGCGCCGAGCAGTACCTGCTGGCCAGGAACTATCGTGGGTGAGCGGGTCTAAAAATTCCACGGCTTTCAATC
>CAVRCC010000073.1:0-125590 GCA_963719395.1 uncultured Gammaproteobacteria bacterium | reverse complement strand
GCAGCAGGGTTAATCCGCCCAGGAAGGTGACCAGCGGCTGCATGAAGGCGATTGCCAGCACGGCCAGCAGAGCCAGCAGGATGTGTCGAATTTTCAAGGAATGCCCTCCATCGGTCGGTCCTTGACCCGTCCGGGACGGCGCGCGAGAATGATCGTGCAGTTGTCGTCCGGCTGACTGCGTTGCCGGCGAATGTTCTTGGCCAGTTCGGCCAGCAGCCCGTCCGCCAGTTCCTCGAGCGGACATTCCGGCTGCCCCAGCAGCGCCGGCCAGCGCTGGATGAACGCCTGCGGGTTGGCCAAATGCCAGAGTCCGTCGCTGGCGAGCAGATAGACCCAGCCCGGTTCCAGCTCCAGGGCGCGGCGGTCGCCCAGCCCGCGCAGGAACAGCGGCAGATTGCCCTCGTGCAGTTCGAACAGTTTCTCGGTGATGGCTTCGGCATAAAGCTGGGCAGCGCCGAGGGTGCTGCCCAGCACGAAAGCCTGGCTGATCGGGAATTGGCCTGGACGTGAACCCGTTGATTCCACTGCGCGCCATCCATCAGTCCAAGCATCGCCATGTGGGTGGCGGGCACGTGGTCCACGGTCAGGCACCGAACCTGCTGCGCATTAACCGCATAGACCCGCGAATCGCCGACGTGAAACAGCAGGGCGGGGCCGCTGGGGGGGATTTCGAGCAGAATCAGGGTACAGCCGGTTTCCAGCCCCGCCGCCTGGAACTGCCGGTGCAGCCGCCCATGCAGCGCGTCCAGGCTGTCGGAAATCGGAGCCAGCTCCACGGCGGCCGGCAGGTCGAGCAGGCCCTCGATGGTTTTTTCGGCCGCCTCCCGGCCATGGCTGTGGCCGCCCATGCCGTCGAGCACGGCCAGCCGCCGATGACCGGGCGGCCAATCGGGCAGGCGCAGTTCGGTTTCCCGTTCCCGCCACAGCAGGCGAGCCCGTCCCTGATCATCAATGACGAGGTAATTGTCCTGATTTTCCTGGCGTCCATGCCCGGTGGGCGAGCGTAGCGAGCGCACGGCGATTTCCAGGGGTCGATCGGGTTGGGACGTCATCGAGTCGGGAACATCCAGGGTATTCATGGTGGTATGGCAAATAGGTTTTGTCGGATCGCGGTGGTCGTGACGGCGAACGCTCGGTCCAGCGCGGGCGCAATCGAACCTGTCCACTGGGATCGTCCCGGCGCGTGGTGGTTCATCCTTCTGCTAGACTAGTCAATAATGCGACTTCACACGGCTCTATCCAACCCATCTTCGGAACCATCCAGCAAATTCAAGGTTTATGGATCGCGAAACACGTCCTGAATCACTTACGGAAGCGCGCGCCGCCGGTCGGTCGGTCGAGACGGGGCTGGCGCGTCCTCGGGAACCCTCGCCGGACATGATCGGGGCAGGCGCGGACGGCCGGTCTTCCCCGGCGTTGGAAGCCGCGGGATTCCTCGACTCGGAGGTCGATCTATCGGGCGCGGAGGGCAGTCCCGGCACCTTGGATGCCGGAATGGTGATCGGGCCGGCCAAGCACCGGGTCCGCTTGTTGAGCGACCTGAGCGGCGAGGGAAACGTCTGGCTGGTGCGGATGGTGACGTCGGCCGCGGACGCGGCTGAGGGCGCCTCGGACGAGTTTCGGGTCATCAAGGTTTTTCTGCCGACCGCGCCCGGCGCCCGGGAAGCCGGACGCGACGAGCGAGTGTTGCGCGCCGATCAGATCGGCTCGCGAGCCTATCTGACCAAAGTCAAGGCGCGGGTGGATCTGGCCCTGAAGCTGGACCATCCGCATATGGTCCGCGCGCATGGCTGGTCGTATGGCGCCGACGGCTGGCCCTTTGTCGAAATGGAATACCTGGATCACCAGCACGGTCGCAGTCTGGCGCAACTGCTGCGCGAGCAGGGTCCGAACGGATTCCCGTTCGAGACCGTAGTGGGATGGCTGCGGCCGGTGGCCGCCGCCCTCGATTATGGTCGCCGCGACTACCGGCTTGCCCACCAACACCTCGACGCCGATATGGTGTTCGTGACCGAGCAGGGGGTGGTCAAATTGCTGGGGTTCGGCTTGGCCGCCGAACCGCGAGAACCGCGCAGCGTGCTGTTCAGCGCCGGCGTTCCGACCGTGGAAGCGGAAGGTCCAGTGGAGTCGGTGGCCGCCGAAACCACCTTCCGCCGCGACGTGTTTGCCCTGGCGCTGCTGGTCTACCAGCTGCTGGCCGGACGGAGCGTCTATGACGCTCAGGGTTCGCAACCAAATATAGTGCCACGTCCAGCCGGGTTGACGGATGAGACCTGGCGCGTTCTGCGCCGGGGCTTGGCCTATCCGAGCGAACTGTGTCCGATCGATGCCGGTAAATTCGTGAGCGACCTGGAAACGGCGCAACGGCCGGCCATGATACGCGGTCGCGATTCGGGTTTGAAACGAGGGTGGTGGGTAGCGGGGCTGGTGGGTCTGGCGGTTGCCTTGGGGATTTACGGACTGGTCGGCCGCGATCGTGGGGTTTCGGAATCCGAACGGCCGACGTCTGGAGTCGGTGAGACCGCCTCATCGGTTCCAATGCCGACGCCCGGCGCGGATTTGGCTGCTTCCGCGCGGGACGCGGAGCGCGAGGCCGATCTGCGCGCCTTCGAGTCCGCCAAGCGAGTGGATACGTTGCTGGCGTACCGGCTCTATCTGCAACGTTGCCCGCGCTGTAGTTACGAAAAGGAAGCGCGCGCCGCCATCCTGCAACTGGAGACCCAGGGAAAAATTAGCCAAATCAAGACTGATTTTGAAAAATCGATGCAAGCGCTGGAGCGGGAGGGGCGCGGCGACCCAGGTGACGACGCACTGTCCCGGTTGGAGGCGCTGGCGGCGCTGGCGCCGGACGATCTGTGGGTCGCCGTGGGCCGGCGACGCCTCGCGCTGGGCTGGGCGGCCCTGGCGCAGACGAGCCTGGAGCGGGGGGATCTGACCAATGCCCGCAAATGGCTGAAAAAGGCCGAATCGGTTCAGCCGAAACAGCCTGAGCTGGCGCGGGTGACCCAGGCCCTGGAGCAGGCCGAGATCAAGGAACGGACCCGGCAACTGGACACCGAGGCGTTCGCTGTCGCCCGCCGCGCCAATCACCGTCGCGCCTACTGGACGTATCTCGAGCAGTGCGCGCCGGGATGCGGTCACCGCGCCGAGGCCGAGGCCGCGCTGGCCCGGCTGGCGCCGGCTAACAAGATCCTGCGCGATCGCCTGAGCGAGGGTTCGCAAGGCCCGGAGATGGTGGTGATTCCAGCCGGTGGGTTTCTGATGGGCTCTCCACCCCAGCAGAAGGGTCGTTACAACGATGAAGCATCCCATCCGGCGCGAATCGATAAACCGTTCGCTATTGGCAAATACGAGGTGATGTTCCACGAATACGACCGGTTCGCCACGGCCACCGGGCGGGCGCTACCCAGCGACCAGGGCTGGGGCCGTGGCCGGCGGCCGGTCGTCAACGTCGCCTGGCGGGATGCCGTCGCCTATGCCGACTGGTTGTCGAAGCAGACGGGCGCCCGCTATCGCCTGCCGACCGAGGCGGAGTGGGAATACGCGGCGCGCGCCGGGGTGGGGGCCAGCCGTTACTGGGGCGACGATCCCGACCAGGGTTGCGCTTACGCCAACGCCGCCGATCTGGACGGCAAACAGGTGTTCTTGGGCTGGACGGTGATGAAATGCCGCGACGGCCAGGTTTACACCGCCCCGGTCGGCAGTTACCGCGACAACGATTTTGGCCTGCACGACATGCTCGGCAACGTGTTGGAATGGACCTGCTCGCTGTATGACAAGGAGGTTCCGGCGCCGGTCCAGCGTTGCGAGGAACCGGCCGAGGACCGGCAGTTCGTGGTGCGCGGCGGTTCCTGGAACGACGAGCCGCGCAACGTCCGGCTGGCCGACCGGCATCGCAACCGGCCCGAGTTCCAGGATTATTTCCTGGGTTTCCGCCTGGTTCGGGATTTGCCTTAGCCGCATTCCGTCCTTGGAGGGGATCGGCCATGACCGCCGGCGGGTGGCGAGGGATCGAGCTTCTGGGCCAGGCCGCGATCCGGCCGGTGGCGGGGTTGCTCGAGGAACTGGACTTTCTCGCGGTCGTGCTGATGAGCGCCGGTGCGTTGCCGCGGGGAGGATGGCGGTTCCTGATCCGCTATACCGGGCAGCAGGTTTATTTCACGGCGGTGCAGCGGGCGACCATCTTTACGGCGGTGGGCATAATCATCGGCGTGCTGATGACCTTTCCGCTGATCGTGTTCCGCATTCAGGATCCCCATCTGCTGGGGCGGATCATGCACATCATGATGTACCATCAGCTCAATCCCATTCTGGCGACGCTGTTCGTGGCAGGGTTGTCGGGCGCGGCCATCACCGCGGAGCTGGGCGAACTCAAGGCGAACCAGGCGATCGAGCATTTGGCGGCGATGGGCGTCAATCCCTACAGCTTTTTCGTGCTGCCCCGTCTGATCGGCATGCTGCTGTCGTTGCCGATCCTGGTGTGTTGGCTCAATGTCGGCGTCACCGTCGGTGCGGCGGCGATGCTGAACGTCTATCAGGACATTCCACCGACGGTGTTCTTGCGGGTTTGCCTGGCGGGTCTGACCCATGAATCGCTGGCCTTGACCGGCGGAATGGTGGTCATGCAGGCGATCCACGTCGTTTTGGTGCAGACCTCGGGCGCCTTTCGGGTCGGCGCCTACGTGGATATCCCGCGGACTTTGCCCAACGCGTTCGCGCGCTCGTTCATCGGCTGCCTGATCATCACCCTGTTGTTCTCGCTGGTGCGTTATGGCTGAGGCGGCGTTGCGCGTGCGCGGCTGGGTGCTGGACCGGTGGCCGGCGCCGGAACCGTTCGATTTCCAGATCATGCCCGGCGAATTGTGGATGTTGGTGGGTGCGGTGGATTCGGGCCGGCGCGAGCTGATCTGGAGTCTTGCCGGCTTGGCCTCGCCACAGGCGGGCTGCCTCGAACTGTTCGGGCGCGACGTCGCGCGCTTGGGGCTGCGCGCCCGGGCGCGGCTGCACAGCCGGATCGGCGTGGTGCTGGAGCATGCGGGGTTGGTGCCGGCCTGGAGCGTGTTCGAGAATCTGGCGCTGCTGGTTCGCTACCATCGGTTGGCGCCGGATCGCGCGGTCGAAGACTACGTGGTGGATTTCGTGGCGTCCTGCCGTTTGCCGCACGCGCTGCTGAGCCGGCTGGCCAGCGATCTGTCGCCGCTGGAAAGTCGCTGGATCGGCTTGCTGCGCGCGCTGGTCATCCGGCCGCAACTGTTGCTGGTCAGCGCCTACCTGCCCCAGGAAACCCTGGTGGCGGGTTATGGCGTGTGGGCGTTTTTCGAGGAAGTGGTCGAGCCGATGAACATGGCGATTCTGGTGGACGCCGGTCCGCAAGCCTTGCCCATCCGCGCGGAGACCCGCCTGCTGGTCATGGCCGAGGGGACGCTGCGGGCGGCGGGCTTGGCGCGGGAACTGGCGGAGCACCCGGACGCGACGGTCCGACGCCAGGTGAGATTCGACCATGCTTGAGACTGCCATCGGCGCCCGCTATCGGCGCTATCAGCGCGCGGTCGGTCTGTTGATCCTGGTCACGCTGGGCGTGCTGTTCGTCTTGCTGTGGATGGCCAACCGCCAGTTGGGTTTTTTCAGTCAGACCTATCACCTGCACGGCTTTCTCGATAATGTTCGCAATCTCCGGCAGGCCACGCCCGTCACGCTGGCGGGGTTGAAGATCGGCGAGGTGCGCGATCTGACGATTACCGATTACAACCAGATCCGGATCGAACTGGTCCTCTACCGGGAATATCAGCCGCGGGTTCGGGCGGACTCGACCGCGCAGGTTAAAGCCGATGTGCTGGGGAACGCGACGGTCGAAATCAACATGGGCGATCCGGCGCGGCCGATGCTCAGGGATGGCGCGGCGATTCCCTTCCAGCGCGCCTCCGATCTGGATGCCTTGCTGCGGCAGGCCCAGGAACAACTGGGGCAAATCGCCGCCGTGCTGGCCAACGTCAAGGCGATCACCGACGAATTGAAGCAGCCCGAGGGCGCCCTGTTGGGGACCCTGAGCACGTTCGCCCGGGTGACGCAGGAGTTCTCGACCAAACTGTCCGGCTATCTGGAACGGATCGACGTGGTGTTGCGGGCCGCCGCCGAACTCAGCGGTCGATTGGGGCCGCTGTTGCGGGATCTGTCGGTGGTCAGCCAGGAGATGAGCCGGTCGGCGGTCGATCTGGCGGCGGTCGGGGCGCGAATTCGGGCGGGGCAGGGGGTACTGGGCGGTCTGACCGATAGCGCCAGCCCGCTTTCCCGCCAGATCGCGGCCAGCGTACAGAAGTTGCAAACGGTGATGACCGGTCTGGAGACGCTGGCGGGCCAGTTGCCGGGTTACGGGCAGCGGGTCGAGCGGATCCTGCGCCAGACCGAGACGATGACCGCCAAGCTGGCCGAAGCCAGCGCGCATGCCCCCGGCCTGATGGATCAAAGCCGGGGGGTGGCCGAGGACGTGGACGAGGTGGTGGACTCGGTCAAACGCAGCGCCGTGTTGCGCGCCCTGAGTCCACCGGCGGACGCGCCCGGCCGGCCGTTGCTGGAAGCGCCCCGCGATTGGGGAGGAACGCTTCCCGGCGCGCCGTTGCCCTAGCCGATGTGGGGACGCGGCGATATGGCGGGGTGGACGGGCGGCGCGGCGCGAGTCGTCGGCGGGTTGCTGCTGGTGGGACTGGCGGCCTGCGGCGGTCCGGCGCTGACGCCGTTGCAAGCACAGTATCAGCGCGAAGAGGAACGCGCGCTGCGCTATCATGCCCGAGGCGAGTTGCCGCAGGCGCTGGCGGCTTATCAGGAGAGCCTGCGCTGGGCCGAAATCGCCGATGATCGGCCGGCGATGCTGGCGCAGGCTCTGAACGTCGGTACGGTCGCGCTGGCGCTCGGCGACTGGGCGCTGGCGGAAGGAAGCTTTCAGCGGGCGCGACGGACGGCGGCGGCGCTGCCGGATCCGGGGGGCGAGTTGCGGGCGCGCGTGGGGCTGGCCCAGGTCAGTCTGCGGCAAGGCCGGTTCGAAGCCGCGCGCTCGGCGTTCCAGCAGGCGCTGGACGATGCCCGTGGTCGGGATACCGCCGCCGCACTGGTGGCGTTGAACGGTCTGGGGCTGGCGCACCAGGCGCTGGGGCAAACGCAAGCGGCGCGGGCGGCGTTGGCCGAGGCCGAACCGCTGGCGCGCGCTCATGGCGACCGGCGCTTGCTGGCCGCGACCTTGGCCAACCGGGCGGCCTTGGCGCTGCGGGCGGGCGAGGTCGATTCCGCGGGGCTGGATTTGGAGGAAGCGGTCGATCTGGATCGGGCAACCGAGAATCTGCCCGGACTGGCGCACGATTTGCTACTGCTGTCAGGGGTGCGGCAACGGCAGGGCGATGCGTCCGCCGCGCTGGAGCTGGATCGGCGCGCCCGAACCATCCTGCGGCATACCGGCCAGCGCCCCTGGACCGACCGGTCCGACCGAGAGCGTGGTTCCCTGGAGCGTGAATCCAGTGTTCGTTTGCAGTAGGTATGGCTAAAATCAGACAAACGGGATGGCCGATCCGAATGAGAGCGCCATCCAATTTACGGGATGTTTGGAACGATCGCGCGGCCTTACCGGCAATGCCCGACGACGCTCGCCGACACCATGATGGGAAGCCATGAATAAGAAATCCAATACGCTGCCAGTCGGTTATCGCCTGCATCACTACCGCATCGAGGCGGTGCTAGGCGCGGGCGGGTTTGGCATCACCTACAAGGCCGTGCATGAGGCCTTGCAAACCCGGGCGGCCATCAAGGAATACTTCCCGGTCGAGTGGTCTTATCGGGATCGTGACGAAATCAACGTCCTGGCCAATACCCAGGGCGGGCTACCGACGTCCGAGGCGGGCGAGGATGTTTGCTATACCTGGGGCCTGGAACGGTTTCTCAACGAGGCCCGAATCCTGGCCCAGGTCAACCATCCCGGCGTGGTGCGGGTGCGGGATTTTTTCGAGGCGAACGGCACCGCTTATATCGTGATGGACTACGAGGACGGCGAGCCGCTCAGCCAGACGCTGCAACGGGAAAAGACCCTGTCCGAGGATCGGGTTCGCCGCTTGCTCCACGATGTGTTGCCGGCTCTGGGTGCGGTGCATGCGCAAGGCTATCTACATCGCGATATCAAACCCGCCAACCTCTATTGTCATTCGGATGGCCGGGTGATCCTGATCGACTTTGGCGCGGCCCGGCAGGCTTTGGGTCGACGCAGCAAGAGCGTCACCAGCGTGTTTTCGCCCGGCTACTCGCCGATCGAACAATATTTGATCGAAGGCAAGGGCTACGGACCGTGGACCGACATCTACGCCGTGGGCTCGGTGCTCTATCACTGCGTCACCGGCATGGCGCCGATCGAGGCTCCGGCGCGCGTTCTCGACGATCCGCTCAAGCCCGCCGAGGACGTCGCGGCCGGAACCTACAGCCCGGCGTTGTTGCGGCTGATTGATCGGTCCATGGCGGTTAGGCCCGAGAAACGGTTCCAATCGATTGCCCAAATACAGGCGGCATTGAACGCGCCGCCCGAGGATGACGCCGATCGCACGGTCAAATTGGAGTTGCCGCCGCGCCCGGATTTGCATCGGGGCGGCGAGAAGTCCCAGTTGTTGTTGGAGGCCGAGCCGCCCGAGCAACCGCCAAAAACCCCATTCACTTTGAATCCCCGTGGGTTGGATTGGCGTTGGAGGGCCGGGATTTTGGCGGTGGTGGCGATCGTGGCCGGAGGGATCGCGGCCTGGATGACGAAGGGTCCATCCCCGCCGGCCCCACCGGTCGAGCCGGTCGCGAGCGAACCGTCGGTTCCCCCACCGGTCGAGCCCGCCCGCCTGCCCGCTGCTCCTCAACCGGGTCAACGCTACGCCGATCCGACGACCGGCATGGAGTTCGTCTGGATTCAACCGGGCTGTTTTAGCATGGGCAGCCCGGAAACGGAAAAGGATCGCAGCGCCAACGAGGCGCTGCATGAGGTTTGCCTGAAAGGTTTCTGGATGGGCAAGACCGAAGTCACCAATGCCCAATATCAGCGATTCAACGCCCGGCACGACAGCGGCAGCTACGAATCCTACGCGCTGAACGAGCCCAACCAGCCGGTGGTGCGGGTGATCTGGCAGGATGCGGTTGCCTATGCCGACTGGCTGTCGGGCAAAACCGGCCTGCTCTTCCGCCTACCGACGGAGGCGGAATGGGAATATGCGGCGCGTGGCGGCAAGACCAATTCCCGCTATTGGGGAGACGATCCCAATCAAGCCTGCCGTTACGCCAATATCTACGACGAGACCGCGCGCAAGGCCAAGCCATTCAATTGGCCTAACTATCGCTGCGAGGATGGTCAGGTTGCGGTTGCCCCGGTCGGCCAATACGCGGCCAATGCCTTCGGTCTATACGACATGCTGGGCAACGTCGCCGAATGGACGTGCTCGGAATACGACAGCGCCTATAAGGGTGGCGAGACCCGCTGTGCGGATCGCAACGCGGCGGCGGGTAGCCGTCGGGTATTGCGTGGCGGTTCGTGGACTGATTATCCGGATTTGATCCGGTTTGCTTACCGGTTCCCAACCGTGCCGGAAAACAAAAAATTCGACTACGGGTTCCGGTTGGTGCTAGCGCCATGAACCGGAATCTGACTTTCCTGAATGGAGACCGTGGAATGGACAGAATCCTGCTGAAGGCTTTGGGGTTGATGCTGGGGCTGGCGTTCGCGTTCTGGCTGCCGGTCGGGCCCGCCCGAGCGGCCGGCGGTGCGCCCGAGGCGCGGATGACGGCGACGGTGGTCGAGTTTCAGGTGCGTGGTGGTCTCGACGCGCAGGCCGGCGCGATCATCGCCGATCTCATGATGTCGGCGATCGCCAATACCGGCCGCTTCGTCCTGCGGGATCGGTTGCCGCTGTCGGCGGCGGCCAAGATCGCCAAGGCGAGCGAGTTGGGCGAAACCGGCTTGCTCGATCCCAAGACCGCCGCCGAGCTGGGTCGCTTGTATGACTTGGAGGCCGTGGTGACCGGCGGGGTCTACAAACTGGGCGATCTTATTACCGTCACGGCGCGGCTGATTGATACCAAGACCGCGTCGCTGCTGCGCAGCGGCCAGATTCAGGGCAAGGACATCGATACCATCCAAATCAAGATCAACGAGCTGGCGGCGATGATCACGGCGCCGCCGGACGCGCCGAAGACCGAGGCGCCGAAGACCTATGCGCTGACGGTCAAGACCGATCCGGCCGATGCCAGCGTGCGGTTGCTGAATAGCCCCAAGCCGTATCAACCCGGCATTCAGCTAGCGCCCGGCGATCATGACATCGAAGTGGCTCGACCCGGTTATGTGACGCGCAAGGGCAAACTGCGGATCAGCGACCGCGATGTGACGGTGACCCTCGCGCTGGAAAAAGCCAAGTATGGTCTGACGATCCGGCCGGAGCCCGCGGACGCGCAGGTCCGTCTGCTCAACAGCCAGATCGCCTATCAGCCTGGCGTGGCGCTGGCGCCGGGAGAGTACGAAGTCGAGGTGGCGCGGGAGGGTTACGTGGCCCGCAAGTTCCCGGTGCGGATCGTGGATGGCGAGGTAGCGGTGCCGGTGACGCTGGAAAAGACGCCACCGCCACCGCCCTCCCAGTATCGCCTGACCGTGCAGGCCAATCCACCGCAGGCGACCGTGCGGTTGCTGGATCGGGATACGCCCTACCAGCCAGGCATGCGCTTGCCGCCGGGCGACTACCGGATCGAGATCGCCTTGGACGGCTACGAGACGAGCCGGATTCCGGTGCAGATCGCCAACAGCGACGTGACCCTTCCCGTCAGCCTGACCAAGACGGCGCTGCCCCCGCCTCCGCCCCCGTCCCTCCCCGTAGCGTATCGGCTGACGGTGCAGTCCGACCCGTCGACCGCCCAAGTGCGGCTGGTGGATTCCAGCGTCGCATACCAGCCGGGCGTGGCGCTGGCGCCAGGTCGCTACACGGTCGAGGTCACCCAATCCGGCTACGAGCCGGCCTGGGTCACGGCGCAAATCACCGACAGCGACGTGATGGTGCCGGTGAAGCTGACCCGGAAGACCGAGGAGCCGGTCAAGCCGGCGTCGTATCGACTGACGGTGCGCGCCGATCCCGCCAATGCCCGGGTGCGGCTGCTGGGTATTAAAGCTGCCTACAAACCTGGGGTCTCGCTGCCGCCAGGCAATTACACGGTCGAGGTTTCCCAGGCGGGCTACCAAGCCAAGCGGGTCTCCGTGCGCGTGGCCGACAGCGATGTGACGATCCCGGTGACGCTGGTCAAGGAAGTCGAGCCCGAACGGTATCGACTGACGGTGCGCACCGATCCGTCGAACGCCCGGGTGCGGTTGGTGGGCGCGAAAACGTCCTACAAATCCGGGGTCTTGTTGCCGCCGGGCACGTACACGGTCGAGGTTTCGCAGGCAGGTTATGCGTCGCAGCGGACCACGGCGCGGATCGTGGATGGCGACGTCACCCTGTCGGTGACGCTGGCCCAGCAGCCGGAACCCACCCAATATCGGTTGACCGTACAGACCGATCCCCCCGGCGCGCAAGTGCGCTTGCGCGGAACCCGAACCGTGTACCGGCCCGGGGTCTTGTTGCCGCCGGGCGGGTACACGGTCGAGGTTTCCCAACCGGGCTACGAAACGAAGCAGGTCGCGGCGCGGATCGACGCTGGCGATGTGACGTTGCCGGTGACGCTGGTCCGGCGCGTCGAGCCTACCCAGTATCGGCTGACGGTGCGCGCCGATCCGTCAAACGCGCGGGTGCGGCTGGTGAATTCATCGTTCACTTACCGTCCCGGCGTGCCGTTGCCCCCCGGCGATTACACGGTCGAGGTCACCGGCCGCGGCTACGAGTCGAAGCGGGTGCCGGTGCGGATCGCCGACGGCGACGTGACGCTGCCGGTCGAACTGGAGAGGAGCGCGACGGCGCCCGCGACGGCGCCCGCGACGCCACCCCCTTCGGCGCCCGCGCGCGCCGGCGAATGGCGGATCAGCGCCGTGAATGCCGATGGTTCGCTGGACGGTCCGGACCGGTCCGAATTCATGCGGATCTTCGGCGGCTATGTCGGGCGGACGGTGACGCGCGACACCCTGCTCGATGGCGCGCTGCGGTTCTACCAGTCGACCGGGATCACGCTTGGCTTCGTGGTGCGGACCGGCGCCTCGGGCACGGCCGAGTTATCCGGCCGGGCGGCGCGGCGGGTCCGGCGAAGCTTCGAAAGCTCCATACCGCCGAGCATGACCCGCGGCCAGTTCCAGAATTCCGGCTTCGGAGTTTCGGTCCAGTGAGGTTGTGGAAGGTTGCGCCGGGGTCCGGCGCAACCCCCTGGCCGACTCCTGTCGGCCAAGTCGTCGTTGCGGGTCACTCGACTTTAGGATAGCCAGGGTGGTCGATCATCGCGGTGTGGTCGCCGCGTACGATCGGCAAATAGCGCGGTTTCCAGAAGCGCGAGCGTAGATACGTATCGAGATCGCGTTCCGCCAGATCGGTCTTGCCGGCCACGCCGTCCCGCAGCGCCCGTTCGATGACCCGCGCCCCGACCCGGATGCTGACCTCGCGGAGTTCGCGCACGGGTGGATAGACCCGGCCGGCCTGTGCATGCGCGGCGGCGGTGTACTCGGCCAGGGCGTAGGCCGCTTCCAGCACCATGTTATCGGTGATCTCGCGACATTCGGCCAGAATGGCGCCAAAACCCAGACCCGGAAAAATGAAGGCGTTGTTGCCCTGGCCGATGTAATGGACCTGCCCGTCCCGCATCACGTCGGGGAACGGGCTGCCGGTGGCGACGATGGCCCGGCCCTCGCTCCAGTCCACGATGTCTTCCGGCAGCGCCTCGCAGGCCGAGGTCGGATTGGACAGCGGGAAGATGGCCGGCCGCGTGGTGTTGCGGGCCATGGCCTGTACCACTGGATGGTTGAAGGAACCCGCTTGACCGCTCAGTCCCAGCAGGGCAGTGGCCTTGGTATGCTCGATGGTTTCCAGCAGGGTTGGGATGTCGTTGGCGATCTGCCAGCCCGCGATTTTCTCGCGCGGTTGCAGATAATCCTGCTTGTAGGGTTCGACGATGCGGTCTTGCACCAGCAGGCCGCGCGAATCGAGCACGCAAACCCGGTCGCGGGCCTCCTCCCGGCTGAGTCCTTCGCGCATCAGCCCCTGGGTGATGGCCCAGGCCACGCCGATGCCGCCGGCGCCAGCGCCGAGGATGACGATGCGCTGGTCGCGCAGCGATTCGCCCTTGAGCCGGCTGGCCGACAGCAGGCCGGCCAGCGCTACCGCGCCGGTGCCCTGAATGTCGTCGTTAAAGGAGAGGATCTGCTTGCGATAGCGCTCCAACACGGTGAAGGCGACATCCTTGGCCAGATCTTCCCACTGAATCAAAGCGCGCGGCCAGCGGTCGTGGGTGGCTTTAACGAACTTGTCCAGGAACGCCAGGTACCGCTCGCCGCGCAGCCGCCGCTGCCGCACTCCGAGATAGAACTCGTCGTTCAATAATTCCAGCCGGTCGGTGCCTACGTCCAGCTTGACCGGCATGGTATGAAAGGGGTTGACACCGCCGCCGATGGTGTAGAGGGCCAGCTTGCCGATGGCGATGGCCAGCCCGCCGTAGCCTTGATCGCCGATGCCGAGGATGGCCGAGGAATCGGTGGCGACGATCATCCGCACGTCGTTCCAGGGGAAGTTACGGACCACCCTGGCGGCTCGGTCGATGTTGAGCGGTGAGAACGACAGCCCGCGCGGGTTCTGGTACAGGTGACTGAACTGCTGCACCGCCTGGCCCACGGTCGGGGTGTAGATGATCGGCATCATCTCTTCGAGATGATGCTCGAGCAGGGCGTAAAACAGAGTTTCGGCGCGCTCCTGCAGGGCGCGCAAATATTGATATTTGGCGATGGGGTCGGGTTCGCGCAAAAAGCCGCGGTAGACCCGCTCGACCTGCTGTTCCAGCGTGTTTACTTGCGGCGGCAGCAACCCGTCCAGCCCCAGGGCTACCCGTTCGTCCTCGGTGAACGCGGTACCCTTGTTGCTGAGGACCAGCCGCAACAGGGCGATGCCCTCCAGGTACACTTCCATGTAATCGCGACCTTCGGCATCCTTTTTGATATCGAAATACGGGCTGATCGGTTCTCGTTTCATCGGTTGGCTTTGCGAATGGGATTCCAGATGGAGGGGAGGGCGACACGGGTCGGCCCAGCGCGATAGCGTGGCTAAGCGTTTATTTATGACAGCTATCCGTGGCAGGGTCAAACAGCGTGATATTTTGCAATCCAGTGCGCGCGGGCAAAGTGATCGATTGCCATCCCTGACCCGCTGAACCGGGCCAATTTGGCCCGGTTCATTGTAATTTACGTCAAACGTGAGTTATTTGCGTCGGTGTTGGTTAAAAATTGTTTTGTTCGAGGATACATTATCGAAAAAAATATCACTATAAAGTGACATATTAGTTGCTTGAATCAAGGTTTGGCGTTTGGTGCAGTCTTATTTACAATATGGCATCATTATTGCCTTTAAACACTCATTAGTAACTGCTTTTCTACTCGCTCGGAGTTTATTTCGATGAATTATAAATTGCATCGCAAGCAGGTGTTCATGCTGGTGCTGGCAACGATCCTGGCGGTGGCGTCTTATTTGATCCCCTTGCCACAGCAGTCGAGTCATGCCTCAGCGAAGCCGGATTCGCCTGATCTGCGCGAATCCGCCCCATCGCCGTCTTCGGGCTTGGCGCTGATAAAGCGATGGTGATTGCGTTTTCGCCAGTCGTTACGTGAGGTGAAGCCGGCGCGAGCCGGCTTCATGCGTTCCGAGCCGCTTTCCATTTTTCTCCATCCCCTCCATCCCCTCCATCCCCTCCATCCCCTCCCACACCTGACGTATACTGTCCGCATCGGCCAGCCGTTGGTTCGTGCATGGCGTTTCCGTGCAAGCCAACCGGCGCCGGCTTTGCCAGAATCCAAAGTGGCTCAGTAAACGCAGGAAGGAGGATCACGATGAGTTACCAGAATATCCGGGTCGAAACCCACGGCCCGGTGGCCCTGATCACCCTCAACCGTCCCAAGGCTTTCAACGCCCTGTCCAACGATCTGATGGACGAGTTGAGCCAGGCGCTGGATGCGGTCGAGGCGGATGAATCCATTCGCGCCATCGTCCTCACTGGCGGCGAGAAGGTGTTCGCCGCCGGAGCCGACATCAAGGGCATGAAAGACTATTCCTACATGGACGCTTATAAGGGTAATTTCATCACCCGCAATTGGGAACGGGCCAGCCGTTGCCGCAAGCCGGTGATCGCGGCGGTGGCCGGCTACGCGCTGGGCGGCGGCTGCGAGTTGGCGATGATGTGCGATTTTATCCTGGCCGCCGACACCGCCAAGTTCGGCCAGCCGGAAATCAAGCTCGGCATCCTGCCGGGCGCCGGCGGTACCCAGCGTCTGACCCGGCTGGTCGGTAAGTCCAAGGCCATGGAGTTGTGCCTGACCGGACGGATGATGGATGCCGAGGAAGCCGAGCGGGCCGGCTTGGTCAGTCGGATCGTGCCGGTGGCCGAACTGATCGGGGAAGCGCTCAAGACCGCCGAAACCATCGCCAGTTATTCCTTGCCGGCGGTGATGATGACTAAGGAGTGCATCAATCGCGCCTACGAATCCACGCTGGCCGAGGGTCTGCTGTTCGAGCGGCGGACCTTCCACGCGGTGTTCGCCACCGAGGACCAGAAGGAGGGCATGGACGCGTTCGCCAACAAGCGCGCGGCGGAATTCAAGCACCGCTGAAAATCCATTATAGTTGTATCGTTAATGCCGGTATGTTTTAGAATGCCGGAAACCGTGTAGTCAACAGCAACGAGAAAGGCATAGAACAATGGAAATCAAGAAAGTTGGTGTCATGGGCTGTGGTGCGATGGGCTTGGGCGTGGCGCAGGTGTGTGCGCAGGCCGGCATTCCGACGGTGGCCGTCAAGGCGACGCCGGGTTCGACCGACAAGATTCGCGCGGGGTTGGACAAGTCGCTGGCCAAGATGGTCGAGCGCGGCAAGATGACCGTCGAGAAAAAGGATGCCGTGCTCGGCTTGCTGCATTTCACCACCAGCGAGGAGGAAGTGGCTGGTTGCGATTTGATTGTCGAATCGATCATCGAGGATTTGGAGACCAAGAAGGCGCTGTTCCAGCGGCTGGAAAAAATCGTGTCGCCGCAGGCGCTGCTGACCACCAACACCTCGACGCTGTCGGTGACGGCGATGATGGCGGTCTGCAAGCAGCGCGACCGGGTGGCCGGCCTGCACTTCTTCAATCCGGCGCCGGTGATGAAGCTGGTCGAGATCATCCACGCGTTTGAAACCTCGGATGACGCCATCAGCACCTTGAACGAGTTCTGCAAGAAGCTCGGCAAGGATCCGGTCATCGTCCAGGACACCACCGGTTTCATTGTCAATCGCTTGCTGACGCCGTACATGCTCAGCGCCGTCCGCCTGCTGGAGATGGGCACCGGCAACATCGCCGATATCGACCATGCCATGAAGTCGGGCGCCGGGCATCCGATGGGGCCGTTCGAACTGGCCGACTACATCGGGTTGGACGTGGTGGAAGCGATGACGATGAACATCTATCAGGACATGCACCAGCCGCATGTATCCCCGCCGCACACCCTGACCCGCCTGGTCCAACTCGGCTATCTGGGCCGCAAGACCGGCAAGGGCTTCTACGACTACTCGGTCAAGCCGCCGGTCCAGAATCCGCAACTGCGGCACCCGGTGGCCTGAGCGTTTGAACGCCCCTCTCCCCTTGGGAGAGGGGGTTGGGGATGAGGGCGCCAGCGACGATGACGTTCACCCCTCGCCGTATTTTTGCTCCAACCAGCCAAACACCGCGCGCAAGGCCATCGCCTCGCCGCCTTCCGGCCGGCCTGGCTGGGTCTTCAGGTTCCAGGCCATCAGGTCGAAATGCGCCCACGGAATCCCGGCAGGCACGAATTCCTTGAGAAACAGCGCCGCCGTGATCGCCCCGGCGTAAGACGATTCGGTCGCGTTAGCGAGATCGGCGATCTTGCTGTCGAGCATGGCCCGGTAGGGCTGATGCAGCGGCAACCGCCAGAGGGGGTCCTGTTCCCGCCCCGCCGCCGCCAGCAACCCCGCCGCCAGCATCTCATCGTTGCAGAATAGCGCCGGCACCTCGGTCCCCAGCGCTATCCGCGCCGCGCCGGTCAGGGTGGCAAAGTCGAGCATGAGTTCCGGCCGCTCGGTTCCAGCTTCCGCCAGCGCGTCGCAGAGGATCAGCCGGCCCTCGGCGTCGGTGTTGTGAATCTCGATGGTGAGGCCCTGGCGCGAGCGGAGCACATCGCCGGGCCGGAAGGCGTTGCCGGCGACCGCGTTGTCCACCGCCGCCACCAGCACCCGCAGCCGCAGCGGTAGGCCATTGCTCATGATCAGCCGCGCCAGCCCCAGCGCCGTCGCTGCCCCGCCCATGTCCTTTTTCATCAGCCGCATGGCGCTGGACGGTTTCAGGTCCAGCCCGCCGCTGTCGAAGCAAACGCCCTTGCCGACCAGCGTGATCTTGGGATGCGCTGGATTGCCCCAGCGCAGGTCGAGCAGGCGCGGGGGGTGTGTACTGGCCCGTCCGACCGCGTGAATGACCGGGAAATTGCGCGCCAGCAGCTCATCACCCACAATGTGTTCCACGGTCGCGCCGAATTCCTGTCCCAGCGCCTGCATGGCCTCAGCCAAGTGTTCCGGCATCATATCTTCGGCGGGGGTGTTGACGAGATCGCGAACCAGGCCGACGGCTTCGATCTGACGCTGGATACGACTGGCATTGCAGGTGGAATCGAGCGCCAGCCGCGCCATCGCCCGTTTCGGATTTTTGTAACGGGTGAACTGGTAAGCACCCAGCGCCCAGCCCAGCGTCAATCGCTCCCGTTGCCGGGTTTCGAGAGTCGCATCGAGGAAATAATCGCCTTCTGGCAACGCCGCCGGCAGACCGCCCAGCGCCCAGAGATCGTCGGCGCTGGCGATGCCGGTTGCGACCCTCCGCAACTGCCCGTCCGGGCCGGAAACCAGATTGAAAGTACCCGGTTTCGCTTTGAAACCGGTCGCGGCCAGCCACCGGCGTAGGGATTCATCCTGTCGTTCCAGCCAGGCGTCGAATTCGGTCTCGACCACCGGAATAAGGGGGATGCAGCCGGGCGGGCGACTGGGCAGCACACTATGATTCATGAACACCTCTCTGATCCAACGAAAAGCAGCGCCGTGGCCGCTGTGAAGTGCTTTTTACCGGCAATCGGCGCAAAATTTCGGCGCCTTGCCGCCAACCGATGAGATCGATACCTTGTTCCGAATTCTCGACCAGCGTTTGACCCGGCTGTTCAATTCCGATGCGCGTTCGTTGTTCAGTGGTCGCTTGCTCGGCCTGGAAAGGGAAGCGCTGCGGGTTGCCCCAGACGGCTACATCGCGCAAGGGCCGCATCCGTCCGCGCTGGGCTCGGCGCTGACCCATCCCTACCTCACCACCGACTATTCCGAGGCGCTGCTGGAATTTATCACGCCACCGTTGCCCACGGTCGATGAAGTTCTGCGCTTCCTGGACGATAGCCACCGGTTCGTCTACCGCCACATCGGTGACGAACTGCTGTGGGCGGCCAGTATGCCCTGTATCCTCGCCGGGGAGGCCAGCATTCCCATCGCCGAATACGGCCGCTCCAATCTCGGTTTTATGAAGCACGTCTACCGGCGCGGGCTGGCTTGGCGCTACGGGCGGATCATGCAGGTCATCGCTGGCATTCACTTCAACTTCTCGCTGTCGGACGAATTCTGGGCGGTGTTTCAGGAGCAGGAAGGCGACCGCCGCTCGTTGCAGGACTTTCGCTCCGAATCCTACTTCGGCCTGATTCGCAACCTGCAACGCTTTGGCTGGCTGATTTTATATCTGTTCGGGGCGTCGCCGGCGGTGTGCAAATCCTTCCTCGATGGCAAGTCGACCACGTTGCCCGAGTTCGACGATCATACCTGCTATGGGCCTTATGCCACCTCGCTGCGGATGAGCAATGTCGGCTACACCAACCGCACCGAGAAGAAGAGCGGCGTCAATGTTTGCTACAACTCGCTGGCCGAATACATCGCCAGCCTGACCCAGGCCGTCAATACCCCATGGCCGCCTTACCAACAGATCGGAGTGGTGGTGGACGGCGAATACCGCCAGCTCAACGCCAACATCCTGCAAATCGAGAACGAGTATTACGCTTCGATGCGGCCCAAGCAGCCGCCGCGTGGCAACGAGAAACCGACCATGGGGCTCAAGCAGCGCGGCGTGCAGTACGTGGAACTGCGCTCGGTCGACATCAATCCGCTGGAGCCGCTGGGGGTCACCGCGCCCCAGTTGCGCTTTCTGGAGGCTTTCCTGTTGTTCTGCCTGTTGAACGAATCGCCGCCGCTGGATGCCGAGGAACGCAAGATGATCGATGACAACCAGATGGCGGTGGCGCTGACCGGCCGCGATCCAGCGCTGGTCCTGCATCGTCGGCGCGAGCCTTCATCGCCGTTGCGACATTGGGCGGAAGACATGCTCGGACGGTTGCAGCCGATCTGCGAGCTGCTGGACCTCGGCGAAGCAGGTCGACCCTATGCGGTGGCGCTGGCCGAGCAGAGGGAAGTATTGGCCAATCCCGACCGTACTCCGTCCGCCCGGATGCTGGCCAGGATGCGCGCCAGCGGCGAAAACTTTTTCCGCTGCGCCCGGCAACTGTCGGAACAGCATCGGCGCTTTTTTGAAGTTCGGTCGCTGGCGGAAGAACGGATGCGATTCTTCATGGAAGCGGCGGAACGGTCGTTGCGGGAACAACGTGAGATCGAAGCGGCCGATAACATGTCGTTCGAGGAATTTCTGAGCGGCTATTTCGCCCAGAGCTGACGACAAGCCACCGTGAACCCCTTCGTCGCCCGGTAACCAATTTGAACTGCGGGCAACGAACCAATTTGGCCCGAACCGTAGGGGTTATCCGATGAATAATTATGTTTTATTATGATTTAATGCCATGAATTGTGGCATGAGTAATGCTAATTTTTTCCTGCTCAATAATTTTTGTCATACTCGATGATAGTGCCGGTGCTGTTGGCGCATAGACCAGCAGCAAGGATATGGAGGTACGGCCCCGACCATCTACGGTGCAAAAGGCTAAAGGAAAGACAGGCCGCTAACGGCTGTGAGACCGGTGTGCTTTAAAATGATTCTCGAACAAAAGTCATAGGGTTTCTTTGCTTCCGTGTTGAGTAATTCAGGAGCTCATTTGATGAACAGCGTCGTGCGTAATCTCCTTGGCTTTACCTTGCTACTTCTGATCAATTTCCATGCTGTGTCCGAAACGCAGATTGCGAGCGTCTATACCGATTTGTCCGGTAATGGGTGCAAGTTATTAAAAATGGACAAGGAAACGGGAAGTTCCATCCGGAAATGCCCAGGTGTCGGAGGCTTTCATCTGCTTGTTCTTGATGATGATGCCCGCGCATCCATCACTGTGGTTGGTCCGAATAACAAGGAGTATCCGCTCGACTATTGGAATGTCATCACGCGTTCGTTTTCCAGCGTGGGCAGGAAAGCTGAATGGCGCGTGCTGAAGCGTCAAGGGCGGGTGATGCCTGTTGCCTTGATCGTGCGGATCCATGCCTCCGAACAGGATAATCTCGAATTCCCCCGGAAAACATCTTATTTGGCCGTAGCCAAAATAACGCCCGAACAAGTCTGTGTCATCGATAAAATCAAGGCTGGCATAGACACTAATGAGAGGGCGCGTCAGGTTGCGGATAATTCAGCTAGTAAGGAGTGCCTGAAACCGTAGAATCCAGTACTGTTTATTATTAAAACTCAGGAGACCACCTTTTGAGTCTGTTTCCAATATTTCCGATCATCAATTTTTGGAAGGAGATACTATAATGCCTACGCCTGCTCCATGTTGTTTGCAAGCATTACGGGATGCAACCGCCCGTTGGCCAAACCGCAATCGCGCGTCGGACGGAATCATGGGTGATGCCGCCCATCAGGCGCGCAGAAGCGACCATAACGATGGGAATGCATTCGATCTGACCCATGACCCCGCCCATGGCGTGGATTGCAACGTACTTTCCCGTCAGGTCATCAACGATGCGCGAGTCACCTATGTGATTTGGAACCGCCAGATCTACAATCGCAGCCGGGCCGGGGAGGGGTGGCGAGCCTATACCGGTTCAAACCCCCACAATCACCACATGCATGTGTCCATCCAAGCCGCGTCGCGTAACAACCTCTCGCCCTGGCCCTGGTCGGGAGCGGCGGGGGGTACAACCCCACCTTATCCAGGTACGCCCTTGCGGCAAGGTAGCCGGGGTCCCAGCGTGAGCGCCGTTCAACAACGGCTCAACGATCTCGGATGGCGCATTGCGGTGGACGGGATCTTCGGCCCTCAAACCCATCAGGCAGTGATTGCATTCCAGCGCCAGAAGCACTTGACGCCCGATGGCATTGTTGGGCCAATAACCTGGGCCGCCCTCTGGGCGCGCTGATCGAGGCAGTTCAGCGGGCGGAACGGTCAGGCGCCGGCCTGGGAACGTGACCATGCCGGAGCCTGATCCGGGCCAACATGCAGCCATTCGCCCAAAAATCCCTCAAACCACCGATCCAGCGCCGCATCGTGGGCGGCGTGGCGCTGGCGTTGTTCGGCAGCGGACTGGGCGCCGGGCGCATCCAGTTCCTTCGCCCCTTCCACCAGCCACGCTTCGAGAATCCTCTGATGCACCTCCGGGTGGAACTGCACCCCAAAGGCGTTGGCGCCGTAGCGATAAGCCTGATGCGGAAAGCGCTCACCGGTCGCCAGCAATTCCGCGCCGGCCGGTAGCTCGAAACCTTCGCGATGCCAGTGGTAGACGTGCAGCGGCGCATCGAACACGGCTTGTCCCGCCGGAGTCGGCTGCACCGGGAAATAGCCGATTTCCGCCAGTCCCGCCGGATGCGGCTTGACCGTCGCGCCCAAGGCCCGCGCCAGCAATTGCGCGCCCAGGCAGATGCCGAGAAACGGCCGGCCGGACGCCAGCGCCTGGGGAATCCAGTCCAGTTGCGCCCGAATGCCCGGCAACTTGCCGTCGTCGTTGGCGCTCATCGGTCCGCCGAACACCACCGCGCCCGCGTAGCCGTCCATGCTCGCCGGCAACGGCTCGCCGTACTGCGGATAGCAATAATCGAGTTGGCAGCCGCGTTCCCGCAACTTGCGGCGGCAGCGGCCGGCGCTAGCGTCGCGGGCCTGCATCACCAGCAGCAGGCGCGGTGGATCGTGGGTCATGGCGCGCTGTCCTCCTCGGTCGCATCAACATCCGCCCGCGTCGCTCGCCGGTAATCCTTCAAGGTTTCGGCGATCAGGAACGCCAGCTCCAAACTCTGCGAAGCATTCAAACGCGGGTCGCATTGCGTGTGATAACGGTCGGCCAGTCCCTGTTCGGTGATCGCTTGGGCGCCGCCCAGACATTCGGTCACGTCTTGGCCGGTCAACTCGAAGTGCATCCCGCCCGGAGTGCTGCCCTCCGCCCGATGAACGGCGAAGAAACCCCGCACCTCGTCGAGAATCCGGGCGAAGGGGCGGGTTTTGTAGCCGGTGCTGGCTTCCTGAGTGTTGCCGTGCATGGGATCGCAGGACCATACCACCTGCCGACCCTCGCGCTGGATCGCCCGAATCAGCGGCGGCAGGGCGATTTCGATTTTGGCCGCGCCCATCCGGCTGATCAGAGTCAGCCGGCCGGGCTGGTCGTCGGGATTCAGCATGTCCAGCAGGCGCAGCAGGGTATCGGGGTCAGCGGTCGGCCCCAGCTTGAGGCCGATGGGATTGGCGATGCCGCGCATGAATTCGACGTGCGCGCCGTCCAGTTGCCGGGTGCGCTCGCCGATCCACAGGAAATGCGCCGAGCCGTCGTACCAATCGCCGGTTGTCGGTTCGCGTCGGGTCAGGGCCTGTTCGTAACCCAGCAACAACGCCTCGTGCGAGGTGTAGAACTGCACCTGCCGCACTTGGGGATCGGTCGCGGCGTCCAGTCGGCAGGCGCGCATGAACGCCAGCGTTTCGCTGATGCGGTTGGCCAGATCGCGGTAACGTTCGCCCTGGGGACTGGCGCGCAGAAACTCCAAATTCCACTGCTGGACCCGGTGCAGATCGGCGAAACCGCCCTGCGCCAGCGCCCGCAGCAGGTTCAAGGTCGCCGCCGACTGGGAGTAGGCGCGCAACTGCCGGCGTGGGTCGGGCTGGCGGGCATCCGGGGTGAAGTCGAGATCGTTGACGATGTCGCCCCGATAGCTGGGCAGAGTCACCCCAGTGCGAGTTTCGGTCGGGGAACTGCGCGGTTTGGCGAACTGGCCGGCCATCCGCCCGACCTTCACCACCGGGCAGGCGGCGGCGAAGGTTAAAATAACCGCTATTTGCAACAATACCCGAAAGGTGTCGGTGATCGTGGACTCGCGGAAGTCGGCGAAGCTTTCGGCGCAGTCGCCGCCCTGGAGCAGGAAGGCCCGACCGGCGGCGACCTCGGCCAGTTGTTGGCGCAGGGTGCGAATTTCGCCGGCGAACACCAGCGGCAGCGAGTGGGCCAACCGTTCTTCGACTTCGGCCAGCGCCGGAACGTCTTCGTAATCCGGCAGTTGCGCCGCCGGCCGCCGCCGCCAACTGTCCGGCGTCCAGGGGGCTTGGGCGTGTTGCATGGGTTGGGGCATCAGGGTATCCGAAAGTTGCATGAGGTTGCGATGAGGGAATCGAGCAGTAAAGATGCCACGAAACCCACCTGGCGGAACAGGACAAGGTTATCAAAACACGATGGGGCCGCAGGAACGCCGACCCGGCGCCAAAATGGTAAAGCGTCGCAAGGCAAACGCGAATATGGTCAACTTTGACCTATCATGGTCGAGCGTGTTCGATAGGCGGGGATTGGGGGATTGGCGATGTATTCGACATTCAGGTTGCCTTCGCAGTCTGGCGTGATCGTGGGCGCGAGCAATCATAAAAAAAGCGGTCCGGAATTCATCAGTGGCGTCTTGGTTCTGTTCTGGCTCCTGTTCTGGCTGTCTCCCGTTTTTGGGGAATCCTCCAACCCGCGTTTTGCGGGGGTCGAGATCACCGTCGGCGTGCAAAATGTGTCGGCGATCGGTGCGCCAGCCAAGGCCCATGCCCAGACTTGGGAACAGCGCACGGGCGGCAAGGTTCGGGTCATCGACACGCCGTTTGGAAAGTTGTTCGATGAATTCAAAGCGTCCCTGACCGCGAAGGAACCGGTCTACGATGTGCTGTTTTTCATCCCGGCTTGGGCCGGCGATTTCTTTCCCTACCTCGCCGAGGCGCCGCCCGGATTGGTCGGCAACGAGTCGTTCGACGATATTCATCCCACCTACCGGGAACGGCTGATGACTTGGAACGGCAAATGGATCGCCGTGACCGTGGATGGCGACCTGTTCCAGGGCTATTATCGCAAGGATCTGTTCGAGGACCCGACCCATCGCCAGGCTTTTCGCGAACGCTATGGCCGGGATCTGGCGCCGCCCGACACTTGGGCCGAATACCGGGACATCGCCGAGTTCTTTACCGGCCGTCAGGCGCCCGACGGCGCCGCGCTGTTTGGCGCGACGGAGGCGTTCGCGCGCGGCGGCCAGCAGTTCTGGGATCTGTTCAGCCGGGCCTCCGCCTACACCAATCATCCCGATTTCCGGGGCGCTCAATTCTTCGATCCGGACACCATGCGGGCGCAGATCAACAATCCCGGCTGGGCGCGGGCGGCGCGGGAGTATGTGGATATACTTCAATTCTGTCCGCCGGACGCCAAGGGCTACGGCATCGTCGAGGCGCGCCAAGCCTTCATGAGCGGCCGCGCCGCGCTGATCCTGGATTGGGGCGACACCGGTCCGCTGGCCAACGATCCGGCCCAATCCCGCATCGCGGACAAGGTGGGTTATTTCGTCCTGCCGGGCAGTCATGAGGTCTGGAACGGCCGCGCATGGCAGTGGCAGCGCTTCGAACGGCCTTATAAAGCGCCGTTTCTCGCGGCCGGTGGCTGGGTCGCCGGCGTGCCCAAGAACAGCCGCCATCCGGAAGCCGCCTGGGATTACATTCAGTGGTATTCCAGCCCGGAAAACAGCCTGCACGATGTGGTGACCAGCGGTACCGGGATCAATCCCTATCGGCTGACTCACTTTACCAGCATCGACGCCTGGACCCGGGTTTTTTCCCGGCCGGCGGCGGCGGAGTATTTGGAGGTGCTGCGGACCAGCCTCGATTCGCCCCAGGCGGCCCTGGACCTCCGTATTCCGGGGTTTTTCCGTTATACCGAGGCGCTGGAAATATCGTTGACCCAGGCGCTGAACGGCGAGGTGTCGGTCCAGAAAGCGCTGGATCAGGTAGCGGCCGACTGGGAGAAAATCACCGACGAGTTGGGGCGCGACCAGCAACTGGCCATCTACCGCGCGTCCATGGGACTGCCGCCCGAACCTGATCGGCCGCGCCCCCAAGCGATTGCTGGGCAGCGGCGCATCGTGCTCGGCTTTTCCCAGGCTACTACCACCGAGCCGTGGCGGCTGTTGTTTAACAAGGAGTTACGGAAGGAGGCGGCCAAGTATCCGCAAATCGAGCTGATCGTCAAGGACGGCATGGACAAAACCGAACAACAGATTGCCGATATGGAGGCTCTCATCGCCCAGCGAGTCGATGCGATCCTCATTTCGCCCAAGGTCGCGGAGGAACTGACGCCGGTGGTGAGCAAAGCATTCAACGCGGGCATCCCGGTTTTCGTGCTGGATCGCGATGTGGCGAACGACCGTTATACCCAGTTCATCGGCGGCGACAACCGCGAGATCGGCCGCGCCGCTGGCCGCTATGCGGTCAAATGGCTCGGCGGTCCTGGCCGAGCCCGTGGCAAGGTGGTGGAAATTTGGGGCGGTATGGCGTCCACGCCGGCAAAGGACCGCCACGAGGGGTTTTACGACATCGTCGGCCGGGAACCGGGCATCCAAATTGTCAATCCGCCCCGGGATGGTGACTGGAAACAGGATCGCGCCTACGGCATCATGGTCGAGGCCCTCGAAAAACAGCCCGCCATCGATCTGGTCTACGCCCACAACGACCCCATGGCTTACGGTGCCTATCAAGCCGCCAAGGATGCGGGACGTGAAAAAAACATCGCCTTTTTGGGCATCGACGGCATTCCAGCCGAGGGCGTGAAATGGGTGAACGAGGGTGTTCTTACCGCCACGTTTCTCTATAAAACCCCCGGCGACGAGGGTATCCGGCAGGCGTTGCGGTTTCTGCGGGGGGAGGACATTTCCAAACGGCTGACGTTGCCGACCCTGACCATCGACCGCGCCAACGCCGCGGAAATCTTGCGCGCCAACGGTTTGCTGTGAGGCGCGTGATGCGGATCGCCGGACTGGGCGGCGCCCACAACCGGAGCAGGTTCAAGACCGCGCTTTACCTGGCGTTTGGCGGGATTGCCGTCATCCTGATGATTGCCGTCGGCCTCGCGCTTTACACCTCCGCCCGGCTGGGCCAGGCCGTGGATCACACCACCCGCGAGATTTTGCCGGAGACGCTGGCCGCGCTGCGCCTGTCGGAGCGCAGCGCGCTGCTGGCCGCGTTGGCCCCGACCCTGGCGAGCGCCAATGACGGCCAGCAATTGCAGCAGCTTGCCAGTCAGTTGGACGACCTCATTCGAGAGATCGATACCTACATTACCCGGTTAAATGTCCGCGTCGATCCCAACAACCTCACCATCCTGCGTCACCGGGTGGCTTTTTTAGCCACAACCCTGCAAACGCTCAAGGACACGAGCGCCGACCGCATCGCGCTGGCCGGCCAGCAGACTGCGGTGCTGGCCGAGATTCGCAAGGTACACAGCGAGTTGAACGATACTATCAGCCCGGTCGTTTACGGTGTCACGTCGCTCGACCAATTGCTCGCCAAGCGCGTCGTCCGCGAACAGGTGGCGGCCATGCGCGAACTGCAAGAGCAGCACGTGCACCAGGTGCTGGCGGTGATGGAACTGCGCCTGTGGTTCGACCGCCTGACCACCGCGCGCCGCGCCACCGACGGCAGCGTCGCCAAACCGCAAGAAGATCTGCTGGGACTGATGCGCGATGCGCTGGCCAGACTCCGATCGGCGCAACCCGCCGAGCAGGAGCACGATTTTGCCGCACTGGCGGCCACGGTCGAACCGCTTTTCCAAACGGAGCCGTTGCCCCGGCCGTCCGATACCCTGGAGCGCGAATTCGAAGCTGCGCTCGAGCGCTACCTGGAGCGGATCAAGCCGTATCTGGCGGGGCATCTGCAACAAGAGCTGGATCGGGTGCAATCGAATGTATTGACGTTGATCGAGCAGATGGTGCGGAATTTGGGCTATGCCCTCGACATCCGGGGCGAGGGCAATCTGCTGTTCGCCGTGTTGGCAACGGTCGCTGAAGCGAATAACGCGGATAACCTGGTGGTCTTGCAAGATCGCTTTAAACGCTCCTACGGCATCTTTCGGATTGCCGCGGAGACCTTTCGGGTCAGCGAACTGGCGCGACGCAACCCTCTCCTGGCCGATAACGTGACTAATATTGAAAAACGCTTGGCCGTGTTCGGCGAAGGTGAAAACAGCTTGTTCGTGACTCGCCGGGAAATCCTGAGTCTGGAAGATCGAATACAGCGATTGTTGGCGGATGGCCGGCGCATCGCCAAAGCGGTAACCGATCAAATCGACGGTTTGGTCGGTCGCGTGCAAGCGGATACCGAAACGCTGCAAACGGCGCTGACAGCCCGGCAACACGCGTTGGAGTGGATGTTGGTGTGGGTCTGTAGCGGTGGCCTGCTGCTGGCCGGCCTGATCGCCTATGGAACGGGGCAGATTCTCGATCGCCGCGAGCGCGATCTGCGCGCCGCCAAGGAAGCCGCCGACCGGGCCAATCAAACCAAGTCGGCATTTCTGGCGAACATGAGTCACGAGATTCGCACCCCCATGAACGGCGTGTTGGGTATGCTCGAACTGCTGGAAAGGACCGAGATGGACGCCAAACAACAGCGTTATCTGCATACGGCCCAAAGTTCGGCCAAAAATCTGCTGACGATCATCAACGATATTCTGGATGTCTCCAAGCTGGAAGCGGGCCGGCTGAGCCTGGAATGGATCGAATTCGACCTGCATCAGCACGTGGAAGAGGTAGCGGGACTCCTGGCCGGCGAAGCCCATCGCAAGGGTTTGGAGTTGGTGTGCGCGATGGCGGATCAGGTCCCGCGGCGAGTGCGGGGCGACCCGACCCGGTTGCACCAAGTACTGGCCAATTTGCTCGGCAATGCCGTCAAGTTTACCGAACGGGGCGAAGTCGTGCTGCGGGTAGAACTCGTCGAGGAGGACCGGCTGCACTTCGTGGTGCGAGATACCGGCATCGGTATGACGGAGTTGCAGCGGGCCAAGGTTTTCGATGCGTTTGTCCAGGCGGATGGCAGCACCACCCGCAAATACGGCGGCACGGGCCTGGGGCTGACGATTTCCAGGCAACTGGTAGCCCTGATGGGCGGAATGCTGACGGCGCAAAGCACTCCCGGCCAGGGCTCGGAGTTCTCGTTCACCCTGCGGCTGGAAACCGTCGCGGCCCCGACATCCGAGATGGCGCTGCCGCCTTGGGCGGGCCAGAAGGTTCTGGTGGTGGACGACAACGCCGCCAGTCGCCAGGTGTTGATGGATTATTTGCAAGCATGGGGTCTACAACCACGATTCAGAGCGTCCGGCCTATGTTGGGCGAAGGGGAGCGGAGGCGCCATCACCGGGCGCACCTCTCCCGTTCTCCTCCACGCCTCCCCGGTGACGGGGTGGGCGTTGAAGAAGCCGGCACCACTTTCGATGATCCAGTTGGGTAGGATTCACCTCCCGAGCGGGTTGACGGGTGGCGCCTGGATTGCGGAGCAGGCGATCTCCCGATGTCTTAGAGCAACCGGATTTGGAGCCGCCGGGGACGCAGGGCGTCGAGCAGGCTCGGGCTGAGGTCGCCCTCCAGGAGGAAGGCCAGCAGACACCGCCAGAGGTGGCGGCAGGTCATCTTGCCGTGTAAGTGGGTCTGAAAGCTCGTGCTGAGAATCGTTAACTGATTGATCAGGTGACCGATTTGCAGGCATTGATAGTAATTTTTCGCCGCTTGCCAACTGACCCGGGCATACCGATGCTCCAGGCCGTAGCCGAGGTGCTTTTGGGTATTGAAGCCTTCGTTTTCGATTTTCCAACGTAACCGGCCGGTGCGGCTCAACGTCGCCACGGTGCGGGCGGTCACCGTCAGGTTGGTCAGATGGACAAAGCGGTGCTGGGTGGGGTTCGCGCCCTGGGCGGGCGTGACGGTTTCCACGCTCTCCAGCCACGCCAGGGTGTGGCCGCCATAGGCGAGGTGGTTGACCCAGCGCAACCGCTGGCCGATCACCGTGGAACCGTGGTAACGCCGCTCGTGGCGGCATTGCGCTGGAGTCAGGGGCAGCAACCCCTGCACGTCCTCCCAGACGGTGGGCAGGTTGCCGTCTTTGAAGGTGATGATGAACGCCCAACCGGAATCGCGGCAGATCTCGAAGAAGCCCTGATAGGGATACAGGCCATCGGCGGTCAGACAGAGCGGTAGCCGGGGATACTGCTGTTTGAGCTGGGCCGCCAAGCGGGCGAACGCCTTGCGTTCGCAATCCTGTTTATCATACTCACCGGTCGGATTGGCGATCCATTCGGTCGCCAACGAGATCGCCAACCCGGAGGGGGTGATCAGCTTGGCTTCCAACACCGGATGAAAATAAGTCGTTTTCCCGGTCGATGAGGTCCGATGCAGGCACTGCTCGCAGTGCCGCTCGCTAAAGCTCGCCACCCCCGTCGCGTCGACGGCCACCACAAACCAGCATCCGAACAGGCGATACTTGTGCAGGACCTTCTTCTCCAACAGCGTCTTCACCAAGGTGTGTTTGAGCTGTTCCAACTCGGCTTCGGGCAGCCGGCACAACACCTGGTGGACCGTGTCCAGATGCGGCAGCCGCAACTTGAACAAGCGCTCGTAATGGGTCCTGAATTTCGCCTCGGCCCGCTGGTTATTGAAGGCGTTGCGCGAACCTTGTTGAAACACAAAGAGCAGGATCCCCGCCAGCAGAATTTCCGCCAGCGTATAGTCGGATTTCTGCCGACAGTCTTCCAACTGGCGCAGCTGGTCGAACAGATTGGGAAAAAAATGATGGATCGTCTTGCACAGTTCGCACAGGACCGCCTGCCCGCGGCTGGGGCACGCCGCGGCGGCGCGCCGCCGGGCGCGGCACCGGGCTTGACGTTTGGCCGTGTGGCGCGCCTTCCGGTGCTGGCGGCGGTGAAGGAGGGCGGCGGTAGCGTGGCTCATCAGGTTCTCCGGAATAGTCGAGGGAAAATCTTTTGGAGGATAATCCCTCAGCGCCGCCGTGTGACCTCCCAGCGCCCCAGACAGCCGGAAAAATATTTTTTCGGTATGGGTTTAACCAACCGAATTTAATCACTTTTTATCAACGCTCTGAATCGCTGTCTACAACCGACGGCGGTGACGGGTGGAGTCGCGGCCCTGCGGGAACTGCGGCACGGGCTGGAAGTCGGCTCCCCGTATCGGATTGCGCTGCTGGATCGGCACATGCCGGCGCTGGATGGACTGACGCTGGCGCACGCCATTCGCGCCGACCGGACTCTGGCGACCCTGCGCCTGGTCATGTTGGGTGCGGAGCAGCATTGCGAAGAGCGGACGGCGGTCGAGGCGTGGCTGGCCAAGCCGGTGCGCGGCCTGGAATTGCATAAGACCTAAATTCTGCAATCTCCTTATGTCATAAAGAAGGTGGTGAAAAAACCACCAATTGACGGTACAAATTAAGTGCTATACCCACGGTTCAACTGGGATTTTACCCAGTTTAGTCCAGGGTGAATCTGTTTTTAGGCCGTTTTCCGGGACTTTCTCGAACCCGAGGCAGAGATCGCCCTACCCACCGGGTTGCCGGCAGGCTACGAGTTCGGTTTGATACTGGCTGCCAGGCGTGGGGTTAAGTGGGTTCGTCTGATACTGGCTGCCAGGCGTGGGGTTAAGTGGGTTCGTCCGCCAAGGCCCACCACGCTTCCCAGGCCGACGGATAGAGTGAGCAAGGAGGTATCCGCAAGTGCAGTTGGCGGCCGCCGGTGAGTAACTTCCCGGCCACCTGGATGAGCTCGCGGCGCAGGGTGGCGATTTCCCATTGCAGCAGGCTCGCCTCGCCACTGACCAGCGCCATCCACTGCAGGGTGTTATAGGCGAGGATGGCACACTGGAATAACGCCGCATTCGCCAGAAAGGTATCGGTTTTGAGATGCGCCAAGCCCATCTGGTTTTTGGCTTCCTCAATCCAGGTCTCGCAGGTCGCCCGTTCCCCATAGGTCTGGTGGGCCTGCCACGGCGCGAACGCTTCGCTGGTCACATAGCAGAAGTACACGTAGCCATCCTCGGCCGCTGCCTTAGCGCTGCTGGGATCGATCCGGGTATCCAGCCGCACGGCCACGAACCGCCGCAGTCGGTTCCAGTCCTGACAGGCATATAAAAACTCACAACACTCCCAACCGGCTTGGCCCGGCACGGCCGTCCAATCTTTGCGCGCCAGCAGCGCAGTCAGGTTCTTGAGCTTGACCTTGATCAGATAGCCATGCCCGCGCGCCTCCAACAGCGCCAGCAACGCCCCGACAAAAAAGCCGCTGTCACCTCGAAACACGACCTGTACCCGCGTCGGCAGATGCGCCAGCAATTGCTGCATGAACTCCACCACCCCATTGCTGGTGTACGCATTCCCCGTGCGTAACCACCCTTGAAGAATCTCCTGGGTGGCGGTACAAAAGGCTAACAGCGGATGGTACGATTTCGCCCCCCGCTTGTGCGGATTGTAGCCCTTGGCAGCTCCTTCGGGTTCCCCATACACCGTCTTAACCGTCGAGTCCACGTCGATCCACAGCCGCCGCTGCGCCCCGACGGTGGCGCCCCCGCTGCGTAACGCTAAGCGCCAGACGCGGCGGCGCACTTGATGCACTACCGTCTCGAGCTGCACGATCTGCCCCAGCCGCACCTGCTTGAACAGCCGCCCCAACGTGCTGTCATCCGGAATCCGCAACCAGCCGCTACAGCTCCGCAGCACCTCATCCGACCAGAGCCGCACCACTTGCAGGAGCGACCTGGCGCCGCCGATCAGTCCGACTATCGTTAGCAGCATCGCGTCACCCAGCGTGTACACGGCACTCGCCCCCCGGCACTGAGCCACGGCCTTGTCCAACAACCCCGCCAACCCCACCCGCTCGTGAAACTTTAGCACCGGGATCAGTCCCGCCTGCCGGGTCGAGTTCTTCGCCCCACGCTGGATTCGCACCTTGCGCACTGTGCCGCGCGCTTTACGGGGTGACTTGGCAACTGCTTTTTGGGTAGACTTCTTCTTCATGGAAAAGGTGACTCCTCTGAACGCCACAAGGCGCTGTTAACTTACTGAGTAGTCTACCTTTTTCACCTCACTTTCGGTACCCTATTGCAGGATTTAGGTAAGATCCTGACGCGGATATTAGACATCGACCAGACGGAGCACGCAGTGGCGAGTCCGCCGAGCAGTAAGGAAGGTAAGGAAGGCAAGGAAAGCAAGGAAAGCAAGGAAAGCAAGGAAAGCAAGGAAGATAAGGAAGATAAGGAAACAGAACTACTGCTCGGCGGTAAACGGGTGCTGCTGGTGGAAGACAATTTGGTGAACCAGTTGGTCTGCCGGGAAATGTTGTTGCGGCTGGGACTCATCGTGGAGGTCGCCGGCAACGGGCGGGAAGCGGTCGAGACCCTGGAAACTAACCCCTACGACCTGGTGCTGATGGATTGCCAAATGCCGGAAATGGATGGCTATGAGGCGACGCGGACGATCAGGGGGCGCGAACAAGGGGACAACCAGGCGCGTTTGCCGATTGTCGCCTTGACGGCGCACGCGATGCCCGGCGACCGGGAGAAATGCCTGGCGGCGGGGATGGACGATTACCTGGTGAAGCCGTTCCGATACGAAGAGCTGAAGGCTCTGCTGGCGCGTTGGCTGTAAGAAGCTGTCCAAAAACCCCTCTCCCTGTGGGAGAGGGGCAGGGGTGAGGGAGTTTTTCAATCAGTGAGCCGAACCGATGTTGCACAAAAAATACCGCTTTGAAGGGTTTTCACACCGCTTGTAGCCAGCTAAACCGTTGAAAAAGCGCCCTCACTCCCCAACCCCTCTCCCGAGGGGAGAGGGGAGTTTTTAGACAGTCTCTAAGTCACGGCCACCGCTGACCGCCGCCCATCCGAGGGGAGTGAGAATTGCCGCCATGATCCAATCACTCATCGCCTGGCGCCCCTCGCCTTATCTGCTGCTGGTGCTGACCACCCTGTTCTGGTCTGGCAATTTCGTATTGGGCCGGGCGGTGCATACCGTGTTCGCGCCGTTCACCCTGTCGTTCTGGCGCTGGACGGTAGCGCTGGTCATCCTGCTGCCGTTCGTGTGGACTGCGTTGCGCGAGCAGGGTCCGCTCATCCGCCGGCACGGGCCGATTCTGCTGCTGCTCAGCGTGCTCGGCGTGGTCAACTTCAACACCTTCGTCTACATCGGTCTGCAATCCACCACCGCCACCAACGCCGTCATCATGCTGTCGGTGACGCCGGTGCTGATCGTGGCGCTGTCGTTCCTGCTGCTGCGCCAGACCGTGACCGGCTGGCAGGCGCTGGGCATCGGAGTCTCGCTGAGCGGGGTGTTGGTGATCGTCGGGCGCGGCGATCTGCAAAGCCTGCTGGCCCGACAGTTCGTTCCCGGCGATTTGTGGGTGCTGGCGGCGGTAACCAGTTGGGCGTTGTATTCGGTCTGCCTGCGCTGGCGGCCCGCTGAACTCAAGCCGCTGAATTTTCAGGCCGTAACCATGATTTTGGGGGTCATCATCCTGGCGCCGCTGTACGGCTGGGATCTCGCTCACGACCGCACGTTCGCCGTCGGCGGCGCGACGGTCGCCACCATTCTCTATCTGGCGCTGTTTCCCTCGATTCTCGCCTACATCTTCTGGAACCGGGCGGTGGCGGAACTGGGCGCCAATCGCACCGGCCAGTTTTTGCACCTGATGCCGGCTTTCGGCGCGGTGTTGTCCATGGTCTTCCTGGGAGAACGGCTGTACGGATTTCACGCCGCCGGCATCGCGCTGATCGCGCTGGGAATCTGGCTGGCGACGGTTTACCGCCGCCAGCCGGGCTGATCAATCCTCGCCTGAATCTAGTTGCTCGACCAGCGCCGCGCGCAGCGCCGCGTATTTCCGAAAATCGTTCAGCGGCCGGTTCTCGCGGTCGGTGACGAAGAACACGTCCTCGACCTGGGCGCCGAGGGTGGCGATTTTGGCGTTGTGTAGCTGCACGCCACATTCCATGAAGGCTTGCCCGACCCGGCACAGCAACCCCGGTCGGTCCCAGGACACCAGCTCCACCACGGTGCGGCTGTTGGCTGCGTCCTCGCGGAACGACACCCAGGTCGGCATCTGGAACGCCCGCTGAATCCGCGAGATGTGTCGGCTGGGCAGGATCGGCGCGGCGTCTGGCTGACTCAGGGCATGGCGGAGCGTGGTGACGATTTCCTTGATTCGCGCCCGATCGTGGATCGGCGCGCCGGAATCTTCCAGTACCGTGAAGCTGTCCAGGGCATAACCACTGTGGCCGGTGAGGATGCGGGCGTCGAGGATCGTCAGCCTCAGTTGGTCGAGAATCGAGGTGATCAGGGCGAACAGGTTGTCTTGATCGACGGTGTGGATGAAGATTTCGGTGCCGCCCCGGCTCTGATCGTGACGGGCCATGACCAGCGGCTGCTCGCTGTGGCCCCGCTTGAGAATCGCCCGGGTGTGCCAGATGATTTCATCGGTGGAATGGCGCAGGAAATAGTCGTCGCCGAAGCTCTCCCAGACCCGACTGATGCGCGCCTCGTCGATTCGCGCGGCTTGCAACCGCTGCCGCGCCTGGGTTTGAACCTCGCGGATGCGCTCTTCCTTGTCGATCGGATGATCCAGCCCCCGACGCAGCGCCCGACGGGTGGCTTCGTACAATTGCCACAGCAGCGAATTCCGCCAGGTATTCCACAGCTTGGGATTGGTGCCGCGAATGTCGGCGACCGTCAGCAGATACAGATAATCCAGGTGCATCTGATCGCCCATCCGCCGGGCGAACTCGTGGATGACCGCGGGATCGTGGATGTCCTTCTTCTGCGCGGTGAGCGACAGAGTCAGGTGGTGGCGCACCAGCCAGGCGACCAGTCGAGTGTCAAAACTGCTGAGGCCGTGCCGGTGGCAGAACTGCTCGACATCCCCGGCGCCCAGTTCGGAGTGGTCGCCGCCGCGTCCCTTGGCGATGTCGTGGTACAGGCCGGCGATGTATAACAGTTCCGGCTTGGGCAACTGCTCCATGATCGCGCTGCAACGGGGCAGTTCCTCGGCGAACTGGGGCAGGAAAAACCGTCGCAGGTTGCGCACCACGAACAGAATGTGCTGGTCTACGGTGTAGGCGTGGAACAGGTCGTACTGCATCCGGCCGACGATGTGGCCGAATTCCGGCAGATAGGCCGGCAGCACCCCGTAGGCGTTCATCAGCCGCAATTGCTGCGTCACTCCGTGCGGCTGGCGCAGGATTTCCATGAACAGGCTGCGCGGCCGCATGTCGTTGCGGAACTTGTGGTCGATCAGTGGCAGGTGGTCGCGGATCAGACGGATGGTGGACGCGCGGATGCCCTTGAGCTCCGGGTGCTGCTGCAGAATCAGGAAGATTTCCAGCAGGGCGAACGGGTAGCGCAGGAACACGTTGGGCTGGGTGACTTCCAGGTAGCCGCGGCGGGCCTGAAACCGGCGGTTGATCGGCGTCGGCTCGTCCGGATCGTCGGCCAGCAGGATCGCTTCCTCGAACAGTTGCAGCAGCATCTCGTTGAGCTGGCCCAGGGCGTTGACCGTGCGGTAGTAGCGCTGCATGAACTGCTCGACCCCCAGGTTGTGATCCTGGTCCAGGTAGCCGAACTGCCGGGCGATGCGCCGCTGGTGGTCGAACAGCAAGTTGTCCTCGCGGCGGCCGGTCAGGACGTGCAGGGCGAAACGCAGTTGCCAGAGGAAATTGCGGCAATCGATCAATTGCTCGTACTCGCGCGGGCTGAGGAAGCCATGGCCGACCAGTTCCCGCAGGGTGCTGGCGCCGAAATGGCGCTTGGTTACCCAGCCGATCATCTGTAAATCGCGCAGGCCGCCGGGACCTTCCTTGATATTGGGTTCCAGGTTGAAGGCGGTTTCGTGATAGCGCCGGCAGCGCTGGCAGCGTTCATTTTTCTTGGATTCGAAAAAGGCGGCGTCCGGCCAGATCCGGTCGGGGCCAGTGACGGCGCGCATCCGTTCGAACAGCGCTGCCGAGCCGGTCAGCCGGCGGGCTTCCATCAGGCTGGTGGCGATCGTGATGTCGGCGGCCCCCTCGTGGGCGCAGTCCTCGACCGTGCGCACGCTGTGTCCGACCTCCAGACCAATGTCCCACAAAAAGGTCAAGAAATCCTCCAACCCGGAGCGGCGGGTGTCCAGGGTCCGGTCGTCGAGCAGGATCATGATGTCCACGTCCGAACCTGGATGCAGTTCGCCGCGGCCGTAACCGCCCACCGCCACCAGCGTCAGATCCGGCGCGTCCGCTTCGAAAAACCGCAGCCATGCCCGTCGCAGCAGTTCGTCCATCAACCGGGCGCGGGCCGGCACCAGTTCGTAGGCGGGAACGCCTTGCAGGAACAATTCCTTGAACCGGGCGTCGTTTTGCTTGAGCAGGGTTCGGAACGGTGCGATGGGATTGGGGGCGGCAACCAGTTCGCATTCGAACGCCGTCGCGTCGAAGGGGGCGGTTTCGTTCCAGTTCCCCCCATCAAACGGCGGAATGGCGGCGGGCGGTTCTGAAACGGACGGAGCGACAGGCGATAGGGCGAGGTCAGGAGTGGCCATGCGGTCCTCGGAACGGGGGTGGGGCTAGAGCGATTCGCCAGGGAGCAGGGTGAGAATTTCGTGGCCGGTGGGGGTGACCAGCACGGTGTGTTCCCACTGCGCGGAGATGCTGTGATCCTTGGTGACCACGGTCCAGCCGTCGGGCAGCAGTTTGACGTGGCGCTTGCCGGCGTTGATCATCGGCTCGATGGTGAAGGTCATACCCGGCCGCAGTTCGACGCCCTCGCCGGGCTTGCCGTAGTGCAGCACCTGCGGGTCTTCGTGAAACTCCCGGCCGATGCCGTGACCGCAGTATTCACGCACCACCGAGCAGTGCTCGCTCTCGGCGTGCTGCTGGATGGCGTGGCCGATGTCGCCGAGGCGGATGCCGGGCCGCACCAGGCGAATGCCGACGCACAGGCAGTCGTAGGCGACCTGGCTGACCCGCCGCGCGGCGATGGGCGGCGTGCCGACCGCGAACATCCGGCTGGTGTCGCCGTGGTAACCGTCCTTGATCACGGTGATGTCGATGTTGAGCACGTCGCCCTTTTTCAGCGTCTTCGGACCGGGGATGCCGTGGCAAACCACCTGGTTGACCGAGGTGCAGATCGATTTGGGGAAGCCGCGATAGTTGAGCGGCGCGGGAATGGCGCCTTGCGCGTTGACGATGTAATCGTGGCAGATGCGATCCAGTTCCTCGGTGGCGACGCCTTCGCGCACGTGGGGCTCGATCATGCGCAACACCTCGGCGGCCAGGCGGCCGGCCACCCGCATCTTTTCGATTTCTTCCGGCGTTTTAAGGGTGATGCTTATCGACTTTCTGGGACTTTTCTGGAACATGGTTGGGTTACGACTGCACGAGTGGTCGAGAGGGAACTGTGGTCGACGTGACGGCCGGTTGTTGGGACAGCAGTCCGCGGGTGGCGTTCATTTGGTTTTCCCAAACAATTCATGTTATAAAGCGCGCGCCTTTTAGGCAAACTCCATGGTATTCCTACTTCTCACATTCGCCGGCACGGGCGGCCGGGTGCCCGCTAGATACGGGTCGCCGCTCGGGGCGGATGGAGGCCCAACCCCAATCCGTTTTAAGGAGAACTCTCGGCAATGGCGACCGTTTCCATGCGCCAGATGCTGGAGGCCGGTGTTCATTTCGGCCACCAGACCCGTTACTGGAATCCCAAGATGGCCCCGTATATTTTCGGGGCGCGCAGCAAGATCCACATCATCAACCTGGAAAAAACCCTGCCCCTGTATCTGGACACGCTGAATTTCGCCGGCCGGCTGGCCTCGAATGGCGGCAAGATCTTGTTGGTGGGTACCAAGCGCTCGGCCCGCGAGGCGACCGCCGAGGCCGCGATCCGCTGCGGTATGCCGTATGTGAACCACCGCTGGCTGGGCGGGATGCTCACTAATTTTAAAACCGTCCGCCAGTCGATCAAGCGGCTCAAGGATCTGGATCTGATGGCCCAGGATGGCACCTTCGAGCGGCTGGGCAAGAAGGAAGTCATCGGTCTGCGGCGCGAGATGGACAAGCTGGAACGCAGCCTGGGCGGCATCAAGGACATGGCCAGCCTGCCGGATGCGCTGTTCGTGATCGATGTCGGCCACGAACGCATCGCGGTGCAGGAAGCCAACAAGCTAGGCATCCCGGTGCTCGGGGTCGTGGATACCAACAATTCGCCGGACGGCGTGAACTACATCGTTCCCGGCAACGACGACGCGATCCGCGCGATCCAGCTTTACGTCGGTGGTCTGGCCGAGGCGGTGCTGGAAGGCCGCGCCGTGCTGACCACCGGCCGCGCCGAGGAGGAGTTTGTCGAAATTCCGGAAGAGGCGCCGGTGGCGAGCGGCAGCGCCTGAGTCCCGCGGTCGGGGGCCTTGCCCGACAGGCTCGCGCGCATCCGGCGCGCGGGCCTTTTTGATGGGACCGGCGACGGTTCCACCCGATCGCACGTTATGAATTGAATTGGCTTTTTCCAGAGGTAGGCAAGCATGGCGGAAATCACGGCGGCGCTGGTCAAGGAACTGCGCGAGCGCACGGGTTCGGGGATGATGGAGTGCAAGAGAGCCCTGCAGGAAACCGGGGGTGATGTTGAAGTGGCGGTTGAGTTGATGCGCAAGGCCGGTCAGGCCAAGGCCGACAAGAAGGCCAGCCGCGTCGCCGCCGAGGGCCTGATCGTCGTCCGGCAGGCGGCCGGGGCGATGGCCATGGCCGAGATCAACTGCGAAACCGACTTTGTCACCAAGAACGACGACTTCCGGGCCTTCGCCGCTGACGTCGCCGAGGTGGTGCTGCGCGAGGGACCCGCCGATCTGGACGCGTTGCTGGCGTCGGTCATGGCCAACGGCCAGAGCGTCGAGCAGAACCGGCGCGACTGCATCGCCAAGATCGGCGAGAACATCAACGTCCGACGTGGCGTCCGGCTGGCATCCTCGACCGGCGTGTTGGGGAGCTACCTGCACGGAACCCGCATCGGCGTGCTGGTGGAACTGGACGGCGGCGATGCCGATCTGGCCAAGGATATCGCCATGCACGTGGCCGCCAGCCGGCCGCTGTGCGTCAGCGCCGACCAGGTGCCCGCCGAGTTGATCGCCAAGGAGAAGGAGATTTACGCGGCGCAGGCGGTGGACGAGGCTAAAGGTAAGCCGGCCAACGTCATCGATAAGATCATCGAAAAAATAGTGGAAGGAAAGCTGCGTAAATACTTCGAGTCGGCCACCCTGCTGGGCCAGATGTTTGTCAAGGACGACAAGCAGAGCGTGGGCGATCTGCTCTGCGTCCCGCAAGGCTCGGGTGATCCGCTTCGAGCGCTTTGAACTGGGCGAGGGAATCGAGAAGAAAGCTGATAATTTCGCCGCCGAGGTTGCCGCGGCGCGCGGCGAGTAGTTCGAAATCCACGCCCCCGGCGTCGCCACTGACGCCGGGGGCGCGATCAGGTACAATCCGCCCGTTTTCGACCACGCAGGCAGCGCCATGTCCACGCAGGATTCCAGACCAGCCTTCAAGCGGATTCTCCTCAAGCTCAGCGGCGAGGCCCTGATGGGGGAGGACGGTTCCGGCATCGATACCGGGATACTCGCCCGCGTGGCCGACGAGATCCGGCAACTGTGCCAGCGCGGGGTGGAAGTGGGCATGGTGATCGGCGGCGGCAACCTGTTCCGCGGCGCGGGGTTGGCCAAGGCCGGCATGGACCGGGTCACCGCCGATCATATGGGGATGCTGGCCACGGTCATGAATTCGCTGGCGATGCAGGACACTCTGGAGCGGCTGGGCGTGTTCACCCGGGTGATGTCGGCCATCCGCGTCAATCAGGTGTGCGAGGATTATATCCGCCGCCGCGCGATTCGCCATCTGGAAAAGGGCCGGGTGGTGATCTTTGCCGCCGGCACCGGCAACCCCTTCTTCACCACCGATTCCGCCGCCAGCCTGCGGGCGATTGAAATCAACGCCGAGGTGATGCTCAAGGGCACCAAGGTGGACGGCATCTACTCGTCCGATCCGCACAAGGACCCGGCGGCGGTGCGCTACGAACAGCTCACCTACGACGAGGCCCTGGCGCGCAAGCTGGGCGTGATGGACGCCACGGCCATCGTGATGTGCCGCGAGCATGACATACCGCTGAAGGTTTTCAACATCAACCGCCACGGCGACCTGGTGCGGATCGTGTGCGGCGAGAACGTGGGCACCACCGTGGTGCGGGAATGACGTTATGATCGACTCTCTCAAGAAAGAAGCCACCACCCGGATGGCGAAGAGCGTGGATAGTCTAAAACAGGCATTAACCAAGCTGCGCACCGGCCGCGCCCATGCCAGCCTGCTGGATCACATCATGGTCAGCTACTACGGCAACGAGACGCCGCTCAACCAGGTGGCGTCGGTTGGAGTCGCCGATGCCCGTACCTTGTTAGTGACGCCTTGGGAAAAGAACATGGTCGGGCCGATTGAAAAAGCGATCCTGAAGTCCGATCTGGGCCTGAATCCGGCCTCCGCCGGCACGACCATCCGGGTGCCGCTGCCGCCGCTGACCGAGGAGCGCCGCCGCGATCTGGTCAAGGTGGTGCGGCGCGAAGGCGAGGAGGCGAAGGTGGCCATTCGCAACATCCGCCGCGATGCCAACGGCCAGCTCAAGACCCTGCTCAAGGACAAAAAAATCACCGAGGACGCCGAGCGACAGACCCAAGACGAGATCCAGAAACTCACCGACCGGCACATCCAGGACGTCGACAAGATGCTCGCGGCCAAGGAAGCCGAGTTGATGGAAATCTGAAGCGCCGGCTTGAGTTGGCTATCACTATGGCGATTTGGCCAAGGAACCGCCTGGATGTCGCTTGATGTCCCAGGTTCGCCCTCCGATCCGCCGACACCGCGAGAGCTACTGCCCCGGCATGTGGCCATCGTCATGGACGGCAACGGGCGCTGGGCGCAGCAGCGGTCCCTGACGCGCACGACCGGCCACCGGGAAGGCGCCAAGGCAGTGCGGCGGATCGTCAAGGCGTGCAGCGAGCGTGGCATCGCGGTGCTGACCCTGTTCGCCTTCAGCAGCGAAAACTGGCGCCGGCCGCGACCGGAAGTCGAAGTGCTGATGAACTTGTTTCTGACCACCCTGCGCCGCGAGATCCGGCGCCTGGATGTCGCCAACGTCCGGCTGCGCTTCATCGGCGACCGCAGCGCCTTTGCCGCGACCTTGCAAGATTACATCGTGAAGGCCGAGCGGCGCACCGCGGCGAACACCGGTCTGACCCTGGTCGTCGCCGCCAACTACGGCGGCCGTTGGGACATCGCCCAGGCCAGCCGGCGGGTGGCCGAGGAGGTGGCGGCGGGCCGGTTGCAGCCGGGCGATGTCACCGCCGATCTGTTGCATCATTACACCTGCCTGGCCGATTTGCCGGAACCGGATCTGTTCATCCGTACCGGTGGCGAGCAGCGCATCAGCAATTTTCTGCTCTGGCAGTTGGCGTATACCGAATTGTACTTTACCGACCGGCTGTGGCCGGATTTCGACGCCGACGATCTGGAAGCCGCTTGCGCGGCGTTCGCCAGCCGACAACGGCGTTTCGGTCGGACCAGCGAACAGGTGGCCGGGGTCCTCCATGCTTAAGCAGCGCGTCATCACCGCCAGCGTGCTGGCCCTGATCGCCCTTTGGGTGGTGTTGAAACTGCCGGCCGTCGGTTTTGGCGCGGTGCTGTTGGCGGTCGTGCTGCTGTGCGCCTGGGAATGGGCCGACCTGGCGAGCGTGGCGCAACCGCGCGGCCGGTTGTGGTACGGCGGACTGGTGCTGGTCCTGATTTTGGCGGTCTGGCCGCTGGTGGGTCGCCCGGCCTGGGTGGCTGGCTTGCTGATCCCGGTCTTTGCCGCCTGGTGTTACGCCCTGTTCTGGTTGTGGCGCTACGCGGAACAACCCGAACGCCAGGATCGGCCCCTCGTGGTTGGGGCGGCCGGCGTAGTGGCGCTGGTAGCGGCCTGGGTGGCGCTGATGGGATTGCGGAACGGGTTCGGACCGGGTTATGTGCTGTTCCTGCTGATGCTGATTTGGGTCGCCGACATCGGCGCCTATTTCGCCGGCCGGCGCTGGGGGCGGCGCAAGCTGGCGCCCGTCATCAGCCCGGGCAAGACCTGGGAAGGCGTCTGGGGGGCGGCGGCGGCGGCGCTGGCCTTTGCCTTGATCGGCGCGGCGGTGCTGGGCGTGGGTTCGCGCTGGCCTGGATTCGTGGTGGTCTGCATGGTCGCGGTCGGTTTTTCCATCGTCGGGGATCTGTTCGAGAGCATGCTGAAACGGCAACGCGGGGTGAAGGACAGCGGTTCGCTGTTGCCCGGTCACGGCGGCGTACTGGACCGGTTGGACAGCTTGATCGCGGCCGCGCCGGTGTTTCTGCTGGGTTGGTCCGGGATGGCGGGATGAGCGAACGCATCGGCGTGACCATTCTCGGTTCGACCGGTTCGATCGGGGTCAGCACCCTCGACGTGCTGCGACGCCATCCCGACCGGTTCCGGGTCGTGGCGCTGACCGCCCACCGCGATGTCGAGGGCTTGCTCCAGCAGTGCCTGAGCCACGAACCGGACTACGCGGTGATGGCGGACACCACTGCGGCCCAGCAGTTGCGCGACCGGTTGCGGGCGGCGGGCCGGCCGGTCGAGGTGCTGGCTGGCGCGGTCGGGCTGGAGCGGGTCGCGGCGTTGGCGGACGCGGCTTACGTGATGGCGGCCATCGTCGGCGCGGCGGGCCTGTTGCCAACCTTGGCGGCGGCGCGGGCCGGCAAGCGAGTGTTGCTGGCCAACAAGGAAGCCCTGGTGATGGCCGGGCCGCTGTTCATGGCGGCGGTGCGCGACCACGGCGCGGAATTGTTGCCGATCGACAGCGAGCACAACGCGGTGTTTCAGTGCCTGCCGCCGGGATTCGCCGCCGGAGGTCTGGAGCCGGTGGGCGTCCGGCGCATCCTGTTGACCGGTTCCGGCGGGCCGTTCCGCACGACGCCACTGGAGCAGTTGCCGGATGTGACCCCGGACCAGGCCTGCGCCCATCCGAACTGGCGCATGGGGCGGAAAATCTCGGTGGATTCCGCCACCATGATGAACAAGGGCCTGGAAGTGATCGAGGCCCGCTGGCTGTTCGCCGCGCCGCCCGAACGGATCGAGGTGGTGGTGCATCCGCAGAGCGTGATCCACTCGATGGTGGAATACCAGGACGGTTCGGTGCTGGCGCAGTTGGGCAACCCCGACATGCGCACCCCTATCGCCCACGCCCTGGCTTGGCCGCGGCGGCTAGCCTCCGGCGCGGCGTTTCTGGATTTCGCCCGGCTGGGGCCATTGGAATTCCAGGCCCCGGATTTCGCCCGATTTCCCTGCCTGCGGCTGGCTTTCGCCGCGCTGGACGCGGGTGGAACCGCGCCGGCGATTCTGAACGCCGCCAATGAGGTGGCGGTGCAAGCCTTCCTCGATCGGCGGATCCGCTACACCGATATCGCCGCCGTGGTCGAGCGGACCCTGGAACGGGTCTCCCCGCGCGGGGTCGATACGCTAGCGACGATTCTCGCCGACGATGCCCGGGCTCGGGCCGTGGCCGGCGAGTGGATCGCCGCGCGAGCATCGGAGGAGTGAAATGAGCAGCAGTCCGTTGATTGCGTTACTGGCTTTGATTGTGACCCTGGGGGTGTTGATCACCGTCCACGAGTTCGGCCATTTCTGGGTGGCTCGTCGGCTGGGGGTCAAGGTTCTCCGGTTTTCCATCGGCTTCGGCCGGCCGTTGTGGCAGCGGCGCGGCCGGGACGGAACCGAGTATGTGATCGCCGCCTTGCCGTTGGGCGGCTACGTGAAGATGCTGGACGAACGCGAGGGCGAGGTGCCGGTCGCCGAGCTGCCCCGGGCCTTTAACCGCCAGCCGGTCGGTTCGCGCGTCGCTATCGTGCTGGCCGGGCCGCTGAGCAACTTCCTGTTCGCCATTCTGGCCTACAGCCTGATGTTCATGATCGGCGTTCCCGGCGCCAAGCCGTTGCTGGACGATCCCAAGCCGGGTTCGCCGGCGGCGGCGAGCGGTTTCCGCAAGGGCGATCTAATCGTGGCCATCGACGGCAAGCCGACGCCGACCCTGAGCGCGGTCATGCTGGAACTGGTGGATCGCGCCATGGCCGACGAGGTGATTCAGGTCGAGGTGCTGGACTCTGACGACCGGACCCGAGTCCGCGCGCTGGACCTGCGCGACGCCGGAGAACCGGGCGACGCGGCGATGGTGTTCGGCCATGTGGGTCTGACGCCGTGGCGGCCGGTGTTGCCGGCGGTGATCGGCCAGATCACGCGCGACGGCGCGGCGGAACGGGCTGGGTTGCAGCCGGGCGACCGGATCGTGTGGGCTGCGGGCGAACCGGTCGCGGATTGGGAACAGTGGCGGGCGTTGATCCAACGACATCCGGGCCAGGCTTTCAGCGTGCGAATCGAGCGCGACGGTGCCGAGCAGACGCTGAACTTGGTTCCCGACGCGCGGGAAACCGAGGGGGGCGAACGGGTCGGTTTCATCGGCGCTATTGCCGATGTGCCCGACGATCTCGCCGAGAGCTTGCGGGTCGTGGTACGGTATGGGCCGCTGGGCGCAGTGGGCGCGGCGCTCGGCAAGACTTGGGACATGTCGCTGTTGACGCTGCGGATGCTGGGCCGGATGCTGGTCGGTAGGGCTTCGCTGGACAATATCAGCGGGCCGCTAACGATTGCCCAATTCGCCGGCCAGGCAGCCAGCGCCGGCGCCCTGGCGTTTCTGTCGCTGTTGGCCCTGGTCAGCATCAGCCTGGCGGTTTTGAACCTGTTGCCGGTGCCGGTGCTGGACGGTGGCCATCTGCTGTATTACCTGATCGAGCTGATCAAGGGCAGCCCGCTGTCCGACGCAGTGCAAAATTTTGGACAGCGGATTGGGATCGTGGTCCTGGTGCTGTTGATGGGGCTGGCTCTGTTCAATGATTTCAACCGTCTGCTGGGATAGGAACCGCCGACCCTGGCCTTGGGTGACTACGTACTTATGAAATTGTATCGCTACCTGATGTTCACGCTGGGCCTGCTGGTCGCGATTGCCGAAGCCCACGCCGCCGCTTTCGTCGTTCGCGATATCCAGGTCGAGGGTTTGCAGCGGATCTCCGCCGGCACCGTGTTTAACTACCTGCCGGTGCAGGTCGGTTCGACGGTTGCGGAGAAGGATTACCCGGAACTCATCCGCGCGCTGTTCAAAACGGGGTTTTTCACCGATGTGAATCTGGAGCGCAAGGGTGACGTGCTGGTGATCACCGTGACCGAGCGGCCGGCCATCGCCGAGGTCAAGATCACCGGCAACAGCGACATCAGCACCGAGGATCTCAAGAAGGCGCTGACCGGGGTGGGCCTGACCGAGGGTCGGGTGTTCGACCGGGCGCTGCTCGACAAAGTGGAGCAGGAATTGCTGCGGCAGTACTACAGCCGTGGTCGGTACGCGGTGCGGATCAACACTCAGGTGCAACCGCTGGAACGCAACCGGGTCGCGGTGACCCTCGAGATTTCGGAAGGCGCGGTGGCCAGCATCGGTCAGATCAACATCGTGGGCAACAAGGCGTTTACCGAGAAGGAACTGCTGAACCAGTTGCAATCGTCCACGCCTGGCTGGTTCTCCTTTTTCACCAAGGACGATCAGTATTCCAAGCAGAAACTGGCGGCGGATATCGAAACCTTGCGTTCTTTCTATCTGGACCGGGGCTATCTCAAGTTCAACGTTGATTCCACCCAGGTTTCGATCACGCCCGATAAGAAAGATGTCTACATCACCCTCAACATCACCGAGGGCGAGCCTTACACCGTGGCGGACGTGCAACTGAGCGGGGATTTCGGAGTCGTCGCGGAGCCGGACCTGCGCAAGCTGATCACCCTCAAGCCAGACGAGACCTTTTCCCGCGCCAAGCTGACCGAGACGGCCAAGGCGATCGGCGAACGGCTGGGCGAGGAGGGCTACGCCTTCGCCAATGTCAACGCCGTGCCGCGAGTGGACGATGAGACCCGCAAGGTCGCCCTGAATTTCGTGGTGGACCCGGGCAAGCGGGTCTATGTCCGGCGGATCAATTTTCAGGGCAACACCAAGACCCAGGATGAAGTGTTGCGCCGGGAGACGCGTCAGTCGGAAGGATCGTGGTTCTCGACCAAGGATATCGAGCGTTCCAAGACCCGCCTGCAACGCCTGGATTATCTGGAAAGCGTCAATGTCGAAACGCCGGCCGTGCCGGGCGCCAGCGATCAGGTGGACGCCAACTTCACCGTGGTCGAGCGGCCGTCGGGCAGCCTGATGTTCGGCATCGGCTACGGTCAGGATTCGGGCCTGCTGCTGAACGCGAGCGTGACCCAGAACAATTTTCTGGGAACCGGCAACCAGCTTGGCTTGGTGCTGAACAATAGCGATGCCGGCGACAATTACAGCTTCTCCTTTAACAATCCTTATTACACCCTGGACGGCGTCAGCCTGGGATTCCGGGCGTTTTACCAGAATATCGACGCCGCCGAACTCAACACGGCCAACTACGTCCGGAACGCCGCAGGCGCCTTGGTCAATTTCGGATTCCCGTTGAACGAGTTCGACACCTTGCGGCTCAGTCCCGGCTACCAGCACATCTGGATCGACACGACCGATTCTACGCCGATTGAGATTCTCGAATATCTGAAGGAGAACGGCGATACCTACGACCAGATCACTCTGGATGCCAGTTGGGCGCGCGATAGCCGCGACCGGACTATTTTTCCGACCAGCGGCGGTCTGAACCAGGTAGTGGGGCAGTTCGCTCTGCCGGGCAGCACTGCGGAATTCTACAAATTGAATTACCGCGGCATCGCTTATTTTCCGCTCGCCCGCTGGCTGACGTGGTCGGTGGGGGGCGAGATCGGCTATGGCGACGGTTACGGCGACACCGATGGATTGCCGTTTTTCGAAAACTTTTACGCGGGTGGCTTGCGATCGGTACGCGGATACAAGGCGAATACCCTGGGTCCTCGTTACAGCAATGACGAGCCCGCCGGCGGCGCGTTCAAGACCGTCGCCAACACCCAGTTGATTTTGCCGGTGCCGTTCATGGAGAAATCCGAGAACGTGCGAGTGGCGGCCTTTTTCGATGTTGGTAACGTATTCGCGACCCCGAGCGATTTCGATGCCAACGAGTTACGCTATTCGGTCGGTCTTGCCGGGTTGTGGATTTCTCCGCTCGGGCCGATCGTGTTGAGCGTCGCCGCGCCGCTCAACGAGCAGTCCGGTGATGAAACGGAAGTCTTCCAGTTCTCCTTCGGCGTACCGTTCAATTGATGGATGCCGAATCGTCGGAGTTGATTGTTCGTGATTGGATGATTTCTCGCAATATCCTGCCGATGGAGGTATCGACGTTGAAACTCGTGCGTAACTTATTGATCGCGACGGCTCTGGCGCTGCCGGTTTCGCTGGCGCAGGCGGCCGACGTGAAAATTGGCTTCGTCAGCATCGCCAAAATTTTGAGCAGCGCGCCGCAGGCCGAGGCGGCCAGCAAGCGGTTGGAACAGGAATTCGCGCCGCGCAAGAAAGGCCTGGACGAGGCGCTGAAGTCGTTGCGCAAGCAAGAAGAGAAACTGGCCAAGGATGGAGCGGTGATGAGCGACAGCCAGCGCCGCAGTCTGGATAACGAGGTTCGCAACCAGGCCCGGGAATTGAAGCGGACCAGCGATGAATTCCGCGAAGATTTCAACTTGCGCCGCAACGACGAACTGGGCAAATTCCAAAAACAGGTGCTGGAGGTGATCAACAGCGTGGCCAAGGAAGATGGCTTCGATCTGGTCGTCAACGACAGCGCGACGCTGTACGCCAGTCCCCAAGTGGATGTCACCGAAAAGGTGCTCAAGCGCCTGACCTCCAAGTAAGCCCGATGACCACGCTGGGCGAGATCGCTGCAGTGACGGGCGCGCGCTTGCAGAGGTGCGATGCCGCGACGGTCGTCGCCGGCGTGGCGCCCTTGCACCGCGCGGAACCCGGGCAGCTCAGCTTTCTGACCCATCCTCGCTATCGTTCCTACCTGGCGACCACCCGGGCGACCGCAGTGATCCTGTCGCCGGCGGATGCTCAGGATTGCCTGGCGCCGGCGGTGGTGGCCGCCAACCCGCATGTCGCCTACGCCCGGGCCGCGACGCTGTTCGAGCCGGCCGCCGAATCGCGGTGGGGCATTGATCCCACCGCCCGGGTTAGCCCGGTTGCCCAAATCGCCGCCGAGTCCTGGATCGGACCGCATTGCACGGTGGAGGCGGGCGCGGTGATCGAGAGCGGCGTGATTGTGGGGCCCGGTTGCGTGATTGGCGAACAGTCCGTAATTGGAGAAGGCAGCCGGCTGGTGGCCCGAGTGACGATCTGTCATCGGGTGCGACTCGGTCGCCGGGTGCTGGTGCATCCAGGCGCGGTGGTCGGCAGCGATGGTTTCGGCCTGGCGCTGGATTGTGATGGCCGCTGGCTCAAGGTTCCCCAACTGGGCGGCGTGCTGATTGGGGATGATGTCGAGATCGGCGCCAACACCACGATCGATCGCGGCGCCCTGGAAGACACCGTGATCGAGGACGGGGTCAAGCTGGACAATCAGATCCAGATTGCCCACAACGTCCGCATCGGCGCCCACAGCGCCCTGGCCGGCTGCGTCGGCATTGCCGGCAGCGCCCGGATCGGCCGTCACTGCATGTTGGGTGGCGGAGTCGGGGTCGCCGGCCATCTGGAAATCGCCGACCGCGTGCAGGTGACCGGCATGTCGCTGGTGGCCCAGTCGATCACCGAACCGGGGGTCTATTCCTCGGGGCTGGCGGTGGAGCCGAACCGGCTGTGGAACAAGATCAGCGCCCGCCTGCGCCGACTGGACGAGATGTTCCGGCGACTGGCGGCCCTGGAAAAAAAAATCGGCCGCGATGGCGCCATTTGAGAGGATAACGCTTTGGAACCGATGGATATTCAGGAGATTCTGGACTACCTGCCGCATCGCTACCCATTTCTGCTGATCGATCGGGTGCTGGCGATTGATCCAGGGCGGTCGTTGACCGGCCTCAAGAACGTCAGTTTCAACGAACCCTTCTTCCTGGGGCATTTCCCGCAACGGCCGATCATGCCCGGCGTGCTGATCCTGGAGGCGCTGGCGCAGGCGACCGGGATTCTTGCTTTCAAGAGCGAGGGCGAGAAACCCGACCATCGCTCCATGTATTACCTGGTCGGCGTCGACAACGCCCGCTTCAAACGACCGGTCGGGCCGGGCGATCAACTGATCCTGGAGGTCCGGCTGGATCGCATCAAGCGCGGTATCGGTAAATTCATCTGCGAAGCCAAGGTGGATGGGCAGTTGGTGGCGTCCGCCGATCTGATGTGCGCCAAGCGGGACATCGATCCGTGATCGATCCGCGCGCCGTGGTGGACCCGTCGGCCCGACTGGCGCCGGATGTGACGGTGGGTCCGTTCTCGGTGATCGGTCCGGAGGTGGAGATCGGCGCTGGCACCTGGATTGGCCCGCATGTGGTGATCCAGGGACCGACCCGGATCGGCCGCGATAACCGGATTTACCAGTTCAGTTCGCTGGGCGAGATCCCGCAGGACAAGAAGTATGGCGGCGAGCCGACCCGGCTGGAGATCGGCGACCGCAACACCATCCGCGAATTCGTCACCATCAATCGCGGCACGGCGCAGGATGCCGGGCTGACCCGGCTGGGCGACGACAACTGGATCATGGCCTATGTCCACATCGCCCATGATTGCATGGTCGGCGACCGGACCATCTTCGCCAATGGGGCGTCGCTGGCCGGGCATGTCCATATCGAGGACGACGTGGTGCTGGGCGGCTTCGCCCTGGTGTACCAGTTCACCCGCCTGGGCATACACAGCTTCTGCGGGTTCGCCTGTGGGGTGCATCGGGATGTGCCGCCCTACGTGACCGTGGCCGGCTATCGCGCCGAGCCGCACGGCATCAACGCCGAGGGCCTGCGCCGGCGCGGCTTCGCCGACGAGGAGATCCAGACGATTCGCCGCGCCTACAAGGTGCTCTACCGCGCCAATCTACGGTTGGAAGAGGCGTTGGACAAGGTGCGGGAGATGACGGTGGAATGTCCGCGCTTGCAAATCCTGGCCGATTTCCTGGCGGCGCCGTCCCGCAACGGCATCGTCCGTTAGCGTCGCTGATCCATGCACATCGCCATCGTCGCCGGCGAGTTATCGGGCGACCTGCTCGGCGCCGGTCTGATGGCCGCGCTGAAGGCGCATTATCCCCAACTCCGCTTTACCGGCATCGGTGGGCCGGCCATGCTGGCTCAGGGTTTTCAGACCGTGGCGCCGATGGAGCGGCTGGCGGTCATGGGGCTGGTGGAGGTATTGCGGCATCTGCCCGAGCTGCTGGCCCTCCGCCGCCAGCTTTATCGGCAATTCATCGCCGATCCCCCCTTGGCGTTTATCGGCATTGACGCCCCGGATTTCAACCTGGGGCTGGAGCGCCGGTTGCGCGTCCATGGCATTCCCGTCGTGCATTACGTCAGCCCGTCGGTCTGGGCTTGGCGACCGTGGCGGGTGCGCAAGATCGCCCGCACCGTGGATTTGATGCTGACTCTATTCCCCTTCGAGGCGGCGTTTTACCGGGAACACGGGGTGCCGGTGCGCGCCGTCGGCCATCCGCTGGCCGATGCCATTCCCCTCCGCAGCGATCCGGCGGCGGCCCGCCGGACGCTGGGGTTGCCGGAATGTGCCGAGGAAGCGCCGGTTGTCGCGCTGTTGCCCGGCAGCCGCCTGGGCGAAATCAACCGGCTTGCCCCGCTGTTGCTCGATACCGCGCTTTGGCTCAACGCCCGGCGTCCGGATTTGCGGTTTGTGCTGCCGGCGGCGACGCCGCGACTGTATGAAGCGCTGGCGAGCCTGCGGGCCGAACGCGCCCCCGCCTTGCCGTTGACCCTGGTGCAAGGCCAGTCCCGCGCGGTGATGGCCGCCGCCGACGTGGTGGTGCTGGCCTCGGGCACCGCGACGCTGGAGGCGATGCTGCTCAAGCGGCCGATGGTGGTGGCCTATCGGGTGGCGCCAGCGACGGCGTGGATCGCCCGGCGGCTGGTGACGATTTCCCACTTTGCCTTGCCCAATCTGCTGGCCGGGCGGGAACTGGTGCCGGAGTTTATCCAGGAAGCCGCGACCGTGGAAAATCTGGGACCGGCGGTCTTGCGCTGGCTGGACCAGCCGCTGGCCCGCGACCGGTTGACGGCGGAGTTCGACGCTTTGCATCGCGAACTGCGCCGCGACGCCAGCCGCCAAGCCGCCGAGGCGATCGTGGAGTTGTTGCGCCTGCCGTGAAAGCGAGATGCGGGCCTCGCCTTTATCGCAGGGTTAGGGGGACTTCATCGACTGAACTCAAACTCGTACACTTCGCCCGCCTCATTGCTCGCTTCTCCTATTTGATCCGCTTCATCGGCGGCTGTTTCCACTTGCCTTCGAGCGCCTCAGGGCTTCAAATCCCATTCTTTGAGTTTCTTCGAAGCCGTGCCGAACTGGCCTAGTTGGTAAACGGCCGCGCCCGCTGGCGAGAAGGTGAACGGCTCAAACGGTTCGGTGAGCATTTTGTCGAGGTATTCCCGGGAGGCGACGCCGGTGGTGACATGCGGACTGAAATGCTCGCCGGAAGCCTTCGGAACAAACGTCGAAACATATCTGATCAAAAACGGGTCGATGATCGGATCATCGGGCGTGGTGACGAACGCGGCGGAGTCGCCGGTTTCCACTGTGAACGGGGCCACGACGGCGATCAGGTCCGCTTGCAGCTTGAGCAATTCCGGGGTCGGCTTCGCGACAATGCCCGCCAGCCCAATGTCCTTGCTTGGGATGTAGTAGTATTTGAAGGCTTCCAGCTTCAGGGCGGTCACGTTGGCGCGGGCCAGAACCTGGCTGGCGGCGGCATAGACCTTGTCGAGGTCCGCCGTGCGGACGAAACGCTGGATCAGCGTGATGTGCGGACGGTGCGTCGCATCCAGAGCGAAACCTTTCGGGTAAACCTTGAGCAGGCGGGCGTTGTACGGCTTCGGTGTGCTTGAGCATCGTGGCGTCCGGCTCCAGCAGGATGTCAATGGCCGTGACCGCAGCGGCTGCTCGGCCGGGAAGACGTGCCTTCCAGTCGTCCTTCATGCTGACCACGGTCCAGCCCTCTTTCTGCGCTTCGTCGTAAACCGCCTGAGTGAACGCACCCAGCTTGACGTCCGGCAATCCGAGGGCCGGACCGTAGGCGTATTCGCGCGCCGCATCATCATGCAGTACCAGCAGCTCGAAACGTGCGCCGCTGCCGCCCTGCGTGTATTCCAACATCTCTTGATCGCCCCGTGAATTGCCGAACGCGGCGATGGGCCGGCGGCCAATGTGCTGGTTGATGCCGACGGGCTTGTCGGCTTTGTCATCGTTGAAGTTCAGCTCCGGCAAACGCATGAGGACGGGCTTGCCGTCACGCATTTCAAACTTCGTCTTGATATTGCTGCCGACGACCTGTTCCGGCGGGATGCCATACACCTTCTCTGTCCACGGGCGCATGAACTCGATGCCGCCGCCGGAGACGATGTAGTTCTTGAAACCGTTCGCGCGCAGGTAGGCGAGCACTTCGAGCATCGGCTGATAAACCATTTCGGTGAAGAGCTTGCCGGTCTTCGGATGTTTCGCGGTGGCGATCCAGTCCTTCACGATCTGCTCGAATTCCACCGTGGTCATGCCCGCGTGCGTGGCCATGATGATTTCGAGGAGTGCGCGGTCGCCGCCAGCGAGCGCGGTTTTCATGTCGCCCTTGAGCAGCGAGGCGAACGGTTCCTGATCCTTCCACTCGGGATGCTGCGGTGCGAGAGCCTTGACGCGGTCAAGCGCAAAGTACAGTTGCACGGGAACCGGCTGCTCGCACCAGAGCGTGCCGTCGTTGTCGAACGTGGCGATCCGCTCGGCGGGCAGGACGAAGGTTGGCGAACCTTCCTTCGTCACCTTCTCCACGAAGCTGATGATCCCCTGCTTTGTGGGCCCGTCGTTCCAGGACGGAAGCGGGTCGGCGGCAAAGGCCGCGCTGGCAAGCAGCAGCAGAGCGAACAGAGCCTTCGTCAGTGAGCCCTTCATTCATTTCTCCTCGGATTGCGAAAAGATGGCGGGACACTTCCTCCGAAGCGCCCCGCCGCGTCCGTCCTACTTCGACCCGCCGCCGTCCTTCAGCTTCTCCATGACTTCATCCATATTGAAAGCGGCAGCCTTCTGCCGCTGCGGATAGTCCTTGAACGTCGCCAGGAACTGGCCCACATAGGCTTGCGCGGGGACCAGCAAGAAAGCGTGATCCAGCAACCAGTCGTAGTACGTGTTTGAGGTGATGTCCGCCCGTTCATACGGATCGGTCCGGAGGTTGAAGATCTTTGGAATCCGCAAGTTGGTGAACGGGTTTGACCAGATGAGCATCGTGCCCTCAGCCCGCTGCTCCATGAAGGCCAGCTTCCAGTTGTCGTAGCGCAGCCCGGTCAATTGCTGGTCGTCGTTGATATACAGGAACGACTCCCGCGGGCTCTTCGCGACTTGGCCGGTCAGGTAGGGGACGAGGTTGTCACCATCGAGGTGAACCTTGTAGGTAACGTCGCCCACCTTGTAGCCCTTGAGCAGCTCGTCCTTCACCTGCGTGTCGCCCGCCATGGCCATAAAGGTCGGCAGCCAATCGAGGTGAGCGACGATGTCGTTGGACACGCTGCCTGGCTTGATCTTGCCCGGCCAGCGGACCATGGCCGGCACCCGGTAGGCGCCTTCCCAGTTCGAGTTTTTCTCGCTGCGGAATGGCGTCATCGCTCCGTCCGGCCAGCTATTCATGTGCGGGCCGTTGTCGGTGCTGTACATGACGAAGGTGTTGTCCGCGATGCCCAGATCGTCCAGCGCCTTGAGGACCGTGGCCGACATTCTTGTCGTGGTCGATCATGGTGTCGTGGTATGGGCTCTGCCAGCGTCCCGACTGGCCGATGCTTTCCGGCTTGGTGTGGGTGCGAAAGTGCATGTGGGAGAAGTTCACCCAGACAAAGGCTGGCTTGCCGGCCTGGTTTTGCCGCTGGATGAAGTCCACGGCCCGGTTGGCGACGTCATCGTCGATGGTTTCCATCCGCTTCTTGGTCAGGGGGCCGGTGTCCTTGCACACCTGCTTGCCGACCTTGCCGAAGCGTGGGTCCACCGTCGGATCGTCCGTGGCCGAGGCCTTGCAGTCCATCACGCCACGGGGGCCGAACTTGGCACGGAACGCCGGATCTTTCGGGTAGTCCGGCAGTTCCGGCTCTTCCTCGGCGTTGAGGTGGTACAGGTTGCCGTAGAACTCGTCAAAGCCGTGCACGGTGGGCAGGAACTCGTTGCGGTCGCCCAGGTGATTCTTGCCGAACTGGCCGGTGGCATAGCCTTGCGCTTTCAACAGCTCGGCAATCGTCGGGTCTTCCTTTTGTAGCCCTACCGTAGCGCCCGGCAAGCCGACCTTGGTCAAGCCGGTGCGCAAGCCAGATTGGCCGGTGATGAACGACGCCCGGCCGGCGGTGCAGCTCTGCTCGGCATAGTAATCGGTGAAGGTCATGCCTTCCTTGGCGACACGATCAATGTTGGGTGTGCGAAAGCCCATCAGTCCCATTGAGTAGGCGCTGATATCGGACTGGCCGATATCATCGCCCCAGATGATGACGATGTTGGGCTGACTTACCTGCGCGTGGGCCGTGACCGACGACAGGAAAATGCCGGAGGCGGCGAGCAGCAGCATTACGGTTCGTTGCATGGTTATTTCATTTCTCCTTAGTTGATGATTCTAAGCCAGCTAACATATTGGTTGGTGATTATAAGCCAGCTAATAAGAAGTTCCACTGCGGAGCGAAGCGAAGTCAGGTGGAACTTCTTATTCTTTCGCTGCTTATGGATTTTTATCCCAAAAAAATCGCTTAAAAATTTGCGTAAAGGCGCTGGCGTACCTTGATCGAAAAGAATTCGCACTCACGCGGCTTCGGCTAAGGCCAAGTTTTTAGCGGCGTAGTCGAGAACCATGCGCACTTGGTCGATGGTCACTCCAGGAAACCACTCCACGAGCTGAGAAATTTGTGCGCCATCTTCAAGATTTTCAAACAATGCGGATACGGGGATACGCGTACCGCGAAAGACCCAAACGCCACCCAGACGCTGGGGATCGCGTTCGACCGCCGGGCATAATGACCAGTCCAGCATGGATTTTCCCCTCAGTTGGATTTTGTGGAAATAGCGGTGACTTCACCGCATTTTCAAAAAACCCCCTCGTGTAAATTTTCCCGTGATGCCTAGTGGGGCGTTTGGTTTGCATATCGCCATAGAAACTCATGGTAATTAATTTTAAATCAGCAAGTTGGCATTTTTTAAAGTGGTGATTGCAAACCAAACGCCCCACTAGTTGGTGATCACAGCCCATTGTATTAGAGGTAGTCCGATCATACTGCATGTAGCCAATAGTGTTCGGCACACTTATTGGATAGACAAAATGATGTCTCGATGTTCATCAGTCATTGGATGAAGTAATAAATTTTTAATACAGATTAACCAGTGAATAGAAATTTTCCACAATTTTTTCAATTTAAATCCAAGCAAAGAAACCAAACTATATTCTACTGGCAATCGAGAACTTCCTGTTTTCCGTAAATGATCTTCTTTCTTTGAAGAGGAATCTTTTAAAACTCGCAGGGCTTCTTTTTGGCTTTCTTGCTCTTTAACAAGCGTTTGCTTAAAGTAAATTAAAAGAACGTAAACAATTACATAAATGTAAAATTGAATTTTGACTCCATTCGGTTCGTGGTTCCACAAATGGAGAGCATCCAGTGTTCGCTTTATACACCTGAAAAATAACTCTACTTGCCAGCGATAAGCATAAAGAATAATGATCTCACTGGTCTTTAAATCCAAACGATTTGTAGTAATTCGATACCATTCACCAAAAACATAAAAACAAACTAAACGATAAGTCACTTTCGATTTATCACCTGAAAAAATAACGAGCGCATCGGTGACTTCTGAAAGGTAAAAGTTCCATGATTCGGGAATATTCACCTCCAGTACCGTTTGAATAGATGCTCGCATATTGTAGCGAATACGAGTAATAAAAAACGCTTGCTTTTCCGTAACTTGTTGAAAAATGTCAAAAGCAAGATAACCCCGGTCCGTGATATAAGTCACCCCAGCTTCCAGCAATTCCATGAACGCTTTTCGCTCGGAATAATTCGCTTCACTACTCATAAATTGTACAGGAATCATGCGATTAAGTTCATAAGCTAAATGCATCTTCAAGGCTTGGCACTTGGAAGTATATTGGGCCCATTCCATGTTTTTAAATGCAGGAAATAACGAACCATCAAACAATATGAAACGCCCTAACGTTCTTATCTCAGGAATATCTTTAATCTCAATGATTTCTATTAATTTAGCAAAAATACGCTGAAATACCTCCGGCTTATACCGTGAAAATGCTTCCGAATACATCGATGGCGATGCTAAAACAAAACCGAGCTTTTTTAAATCAGGATTTGTTTTTATTTCTGTGATTAGCAAACGAATCGATTGGGTTTTATTAATCACTGCATAAATCAGACTCACCATAAAATAGTACAGTGATAGCTTGTAAAGCTTCTCATCATTTTTTAAGCGATTCTGTTCTTCCTTAATTAATAGAATCACAGGTTCAATAATCTTTTCAAAAGTCAGCATAGTTTCATTTCATCAGATGGTACTGCCCACCCAGGTGACTCGCTTCCTCTACCCCCCAGTCGTCGCTGGATTAAACTAGAGTCCCGAGGCAGGCAGTGAATTGTGATTTCACATAACAACTTGATTACAAATTGGAAAATTATATCCCAAAGTTAATGGCAATTGCTATGCCGAACACTATTGGCATGTAGCTATAGACGGCCTTCTATCACGGGAAAATTTACACGAGGAAAAACCCCGGCCTTGGCCGGGGTTTGTTTTGCCACCTACAGTCAAGCTAGCGTATCAAGCCGCCAGCTTCACCGTATCGGCGACCTGCTGATACTCCTCCACCTGATTGAAGTTCAGGTAGCGGTAGATCTCGGCGCCTTTGGTTCCGATTTCGCCCATGTACTTCATGTACTCGTCAAAGGTCGGGATCTTGCCCAGCAGCGCGCACACCGCCGCCAGTTCGGCCGAACTCAGGTACACGTTGGCGCCCTTGCCCAGCCGGTTGGGGAAGTTGCGGGTCGAGGTGGAGACCACGGTCGCGCCGTCGGCGACCCGCGCCTGGTTGCCCATGCACAGCGAACAGCCCGGCATTTCCATCCGCGCCCCGGCGGCGCCGTAAATAGCGTAGTAGCCTTCCTCGCTCAACTGATGGGCGTCCATCTTGGTCGGTGGGGAAATCCACAGCCGGGTCGGGATGTTGGCCTGACCGCTCAGCACCTTGCCGGCGGCGCGGTAGTGGCCGATGTTGGTCATGCAGGAGCCGATGAACACCTCGTCGATCTTGGCGCCCGCCACAGCGGCCAGGGTCTTGACGTCGTCGGGATCGTTCGGGCAGGCCAGCAGCGGTTCCTTGATTGCATGGATGTCGATCTCGATCACCGCCGCGTATTCGGCGTCGGCGTCCGGCTCCATCAGCGTCGGGTTCTTCAGCCATTCCTCCATGCCCCTGATCCGGCGCTCCAGGGTCTTGGCGTCCTGATAGCCATTGGCGATCATCCACTTGAGCAGGGTGATGTTGCTGTTCAGATACTCGATGATCGGCTCCTTGTTCAGACGCACGGTGCAACCGGCGGCGGAGCGCTCGGCGGACGCGTCGGACAGCTCGAACGCCTGTTCCACCTTCAAATCCGGCAGCCCTTCGATTTCCAGGATGCGGCCGGAGAAGATGTTCTTCTTGCCTTCCTTCGCCACGGTCAACAGGCCGGCCTGGATCGCCGCGTAGGGGATGGCGTTGACCAAGTCGCGCAGGGTGATGCCGGGCTGCATCTGGCCCTTGAAACGCACCAGCACCGATTCCGGCATGTCCAGCGGCATGGAGCCGGTGGCCGCCGCGAACGCCACCAGACCGGAACCGGCCGGGAAGCTGATGCCGATGGGGAAGCGGGTGTGCGAGTCGCCGCCGGTGCCGACGGTGTCGGGCAGCAGCATCCGGTTCAGCCAGCTATGGATGATGCCGTCGCCGGGCCGCAGCGCCACGCCGGCGCGACTAGAGATGAAGTCGGGCAGGGTGTGGTGGGTTTGCACGTCCACCGGCTTGGGATAGGCGGCGGTGTGGCAGAAGGACTGCATGACCAGATCGGCGGAGAAGCCCAGGCAGGCGAGGTCTTTCAACTCGTCGCGGGTCATCGGGCCGGTGGTGTCCTGAGAACCGACGGTGGTCATCTTCGGCTCGCAGTAGATGCCGGGGCGGATGCCGGCGACGCCGCAGGCGCGGCCGACCATCTTCTGCGCCAGGGTAAAGCCCTTACCGGAATCGGTCGTCGGCAGCGGACGGCGGAAAATCGTCGAGGGGCTGAGGCCCATCACCTCGCGCGCCCAGTCGGTCAGGCCACGCCCGATGATCAGGTTGATGCGGCCGCCGGCCTGCACTTCGTCCAGCAACACGTCGGACTTGTATTCAAACGTGGCGATGACCGCACCGTTCTTTTCGATCTTGCCGGCGTAGGGGTAAATGTCGATGACGTCGCCCATGTTCATCTTGGACACGTCGCATTCGATCGGCAGCGCGCCGGCGTCTTCCTGGGTGTTGAAGAAGATCGGGGCGATCTTGCCGCCGAGACAGTAGCCGCCGTAGCGCTTGTTCGGCACGTAGGGGATGTCATAGCCGGTCCACCACAGCACCGAGTTGGTGGCGGACTTGCGGCTGGAGCCGGTGCCGACCACGTCGCCGACATAAGCGACCGGATGGCCCTTGGCCTTGAGTGATTCGATCAGTTTCAGCGGGCCAATTTTGCCAACTTCGTCGGGCTGGATGCCCGGACGTTCCATCTTCAGCATCGCCAGCCCGTGCAACGGGATGTCGGGGCGGCTCCAGGCATCGGGCGCGGGGGAGAGATCGTCGGTGTTGGTTTCGCCGGACACCTTGAACACGGTGACGGTGGCTTTCTCCGCCACCTTGCCGCGACTGGTGAACCATTCGGCCTCGGCCCAGGACTTCATGATCTGTTGGGCGTGGTCATTACCAGCATCGGCCTTTGCCTTGACGCCGTGCCTGTAGTCGAACATCAGCAGGGTGTGCGACAGCGCCTTGGCGGCGGCGGGGGCGCATTCGGCGTCGTCCAGCAGGTCGATCAACGGCTGGATGTTGTAGCCGCCCAGCATGGTGCCGAGCAGTTCGGTGGCGCGCACCCGGGAGATCAGCGGCGATTGGGCCTCGCCCTTGGCGACGGCGGCCAGGAAGGCGGCCTTGACGTAGGCGGCCTGATCCACGCCCGCCGGCACCCGGTGGGTGATCAGTTCCACCAGGAAGTCTTCCTCGCCCCTGGGCGGGTTCTTGAGTAGTTCGACCAGATCAGCGGTCTGCTGCGGGCTCAGCGGCAACGCTGGGATTCCGAGGGCGGTGCGTTCGGCGGCTTGTTGGCGATAGTTTTCGAGCACGGAAAAACCCCCTTGATGATGGTGCGGCTTCCGCGGACGCGGGGGGCCGACGTGGTGAATTTTGGGGTGGCTGGAACGCGCCTACTTCAGGATCGGCGCGCGCGTTCCGCTACAAAAAGAAATGCTATTGTAGCGTCGAAGCGGGTCGTCTGTGAACGAGGGTTTGATTTTCCAACGTGCTGACTGTTGGCTCGCCAGCTTGAGGGCGGGGGGGTTGTACGATCATTGAATTCAACCCCGCGCGCTTGAGCTACGATTCTTTGCGCCAAATTCACTATCGGGAGCAATCGCCTTGAACCGCTGGCTAGCGTTCCTCGTTTTATTCTGGCTGCTCGCCGGCTGCGCCGAGGCGCCCCAGCCGGCCCTGCGCGTGGGGGTCAACCCCTGGGTGGGCTATGACCCCCTGGTGCTGGCCGAGGCGCGCCACCTGTTCGACGCCGCCAGGGTGCGGGTGGTGGAACTCTCTTCCAACACGGAAAGCAAGCGCGCCCTGCGCAACGGCCTCCTGGACGGCGCCGCGCTCACCCTGGACGAAGCCCTGCGCCTGGCGGACGCCGGGATGGACCTGAAAATCATCGCCGTGCTGGATGTCTCCCACGGCGCCGACGCGGTCCTGGCGCGGCCGGGCATTCGCGCGCCGGCCGATCTCAAGGGCCAGACCATCGCCCTGGAACAGACCGCCGTGGGGGCCCTGGTGCTGGATCGCCTGTTGCGGGCCGGGGGACTTTCCCGCGACGATGTGCGTCTGATTCAAGTGGAGGCGGCGCAGCACGGACCCGCCCTGGCCAGCGGACGCGCCGACGCGGTGATCACTTTCGAACCGATGCGGAGCTGGCTCGCCGCCCGGGGCTTCCCCGTGATTTTCGACAGTCGCGCCATGCCTGGCGAGATCGTGGATGTCCTGGTGGCGCGCGCCGACGTCCTGGAACCGCGCCTGCCCGAGTGGGCGGAGCTGCTGGCCGGCTGGGAACGCGCCCGCCGCGCCCTGCTGGCGGACGGGAGCGCCGCCGACCCGTTGGCCCCCGGCGTGGATTTGACCCCCGAGGAATATCGCGCCACCCTGGCGGGGCTGACCCTGACTAGCCTGAAGGACAGCGTCCGCCTGCTCTCCGGGCCGTCGCCCGAGCTGACGCGGGTTGGAGCTGGCGTCGCGGAAACCCTGCGCCGGCTCGGATTGATCGGCCGCTCCCCGGATTGGGGCGCCCTGCTGGATGCCCGGCCCGCCACGCAGGCCAGCGCCACCGTGGAGGAAGGGCCATGACCTGGAAACCGTGGTTCGCCCTGCCGGCGCGCTGGCTTGTTCCCTTGCTGCTCGCCCTGTTGGCTCTGATGGGCGACGGTGGTCATCTACCTTTTTCAAGTGCATGAATACCGGGAGGATGTGGGTCTGCAGGAACGGCGGCGCCTGCTGGAACGCATGGCCGTGGAGCAGACGCGCCTGGAAGTGCAACTGGGTCAGGACAACCACCTGCAGGCGCGCCGCCTGGTGTCTGGCCTGGGCCTGTATTCGGGCATCACCCATGCCTGGCTGGTGGATGGAGAGGGCCGCATTCAGGCCGCCCTCTCGCGCCTGCAGGTGGGGCGACCGCTGGCGGAAATTCTGGAACGATGAATCCCCTGCCCTGCGGCAAGCCATCCAGCAAGGCCCAGGGTGACCACGAGACCGCTACCCACATCCACGCCATCGCGGGGGAGGAGGCTCTCCTGGGTCACGTCGCCATCGTGCCCGGCTATCACCTGTTTCTGCGCGTGGATCTGACTCAGCCCTTGGCCGAACGTCTGTATGCCGGTCGGGGGGAAATCTGGCGCGAGGCGGGCATCATCCTGTTGTCCGCCGTTCTCCTGGCCATTCTGTTGCACCTGCTGTGGTTCCGCCGCACCGCCCAGCTCACCGCCACCGCCGCCGCCCTGGGCGCCGGGCGGATGGAGGCCCGCGCCGGACTCGCCGGCCGCGACGAGCTGGCCGCCATCGGCGCGGCCATCGACCGCATGGCCGCGGAACTGCAACAGCGCCAGGCGCAGTTGCGGCAGTTGGCCAGCCTGATCGACCATTCCCCGGTGATCGCCATCGCCTGGCGCAACGAGCCCGGCTGGCCGGTCAGCTTCGTCAGCGACAACGTTGCTGAATGGGGCTATGCGCCCGGGGAATTCCGTTCCGGAAGCCTGATCTATGCCGACCTCATCCACCCGGAAGACCGTCCGCGCACCGAGGCCGAGGTGGCCGAACATTTTGCCCGCGGACCGGACGACTACCTCCAGGAGTACCGTTTGCGCCGCGCCGATGGCCAGTGGCTTTGGATCGAGGACCGCACCTGGCTGACTCGCGCGGCGGACGGTACGGTCATGCAGGGTGAGGGAGTACTCCTCGATGTGAGCGAACGCCGCCGTTTGCGGGAAGCGGAGCGGCAGAGCGAGGCGCGCTATCGGGCTGTCGCCGAGGATACGCCGCTGCTGATTTGCAGGTTCCTGCCCGATTGCAAGATCAGTTACGTCAACGAAGCCTATTGCCGGTATTTCGGCAAAACGGTCGCGGAACTGATCGGTACATCCTTTCTGTCCCTGATTCCGGAAGCGGACAGAGCCGCGGTCCTGGCGACCATCGCATCGCTGACGCTCGAATCGCCGACCCACGCCTACGAGCATCAGGTGATCGCGCCGGACGGCGAAATCCGCTGGCAACACTGGATCGATCGCGCCCTGTTCGACGCCGGCGGGAATCTCATGGCCTACCAGTCCGTCGGCGAAGACGTCACCGAACGCAGGCGGGCCGAGGAAAGGCTGCGGGAAAGCGAGGCCCGCTATCGAACGCTGGTCGAACTCCTTCCCTACGGCGTGCAGGAAAGCGATACCAGCGGGCGAATCGTGTTTGCCAACTCAGCCCTCGGGCGTTTGCAGGGTCGCGCGCCCGAGCAGTCGGTCGGCGCGATGATCTGGGATTTTCTGTCCGAGGAATCGGAGCGCGCGTCTCTGCGCAACTATTTAAAGCACCTCGTCGCCGAGCAGCCTCCGCCGACAACGTATTATGCGGTCAATCGGCGGGGCGATGGCTAACTCATCGACGTCCAGGTGGACTGGACCTACCTCCACAACGCGGAGGGTTCATTGCGCGGCTTCCTGTCCGTCATCAGCGACGTCACCGAGCGCAAGCGTCTGGAAAACGAGATTCGCCGAACCAACGCCGAACTGGAGGAACGGGTGCGCCAGCGCACCGCCGAACTGGCCACGGCCAACCAGGAGCTGGAAACATTCTCCTATTCCGTATCCCACGACCTCAAGGCCCCTCTGCGCGGCATCGACGGCTACAGCCAGTTGCTGCTGACGGACTACGGCGACCGGCTGGACGAGGAGGGACGCTTCTTCCTGAACAACGTGCGTCAGGGCATCGCCCAGATGAATCAGCTCATCGAGGACCTGCTGGCCTACTCGCGCATGGAGCGGCGCAGCCTGGATCCAGTGGCGGTGAACCTGGAGCAGGAGGTCGGCAAGGTCCTGGCCGAGCGCAAGTCCGATATCGAAGCCCGCCAAGATGCGGGTCGAGGTGGCGGCGCCAGGACTCACCGCCCATGCCGACCCGGATGGCCTGGCCCTGGTGCTGCGCAACCTGATCGACAACGCTCTCAAATTCACCCGCGACCGGCAACCACCGCTGTTACGAATTCTGTGGTAACCCTACTGATCAATCAGCTATTCTATCCATCCAGGACAACGGCATCGGCTTCGACATGCGCTTCCACGACCGAATCTTCGAAATCTTCCAACGCCTGCAACGGGCCGAGGATTACCCCGGCACCGGGGTAGGCCTGGCCATCGTGCGCAAGGCCGCGCGACGCATGGGCGGCCGGGTGTGGGCGGAAAGCGCGCCGGGCCAGGGCGCCACCTTTTATTTGGAGCTGCCGCGATGATCATCGAATCCTCCTCCCGTCCTATCCTGCTGGTGGAAGACAATCCCCAGGACCTGGACCTGACCCTGCGCGCCTTCCAGCGGCGTAACCTGGCCAATCCCATCCAGGTGGCCCGCGACGGCCAGGAAGCCCTGGACTTCATTCCCCGTTGGGAGGCGGGCGAAACCCCGCCGCTGGTGGTCCTGCTCGACCTGAAACTGCCGCGGGTGGACGGCCTGGAGGTGTTGCGCCACCTGCGCGCGACGCCGGTGAGCGCCACCCTGCCGGTGGTGGTGCTGACCTCCTCCAGCGAGGACCGGGACGTACAGACCGCCTATCAACTCCACGCCAACTCCTATATCGTCAAGCCGGTGGACTTCGACAAATTCATGGAAGTCGCCGCCCAGATCGAGCTGTACTGGTGTCTGATCAACCACCCGCCCCGGTAGCCTCCATGCGCGTCCTGCACGTGGAAGACAACGCGATGGACGCCGACCTGGTGCGGCGCGAATTGCTTCGCCAGGCGCCGGACCTCGAACTCTCCCAAGTCGCCACCCTCGCCGAAGCCAAGGCCTGTCTGAACGGCGCGCAGGCGCTGGACGCCGCCCTGGTGGACATCAAGCTGCCAGATGGCTCGGGGCTGGAGCTGCTCGCCTGGATTCGGGAGCAGCGCCTGTCCCTGGCGGTGGTGATGCTCACCGGCTCGGGGGACCACTCGGCCGCGGTGGCCGCCCTGCAAGCGGGCGCCGACGATTACCTTGCCAAGGATGAAGCGGCGCGGAGCCGGTTGGCGACGATCCTGCGGGATGCGGTCCATCGCTTCAAGGACGGTCAGGCCCGTCGCGCTCATCCCCTGCGCGTGCTGTATGCGGAGCACAGCGCCGCCGACGTCGATCTCACCCGCCGCCATCTGGCCCGTCATGCCCCCCATATTCGCCTGATCGTGGTGTCCGACGCCGAACAGGCGCTGGCCCGGTTGCCGATGGATTCCCATACCCCCCCAGACTATGACGTGGTGCTGCTGGACTACCGCCTGCTGGGTCTGGACGCCCTGGAGGCGGTCAAGGCGCTGCGCGCCGAGCGCGGGTTGGACCTCCCGGTCGTCATCGTCACCGGCCAGGGCAGCGAGGAGGTGGCGGCCCACGCGATCCGTCTGGGGGTGGACGATTACATCACCAAGCACCCCGGTTATCTGTTCGAGTTGCCGCCGACCCTGGAAAAGGTCCACCGCCAGGCGGAGCTGGCGCGGGAGCGCGGCAATTTGCGGCGCACCGCGCAACGCCTGGCCGAAGTGCTGGACACCAGCCCGGTCATCCTCTACACCCTGCGCCTGACGGAGAACGGCGCCTTTCCCACCTGGGTCAGCAGCAACATCCACCGCCTGCTGGGCTTCAGCGAAGCCGAAGCCTTGCGACCGGAGTGGTGGCTCAACCAGGTGCATCCCGGTGATCGGGATTGGGTCCTGGCCGACCAGGCGGTCCTGCGCGAAACCGGACGTCTGGCGCACGAATACCGCTTTTTCGACCAGGCGGGCCGCATGCACTGGATCCAGGACGAACGACGAATTTCGGACGAAGACCAAGGGCTGGAAACCGTGGTCACCGGCGCCTGGCGCGACATCACCGAGGCCAAGGAAACCGAGCAGTTGCGCGAAACCCGGATCGCCGTGCTCGACGGACTGAACGCCGATTGCGGGCTGAACGCCCTGCTGGATGAAATCGCCCGCCGTCTGGAGACGGTCCGCCCGGAGATGCGGGTCTCGATCCTGGTGCGCGATCCCCGCGGCGGCTGTCTGTACACCGGCGCCGCCCCCAGCCTGCCCGACTTCTACACAACCGCGTTGGATGGCCTGGCTCCCGCCGTGGGCAACGGCTCCTGCGGCACCGCGGCGGCCACCGGCGAGATGGTGATCGTTCGCGACATCCGCGACCATCCCTATTGGGACGCCTACCGCCAGATCGCCGAACGGGCGGGGTTGCGCGCCTGTTGGTCCATCCCCTTCAAGGATTCGAGCGGCCAGGTTCTGGGCATATTCGCCATCTACCACGACGAGCCCAGCGAACCCACCCGGGCGGAGCTGGATCGGATCGGCGAATTCGCCCGCCTGTCCAGCCTGGCGGTGCAGCGGGCGCGCGCCGTCGCCCGGCTGCGCCAGATGGCGGCGGTGTTCGAGAACACCCGCGAGGGGGTGGTCATCACCGACCTCACCCCGCGCATCCTCGGCGTCAATCGGGCTTTTACCGAGATCACCGGCTACCAGGAGGAGGAGATGCTGGGACGCAACCCCAGCCTGCTCAGGTCCGGGCGCCAGGACTCGATGTTCTACCAGGCCATGTGGCAAAGCATCCGGGAGACCGGGCACTGGCAGGGGGAAATCTGGAATCGGCGCAAGGACGGCGAGGTTCGTCCCCAGTTACTGTCCGTCAGCACCGTGCGCGACGGCGACGGGCTGCCCATCTACTACGTCGGCGTGATGACCGACATCAGTCAGTTAAAACGGTCGGAAGAACGCCTGGAGCGGCTGGCCCACTACGACCCCCTCACCCAACTGCCCAACCGACTCCTGCTGTTGTCGCGCCTGGAACACGTGCTGGAGCGGGCGGAGCGGTATCGTCGGCGAGCTGCCGTGCTGTTCATCGACTTGGACAATTTCAAGGTCATTAACGACAGTCTGGGCCATCCGACGGGCGACGCGCTCCTGTCCGCCCTGGCGCGGCGCCTGCGCGGCCGGTTGCGCGACGAGGACACCTTGGGCCGTCTGGGCGGCGACGAATTTCTGGTGGTCCTGGAGGATCTGGAGCGGGTGGAGGACGTCGCCACTGTTGCCGAAGTCCTGATCCGCCTGCTGGAGCAGTCGTTCGTGCTGCCGGCCGGGGAAGAGGTCCACATCAGCGCCAGTATCGGCATCAGTTTTTACCCCGATGACGGCGTGACCGTGACCGAATTGATCAAGAACGCCGATATCGCCATGTACCAGGCCAAGGAGTCAGGGGCGCAACACCTACCGGTTCTACACCGCCAGCCTGTCGGCGGCGGCCAACCAGCGCCTGGCGCTGGAAGCCCGCCTGCGTCGCGCGCTCGCCAACGATGAATTCGTGCTTTACTACCAGCCGCAGATCGACACGAATACCAATGATCTGATCGGTTGCGAGGCGCTGTTGCGCTGGCAGTCGCCGGAGGACGGCCTGGTGCCGCCGGATCGGTTCATTCCGCTGGCGGAAGAGACCGGCCTGATCCTGCCCATCGGCGAATGGGTGCTGCGCGACGCCTGCGCCCAGCTCAAGGCCTGGCTGGACGCCGGTTTTCCGCCGCTGGCGCTGGCCGTCAACCTTTCCGCCCGCCAGATGCGGCAGGCCGACTGGGTCGATCGGGTGGCCGCCATCCTCCGGGAAACGGGTCTGCCGCCCGACTTTCTGAAACTGGAACTCACCGAAAGCATGCTCATGGAGCAGGGCGATCAGGTCGTGGCCCGCCTGCAAGCCCTCAAGGATCTGAACCTCAAACTCTCCATCGACGACTTCGGCACCGGCTATTCCTCCCTGGCCTACCTCAAGCGCTTTCCCATCGACGAACTGAAGATTGATCGGAGTTTCGTGCGCGACATTCCGGAAGACCCCAACGACATGGAGATCGCCGCCACCATCATCGCCATGGCCCGCAACCTCAAGTTGCGGGTGGTGGCGGAGGGGGTGGAAACCCAGGAACAACTGGATTTTCTGAAGCGCCAGAGGCTGCTCACGCCTGGCAGGGCTATCTCTTCAGTCGCCCGGTTCCCGCTGCAGAGTTCGCGCGCTCGTTTTTCTGACCGCGGCGCGGAGGGTATTGATGGCGAGCTCGACGGAAAGCCGACCAAGGATTCAGGCGGGCGCCTCCCCCCTTCTCCAGGGAGAGAAGAGGGAGGTTCAGCCAGGATGCTGATTTCGGGGCTTATTCCTGTTCGGGCATGGTCAACGCCAGGAACAGCGCGCCGTTATCGCGCTTGATCAGCACGGGGATCGGTCGGCCCGTCGGCAGTTGTTTGACCAGGTCCGCGAACTGGCCGACATCGCCGATCTCGACGTTGTTGAGGCGGGTGATGATGTCGCCCGGTCGAATGTCGGCGTTGGCCGCCGGGCTTTCTTCGTCCACGTCCTTGACCAGCACGCCTTGATCGCCTTTCTTCTGTTTGTCAGGCGACAGTTCGGTCACGATGAGCCCGAGCCGGTTGTGGCTGGACGGTTCGGCGATCGCCTGCTGCATCTTGGCTTCCTCGGGCAGCTCCGCGATCTGGACGGTCAAGGTCTGCTCCTTGCCGTCACGAATCACGATGAGGGGCGTGCTGGCGCCAGGGCGGGTGCGGCCGACCATCAACGGCAAATCGCTGGAGGTCCGCACCGGTTGGCCGTTGAAAGCGACGATGATGTCGCCGGCCTTGACGCCGGCAGCCTGCGCCGGACCGTCGGCCATCACTTGGCCGACCAGAGCGCCGCGCGGCTTGTCGAGGCTGAAGGATTGCGCCAGTTCCGGGGTGACTTCCTGAATCAACACGCCCAGCCAGCCGCGCGCCACCTTGCCGCCGGTCTTGAGCTGGTCCACCACCTCCATCGCCACGTCGATGGGAATGGCAAAGGACACGCCCTGATAGCCGCCGGAACGGCTGTAAATCTGCGAGTTGACGCCGATCACCTCACCGTTCAGGTTGAACAGCGGCCCACCGGAATTGCCGGGATTGACGGCGGCGTCGGTCTGGATGAAGGGTACGTAGTTATCGCTGGGCAGGTTGCGGCCCAGGGCGCTGATGATGCCCTGGGTGGCGGTGCGCTCGAAGCCGAACGGCGAGCCGATGGCCAGTACCCACTGACCGACCTTGACTTTCTGAATGTCACCCAGCTTGACGACGGGCAGCGCGGCCTCGGATTTGACCTTGAGCAGGGCGATGTCGCTGCGGCTGTCTTTGCCGATGACCTGCGCGGGCAGTTCGCTGCGGTCGTTCAGACCGACCACAATGCTGTCGACCTCGTCGACCACGTGAGCGTTGGTGACAATGTACCCATCTGCCGAGATGATGAAACCGGAACCCACCGAGGAGCGCGGTGGCGTGGGCAGATCCGGCATTTGCTCGAAGAAGCGCTTGAAATAGTCGTGGAACGGGCTGTTTTCGGGAATCGGCGGGTGGCCGCGTCCCAACTGATTCTTTTGCTTGATTTCAGCCTTGGTTTGAATGCTGACTACCGCCGGGCTGTACTGTTCGACCAGGGTGACGAAATCAGGATAATCCGCCGCCTGGGCCAGCGCGCCCCACAGCAGGCCAAGGACCGCGATGGGCCAGAGGGACGTTTTGAGTCGTTGCATCGAAAGCTCTCCTAAGGGAAGTTCAGTGAGATTCGCGGAAAAACCGTCGAATTCGTCGGGATTGACCATAGCGGGCCGGCTTGGTTCGGGCAGCGCCACGCGCAACCCGATGCGGTAACGTCGGTCATAGTGAACGGTTCGCCGATATTCCAACCCTTACCAACCCTGGAGGTGCTGACCATGGCCCAAACCGCTTCCACCATGCTGCCGCTGGGTACGCCCGCACCAGCGTTCGAACTGCCCGAGCCCGCCACTGGCGAGAGGGTATCTCCGGATCGCTTCCGGGACGCGCCGGCGTTGTTGGTGATCTTCATGTGCAACCACTGCCCGTTTGTCAAACATATCCGTCAGGGTCTGGTTCGGTTCGCGCGGGATTATCAATCCCGTGGATTGGCCATCATCGCCATCAACGCCAACGACGTAGCGAACTTTCCCGCGGACAGTCCGGCGAAAATGGCCGAGGAAGCCAGGGCATTCGGCTATTCCTTCCCCTATCTGTACGACGAAAGTCAGGCAACCGCCAAAGCCTATCGGGCTGCCTGCACCCCGGATTTCTTCCTGTTCGACGCCGGACGCAGGTTGGTCTATCGCGGCCAGTTCGACGGCAGCCGGCCGGGTAACACCATTCCGGTGACGGGCGCCGATCTGCGGGCGGCGGTGGATGCGGTCCTGGCGGGCGGGTCGGTTCCGTCCGAGCAGAAGCCCAGCATCGGCTGCAACATCAAGTGGAAAGCGGGCAACGAGCCGGACTACTCCCGTTGACAGACCGAGGCTTTCCCCTCCTCGACAAGGAGGGGTGGCGCGAAGCGCCGGGGGGTTGGCCCGGCGGAAGCTACACCAGCGGGCGGGGGGAGCGCGCCCTCAGCGTTCGATCGTGTAGATCAGATCGGCGCCGGCCCCGACGGCGCTGCTGTTGGATTCGAACATCAGCCGCTGGTTCAGGCGGTATTTGACGTTGAAGGTGTTGACGGCGTTGAGCAGGCCAACCCCATAGCCGACGTATAGATCCGGCGTCAGGTACTTACCCATCATCAGCGAGGTATCGCTGCCGCCGGCGCCGCCCAGCTCCAGGGAATCCAGGCCGAACGCATCGCCCAGGCTCTTGGTGAGCGCGCCACCTCCCAGTCCCATGGCGTTGGCGGCCTTGAACAGCAGCGCGGATTCGCCGCCCGAACCGCCTTTTTGCGGCGCCCGGCCCAGCACCAGATAGGACAGAACATCGGGATCGGGCATCTTGGGGGTGGAGAACAAGGTCAGTTGGGGTTTCTTCAGCGTGCCCCGGATCTGCGCGCCCGCGGTGATCGGGTCGCCGCCCGCAGTGGAACTTTGACTCTGACGCGCCACCCGCAGGTCCAGGCCCGGGTTGTCGAGGGGGCTGCTGCTGAACAGCAATTGTCCGCGCTGGATCTCGATCTCCTCGCCGTAAATCCGATAGTTGCCGGCGACGACCTCGATGCGGCCGCTGCCGCGCGGGGCCAGTTGCGGGGTTTCCTCCACCAGCAGGCTGCCCTTGAGCTTGCCCTTCAAGGCCGGCGTTTCCACTTGCACGTCGTTGCCCAGAATGACCCGAACCTTGGCGAAAACTTCCAACCCCTTGGCCTTGGGCGGCGCGTCGCCGTGGGGACCGTTGACGATGACGACGTCGTCGGAGGCCTTGACCGCGCCCGGCCGTTCGCCGCCGGGCTGTAGCCAAGCTTTCGGAATAGTCAGCGTGCCGTCGATTCGGGCCTGTTGCCGAGTCATCTCGAGATTGAGATCGGGGCTGAGCTGGATTTGCAGATCGGTGGTTTTGAGCGCCTGAAAATTCTCGCCCTGAACCGTCAGATTCAGTTGCGGCTTCAGCGGATCGACGGTCCCGCTCAGTTGCAACTGGCCGGGATCGGAGCGGACCGATCCGGAGAGTCGCAGTGGTCCCTGGCCGTCGCTGGCGGCGGTGAACTGGAGGTTCTCCAGCTTGATCCCGGCTTCGGGAACGCTGGCGCCGGCGTTCTCCAGCCGGATGTCGCCGCGCAGCGCCAGCTTGGAAACCGTTCCGGCGACGTTAACATCCGCCCGCAGTTGCCCCGAGACGTCCTGCAATTGCGGCGCGAACACGGAGACCACTTTCAGGTCGGTGATGGCGGCGTTGATCTTGCCGCTGAGCCGGGCGGCGCCGAACGGGTCCTGCGCTTGCAGGTTGGCCTGCAGTTGTCCAGTTTGCGCCAGATCCAATCGCGCCTGACCGCTGGCGGTGCGGCCGTTGGTGTCGAGTTGCAGGTTGCCGCCGTTGAGGGTGAAACGGATCGGCTGGCCATTGGCTTCCATGCTCAGGCTGCCGGGGGCGATGTTCAGATTGAGTTTGCCCTGTAGCGCCCCGCCGATTTTGCCGCTGGCGGCGGCGTCGCCGCTGACGCTGGTCGCGAGATTCACGCCTTGGGGCAGCCAGCGTTTGAACCGTTCCGGAGCGAGGTTAGTGAGTTGCACCCGGCCATTGAAATCGCCAGACTGATTCCACTGGCCTTGCAGGCACACGCGGGTGGGCGCGCTGCTCAGGCAGGCGGCATCGAGACTGGCGGCCTTGGCCGAGGCGCGCACCACCGCCGGGCGGTCCAGGTTCCAGGCGCCGGCGGCGGTATCCTGGGCGCTCAGTTGGGTGATGCGGCCCTGCCACAGCAGGGACGGGGTTTGCAGGCTGCCCGCGAGCGCCAGCAGAAAGCGGCCCGGCTCGCCGACCAGTTCCGCTTTGAGATCGTGGGCGGTGGGGGTGCCGCCACCGTCGAGGGTGAAGGTTTTCCAGTTCTGGCCGCCCAGCGTCAGCCCCTCGCCGGCGACTTTCAACTGGGAACGGCTGGCGCTCCCGACATCCACGTTGGCTTCGCCGCGCAGCTTCTGGATTTGGGTATCGCCCTGCCGCAGATGTTGCACCGTAAAGTTTGCCGCCACCGCCGGCTGGTCGCGGGGTCCGCTCAGAGTGCCGGTGCTGGCGATAGTCCCATTCAGGGTCGAGACGAGCGATTTCAGTTGCGGCGCGTCCAGTTTCCAGCGCAAGTCCCAACGCTGGGCCAGCGATCCGTCCGCTTCCAGCCGGGCGTCGCCAGCGCTCAACTTCAGGGTTTTGATAGTCAGATTCTGGTCTTGAACCGCGACATCGGCGTTGCCCCGCACCGTCTGCCCGCTCAGCGTGCCGGCCAGTTCTTCCAGCAGGAGATTGGCGCGCAATGCCGCGCCGGCCAGTTCGCCGTCGCTCTTGAGTCGCAGGTTCAACTTGCCGGGCGCGTCTTTCCAGTGCGCACCGGGATTCAGGCCCGCGCCGCTCAGTTCGGTTTGCCAGCGCACGGCGGGCAACCAGGCGGCATTGACGTGACCCTCGATCGTACCCTCCAGCGTCTGGCCGGCCAGTTTGACATCCCGCACGGCCTGGTCGGAGCCTTGGCCGTTCAGGGTCCAACGACCCTTGGGAACGTTCGGGCCTTGCAGGTCGGCGGCGAGTTGGAACCGGTAGTCCTTGGGTGCGCCCGCGACGGTGAAATCGCCCTTGGCGCTTTCCACTTGCGGCGGACCGGTCAGGGGCCAAAGCAGCGATTGCCACTGTCCGGCGACGTTGAAGCGCAAATCCGCGAACCGGACGTCGCCCTTGGCGCTCAATGCCAGTGGCCGGCCGGCGGCGGTCAGCCGCAAGTCGTCGAGCTTGAGCGCGTGGGCGTCGCCGGCGGCGGTGAAGCGCACGGTGGCCGGCCCGAGTTCCGGGACCGTGGCGTTGATTTCGCCCTGGCCCTCGAAGCGGTCCAGCACGCCCTTGGCATCCAGCCGGACGGCTAGCGGCTTGCCGGCCAGTTCCGGGACGAAGGGCTTTAGGTCCGCTACATCCAGTTTGGCCTTGGCCGACCAGGCGGGTTGCGGATCGAGCGGCTTGAGAACTTCGCCGTTCAGATCCAGCGTGGCCGCGCCGGTGATGGTCTGAGTCAGTTGCAGCCGGCCGCGCAACTCGCCTTGAATTTCGCCCTGACCGTTGAAGGTTCCATAAGCCGGGGTTGGCAGTTGCCAAGCGAGTTGAACCCGCAGCGGATAAGCGCCCGTGGGATTCAGCCGGCCATTGAGCCGAACCTCGCCCAGGGGCGACCGGACTTCCAAGGTTTCGATAGTCAGGGCGTTGGCTTCGGTGCGGGCCTTGAGGTTGATGGCGTCCACCTGGATAGGTTCGCCGCCGGCCGGCAGGATGCGGATGGCGCGGCCCTGCAAGTCGGCGACGACAACCGCCAGCGGCAACTGGATGTCCGGCAGGGTCAACGGTTCGGTCGAGGACGCGGTTTTCTGGCCGGGCGGCAATTGCAGTTCCAGACCCTCGAAATGCAGGTGGGCGACGTTCAGAACCCCATCGCGCAGGTTGGTGGGATCCCAGTCGAGTTCGCCGCTGGCAAGCGTGACCTTTAACGGGCCCTCTTCGTAACGCAGTTGCTCGACCCGCAACGGTCCCAGCAGCCGGCCGCCGACCTGGTGGTAACTCAACTGGCCTGGCAAGACCCGCTTGGCCAGCGCCAGCAGGCCGTTGACGCCCGTTTCGGTGAAAAGGGCGCCGCCGCCCGCCAGCATGATCAGCAGCAGCAGGAATAAGAGCAGTGAGAACAGCCAGAATAGCAGCCGGCGCAGGACGCGGGAGGCGCTCACAGGTCGGGCCCGATGCTGAAGGAGAAGCGAAACGCGTCGCCTGGCGGACGGTCCAGTCCGGAGGCAAAATCTATCCGTACCGGCCCGACCGGCGAGCGCCAACGCACGCCCATGCCCACGCCGGTTTTCAATTCCGGACTGGCGCCGTCAAAGGCGTCGCCGGTATCGACAAAGGCGGCGAGGCTCCAGCCGTCCCAGACCCGGTGTTCGTATTCCAGACTGCCCACCAGCAGGTTCTTGCCGCCGATGACCGTACCCTCGTCGTCGGTGGGCCCGATGCTGTTGTAGGCATAGCCGCGCACGCTGGCGTCGCCGCCGGTGAAAAAGCGCAGCGAGGTCGGCAGTTGCTCGAAACCCTGACTGATCAGGGTGGCGCCCGCATCGCCGCGAACGATAAACCGGCTGACATCGTTTAGTGCATATACGCCTTTCAGATGCAACATGCCCTGGGCGAAGTCGAGGTCCGAAAGCAGCGCCGTCGAGGCGCCGCGCAGTTCGAAGCCAAACAGCAGACCACGAGTGGTATACAGGCGATCGTCGGCGTCGATCCAGGTCCAGTTCAGGCTGGGAATCAGCAGCAGCGAGGATTGGGCGGGCTGGTCGCCGACGCTGAAGTCCTCGTATTGGTAGTTCAGGTTGTAGTGCTTCAGCCACTTGCCGTCCTGCTGTTGCCAGCCGCCGCCGAGCGTGAACTGTTGGTAATCCTGCTGGTTGTAGTTTTGCTGGGAGTAGCCGGCGGTCAGGGAATATTCGTCGGTGGTCGGGTCTTGGCCCGGAATCATGTACTTGACGCCGACGAGCGATTTGATCGTCGACCACAGCAGTTCCGCCTCGTAGTGGTGGCCCTGACGGTTGACCCAGCGCTGTTCGGCCTTCAGTTTGACCCGCGCCCCGGTGTTGGTGCCGTAGCCGGCGCCGGCGCTGTACTTGCGCTTCTTGTTCGGCTCCAGTTCCACTGCGACCGGTGCGGCGTCGGTGGCGGCGTCGGGCGGGGCGTTGACCTCGATCTGGCTGAAGTACGGGCTGCTGTTGAGATCGCCTTGCAGTTTCAGCAGGTCGTTGGCGTCGTAGGGATCGCCAGATTTGAAGCGCGGATAGCGGGCCAGCAGCTTGGGCGACAGAAAGTTCTGCTTGAAGGTGATGTTGCCGAAGCGGTAACGCGGGCCGGTGTCGTAATGCAAGCGGACGGCCGCCTCATAGGCTTGCAGGTCGACCTGGATGGCGCGTTCGGCGAAGCGGGCTTCGAAATAGCCGCGCTCGGTGGCCAGCGCCTCCAGCGCCTGTTTGAACTGTTCGTACTGGGGCTGGTTGAGGACTTGACCTTGGGCGAACGGCGCGTTGGCCAGCGCCTGCTGGAAGGCCGGGTCCTGTTGGCCTTCGCCGAGGATTTTTACATCTAGCGTGGCGATGCGCAGCGCGCGGCCGGGCTGGATGCGATAGCGTGCTTCCCAACCGCCGGGGACGCGGTTCAGCGACGATTCGAGAGTGGGTTCGTAGTAGCCGAACGGCTGCAACGCCTCGCGGATCTGAGTTTCGGCGTTGCCGTGCAGCCAGCGCAACCGGGTTTCGTCCGGCGCGGGTTTGCCGGCGAAGCGGTTGATTTCCAGATAGACCAGCACGTTGGCGCGCAACGGCTCGTCCACGCCCTCGACCGTCACGGCGAGCACGCCGTTGTCGCGGGTTTCCGTGGCGGCGGGCGGCGCGGTGTCCTGTTGCGCGCCAAGGGGTTCGGCGGCCTGGATCAGACCGGGCAGCAGCCAGATGAACGCAAGACGCAGTCCGGAACGGAGCATAAGGAATATCGCGGGCAGTGGTTGGCCGGTGATGCTGGCGGTTGAACGGCGGATAACGGGCGCGGTTCCTAAGGTTGGTAGCGGTTATAATCCGTCGAACGCTATTTTGCACGCCTCGCGGCTTTGGCCAATGCCCGAAAGCCGCAATTCCCGAGAACCGCCTGGACCCCCTCATGCCGCATTCTCATTATCGCACGCTCGAAACCTTTGTCGGTAATACCCCGCTGGCGCGGTTGCAACGCTTGCCAGGCGATGCCACCAATCTGATTTTCGGCAAGCTGGAAGGCAACAACCCGGCCGGTTCGGTTAAGGATCGACCGGCGCTGAGCATGATCCAGCACGCCGAAGCGCGCGGCGACATCCGCCCTGGCGACACGCTGATCGAGGCGACCAGCGGCAACACGGGCATCGCCCTGGCGATGATCGCGGCCATCAAGGGCTATCGGATGGTGCTGGTCATGCCGGAGAATCAGACCGCCGAACGCCGCGCCGCGATGCGGGCCTACGGGGCCGAGCTGATCCTGGTCAGCAAGGAAGACGGCATGGAGGGCGCCCGCGATTTGGCCGGGCGGCTGGAGCGGGAGGGGCGGGGACGGGTGCTCGATCAGTTCGGCAACCCCGACAATCCGCTGGCGCACTACGAAACCACCGGCCCGGAAATCTGGCGCGACACCGGCGGTCGAGTCACCCACTTCGTCAGCGCCATGGGCACCACCGGCACCATCATGGGGGTGTCGCGCTATCTGAAGGAACAAAATCCCGCCGTGCAAATCGTCGGCGTGCAGCCGACCGAAGGTTCCTGCATCGCCGGCATCCGTCGCTGGCCAGCGGCATACCTGCCGAAAATTTACGACCCCACGCGGGTGGACCGGATCGTCGACATCGGCCAGATCGAAGCCGAGGACATCACCCGCCGGCTGGCCCGTGAGGAGGGCATTTGTTGCGGGGTGTCGGCCGGCGGCGCGGTGGCTGCGGCGTTGCGACTGTCGCAAGAGGTCGAGAGCGCGGTGATCGTCACCATCATCTGTGATCGGGGCGATCGCTATTTGTCCACTGGGCTGTTCTCGGGTTGAGGAGCGACTCATCATGAGCGGTTCGGCGGCAAAAAAGCGCAAGGCGATGGCGGCGGCCGAGCCGTTTACCGTCCACATCGAGGATTTGACCCACGAAGGCCACGGCGTGGCGCGGCGCGAGGGCAAAGCGGTGTTCGTCGAGGGCGCGCTGCCGGGCGAAGAGGTCCGCTGCGCGTACACCGCCCGCCGAGGCCGTCACGACGAGGCGCGCACGATTGAGGTGCTAACGCCGGCGCCGGAGCGGGTCGTGCCGCGTTGCGCTCACTTCGGCGTCTGCGGCGGCTGCGCCCTGCAACATCTGGAGCCGGCCGCGCAACTGGCGCGCAAGCAGCGCTGGTTGCTGGACAGCCTGACCCATATCGGCAAGGTGCAACCGGAGCGGGTGCTGGAACCGCTGACCGGGCCGGTTTGGGGCTATCGGCGGCGGGCGCGACTGGGCGCCAAGTGGGTCACCAAGAAGGGGCGGGTGCTGGTGGGATTCCGCGAGCGACACGGTCCGTATGTGGCCGACCTGCGCCGCTGCGAGGTCCTGGACGAACGGATCGGCGGCCTGCTGGAGGAACTGGCGCGGCTGGTCGAAACCCTGTCGATCCGCGACCGGTTGCCGCAGATCGAGGTCGCCGGCGGCGATGCGGTCATGGCGTTGAGTTTTCGGGTGCTGGCGCCGCCGAGCGCGGCGGATTTGGCGCAACTTCGGTTATTTGGCGAGCGACACGGTTTCGCCCTGTATCTGCAACCGGGCGGGCCGAACAGCGTGCGGGCGTTGGAAAATTCCCCCTCACCTCTAGCCTTGAATTACCGGCTGGCGGGCGGGCTGGAACTGGAATTTCAGCCGTATCACTTCATTCAGGTCAACGCCGCGCTCAACCGGCAACTGGTGGAACGCGCCCGCGAGCTGCTGGAGATTGGGTCGGAGGACCGGGTGCTCGATCTGTTCTGCGGGCTGGGCAACTTCACCCTGGCGCTGGCCCGGGGGGCGCGGGAGGTGGTCGGGGTGGAAGGGGACGCCAGCCTGGTCGAGTGGGCCGGGCGCAACGCCGCGCGCAACGGCATCGCGAACGCCGCGTTTTACGCCGCCGATCTGGCCGGCGATTTGGCCGAGCAGCCCTGGGTTCGGGGCGGCTACGACAAGATTCTGCTCGATCCGCCCCGATCCGGCGCGTTGGAGCTGATGCCCTGGATCGCGACGCTGGGCGCGCGACGGGTGGTCTACGTCTCCTGCCATCCCGCCACCCTGGCGCGCGATGTTGGCGAACTGACGCATCGCTTCGGTTACCGGTTGCTCGGCGCCGGCGTGTTGGACATGTTTCCCCATACCACCCACGTCGAATCCATGGCGGTACTGGCGAGATGACCGGGCGGGTCTACACTAAAAGGAGTTCGGGGTTCGAAGAATCCAACGCCCAGCGCCTGCCAGGCGCAAGCCACCTTGGGTCGGTGCGATAGCCAACGCCGTCGGCCCATGTAACCGCTGGATGCCGCGCCATGATGATGGTCGGTTCCAGGCATCCAACACGGTCGAACCGATTTTAAGGTGCAACATGACGCAAGACGAACGGGATGGAGCGAAACTGCTCCGAGAGAAAGCTGAAACCAGCGCCGCGCAACGCCAACTGGACATACCGCCGCTTTCGACCGAACAGGTCCATCAAATGGTTCATGAACTCCAGGTCCATCAGATCGAACTGGAAATCCAGAACGAAGAATTGCGTCGGATCACGGCGGAACTGGAGCAGTCGCATAATCAGTTATCCCTGCTGTTTCACCAAGCGCCGATCGGTTATTTGGTGCTTGATGAGGTCGGGCTGATCCGCGAGGTCAACGAAACCTTTTGCCGAATGGTGAACCAGGATCGCGATGCCTTGATTGACAACCCGTTCTCGGAGTGCATGGAAGGCGATGATCGCGGTGTGTTCCTGGCGCGCTATCGGGCGTTGTTCAAGAGCCCGGTCAGCAAAAGTCTCGAGTCGAAACTTTTGCGCGCGGGTGGCCCGACGTTTTACGCACACATCGAGGGCGCGATGATCGAGGTCTCGATGGGGCGTCGGCCGACCCAGGATAAGCCCCAGTTGCTGCTGGCGATCACCGATATCACCGGGCGCAAATGGGCGGAGGAAAAGCGGTTGCAACTGGAGCGCCAGATGCAACAGACCCAGAAACTGGAAAGCCTGGGTGTGTTGGCGGGCGGCATCGCGCACGATTTCAACAATCTGCTGGCGATTATTCTGGGCAATGCCAGCTTGGCGCTGGACGAGTTGCCACCGATATCCCCCGCCCGCGATAGCCTGCGGGCGATCGAGGAAACCTCGCTGCGCGCCGCCGAACTGTGCCGGCAAATGCTGGCGTATTCGGGCAAGGGCCGGTTCGTGATCGAGAGTATCCGGCTGGGCGATCTGATCGGAGAAATGATCTCCCTGCTCAAGGCCTCCATTTCGAAAAAGGCCATTTTGAACCTGAATCTCAAGGAATCGCTGATGCCCCTGCGCGGCGATCCCAGCCAGATCCGGCAAGTGGTGGTGAACCTGGTGATCAACGCCTCGGAAGCTCTCGGCGAGCGCGGTGGCGCCATCACGATTTCGACCGGCGTCATGGAATGTTCGAGCGACTATCTTGGCGACGCCTACCCGAACGAGCGTCTGGCCGAAGGGCCTTATGCGTGGCTGGAAGTCGCGGACACCGGGTGCGGGATGGAGCCGGAAACCCAGCGGCGGATTTTCGAACCGTTTTTCACCACCAAATTCACCGGACGGGGACTGGGTCTGTCGGCCGTACTTGGCATCGTCCGGGGGCACGGGGGCGCGTTGAGGGTGGATAGCGCGCCGGGCAAGGGAACGACGTTTACGTTGTTTTTCCCAGTCGCGCGGGAAGAAAAGTCGCCGGTGGGCCATGGTGGCGGCACGATCCCGGATAATTGGAAAGGCGCGGGCACGATCCTGCTGGTAGACGACGAAGAGTCCGTCCGAATCATGGGTGTCAAGATGCTGGAGCGGCTCGGATTCAAGGTGCTGACCGCCATCGACGGCTACCAGGCTTTGGAAATTTACCGCGCGCGGGGCGACCAGATCGCGCTCGTGCTGCTCGACCTGACCATGCATTGCATGGATGGCGATGAAACCTTGCGCGAGCTGCACCAGATCGACGCGACGGCGCGCGTCGTGATCTCGAGCGGGTTTACTCAAAGCGAAATCGCGCCCCGGTTCGCGGGCAGAGGCTTGTCCGGTTTTTTACAGAAGCCCTACACGCTTTACGAACTCGCCCACTGCCTGCATGACGCACTGGGAGGCGGGGAATTCCGTGGGGAGAGCATGAGTTCCAACAACCGAACAGTGTTGACTGGGCAGTAAATAGCGTCTGGCCGAAAACCCCGAAATCCGTAGGTTGGGCTGAGCTTGCGAAGCCCAACATTATGATTCTTCGCGGCCGATTGTCCCGAAATGTTGGGCAACGCTATGCTTTTGCCCAACCTACAAACCTACCCTCACCCCTGCCCCTCTCCCACAGGGAGAGGGGTTTTTGGACAGCTTCTAAACAGTCTTCACTTTCGACTATTTCGCCTCCCGCGCTATGCGCCTCCGCTACCCTTGCGCCTGTCGGTTCAGCCGTCGCCGCTCAGGACCTCGCGCAGTTTGGCCAGCCCGATGGGTTTGGTCAGGGTCGTCACCGAGCGCAAGCCGCTGAATTCCGCCAGCACGCGGGCGTCCTTGGCGTAGTCCGGGCTGTAACCGGTAATGATGATCAGGCGGGCGGCGTACCGCTGTTCCATCAACCACAACACCAGTTCGTTGCCGTCCATCTCGGGCATCACCATGTCCATTACGATCATGGTGGGGTGCAATTCATGGTAGGCGTCCTGGAAAGCGCGGCCATGGGTGGTCACCCGCACCTCGTAATCCAGGCCGAGGGCTACCTTGCGCACGAGTTCGCCAAATTCGGGTTCGTCGTCGATGACTAAAAGACGCTTCTCGCTCATTGTCAAATTAACCTATGGATAAGGCCGTGTCATGGAGTTTCAGAATCACGTGCTTTAGACCGGGATCGTCCGGATCGTTATGGACGACGAAGCCCAATGCTTGGTTCATCTGCAACATCGGTTTATTTTCCTTGAGCACCTCGCCGTAAATTTCCTGGATGCCGTTCGCGCGGGCATAGTGGATGATGCGCTCCATCAGCAACTTGCCGAGGCCCAGGCGCATCAGCGCCCGGTCGACGAGAATGGAATATTCGGCGCGCTCGCTGTTCGCATCGGCGCTGAGATTCGCGATGCCGTACACCTTGGCCTTGCCGGGCAGACCGGGGCCGACCGCCACCAGCGCCATGTCCCGTTGGTAGTCGATCTGGGTCAGCGTCGCCGCCATGTCGTGCGACAGTTCGCGAATGGGTTGGAAGAACCGCAGCCGCAAGTCCTCGGGCGAGGCTCGCAGCACCAGGGCTTGCAGCGAGGGTTCATCCTCGGGCAATACCGGGCGCAGTAGCAGCTCGGGCTGCTTGGGCAGAGTGACCGATTCCTCCAACTCCTTGGGGTAGGGGCGAATCGCCAGCCGCTGGGCCGGGACGCTTACGGTCGGGGTCAGCCACACCCGGGCATCCAGCGCCACGACCCCCTGGGCGTTGACCCACAGAGGGTTGATATCCAGTTTGGCCAACTCGGGCAGGTCGATGATCATTTGCGACACTTTGACCAGGGTCAGCGCCAGGGCGTTCAGATTGGCGCGGCGCAGCAGGCTGTAACGCAGCCGTTGATAGATCCGGGTTTGCGCCATGATCTCGCGGGCCAAGTGCAGGTTGAGCGGCGGCAGGCCGTAGGCCAGATCGCCGATGACCTCGGTTTCCGTGCCGCCCTGGCCGAAGTAGATGACCGGTCCGAAGCCGCCGCCGCCGCGTATCCCCACGGTCAACTCGTAAGCGCCATCGCGGGACACCATCGGTTGCAGCACGAAGCCGTCGAATCGGGCTGCCGGAGCCACGTCGCGCGACCGCGCCAGCATCGCGGTTGCCGCCTGGCGTACCGCCTCTGGGGTGCTCAGATAGCGGGCGATTCCGCCGACTTGCGATTTGGCGACGACTTCGGGCGAGATGATTTTCAAGATGACGAACGGATTCAGTTGCGCCGCTATTTCGGCGGCTTCGTCCGGGGAATGCGCCATACGGGTTTCCGTGATCGGAATGCCATAGGCGGCCAGTAGTTGCATCGCCTGGTACTCGTTGAGAGTGCGGCGCCCGTCGTTCAGCGCCCCGGCGATCAGGGTCCGCGCCGTCGCGACGTCGGGGGTAAATTCCTCCGGCAGCGAGGGCGGGGTCTCCATCAACAGCGCCTGATTGCGCTTGTACTGCACGACCCGCACGAACGCGCGCACCGCGCCGCTGGCGGTTTCGTAGGTCGGTATTTGTTGTTCCAACAGGCGCTTGCGCGCTTCCGCCCCGGTTCGGGGACCGGGAAAGTTGGCGATGAGGCGGTGGCGGCTGCCGGGGAGGCGCTGGATCAGGGCGTCGGCCACCGCCGTCGTCTCGGCGAGGGCGCTGGGCGTCTTGATGACCAGGACGCCATCCACCCCGGGATCGGCGAGCACCAGGTCCAACGCCCGACCGTAAGCGCCGGCGTCGGCCTGGTCTCCCAGGTCGACCGGATTGGGGAGAGCGCTGGGCTCGATCAGCGGTTCCAAGCCCTGTTGGGTCGCCTCGGAAAGTTGCGCCAGTCGTCCGCCGAAGCGGTACAGGGTGTCGGTCGCCAACAGGCTCATGCTGGAACTGTTGCCGAGGATGGCCAACCGGTCGTTGTTCACCTGCTTGGCTGCTTTCAGCACCTCGATCATCTGCAAGAGTTCATCGCTGTCGTCCACCCGCAGCAGGCCAGCGCGGCGGAAGGCGGCGGCGTACACCGCGTCGTCCGGTTCTTCGGGATAACGCCGCGGTTTCAGCACGATGACGGGCTTGATGCGCGCCGCGCGCCGCGCCGCCGACATGAATTTGCGGGCGTCGCCGACGTGTTCCAGGTAGAGCAAAATCGCCCGGGTATGGTAATCCACAGCCAAGTAGTCGAGAACGTCGGCAAGATCGACATCCAGGCTGTCGCCCAGATGGATCAGATAGCTGAACCCAAAGCCGTAATGCGTGCCCAGATCGAGGGCGGTTTGCCCGATGGTGCCGGACTCGGTGATAAAGGCGATCTGGCCGGGCAACAGCGGCTGGTGGTTCAGGCTGACGTTGAGGCGGGACAGGGGCACGTTGAAGCCCTGGGAACCGGGTCCCAACACGCGCAACAGGTGTGGCCGGGCCGCGTCCAGGATCGCCTGAAACAGGGCCTCGCGTTCGCCGGACGGCAGACCCCGGGTCTCGCTGACCAGCAGCGCGGCGCGGGCGCCGCGTTCGCCCAGTTGCTTGATTAAGGTTGGCGCTTCCCTCAGCGGTCGGGTGATGATCGCCAGCGCCGGGGGCAGCGGCAGGCTGGCGATGTCGCGGTAAGCGAGGGCGCCCGCCAGCGCCCACCGCTTGGCATCCACCGGCATGATCGGCCCCTTGAAACCGCCGCTCATCAGATTGCGGGCGATGATCTCTTCGCGGTCGCCGCCGCCGCAAATCAGCGCGACCGTGTCCGGTTTGAAGAGAGCGTCGAGATTGCGAATGGTCATGATGGTTAGCTGTCGGTGGAGTCGCGTGCGAAGGTCGTGTCCGATCCCTGGCCGCTGGCCGATCCCTGGCCGCTGGCCATCCCGGCAGCACCGGTTTCATCCGGGCGCCGAGCGTGGGTTCCGGTTCCGGCGAACCTAACTGGCGATGATAAATGGCGGCGTATTCCATCACCCGTTGCACGTAGGTCCGGGTTTCGCGGTAGGGGATGGTTTCCGCCCAGACGTCGGCTGGCACGGCCTCGCGGGTTGGCAGCCATTGCGCGACTTTATTGGGACCGGCGTTGTAGGCGGCAGTGGCCAGCATCGGGTTGTTTTGCAAGCGCTCCAGCATGCGCCGCAAATAATGAACGCCGTAGCGGATGTTGGTCTCAGGTTGCAGCAGAGGCGGATCGGCGGCGGAGGCATCCCGCAGTTCCTGGGCGATCTGCCGGCCGGTGGCGGGCATGATCTGCATGAGTCCCAGCGCCCCGACCGGCGAGCGGGCGGCGGGCCGGAAGTTGCTTTCCTGCCGGATGACGGCATAGACCCAGGCCGGGTCGAGCGCGCCGGCGCGGGCCTGGGTCACCACCCCCTCCCGATAGGCCAATGGGAACCGCAGTTCCAGATCGTCCCAGTGTTCGGCTCGGGCCGTGGTGGCGATGGCTTGCGCGTGCCAATCCCAGCGATGGGCCAGCACGGCCGCCTGGAGCAGCGCCGGGCGGTCGAAAGTCTGGAGGGCTTGTCGCCATTCGGCGTCGGCGTCCGGGTCGCGCCCGAGAACGTACAATTCCCGCGCCCGTTGTAAACCGGGGGAGCGGGTCAGCAGCGCTTCCAATACGGTCGCTGGGACCGCCAGCGGGGTGCTGACGATGGCGTAGGCCGCGCCGAGACGGTCGGCGGCCAGGAAGCCGTGGTAGTCCCGCTGGCCGGCGATACGTTGGTAAACCGGTTTGGCTTCCTGGTTCCGGCCCAGCGTTTCCAGCACCCGGCCGCGCCAGTATTGCCAGCGCGGGCTGTCCCGTTCCGGGGCGGGCAGGCGGTCCAGCCAGCCCAGGGCCGCGTTCCAGTCGCCCTGTTGCAGGCAGACCCGCACCCGCCATTCCGCCACGTCGCGGTCCACCACGGCATCCGGCAGGGCCGCCAGCCGCGCCAGCGCGCTCGGGTGATAGTCGCTGGCGATCCACAGCGCCAGCCGCCGTTCCACCTCCGCCAGCCGAGGGGCGCGGGACGGATCGCGCGTCTTGAGGGTGTCCAGGGCCGCCGCCGCTTCGAGCGCGTTGCGCTTGCCCCAGCGTTCCAGCCCGTCGCTTAGAATCGGGGCGGTGCGTGGGTCGCTGACATTGAACCGGCCGGTGTCCAGGACCGTCCGCGGATTCTCGGCGACGCTGAGCCAGACATCGGCCAGAGCCTGGTCGGTGGCCGGCATGGCCGCGCGCAGGGCTTGCGCCAGCCTCGGGTTTTTACCTTCCATCGCCAGGGCGAACCGTTGCCAGAGCCGTTCCGGCGAAGGTTCGCCCCGAGCGCGCCAAGCGGCGATGACGGGATCGCAGGCGGCGGGTAGCGAAGCGGCGCGCAGCCAGAGCGTGGCGAAGTCGCGCAGCGCCGCTTCGCCCTGATCGGTATCGAGCAGGGCTTGTCGCCGCCCGCAGTCGAGTTCGGCGTCGTTGGTGGGGGTGAAATCCCGCAGATAGTCGTCCCAGCGCCGCGCTGCGGCGAGCTGGCGCAGCCAGGCGCCGCGCAGCCGGGCGGCCAGGGGCGAATCGGCATAGGTTTGCAGGAACTCCCGGACCTCGGCGGCGGGCAGTTCCGGCAAGCGGCGGGCGAGTTCCTGGTAGCGCAGGTAGGGATAGAGCGGATAGGCCCGCAGCACCGCGAGGTCGACAGCGACGCCGTCGCGGAGCGACTGGTCGGCGATCGGGAATGCGTCGCGCCAGGCCGAAAGCGATTCGGTCGCGCCCACATCGCCGCCGATACCGATGGCGAGCGCGACCACCAGCACCGACCCCCACCGGCGTTGCGCCGGAAGCCGCCGGGATAGGGCGGCGGGGGCGGTTGGGTTCAGATAACGAGCGCCACGCGGGGAACGGCGCGGGTTCATGCCTCGATTACTTGTCGTTGCCCGCGAACAGCGAGACGCCGCCGGGCTGGGCGGAGGATCGGGCGGGCAGGTTGACTTGGACTGGGGGCCGGGAGCCACGTCCACCGCCGCTGGCGCCGACCACGATCCGGCCGCCGGTCGGTTGCAGATAGGTGCGCGGCAGCAGGGTCGAGCCGGATTGACCGGGGATATTGGTCAGGCTGGCGGGTCGGTTGCCCTTGCGCGGGGTGATTACGACGACGCCGGGGTTGCGCGGGTAGGCGCCGCTCCCGTAGTAGCCGCCGCTGTTGCCGTAGCCGCCGTTCATCGCCAGCGGACTCACGCCGCTCGCGCTCGTGGCGTACAGGCCGCCGCCGTTCTGGTATTGCTGGTAGTAGCCCAGCACCTTCACCACGTAGTTCTGGGTTTCCCGGTAGGGGGGAATCTGGTTGCCGTATTTCTGCACCGCGCCCTCGCCGGCGTTGTAGGCGGCCACCGCCAGCCGGGTGTCGTTGAACTGGTCGAGCAGCCAGCGCAGATAGCGGGCGCCGCCCTGCATGTTGGCGACCGGGTCGTAGGGGTTGCCGACGCCGAATCGATCGGCGGTGCCCGGCATCAATTGCATCAGGCCCATGGCGCCCTTGGGCGATACGGCCCAGGGGTTGTAGGCCGATTCAGCGCTGATCACGGCGTGCAGTAGCGCCGGTTCGAGGCGGTGCTGCGCCGCAACACGGTTGATGTCGGGGGCGAAGCGCTGGCGGTTGCCTTCGTTGACCCGGGATAGCCGGCGCTCGGCTCTCGGGCTGTAGTTGCGCGGGGTATAACTGCGTTGGCCGTACAGGCCGGGAGCGTATAGATTGGTCGGGGCGAAGCTGGACGCTTGAGCGGATGGCTTGCGATAGGCCGGCGTGCGCATCACCAGTTTGTAGCGGGGATCGTTGGGGACATTGCTGAGGTGTCGTACCCCGTTGTTGTCCACGAAGGCGTAGATGTCTGCCCGAACCGGTCCGGCCAGCGTGAGCGTTATCGGGATCAGACTGGCCAAGAGCCGCCACTTCATGGGGTTCTCCTTCTTATCACGTTAAGCTTGATCGCCGTGGAGGACGGTCGGGGACCGTCCTGACCCAAGCGGGAGAGTCAAGCGTCTGTCGGTCAACCGGACTAAGATTAGCACAAACTGCTCGGTCGCAACCGACTTGGCGACCCGATCTAGCGCACTTCCGAACCCGCCCGCATGAGGACAGTTGATGTTCAGAACCGCCGAACTGCAACGCAAGCTGCCAAAAGAGAATTATCACCACCAGGTTCCACAGTTGCGGGAAGAGCTGTTGATGATGCAGATGGAACTACGCAACGCCCATTTCCCGGTCATCGTGGTGTTCGCCGGCGTGGACGGCGCCGGCAAGAGCGAGACGGTCAACCGGCTGTACGAATGGATGGACGCGCGCTGGCTGATGACGCGCGCCTTCAGCGAGCCGTCCGATGAAGAGCGCGACCGGCCCGAATATTGGCGATTCTGGCGCGAGCTGCCGCCCCGGGGGCGGATCGGCCTGTTTCTCAGTTCCTGGTATTCGAAGCCGATTCTGGATCAGGTCTACGGTCATACCCGCTTGGCTGAGTTCGACGAGCGGCTGGAACGCATCAAGACCTTTGAAAAGACCTTGGCCGACGACGGCGCGCTGATCCTGAAATTCTGGATGCATCTGTCCCGGGAGGCGCAGAAGGAACGGCTGCGCAAGCTGGAAAAGCACCCGTTGCTGCACTGGCGGATTTCCAAGCGCGACTGGCGGCATTGGGAACTGTACGACCAGTTCATCGCCGCCGCCGAGCGCACCCTGATGAAGACCAGCACCGGGCTGGCGCCGTGGAAGATCGTCGAAGGGTACGACGAGCGCTATCGCAGCGTCGCCGTGGCCAGCATCATCCGCGACGCCATTCGTTTTCGGCTGGAGGAGACGAAAGCCGCGCCCGCCGCCGGCAACGGCGACACCGCGGCCCGCTTGCCCAAACCGCCGGTGGATGGGAACGGCCTGCCACCGGTCACTATCCTGTCGCGGTTGGATATGAGCAAGACCCTGTCTAGGGAAGACTATGACTCCGGATTGAAACATTACCAGGGTAAACTCAACAAGTTTGCGCGCAACGCCCGCGAGCGCAAGGTGTCGACCATTTTGGTGTTCGAGGGTTGGGACGCCGCTGGCAAGGGGGGCGGCATCCGCCGCATCACCGCCGCGCTGGACGCCCGCGACTATCAGGTGATCCAGGTCGCCGCGCCCACCGACGAGGAGGCCGCCCACAACTATCTGTGGCGGTTCTGGCGGCACCTGCCGCGGGCCGGCCGGGTCACCATCTACGACCGCAGTTGGTACGGGCGGGTGTTGGTGGAGCGGATCGAGGGCTTCGCCCGCACCCGCGAATGGCAGCGCGCCTACGCCGAGATTAACGACTTCGAGGCCCAGTTGGTGGAACGGGGCATCGTGCTGGTCAAATTCTGGCTGCACATCACTCCGGACGAGCAACTGCGGCGCTTCCAGGAACGCGAGCAGATCGCCTACAAGGCGTGGAAACTGACCGACGAGGACTGGCGCAACCGCGAACGCTGGGGAGACTACGAGCTGGCGGTCAACGACATGGTGGAACACACCAGCACCCGCCAGGCGCCCTGGACCCTGGTCGAAGCGAACGATAAGCGCCATGCGCGCATCCAAGTCTTGCGAACGCTTTGCAAGCGATTGGAGACGGCGCTCGCCGGGGGGTCGAAACCTGGATGAGCCAATCAAAACGATGAGAAGGTGCGAGATGAAGACCGAACTTGCGGAGGGGTCTGTGCAAGACGCCGAAGTGATCGAAGTAGCCCAAATTGCCGAACTCCGCCCGCGTGGCGGCCGCGACCCGCGTGACGACCGCGCGGTCGCCGAAGCGGTCGCGCCGGTGGAACCGGCGCCGATCAATCCCGACGCGCCGGAATGGTATCTGAACCGCGAGCTGACCTGGCTGGCGTTTAACCAGCGGGTGTTGCATGAGGCCCAGGACGAGCGTACCCCCTTGCTGGAGCGGGTGAAATTCCTGGCCATCGTCGGTTCCAATCTGGACGAGTTTTTCATGAAGCGCATCGGCGGCCTCAAGCAGCAGATCGGCGCGCGGGTGCGGGAGCTGACGGTGGATGGCCGCAGCCCCGAGCAGCAGTTGAACGAATGCCTGGCGGTGGTGCGCGACCTGGTGGAACAGCAACGGCTGCTGGCTTCTCATCTGCACGAACTGCTGAAGGCGCAGCACATCGTGCTGCGCAGTTACAAGCGGCTGAGCGACGCCCAGCGCAAGCAGATGCGGGAGTATTACTGGCGCAATATCTTTCCGCTGGTCACGCCGCAGACCATGGACCCGGCGCACCCGTTCCCGTTCCTGTCCAATCTGTCGCTCAACCTGCTGGTGACGGTGCGCTATCCCAACGATGAATCCAGCGGGTTGGCGCGGATCAAGGCGCCGGTCGGCTCGGGGATTCCACGGTTTCTGAAGGTCGGCGACGAGGAGTTGTACGTGCCGCTGGAGGATGTGATCGCCAACAATCTCGACCTGCTGTTTCCGGGCATGGTGGTGGAGGGTTGCGAACTGTTCCGGGTGACCCGCAACGCCATCGCCGAACGCGACGAGGACCAGGCCGACGATTTGCTGCACATGATCGAGACCGAACTGCGCGAGCGCCGGTTCGCCCCGATCGTGCGGCTGGAGGTGGAAAAACACATGGACGCGACCCATCGCGGGATGCTGGCGGCCGAACTGGGGTTGGACGAGGTCAACGAAGTGTTTGAGATCGACGGGATGCTGGCGCTGCGCGATCTGTTCCAGATCGTCGGCATCAACCGGCCCGACCTGCACGATCCGTCGCACCATCCGCTCGATCACCCCAAGCTGGGGGATCGGCGCAGCATTTTTCATATCATCCGCGAGAGCGGGCCGATCCTGTTGCAACATCCCTATGAGTCGTTCGCGACCTCGGTGGAGCGCTTCGTGCTGGAGGCCAGCGAGGATCCCAAGGTGCTGGCGATCAAGATGACCCTGTACCGCACCTCGGCCGATTCCAAGATCATCGAGTACCTGATCGACGCCGCGCAGAACGGCAAGCAGGTGACGGTGGTGGTGGAGTTGAAGGCCCGTTTCGACGAGGCGGCCAACATCCGCTGGGCGAGCCGGCTGGAGGAGGCGGGCATTCACGTCACCTATGGCGTGGTGGGGCTGAAGACTCACAGCAAGGTGATTCTGGTGGTGCGGCGCGATTTCAGCGGCCTGCGCCGTTACGCCCACATCGGCACCGGTAACTACCACGCCGGCACCGCCCGGCTGTACTGCGATCTGGGTCTGCTGACCTGCGATCCGGTCATCGGCGAGGATTTGACCGAGCTGTTCAACTATCTGACCACCGGTTACGTGCCCAAGCGCAACTACCGCAAGCTGCTGCCGGCGCCCAAGGTGTTGAAGCCGGCGCTGCTGGCCAAGATCGAGCGGGAGATCGGCCACGCCAAAGCCGGCAAGCCGGCGCTGATCCAGTTCAAGATGAACGCGCTGGAGGATAAGGATGTTACGGCGGCGCTGTATCGGGCGGCGCAGGCCGGGGTTAAGGTGGATTTGATCGTGCGTGATACCTGCCGGCTGCGGCCCGGCATTCCCGGGTTGTCGGAGACCGTGCGAGCGATCAGCATCGTCGGTCGGTTCCTGGAGCACACCCGGATTTTCTATTTCCTCAACGGTGGGAACGAGGAGTATTTCATCGGTTCGGCGGACTGCATGAAGCGCAATCTGGAAAGCCGGGTCGAGGTGGTCACGCCGGTGGATACGCCGGAGTTGCAGCGGGATTTGCGGCAGATCTTGGAGGCGCAGCTCAACGACCGGCGCAGCGCCTGGGACATGCAGCCGGACGGGAGCTATATCCAGCGAATGCCGGGCGAGGGCGACGATCCGCGCAGTTCGCAACAGATCCTGATCGAATTGGCGGAACGGCGGCAGAAGGAAGCCCAGCGGCTCAAGAAGCGCAAGCCCAAGGGCATCGCCCGGCGGGCGGGGCTGTGAGCGGCATTGAATAACGCTGTTTTCGGGACTGTGATCGCAGTCCCGGAGGCATATCAATACCTTTGTGGTGACTAAATCTGAATGATAAAAGAGTCCGTCTATATTGAAACTTCTATTTTCAGCTTTTACTATGATGAACGTCCTGATCCTTCCATCATGGTCCGGCGGGAATGGACTAGGGAATGGTGGAAAAATTGCAGATTGGATTATACTTTTATCACAAGTATGGCCGTACTTGATGAATTAAACAGAGGGAATAAATTGCATAAAGGGCAGGCTCTCGGGTTGGCTATGACTCTTCCTGCAATTGCACTAACCGATGAGATTGCGGAGATTGTTCAGATTTATGTCGCGCATCATGTAATGCCGAAAGACCCGATGGGAGACGCCTTGCATCTTGCTTTAGCGTCGTTTCATAAATGCGACTATTTGTTGACATGGAATTGTCAGAATATAGCGAATGCTAACAAATTTGCGCATATTAGAAGGATCAATGCCTTGCTGGGCTTGCATGTTCCAGAGTTGGTTACCCCTTTGCAACTGATGAGGCAAGAACCATGAATGATGAAGTGATTAAGGAAATTAGAACCATACGTCATTTTATTTCCGAGGAGTTTTCTCATGATCCTCAAAAATATATAGAGTATCTGAAAAGTCAGAACTATAAATATACTCATCAGACTGAGCTGTATCGAAAGCTATCTGAACATAAAGAAAAACCACTCCAAGCTGATTGTATGACTTAACTTGAAATTGGGTGCGTGGGCGTTGCCGTTTGCTGAATTGTAGATTGTCGCAGGAAACGCATGACTGACCGCTACGACGATTACACCCGCGACGAACTGATCCGCGAATTGCGCCAGCGCGACCGGCGGCCCCGCTTTGGGCTGGTCTGGGAGCGCAAGGAAATCGAGCACGAAAAAGCCGTCAACGAGGATTTTATCGCGCTGGATTTCGACGCCGGGCTGTCGTGCGGCAGTGCGCCTTATCGCAATTTCATCATCGAAGGCGATAACTTCGACGCCTTGCGTTATCTGCGCATGACCCATGCGGGCCAAGGTGAAGTGCATCTACATCGACCCGCCTTATAATACCGGCAATCGGGATTTCATCTACAACGACTGTTTTGTTGACAAGGAAGACGCCTACAAACATTCCAAGTGGCTGGAATTTATGTATCGACGGTTGGAGTTGGCAAAGGAGTTATTGGCCGAGGATGGGGTGATTTTTATTTCCATCGATGATAACGAGGTGTTTAATCTCGGTCTATTGACGAATCGGGTTTTTGGAGAAAACAATTTTATTGCGAATTGCATTTGGCAAAAGCGTTATGCAGCATCTAACGACCATAAGACCATTGCACCGATGCACGAGTATCTGCTGATTTATCAGTTGAGCGGCTTATGGAAAAGAAATTTGTTACCTCGTACTGAGGAAAAAGACCGCCAGTATCGATTTGAAGATGAGCAAGGTATTTTTCGTCCAGATAACTATACCTGTAATAAGAGTGCAGAAGAACGCCCTAATCTTTATTACCCCATCGTCAATCCGAATACCAGTGAAGAGATTTGGCCAAAGACGACTCGCGTTTGGGCTTATTCAAAAGAAGAATATATCAGACATGCTCAAGAAGGGCTAATTTATTGGGGAAAAAATGGAGGAGGGAAAGTCCCCGCTTTCAAGCGTTATAAGCATTTATTGCGTAATGCAGATGGTATTGTACCCAACACTTGGTGGAAATTCGATGAAGTTGGACATACAGATACCGCTAAAAAAGAATTGCTTGATATATTAGCGGAACACGCTACAGCTTTCTCAACACCAAAACCGGTACAATTGATCGAGCGTGTTTTACATATCGCCACCAAACCCGGCGATTTGGTTCTGGATTTCTTCGCCGGTTCCGGCACCACTGCCCACGCCGTACTGAAACTCAATCAGGAAGATGGCGGCAACCGGCGTTTCATTCTGGTATCGAATACCGAAGCGACCACCGACGCGCCGGACAAAAACCTGTGCCGCGACGTGTGCGCCGAGCGGGTGCGGCGGGTGATTGCCGGCTATCGCAACCGGAAAGGCGAATGGGTGGAAGGTTTGGGCGGCGCTATACGCGGGGCCATTTCGCCTATCTCCGCGCTCACCGCCTTCCCGCCGAAACCCTGTTCAGCCAAATCCAGCACGAACAAATCTGGACGGCGCTACAACTCATCCATACCGGTACGCTGTCCCCATTCGTGGTCGATGCTCTCATCCAATGCGCGGACCTCGAAAACGGCGCGATGTTGTATGTGCCGAAGCTCGATGAAACCACGCTGGCGGCGGTGATCGAACAGTGATTCGAAGACCAGGGTTCCGCCGTGGTTTATTCCTGGCAACCGGCGTTGCTGCGTCAACATATCGACGACGAGCGCGCGAGTTTTCAGCCGATTCCGCAATCCCTGATCAATCGTTTCGGCGTAGGAAGCAAACCGTGAGTGCCATTGCTCCCAAGCGCTATCAAATCGACGCGGTCAACAACGCGCTGGACATCTTCCGCTGCGCCGAAAATCAAATTCAGCAAGCGCCCGACGAAAACAGCCGCCGCACCGCCAGCGCCTTCAACGGCTGTGTGCTGCTGGAAGCACCCACCGGCGCGGGTAAAACCTTGATGGCGGGTTTGATTGCCGAACAATTCGCCCGACCCGATCACCGCCATAATGCCAAGATTGTCTGGTTCTGGTTCACCCCATTCGCGGGCTTGGTCGAACAGGCCAAAAGCGCATTGAAAAAGGATTTCACCGGACTGCGGGTGCGCGATTTAACGGGTGAGCGCGTGGCCTACTCCGCTGCCAAGTGGCGATGTATTCGTCACCACTTGGGCGTCGGTGGCGGCGCGCAATGCCGACTCGCGGAAACTGCGCACCAGCGGCGATATGGCCTTATCGCTGGATGAGTTCATTCCTGAATTGCGGCAGGCCGGTTTTCGCATCGGCGTGGTCGTGGACGAAGCCCATCACGGCTTCACCAAGGCCGCTGAAGCAGTCCGGTTCTACCGGGAGATCATGCGCCCGGACTTCACCCTGTTGATTACCGCCACGCCCGACGATGCGGACGTGGAATAAATTCAAGCAGGCAGCGCATCTGGCTGAACTGCATCGCATCCAGGTATCGCGCCATGATGCCGTGGAGGCAGGTCTCATCAAGGCCGGCATCAAATCCATCGCCTATCTGGCTCCGGACGATCAAAAGACGCTGGTGGATTTGCCGGCCACCGCATTGGAGGACGGTTGGCATACCCATAACGCCATCAAGGCTCAATTGGCGGCTTTAGGTGTACGCATGACGCCGCTGATGCTGGTGCAAGTGGGCAATAAAGGCAAAGCGGGTGCTACCGCTATTGAGGAAGCCAAAACCTATCTTTTGGCATTGGGTGTGCCGGAAGAAGTGATCGCCTGGTATACCGCGGACGAACCCAACGATGATTTACTCGCTGTTGCCCGCGACGAAAGCAAGGAAGTCTTGATCTTCAAAATCGCCGTGGCGCTGGGATTCGACGCACCACGTGCTTTTACCGTGGTCTCGCTGCGTGGCGCGAAGGATGCCGATTTTGGCATTCAGGTCGTTGGGCGCATTTTACGGGTGCATCGCGAGTTGCAAGCCCGCGCGGTGAGTAAATCCCTGCCGGAGTCGTTGCGCTGTGGTTATGTGTTTCTGGCGGATGCGGAAAACCAAACCGGCCTGATCGGCGCGGGCGAGAAAATCAATTCCATTCAGACCGCAATTGTCGAGTATCAGTCCTTATACGATAGCTGGTACGCGTCGCTGGGCAAAACTAAGTGCAAGTGTGCAAAACGGGCAGACTTCCCTGCTATCGCAGCCTTATACGCCGCCCGCTTGGAAACCGTCGGACGGCAGTAACTGAGTCCGCGCCAAAGCTCTGCTCGTGAAACCCCGACTTTGCGACGTTACGCCGTTGCTGTCGTGGCCGGAACTTTTGACGCCACCGCTTGCCCGAATCGCGCCTCGCAAAGCCGCGGCAGTTCGCCAGATCATCAACGCCTTCACCCGGCAATGTGCTTCTATCCGCTGCGCGAGGATGCGCCGACCCAGTTTCAAACCGAACGCCTGCCATTGTCCACCGACGAATTGGTGCAAGGGATCGGGGCGCATCTCAAGCTAAACGCGGAGGTGTTAACGCGGGATTGCGCAAAAGCGTCAAAATCACCCGCAAGACGATCACCGACATTTTCGGCGATCATGAAGAACGGGTTGATACGGTGCAGGCGAAACTTTCCCAGTGCTGAAATTAGCGGTCCGGGCGCAGAGCGTTTTATACGATGCGCAGTATTACCAACCCGCGCGATCTGTGAGGAAATGTTGCTGTCGCGGTCGCGGCTGGAATACAACGATCATCAGGGTATTGGGCTTATCCGATGAAGAATTGCGGCGCGCCCTGAATCTGATTCTGGCGATCTATCCGCAGCTGGTGCGCGATGCGGCCCGAATCTTGCGCGGCGCACATCAAGGAAATCGTGGAAGCCGCCCCTTGCCGACCACGTAGAAATGGCGCCGGATGCGTCACGCTCCCGGCTGAATGTCTATGGCGTCATGCCGCCAGACCTGAACGAACACGAACGGAAGTTCGCCGAACTGCTCGACGCCGACACCGTCGGGAACGGTGCTGTGGTGGCATCGCAACGAGCCGCGCAAGCCATGGTCCATCGGCATCGTGCTTCCCGACGGCGACCGCTATTTCCCCGATTTTGCCGTGGGCGTGAAAAGACGCGGCTCGCGGCGGCGGCGTGCTGCTGGTGGAAACCAAAGGCGGGCATCTTCTGAACAGCGATGAGACCTTGGAGAAAATCGTCGCCGCACATAAAACCTATGGTCCGCCGGTGATGCTCAAACGGCGCGACGATGGGAGCTTTTGGATCGTGCGCTATATCGAAAGCAGGAATCGCATTGAGGAAGATCAAGCCTTTCGCGTGGAAAACATGGCGCAGTATTGAATAAATAACCGATTAAACAATCACTTCATGCCTCTATTAAGCATTGACAACCTCTCCATCGCCTTCGGCGCCGAAAAGCTGCTGGATGGCGCCAGCTTTCAGCTGGATGCCGGCGAGCGGGTCTGCCTGATCGGCCGCAACGGCACGGGTAAAACGACCCTGCTGCGGTTGCTAGCCGGCGAGTTGCAGCCCGACGGCGGCGAGATCTGGCGTCAACCCAGCTTGCGCATCGCCACCCTGGCGCAGGAGTTGCCGGCGGATACCACCGCTACCGTGTTCGAGGTCGTCGCCGGCGGGCTGGAGGGTCTGGGAGCGTTGCTGGCCGACTATCACGAGGCGGCGGTGCAACTGGCGCACGACCACACGCCGGAGCCAATGCGGCGGATGGAACATTTGCAGCACGAACTGGAAGCGCGCGACGGCTGGCGCTGGCAGCAGCGGGTCGAGACCGTGCTCAGCCGTCTGCAATTGCCAGCCGATACGCCGCTGACCGAACTGTCGGGCGGCTGGCGGCGGCGGGTGTTGCTGGGCCGGGCGCTGGTGTGCGAGCCGGATCTGCTGCTGCTGGACGAGCCGACCAATCATCTCGATCTGGAAACCATCCAGTGGCTGGAAGAAGAGTTGCTGGAATTTCGCGGCGGGCTGCTGTTCGTCACCCACGACCGCGCCCTGCTGCAACGGCTGGCGACCCGGTTGCTGGAACTGGATCGCGGCGTGCTGACCTCGTGGCCGGGCGATTACGCGGCGTTTCTGGAGAAAAAGACGGCGCTGCTGGAGATCGAGGCCCGCCACAACGCCAAGTTCGACAAGAAACTGGCGCAGGAGGAGGTCTGGATTCGGCAGGGGATCAAGGCCCGTCGCACCCGCAACGAGGGCCGAGTGTTGGCGCTGCTGGCCCTGCGCGAGGAGCGTCGCCAGCGCCGCGAGCGGGTCGGCAAGGCCAGTTTCGAACTGGAGCAGGCCGAAGCCTCCGGCAAGTTGGTGATCGAGGCGAAGAACGTCAGTTATGCCTGGCGGGACGAGCCGCTGATCCGCGAGTTCTCGGTGCGCATCCAGCGCGGGGATCGCATCGGCCTGATCGGTCCCAACGGCTGCGGCAAGAGCACCCTGCTCGGGTTGCTGCTCGGGCGGTTGTCGCCGAACGCCGGCCAGGTGCAATGGGGGACGAAGCTGGAAATCGCTTATTTCGACCAGTTGCGCGAGCAGTTGGACCCCGAACAGACCGTGCTGGACAGCGTCGCCGGCGGCCGGGAGACCCTGGAGATCAACGGCCAGCACCGCCATGTCATCGGTTATCTGGGCGACTTTCTGTTCAGCGCCCAGCGGGCGCGCTCGCCGGTCAAGTCGCTGTCCGGCGGCGAGCGCAACCGGCTGTTGCTGGCGCGGCTGTTCAGCCAGCCGGCCAACCTGCTGGTCATGGACGAGCCGACCAACGATCTCGATCTGGAGACGCTGGAACTGTTGGAAGAACTGCTGCTGGAGTTCGCCGGCACCTTGCTGCTGGTCAGCCACGACCGGGCGTTTCTGGACAACGTGGTGACCAGTTGCCTGGTGTTCGAGGGCGGCGGGCGCATCCGCGAGTACGTTGGCGGTTACAGCGACTGGCTGCGCCAGCGACCCGCGCCGGAGCCGGTCGGGGTCGCCGCCAAGCCGAAACCGGAACCTAAGCCCGTCGCCCGGCCGGCCAAACCGGCCGCGTCCGGCAAGCTCGGCTACAACGAACGGCGGGAGTTGGAGCGGTTGCCGGCCCGGATCGAGGAACTGGAGCAGCGGCAACGGGATTTGCACGCCCTGACCGCCGACCCAGCGTTTTACAAGCAGGAACCGGCGGCGATCACCCGGCGCATGGAGGAATTGCGGGCCTTGGAGGCGGAACTGGAAGCGGCCTACGGGCGTTGGGAGGCCTTGGAAGCGCGGGAGGGGACGGGGTGAAGACGTAACACCTCCGACCTATCCCGGCGGCCCTGCGGTGTTTCGGAATCCCCGCCAGATCGCCTTCTCCAGTTCCACCAGCAGCAACACCACCATGCCGGCCAGCGTCACGATGATCCAACTGCTCATGCTCATTGGTGCGGTACCCAGCAACCGTTGCAGCGGCGGGAAGTAGGTAAAGGCCAGTTGCAGCAGCAGCATGAGCCCGATGGTGGCGAGCACCGGGCGACTGCCCAACAGACCTTCCCGCGAGAGGACGGAGCTGTAAATGTAGCGGCTGTTGAACAGATAAAAAATCTCGCCCATCACCAGCGCGTTCACCGCCAGCGTGCGAGCCTCGGCCAGGGGCCTGCCCTGCGCGGTTTCCCAGAGAAACAGTCCCAGCGGTGCGATCACCAGCAGCACCGACACCGCGAAAATCCGCCACAGCATGATGCCCGACAGCAGCGGTTCGCCAGGATCGCGCGGCGGTCGGCGCATCACGTTGGCCTCGGTCGGTTCGAAGGCCAGGGCCAGAGCCAGCGTCACCGCCGTCACCATGTTGACCCACAGGATTTGCACGGGCGTGATCGGCAGGGTCAGACCGAGCAGGATGGCAGCGGTGATCACCAGCGCCTGGGCGCCGTTGGTCGGCAGGATGAACAGCAGCGCCTTGCGCAAATTGTCGTAGACGGTACGACCTTCTTCGATCGCATGGACGATGGAGGCGAAATTGTCATCGGCCAGCACCATGGCCGAGGCTTCCTTGGCCGCCTCCGTGCCTTTCATGCCCATCGCCACGCCGATGTCGGCGCGTTTCAGGGCTGGGGCATCGTTGACGCCGTCGCCGGTCATCGCGACCACCTGGTTGTTGGCTTGCAGGGCCGCGACCAACCGCAGTTTGTGCTCCGGGCTGGCGCGGGCGTAGACATCGGTGTCCAGCACGACCGCCCGCAGCGCCGCATCGTCCAGCGCTTCCAGTTCCGGCCCGGTCAACACCTTGGCCCCGTCGCCGATGCCGAGCTGGGCGGCGATGGAACGCGCCGTGACGCCGTGGTCGCCGGTGATCATCTTGACCCGGATGCCGGCCCGCTGGGTCTGCCTGACCGCGTGGATCGCTTCCTCGCGCGGCGGATCGCTGATGCCCAGTAGCCCCAGCAGGATTAGCCCTTCCTCGACATCCTCGAAAAGCAACTCGCAACGGGTCTCGGCGGTGGGGCGGAAGGCGACCGCCAGCACCCGCTGGCCGGCCGCGGCCAGTTCCTCCACCCGCCGCCGCCAGTAATCCAGACGCAGCGGCTGGGGACCCTGCGGGCTATGCTCGTTCGCGCACATTGCCCGCACTCGTTCCGGCGCACCCTTGACGTAAATGACGCCGTGGCCGTGATGATCGTGGTGCAGGGTGGCCATGAACCGGTGTTCGGATTCGAAGGGAATGCTGTCCACCCGGTGGAAGCGCTCCTGTTCGGTGACCGGATCGAGGCCGGCCTTACTGGCCAGGGTCAGCAGCGCGCCTTCGGTGGGATCGCCCTCCATCCGCCATTCGCCGTCCTGCTCGCGCAACACCGCTTCGTTGCACAGTTGCGCCGCCCGAGCGATGGTTTGCAAGTCCGGCGCGTGTTCGGGCGCGATCGGCGCGCCGTCCACGCTGAATCCGCCGGTGGGTGCGTAACCGACGCCGTGGACTTCGAACACCCGGTTGGCGGTGACCACCCGCTGCACGCTCATTTCGTTGCGGGTCAGAGTGCCGGTCTTGTCGGAGCAGATCACGGTTACGGCCCCCAACGTTTCCACCGCCGGCAGCCGGCGGACGATGGCGTTGCGCTCGGCCATGCGCTGCACGCCGATGGCCAGGATAATGGTCATGATCGCCGGCAGGCCCTCGGGAATCGCCGCCACCGCCAGCGCCACCGCCGCCATGAACATGTCTCCAGCCGGTTGACCGCGCCAGAGCACGCCGATCGCGAAGGTGGCCCCCGCCGCCAGCACGATGGCGGCGCTCAGCCAGCGTCCGAATTGCGCCATCCGTCGCAACAGGGGAGTCGTGATTTCCTCCACCTGTTCCAGCAGGGTGCTGATGCGGCCGATTTCGGTATGCTCGCCGGTCGCGACCACTACTCCAGTAGCCTGGCCGTAGGTGACCAGCGTGCCGGAATAGGTCATGTCGGTTCGGTCGCCGATCGCTGCCTCGGACGAGACCGGAGTAATGGTTTTCTCGACCGCTTCCGCCTCGCCGGTCAGCACCGCTTCCTGAACGCGCAGGTTTTTGATCTCGATCAGCCGCAGGTCGGCCGGCACCTTGTCGCCGGATTGCAGCAGCACCCAGTCGCCCGGCACCAGCGCCTCGGCGGATATTTCCCGGCGCTGCCCGTCGCGCAGCACCAGGGCGCGCAGCGACAGCATCTTGCGGATGGCGGCCAGCGCCGATTCGGCTTTGCCTTCCTGGACGAAGCCGACGATGGCATTGATGATCGTCACGCCCAGAATCACCCCGGTATCCACCGCATGGCCCAGCGCGGCGGTGATAGTCGCCGAGACCAGCAGCACGTAGATCAGCACGTTGTGGAACTGGAGCAGGAAGCGCAGCACCGGCCCGCGCCGCTCGGGCGGACGCAGCCGGTTGGGGCCGTGGCTGGCCAAGCGCCGGGCGGCTTCCGCCTCGCTCAGGCCGCCGGGCATCGTATCCAGCTCCCGCAAGACCTGCTCGGGGGACAGCGCGTGCCAAAGCGGTTGTTGCTGGGAGGAGGATGCGTTCATGATCGTACTTCCTAACCGTTGGAATTTTCCCTCTATCTTACGGCGAATCCGCACCTTGTGTTCGCCTGGGGGGCGGTGGTTTGCCGCAGGTTCGGCCGACGTGCCACGTCAATTCGGGTGGTGCGAGGAAGGTGTGTTTGCTATTGAGAATACGCAATGCGTCCAGCGCCCTGTGGGCAAGAGGTTCACCGGCCGAGCAAGGTTGGCTGGTGATCCGAACAAATCGCTCGGAACAGTTCGCAGATGCTCGGGTAGGAGAATAGAACGTGAAAATCGCAGTCACCAGTCAGAATCGCCGCACGATCACCGAACATGCCGGACGCTGTCGGATTTTCTGGCTGTATCAAGCGGAACAGGGCAAAGTGACTGGCAAGGCGCTGCTCAGATTGCCCAGGGAACAATGCTTCCATGACAGTTCGCCGCACGAACCCCATCCCTTGGATGAGGTGCAGGTGCTGATCGCGGGCGGCATGGGCCACGGTCTACTGCGGCGGTTGGCCATGAAAGGCATCACCGGACTGGTCACCACGGAAACCGATCCGGATAAGGCGGTCGCCGCTTATCTAACCGGTGCCCTGGAGATCCGATCACCAGGACCACACGCCGATGCCGAGGGGGAGCATCAGCACGAGTAGGGGACTCGTAGGAGGGCAATTTGGCAAAGCCCCGGAAGTATTTTTTCATCCCGTATCGCGAGGTAACGGCTATGACCACTGTTTCTTCGACGCTCGACATTGGCGCTTTGAAGCGCTTGCGGATTCTGTGCATCTCCGAAACCGGCTGGTTCGATACCGCCACCGTGTTCGGCGACATCAAGGACGCTGGTGGCGCCGAAACCGATCAATACGCCATTCCTTGGCCGCCGTTCGGGCCGCTGCACGTCGACAACGCCGCTGGATTTTCCGCGTTGCTGGAAGCCGAGGCGACCGATGGAACGGTGCGCCGCCTGCTGTTCGATACCGGCTGGAATCCGGCCTGGATGGATCGGCGTTTTGCCGAGGAGGGCATCGACGAGATGCTGCGGCAGGGCCAGATCGAAGCGCTGGTCATCAGCCACGAGCATTTCGATCACTTCTGGGGAATCGGCTCGACCCTCAAGCACTGCCCCGGCATCACGATTTATGTTCCCGAAGGCTTCCATCCGGCGGGGTTCGCTCACATCCAGCGGCAGGGGCATACCGGCGAGGTGGTCACCGTGCCGGTCGATCGACCGCTGGTGCTGTTTCCGGGCCTGGCGCTGGTCAACTTCCCCATGCATACCCTGTTGAAAGTCGATGGCGAAAATGTCCTTTATGCCAACCTCCAGAACCAGGGTCTAACGATGGTCACCGGCTGCGGCCACGGCGGCGTGCTCAACCTGCTGGACTACGCCCGCCGGACTTTCCAGGACGGGGACCGCATCCACGCCATCTACGGGGGACTGCACATTTCACCCCTGGAAGACTGGGACGAGTCGCGGGAACAGGTGGTCAACGCGCTGAGCGGGTATGGCATCGCCAAGGTGGCGTGCAACCACTGCACCGGCCGCACCGCCGTCGAGAAGATGCTGGAGCTGGGCCTGCCCGTCGTGCGCGGGACGGCCCAGCATGGATCGCAAACGAATCTGTTCGTGGGCAACGGTGACGTGCTGGAGCTGGGGTGACGATGATCTGGAATGAGAACAGGCCCCTTGGCGTGATGCCACGGGGCCTGGTTTGGGCGGATTCGGAGCGGGCGCTTACTTCTTCAGCGCCATGATGCTCTCATTGAGGGCCTCGACCCGCTTGGACAGTTCCTGAATGTCCTCTTGGGTCGGTATGCCCATCCGGTTCAGCACTTGGGCGACCCGCTCCTGGAACAGCTCTTCCAGCCGGTCGAACTGCTGATTGGCCTTGCCGCGGAACTCGACCACCTTGCCCTTGGCCTCCTTGATGCGGGCCTCGGCGGCTTTCTTGGCTTGCTTTTCGACTTTCTCGCCTTCCTTGATCAGCGATTGGAACAACTTCTCGCCTTCCTCCTGGGTCTTGGCGTAAGCGCCCAGCCCCGCTAGCCAGATGTGATTGGCGGATTCGCGGATGTTGGCAGCTACTGGAGTTTCCAGAATGTTTTGCAATGCAGTGTTGGCCATGATGACTCTCCTCGACACAAGGTCTTGATCGTGATGCCGGTTTTCATCTGCTACCGGCGGGTTTCAACCTTCGTTGAGGCGTACTCTAGCAACGAAAATTAGAGTGAACACACTACGGTTCAGGTGACCAGCCGCCAAGCGAGGGTTTCCCCGGCTCGCAACGGAATCAGTTCGTCCGCGCCGAACGGGAAGCCGTCGGGAACGGGCGTCGGCTGGCGGCGCAGGGTGACGGTTCCAGCATTGCGCGGCAGGCCGTAGAAATCCGCGCCGTGGAAACTGGCGAAGGCTTCCAGCCGATCCAACGCTCGGGCCGAATCGAATGCCTCAGCATACAGTTCCAGCGCGGCGTGGGCGGTGTAGCAGCCGGCACAGCCGCAAGCGGTTTCCTTGCCTTGGCGCGGATGCGGGGCGCTGTCGGTGCCGAGGAAGTATTTCGGATTGCCGCTGGCAGCGGCCTGAATCAGCGCGTGCCGGTGACGTTCGCGCTTGAGGATCGGCAGACAGTAGTAGTGCGGGCGAATGCCACCCTGGAAGAGGGCGTTGCGGTTGTAGAGCAGGTGATGGGCGGTGATCGTCGCCGCGACCGTGGCCGGCGCCTCTCGCACATAGTCGGCCGCATCCTCGGTGGTGATGTGCTCCAGCACGATCTTCAACGCCGGAAAATCCCAGACCAGCGGGATGAGCACTCGGTCGATGAACGCCGCCTCACGGTCGAATACGTCCACGTCCGGGTCGGTAACCTCGCCGTGAATCAGCAGTGGCAAGCCTTGGGCCTGCAGCGTCTCCAGCACGGGATAAATTTTATCGATGGCGGTCACGCCGGAATCGGAGTTGGTGGTGGCGCCGGCGGGATAGAGCTTGCAGGCGACGATATGACCGGAGTCCTTGGCGCGAGCGATTTCGGCGGGCGGGGTATTGTCGGTCAGGTACAGCGTCATCAGCGGCTGAAAGTCCGATCCAGGCGGCACGGCGTCCAGGATGCGTTCCCGGTAGGCCAGCGCCTGTGCGGTGGTGGTCACCGGCGGCCGTAGGTTGGGCATGATGATGGCGCGGGCGAACTGGCGGGCGCTGTGTGGCACGACCGCGCGCAGGGCCGCGTCGTCGCGGACGTGCAGGTGCCAGTCGTCGGGACGGGCGAGGGTGAGGGTGTCCATGGCGGGTTTCCGGGTGGCGTGGCGGCGGGTCGACGACGGATTATAAACCTCCAGGTTGCCGCAAAAGCTCGTGGATGTATTTTCGGCTCAAACACCTGGGGAATCTGCGCAAGCACGGTATTGATCTGGCCGAGTGTGAGGTCATTTTCGACGCGCCGCTGGCGACGGAGGAAGATGACCGTGAGGCGTATGGGGCGAACAGCGATTGCAAAGCTTGGGGTTGTTTTACCCTGGTAGCTGGGGCTGTGGCTTGATCTCGTCACCGTTCGGGGCGAGGTGGTGGCGCAGTTCTGGCTCAAGCCGGACGCGGCGACGGTGACGCTGGGGGTGGGGGAGGAGCGGCGGGAGGAACGGATACCCGAGCAGTTATGGCGGTTTTTATGGAGCTGTAGGGAACAGTAGCGTGTCTAAATAATGATATTTATGACTATTTTACTTAATTTTTTTATTGTCTTTTTGTGTTAAAAATACCGTGATAGTTAAAGCCAAACCTGCTGTAAGGTAGGGGCAGAAAGTCGCGGATCCTGAACGATCCCAGGACAGCCGCTGGTCGATGACAGGGCCAGCGAGCCACCCGCACCGCTGCCGGATTGATGGTTATGATCGACAGAGGATCGCGAGGTTTGCTTGCCCCAGATCGGGGCGCGGGAGTATGCCCGCGCCCCTGACTCGATCAGCAGAAATCTTGTTGTCGATGCCGAACTCCTCAATCCTTGACGTATTTTCGCACACAGGAGAGATCGCTGATGAGCACTCACCATTTGATCCAGTCCCGAGTGGCGCTATTCATCGTTTGGGCGGCGCTGGGGCTGCCGGCCCAGGCGCTGGATATGAACATCTATTTCGGCAATCTCCACAGCCACACCAAATACTCCGACGGCAGCGGCACGCCGCAGGACGCCTTCAGGTGGGCGCGGGACGTCGCCCGGCTCGATTTCTACGCCGTGACGGATCACGGCGAACAGGTGGATCCCTACGAGTGGTGGAAAACCGGCCAGTACGCGAACGCTGCCAATAACGACGGGGCGTTCGTGGCGATCCGGGGTTTCGAATGGAGCCATCCGTGGTGGGGGCACATCACGGTCTGGAACACGTCGAGCTACACCAACGCCATCATCGATTACACCATGGCCGACTTCTACGAGTGGCTCGACCGCAGCAACGGCATCGCCCAGTTCAACCATCCCGGCAGGGAATACGGCGTGTTCGAGTGGTTTTCTCCCGACTCTCGCATGTTGGATAACCTGGTCGGCGGCGAAACCGCCAACCGGAACTCCAGCAATAACGCCGATCCCGACGCTTACTTCGCCTGGTACCTGTTTGCCCTGGACCGAGGTTGGAAAATCGCCCCAACCTTCGGTAAGGACAACCACAGTCTGAGCTTTCCGAACGGTGGCCGCACCGCCATCCTGGCCCCGTTCCTGACCCGGGGGGATCTCCTGAATGCGATCCGAGCCAGGCGCCTGTATTCGACGGACGACCCGAACCTGCGGATTCATTTCTCCTCCAGCGGTCAGTGGATGGGATCGACGATCACTGTTCCTCAGGACGTAGACAGCGTCCAGTTCGACGTGAAGGTCTGGGACGATGAACCCATCACGAAACTCGAACTGATCAGTATCGGCGGAACCGTCCTTGCCCAGTTCGAACCACGCTCTCCTGAGAACACGGAGGTAACCTGGTATCCGCCGCCGAGCGCACCGGCATATCTGCCCTACGTCTTCCTGCGGGTCACCACGGAGGATAAGAAGCTCGATATGCCCGGTCAGGCCACGAACGTGGCTTATACCGCGCCGATCTGGATTCAGTAACAATAGAAAAAGCAGAAAGGGGGTCTTGTCTTTTGCTCCGCCGCGCCTTGACGCATGGAGGTAAAGCCTTAAGCTAGCAGCTTGCGGCGGCTCGGGCAGGTTGTGGGAGCCGCTCTTACATGATTGAACTGAATGGCATTCATGGGGAGTTTTATGTCCGATATCAAGAAAGTCGTGCTGGCCTATTCGGGCGGCCTGGATACCTCGGTGATCCTGAAGTGGCTGCAAGACGTGTATCAGTGCGAAATTGTGACCTTCACCGCCGACCTGGGGCAAGGTGAGGAACTGGAACCGGCGCGGCAGAAGGCGCTGATGGCTGGCCTCAAGCCGGAAAACATCTTCATCGACGATCTGCGCGAAGAATTCGTGCGCGATTTCGTGTTCCCCATGTTCCGCGCCAACGCCATCTACGAGGGCGAATACCTGCTGGGCACCTCCATCGCCCGGCCGCTGATCGCCAAGCGCCAGATCGAAATCGCGGTGGCGACTGGCGCCGATGCGGTCTCGCACGGCGCCACCGGCAAAGGCAACGATCAGGTGCGCTTCGAACTGGGGGCCTACGCGCTGAAGCCGGACATCAAGATCATCGCGCCGTGGCGGGAGTGGGATTTGCTGTCGCGCGAGAAGCTGCTGGCCTACGCCGAGCAGCACGGCATTCCGGTCGAGATGAAGCGCGGCACCAAATCGCCGTACTCGATGGACGCCAACCTGCTGCACATTTCCTATGAGGGTGGCGTGCTGGAAGACCCATGGAGCGAACCGGAGGAGGAGATGTGGCGCTGGACGGTGTCGCCAGAGAAAGCCCCCGACCAGCCGCGCCATGTCGAACTGGACTACCGCAATGGCGACATCGTCGCCATTGATGGCGAGGCGCTGACGCCCGCCGCCGTGTTGGCCAAGCTGAACCGGTTGGGCGGCGAGCATGGTATCGGCCGGCTGGATCTGGTGGAAAATCGCTACGTCGGCATGAAATCGCGTGGTTGCTATGAAACCCCCGGTGGTACCATCATGCTCAAGGCGCACCGGGCGATGGAATCGCTGACCCTGGATCGGGAAGTCGCCCATCTCAAGGACGAATTGATGCCGCGTTACGCCAGTCTGGTCTATAACGGCTACTGGTGGAGTCCGGAACGCAAGTTGTTGCAGACGATGATCGACGCTTCGCAAGCGTCGGTGAACGGTACGGTAAGGGTGAAGCTGTACAAGGGCAATGTGATCGTGGCGGGCCGCAAGTCGAACGACAGCCTGTTCGACATGAACATCGCCACCTTCGAGGACGATGCTGGGGCTTATGACCAGAAGGATGCCGGCGGTTTTATCAAGCTGAACGCCTTGCGGATGCGCATCGCGGCGCTGAAGGGACGGCGCTAATTCGAGAGACCGGCGTGTCTTAAGAAGGGCGCGCCGGTTTTGACTCGTGATTCTGTTTCGAGAGGAAAACCATGCGTATTCTCCATACCATGCTAAGAACGGGTGATCTGGATCGTTCGATCAAGTTTTACACCGAAGTGCTGGGAATGAAATTGCTGCGCCAACAGGACTATCCCGCTGGCGAGTTTACCTTGGCTTTTCTGGGATACGGTGATGAATCCGATCACACCGTCATAGAATTGACCTACAATTGGGGTGTGGATCGCTATGAGATGGGAACTGCCTATGGGCATATTGCTATCGGGGTTGATGATGTGTATCAGGCGACAGCGGAAGTGAAAAACCGTGGCGGCAAAGTTCTTCGTGAAGCAGGTCCCATGAATGCGGGTACCACGATTATCTCCTTTATCGAAGACCCCGACGGCTATCCAATTGAGTTAATTGGGAGAAAGTAGCAGCGGATTCGGGCACAACGTATCGGCCACGGGTACGGTATCGAGAGGTCAGCGGTCGGAAGCCGATATTTGACATGGATTAACCATTTTCTTTAACACCACCTACCATAAGGAGGCCGCTTTGGCCAAGCCTAACTATCAGTTTGAGAAGCGTCAGAAAGATCTCGCCAAGAAAAAGAAGCAGGAAGAGAAGCGACAGCGGAAGTTGGATAAGGGCAACATTCCACCGGCGGAGACGCCGAATCAGCAATCGTAGCCGGGATGAAGTCGTGGCCGTAGGCTACGGCAGCGTCTCACGCTAACGCTGCTGCTTGTGGGATCAAGGCGGCCAACGCCGCCGATTTAGCCCGCGCCAGTGTCCATAGGTTTAGTGGCTTCAGCTCCTTGTTTCGCACTACGCGCCGAAATCGAGGCCATCATTTCGGCGCGGTAAATGCCGGCGTTATCGGAATTTGAATTTTTCCCAAGGTATCCAGTCGTTTTGAAATTTTAACATAGCAAACTTGAACTCGACGAAACAGGGATCGATACACGTTCAACCGGTTTTGATTCGAAACAGAGGAGGTTTTATAAAAAATGCTTGGAAAAGAATTCAACAAAATCACTATTAAGACCCGTGGCGCCACCATTTTTCTGAAGCATGGTGGGTCGGGTAGACCGTTACTATTATTACATGGCTATCCGCAGACGCATACCCTGTGGCGTCAGACTGCTCCACAACTCACCGGTGAGTTTCGCGTAATTTGTCCCGATTTGCGCGGCTACGGCGACAGTTCCAAACCCAAGAGTACCCCGGATCATAGCGCCTATTCCAAACGGGAGATGGCTCGAGACATGGTCGAGGTGATGGAGTATTTTGGATACCGGGAATTCTTCGTGGTCGGCCATGACCGGGGCGCCAGGGTCGCTCATCGTATGGCGCTTGATTATCCAGATCGAGTCAAGAAGGCTTGCATCATGGATATTGTCCCGACATATCATATGTTTAAGAATACCGATCAGAATTTTGCCACGGGTTACTACCATTGGTTCTTTCTCATTCAACCGAATGGATTGCCCGAGCGCATGATTGGAGCCGACCCAGCTTACTATCTCACCGAAAAGCTGAAGCGCTGGAGCGCTCCCGACGCTCAATTCGCACCCGAAGTAGTAGCGGAGTACATTCGTTGTTTCAGCAACCCGGAAACCATTCGGGCATCCTGCGAAGACTATCGCGCTGCGGCAAGTATTGATTTGCGGCATGACGAAGAAGATAGCGGCAAAAAAATTCGCTGCCCCCTCCTCGTGTTATGGGGCGCACAAGGTTTTGTGCATCGTACCTATGACGTACTCCAGATTTGGCGGCAATACGCGGACCGGGTTGAGGGCAGAGCTTTGGATTGCGGACATTTTCTTCCGGAAGAAAAGCCGGAAGAGGTCATCGAGGAACTGCGTGGATTTTTTTGCGAATAGAGCACAGCCCGGTTGTTGTTGCTGTTAGGGCAAGGGCCTGAATGGAGGTGGGGTAAATGAACAATACCAGATTGGAGGAACTTGCGCGGACGCGGAAATGGGCGCACAAGACGCTCGTCGAGAAACAATCCAAGGTTTACGAAGCATTTTTAACGATGGAGAGCGCGGCATATACCGACGGCGCGCTCCCGAAAAAGACCAAGGAACTCATCGCGGTCGGCATCTCGGTGCAAATCAACTGCGAATCCTGCATGCAATGGCACATCGAACAAGCGGCCACAGTGGGTGCGACGTATGAGGAAGTTTTGGAAGCGGTCGAGGTTGGTATTGAGATGGGCGGCGGTCCCGCCACGGTTTCCGCTCGATTCGCGCTCGCGGTGATGGAAGAAATTTTTGGGGCGGCGGCTTAAAATCAAGGTTCGTTGCCCGAACTCTGAGCGGAATCAGCAAATAAAAAAGCCGGCTTACGCCGGCTTTTTTATGGTTAACCTCCAAGGGCGTGGTCTTGATGGTCCACGCCTACCTGGAGTTTAGGCCGCATCGACAACGCGCCACACCTCGGGGGCTTTCTCGGCGCGCTTGCCAAACTCCTGACGCTGCTTTTCGAGTTCCGGCGGCAGTTTTTCGCCGAATTTGTCGAAGAAGCCCTTGATTTCCTCGATCTCGCTGAGTGCTTCCGCGCGGTTGATGCTGGTGATCGTCTCGAATTGCGCCTTGGAGAAATCCAGACCTTGCAAGTCCAGATCCTCGTAGCGCGGCATCAACCCGAACGAGCTTTCGACGGCGCCGACCTGACCGTTGACGCGCTCCACGATCCACTTGAGAACCCGCATGTTCTGACCGTAGCCCGGCCAGGCGAACTTGCCGTTCGCGTCTTTGCGGAACCAGTTGGTCCGGAAGATCATGGGCAGCTTGAGTCCGGGCTTCTTGCCCATGTTGATCCAGTGGCCCCAATAGGCCGCCATGTTGTAGCCGCAGAACGGCAGCATGGCAAAAGGATCGCGCCGGATGCCGGTCACGCCGATGGCCGCTGCGGTGGCTTCCGAACCCATGGTCGCCGCCATGAATACGCCGTGGTTCCAATCGAAGGCTTGATAGACCAGCGGGAAGGTCTTGGACAAGCGGCCGCCGAAGATGAAGGCCGAAATCGGCACGCCGGCGGGATCTTCCCAAGCCGGATCGATGGTCGGACATTGCGCCGCGGGCGCGGTAAAGCGGGAATTGGCGTGCGCACCGACCCGACCCGAATCCGGCGTCCAGTCGTTGCCCTGCCAGTCGATGCCGTGCGCCGGGGGTTCCACGCCCATGCCTTCCCACCACACGTCGCCGTCGTCGGTCAGCACGACGTTGGTAAAGATGCAATTGGCCTTGATCGATTCCATCGCCATGGGGTTGGAATCGTTGGAGGTGCCGGGCGCGACGCCGAAGAAGCCGGCTTCGGGGTTGATGGCGCGCAGCGTGCCATCGGGCCGAGGCTTGATCCAGGCGATGTCGTCGCCGACGGTCAGCGCTTTCCAGTTGCCGAAGCCCTTGGGCGGGACGATCATGGCCAGGTTGGTTTTGCCGCAGGCGCTGGGGAAAGCCGCCGCCACGTAGGTCTTGTCGCCCTTGGGCGATTCGAGACCGAGGATAAGCATGTGCTCGGCCAGCCAACCTTCGTCACGCGCCATCGCCGAGGCGATGCGCAACGCCAGGCACTTCTTGCCGAGCAGGGCGTTGCCGCCGTAACCCGAACCGTAGGACCAGATTTCACGGGTTTCGGGGAAATGGACAATGGCTTTGCGGCCGATGTCCGGTTCGCATGGCCACGGTACGTCTTTCTGGCCCGGAGCCAGCGGCGCGCCCACCGAATGGACGCACGGAATGAAGAAGCCGTCGCTACCCAGCGCGTCGAGTACCTTCTGGCCCATGCGGGTCATGATCCGCATGTTGACTACGACGTAAGCCGAATCGGTGAGCTCGATGCCGATCTGGGCGATCGGGCTGCCGATCGGACCCATGCTGAAGGGGATGACATACAGAGTGCGGCCCTTCATGCAGCCGTTCATCAGCCCTTTCAACTGTGCCCGCATTTCATCCGGCGGCGCCCAGTTATTGGTTGGGCCGGCATCGTCCTTCGACGCCGAGCAAATGAAGGTGCGATCCTCGACCCGCGCCACATCGGACGGATGGGATCGGGCGAGATAGGAATTGGGCCGTTTTTCCGGGTTCAGCTTGGTGAAGGTTCCGGAAGCAACCATTTCGGCGCACAGCCGGTCGTATTCCTCCTGCGAGCCATCGCACCAGACGATGCGATCGGGTTGGGTCAGGGCGGCTATCTCATCCACCCATTTCAACAAGTTGGCGTTGTTAGTCCGATTTTTGCCGTCATGAACAATTGCCATCGATAGACTCTCCTCTGGTTCTTGGATGCCGTGGGGGTTGAAGAGCCGCCGGATAGAAGCGAGTTCGCTGCCGCCCGCGCAGGTTTATGACCGGAAACGCCCCTTGTGGGGCCGGTTTCACCATGAGCGCTAAGGTTATCATCAAGCCGTCCAGGATGCCACCCGAACGGCGCGATTTCGCCATGGAAAGAGACTATGACCACCATAGTCTCCCTGGGGGGTTGGAGCGGTTATCATTCCACAATTCAGGGTAGGCTGGCGTATCAGGAGGGAGGATTGATCCGGTCCTGCCGCGCCCCACCCCCCCAGCAGCGAGGAGCATCGTGAACGATAAAGACAACAGGGCGGAATCCATCACCGGGCCGGAGGAGGTGAGCCTGTTTACCGACGGCGCCTGTTCCGGCAATCCCGGACCCGGCGGCTGGGGCGTGCTGCTGCGCTACCGAGGGCATGAAAAGGAACTATCTGGCGCCGAGCCGGCGACCACCAACAACCGCATGGAACTGCTGGCGGTGATCTACGGTTTGGAGGCGTTGCAACGACCGATGCGGGTATGCATTTGCACCGATAGCCAATACGTGATGAAGGGCATCACCGAATGGTTGGCGGCCTGGAAGCGGCGCGGCTGGAAGACCGCCGACCGCCAGCCGGTCAAGAACCTGGATCTCTGGCTGCGGCTGGAAACCGCGCTGGCCCCGCACCAGGCCGAATGGCAATGGGTGCGCGGCCACAGCGGCCATCCCGAAAACGAACGGGTGGATCAACTGGCCACGGCCGCGCGCAACCAGTTGAAAATCAATGGAATCAGAGGCGATCAATAGCCCATGAACGAACGTCAAATCGTCCTCGATACCGAAACCACCGGTCTCGATCCCGCCCAGGGACATCGCGTCATCGAAATTGGTTGTATCGAACTGCTGAACCGGCGGTTGACCCGCCGCCAGTTTCACGCCTATCTGCAACCCGACCGCGCCATCGACGAGGAAGCGATCCGGGTTCACGGCATCACCAACGACTTCCTCGCCAGCCAGCCGCGCTTCCCCGACATCGCCGATGAGTTTCTGAACTTCGTCCGAGATGCCGAACTGATCATTCATAACGCGCCATTCGATTTGGGTTTTCTCAACCACGAACTGCGGCGGTGCGGGCGCGGCCAGACGGTTCTGGAACAGCTCTGCAAGGTTGAGGATACCCTGCTCATGGCCCGGCAGCGCCATCCCGGCCAACGCAACAGCCTGGATGCGCTGTGCAAGCGCTACAACATCGACAATTCCCAGCGCACCCTGCATGGCGCCCTGCTGGATGCGGAAATCCTGGCCGATGTCTATCTGGCGATGACCCGCCAGCAGGATTCGCTGTTCGTGCTGGCGACCGCTGCCGATGCGACGCTGAATCATGGTCAGGCCCGGCGTGCGGGGTTGCTCCGCAATCGGCCGCCGCTGTCGGTGATCCGCGCCGACGCTGAGGAATGCACCGCTCATGCGCGCTATCTGGACATGCTGGACAAGAGCGGCGGCGGGCCGTGCGTGTGGAAGCGGCTGGAAACGATGTGAGCGCCTCTCCCTTCGACCCTCACCCCCAGCGCTTCTCCCAGGGGGCGAGGGGAGTTCAGACCCGGTAATACTCCCGATACCAGGCCACGAACCGGGCCACGCCGACCTCAATCGGTGTGGCAGGTTGATAACCGACGTCCCGAACCAGCGCCTCGACATCGGCATAGGTGTCCGGCACGTCACCCGGCTGCATCGGCAACAGATTCTTGACTGCTTTGCGGCCCAGGCAGTCCTCCAGCACCTCGATGTAGCGCAGCAGCTCGACCGGTCGGTTGCTGCCGATGTTGTACAGTCGGTAAGGCGCGCGGCTGGTGGCGGGGTCCGGCGCGTCGCTCGACCAGTCGGAATCGGGCGTCGCTACCCGGTCCAGCGTCCGGATCACCCCCTCGACAATGTCGTCAATGTAGGTGAAATCCCGCCGGTGATGGCCGTAATTGAATACGTCGATCGGTTCGCCAGCCAGGATGGCGCGGGTAAACAAGAACAGCGCCATGTCCGGCCGCCCCCACGGGCCATAGACGGTAAAGAACCGCAAACCTGTCGTTGGCAAGCCGTACAGATGGCTGTAGGTATGAGCCATGAGCTCGTTGGCCTTCTTGGTCGCCGCATACAGGCTAACCGGATGGTCCACGTTGTCGTGGACCGAGAACGGCATCCGGGTGTTGGCGCCGTACACCGAACTGGTCGAGGCATACACCAGATGTTCGACGCCGTGATGGCGGCAGGTTTCCAGCACGTTGACGAAACCGACCAGGTTGGAATCGACGTAAGCGTGGGGATTCTGGATCGAGTAGCGCACTCCGGCCTGCGCCGCCAGATTCACCACCCGTTGCGGCTGGTGCTGGGCGAAGGTTTTGGTCAGCAATACCCGGTCCTCCAGGCTGTCCCGCACCTCGGTAAAGCCGGGATAGACTTGCAAGCGGGCCAACCGCGCCCGCTTCAGATTCACATCGTAATAATTATTCAGATTGTCGAAGCCGATCACCTCGTCGCCGCGTTCCAGCAAGCGCAACGACAGCGTAGAGCCGATAAAACCAGCGCTGCCCGTGACCAGAACTTTCATAGCCGGCCGTCCACAGCGTTGGCCGGCAACAGATATTTGACGTCGAACAGCACCGAATCCGGTTTACCCAGAGCACGGATGCGTTCAACGCCCATCTCGCGGAACTGCTGGTGCGCCACCGCCAGAAGGATGGCGTCGTAATGACCGGGTTTTGGCTCCGGGATCGGCTCGACGCCATACTCATGCATGGCTTCCCGTGGATCCACCCAAGGATCGTAGACGTCGACGTGGGCGTTGTAGTCGCGGAATTCCTGGATGATGTCCACCACCCGGGTGTTGCGCAGATCCGGGCAGTTTTCCTTGAAGGTGAGACCCATGATCAGAATCTTGGCATCCATCACCGCGATCCGGCGCTGGTTCATCAGTTTGACTACCCGCTGCACCACGTGGCTGCCCATGCCGTCGTTGGTGCGTCGGCCAGCCAGGATCATTTCCGGGTGAAAGCCGATCTCCTGCGCCTTGTGGGTCAGATAGTAGGGATCGACCCCGATGCAGTGGCCGCCCACCAGCCCCGGCCGGAACGGCAGGAAATTCCACTTGGAGCCGGCGGCGAGCAGCACTTCCTCGGTATCGATCCCGAGGCGGTTGAACAGCAGCGCCAGTTCGTTGATCAGGGCGATGTTGACGTCGCGCTGGGTGTTCTCGATCACCTTGGCCGCTTCCGCCACCCGGATGCTGGATGCCGGGTGGGTGCCGGCGGTGATGACGCGCCGGTACAGCGCGTCCACGAACGTGGCGACTTCGGGGGTGGAGCCGGAGGTGATTTTGCGGATGGTGGTGACGCGGTGCTCCTTGTCGCCGGGATTGATGCGTTCCGGGCTGTAGCCGGCGAAGAAGTCCACGTTGAAGCGCAAGCCCGATTCCCGCTCCAGGATCGGCACGCAGACTTCCTCGGTGGCGCCGGGATAGACCGTGGATTCGTAGATCGCCACGTCGCCTGGTTTCAACAACCGGCCCACGGTGGTGCTGGCGCCGATCAGCGGGCTGAAGTCGGGGCGCTTGTACTCGTCCACGGGGGTGGGCACCGTGACGATATAGACGTTGCAGTCGGCCAGGTCCTCGACGCGGTGGGTGTAGCGCAGATGTTCGGCCCGCCGCAGTTCCTCGGCGGTGACTTCCAGCGTACTGTCGGTTCCGGCTTGCAGTTCCCGGATGCGCGCCTCGTTGATATCCAGGCCGAGCGTGGGAAACTGCTTGCCAAATTCGACCGCCAATGGCAGTCCCACGTAGCCGAGACCTACGATACCGAGGCGGGTGGTGGCGAGATCAAGCATCGGTCATGCTCCATTCAGGTTGAGGTTTGCGAATTCCGCTAGTATAAGCGAGCAAGCATCGGGGAAGGCGTCTTTCCCGCTTTTCTCAGGACCCAATTTAAGCTATTCTAATTACGCAAAATCAATAAGTTAAATAAACCACGTTCATTTTTCCAACGCCGGAAAACTGGTAAAAATCGACTCAAATTGACTCTTAGCGATGATACGCCTGTTCAGACACTATGTTTCCAGTGCGCTGCTGACGCTTCTGGTGGCGGAAGCGCTCCTTCTGTTCCTGTCGATCTATCTTGGTCGGGTTTTGCGAGCGGTTTTGGTCGATCAGGGTTCCTGGTCGCCGCTAGTCGAGGTCATCCCGACCGGGTTAGCGTTCTCGCTGGTCATGACGGCAATCATGGTGGCGATGGGCCTGTACGAGCGCAATCTCTGGGATGGCCGGGGCGACATGCTGTTCCGGGTCGGCATCAGTTTCCTGCTCGGCGTGTTCGCCATGACCGTCGTCTACTATCTGTTTCCCGATCTTTACCTGGGCCGTGGCGAGTTCAGCCTGGCGTGTGGTATCGGCTTCGTGGGCGTGGTGTTGCTGCGCTTCCTGTTTTTTGGCGTCTCCGACCAAGCGGTGCTCAAGCGTCGCGTTCTGGTGCTGGGCGTGGGTCAGAACGCGGCCCAACTCGAGGCCTTGGCGGAACGCGAGACCATGGGGTTTTCAATCCTGGGATACGTTCAGGTCCATGAGGACGAGAAACCGTTTATACCGGAGGGCCAACTGCTTCAGGTCACCAGCAATCTTTGCGATCTGGCCGAGGAGCTGCGCGTCGACGAGATCGTGGTGGCGATGGACGACCGGCGCAAGGGTTTTCCCATCGAGGAAATGCTGGAGTGCAAGGTCGAAGGTATCCGGATCAGTAATTACCTGAGCTTCTTCGAGCGGGAGACCGGCAAAATTCAACTCGACGCTCTGCGGCCGAGCAACCTGATATTCGCCGAAAATTTCCAGGGGGCGTTGCTCAAGCGAATTGTCAAGCGCTTGTCCGACATTGGCGCCAGTGTGCTCCTATTGGCGCTAGTCTGGCCGATCATGGGGCTGGCCGCGCTGGCCATCTGGATCGAATCCGGCCTGCGCGGACCGATTCTGTACCGGCAGACCCGGGTCGGTCTCAACAGCCGGCCGTTCAACCTGATCAAATTTCGCAGCATGCGGGTGGACGCGGAGCGGGATGGCGTCGCCCGCTGGGCGCAGGTTGGAGACAGCCGAATCACCCGGGTCGGCGCGGTGCTGCGCGTGACCCGCATCGACGAACTGCCGCAGTTGTTTAACGTGCTTCAGGGCAGCATGAGCTTCGTGGGGCCGCGCCCGGAACGGCCCCAGTTCGTGGCCAACCTCAGCCGGAAAATTCCCTTTTACTCGATGCGGCACATGATCAATCCAGGCATCACCGGCTGGGCGCAGATTTGCTACCCCTATGGCGCTTCCGATCAGGACGCGCGCGAGAAATTGCAGTACGACCTGTACTACATCAGAAACTACAGTTTCTTTTTCGACGCCCTCATCCTGCTGCAAACGGTCCACACCATCCTGTGGAGCAAGGGCGCGCGCTAATCACTTGACCCGCATCCCCGGTTCCGCGCCGGTGTCGGGGCCGAGCAGGTAGATGCCGCCACCGTCGCCCGCAGCCAGCACCATGCCCTCGGACACACCGAAGCGCATCTTGCGCGGAGCGAGGTTGGCGACCATCACCGTCAGCCGGCCTTGCAAATCGTCCGGCGCGTAGGCCGATTTGATTCCGGCGAACACCTGGCGGGTTTCGCCGCCGAGGTCCAGTTCCAGCCGCACCAGCTTGTCGGCGCCGGTCACCGCTTCGGCCTTGACGATCCGCGCCACCCGCAAATCCACCTTGGCGAACTCCTCGATGGAAACAGTCGGGCTGATCGGATCGTCCACCAGCGGTCCAGCCGGTTTGGCGGGCTCCGCTTCGGCGGCGGGATAGCTTTCCCTGGAATCCTCGACCATGGCAGTGATCTGCGCCATGTCCACCCGCTGCATCAGCGGCTTGAATTCGGCGATGGCGTGACCGAGCAACGGCGCGTCGAGATCGGTCCAGTGCAACGGTGGGATTTGCAGGAACTGCTCGACCTGGGCGGCCATGCCGGGCAGCACCGGCTTGAGATAAATCATCAGCACCCGGAACAGGTTCAGGCCCATGCCGCACACCGCCTGGACTTCGGCCTCGGCACCGGGCTGCTTGGCCAGCGCCCAGGGCTTCTTCTCGTCGATGTACTGATTGGCGCGGTCGGCTAGCGCCATGGTTTCGCGCATCGCCCGCCCGAATTCCCGCCCCTCGTAGGCTTGGGCGATGGATGCGCCAGCGGCGACAAATTCCGCATACAACTCCGGCTCCGCCAGGCGGTCGGCCAGCCGGCCATCAAAACGGCGGGTGATGAAACCGGCGCAGCGGCTAGCGATGTTGACCAGCTTGCCTACCAGGTCGCTGTTGACCCGCTGCACGAAATCCTCGAAGTGCAGATCGAGGTCGTCGATACCGTCGCTCAGTTTGCTGGCGAAGTAGTAGCGCAAATACTCCGGTCGCAGGTGGTTCAGATAGGTGCGGGCCCTGATGAAGGTGCCGCGCGATTTCGACATCTTCTGCCCGTCCACGGTCAGGAAGCCATGGCAATGCACCGCCGTGGGCTTGCGGAAACCAGCCCCGGTCAACATCGCTGGCCAGAACAGGATGTGGAAGTAAGCAATGTCCTTGCCGATGAAGTGGTACACCTCGGCGTCGCTGTCGGGAATCCAAAAGTCGTCGAATTTCAGGCTGGTGCGGTCGCAATAGTTCTGGAAGCTGGCCATGTAGCCGATGGGCGCGTCCAGCCAGACGTAGAAATACTTGCCGGGCGCGTCGGGGATTTCAAAGCCCCAGTAGGGCGCGTCGCGGGAAATGTCCCATTCCTGCAGGCCGGCGGTGAACCACTCGTCGAGCTTGTTGACCATCTGCGGCTGAATCGGCCCGCTGGCGATCCAATCCTTCAGCAAGGCCTCGAAATCGGCCAGTTTGAAAAAGAAATGCAGTGATTCCTTGAGGATCGGCGTCGCGCCGGACACCACCGAGCGGGGATTCTTCAGGTCGGTGGGCGAGTAGGTGGCGCCGCAGTTCTCGCAACTGTCGCCGTACTGGTCGGGCGTGCCGCAGCGCGGGCATTCGCCCTTGATGAAGCGGTCCGGCAGGAACATTTGCTTTTCCGGGTCGTAGGCCTGGGTGATAACCCGGCGGCTGATGTAGCCGCCCTTGTCCAGCCGGCGATAGATCAATTCGGCGTAATGACGGTTTTCCGGGGAATGGGTCGAATAATAGTTGTCGAACTCAATCAGGAAATCGGCGAAATCGGCGCGGTGTTCGTGCCAGACCCGTTCGATGAGCTGTTCCGGGGTGACGCCGTCCTGTTCGGCCCGCAGCATGATCGGGGTGCCGTGGGCGTCGTCGGCGCACAGGTAATAGCATTCGTGGCCGCGCAATTTCTGAAAGCGGACCCAGATGTCGGTCTGGATGTACTCGACCAGATGGCCGATGTGGATTGGGCCGTTGGCGTAGGGCAGGGCGCTGGTGACGAGGATGCGGCGGTTCGGGTGGCTCATGGCGCGGACAATCACGGTCGCTTGACAGGGAAGGGCGCTAAATTAACAGCATTCCAGCAGTCCCGCCACCCGGTCGGGCGAGGCGATGGTATCGTCAATGAGGAGGTTGATGATGAAAATCAAAACCTTATTCAGCCTGGTCGTTGCAGCGTTGATGGCGACCGGTTCGGCCCGTGCTGGCATGGGTACGTTGGCCGAGGAAATCTGGAGCGAGAATTTTTGCGAACAGGCGGTGTCACTGGCCATACAGCATGGCGAATCCCCGGAACGGCTCAATGTGGTCAGTTGCCGGCTGCTGAACTACTATCAGCCGTCCTATTGGCAGTGCGTGATCGACGCCATGAAGGTCGATACCAGCCTCAAGCTGGAGGCTGCCCGCCAGAAGTGCCTGGCCGAGTATTGACCGAAGACCCCCAACCAGGGCGACCGGCGAGCGGTTTTGCTGAAATCAAGTTGTTTTTAATCTCAATTTTAAGGAATCCGAATGATGACTGCCGTGACGCGTACCGATGTGGAAACCGCGCTGAAGGCTTACGTGGACCCCTATCTGGAGAAGGATTTGGTCTCCGCCAAGTGCGTCAAGGCGATCCGAATCGAGGGTGATCGGGTCGAGGTGGAGGTGGAGCTGGGGTTTCCGGCGGCCGGCTATCGGGACGCGCTGATCGCTGCTCTCCGCGACCGGCTGGCGGTGCTGCCGGGCGTCGCCGAGGTCGTCATTCGGGTGGAGAGCAAGATCATCTCCCACGAAGTGCAAAAGGGCCTGAAGCCGCTACCGGGCGTCAAGAACATCATCGCCGTGGCCTCCGGCAAGGGCGGCGTCGGTAAATCCACCACGGCGGTCAATCTGGCGCTGGCCCTGAGCATCGAGGGGGCCCGGGTCGGGCTGCTGGACGCCGATATTTACGGTCCCAGTCAGCCGCGGATGCTGGGCGCGAGCGAGCGTCCGGAATCGCCGGATGGCAAGTCGCTGAATCCAGTGGTCAGTCACGGCCTTCAGTCCATGTCCATCGGCTATCTGATCGAGGAGGAAACGCCGATGGTGTGGCGCGGGCCGATGGTGACTCAGGCGCTGGAGCAGTTGTTGCGCGACACCCGCTGGCAGGACCTCGATTATCTGATCATCGATTTGCCGCCCGGTACGGGCGACACGCAACTGACCCTGTCGCAGAAGGTGCCGGTCAGCGGCGCGATCATCGTCACCACCCCACAGGACATCGCCTTGTTGGACGCGCGCAAGGGCTTGAAGATGTTTGAGAAGGTGGAGGTGTCGGTGCTGGGCATCGTCGAGAACATGAGCATCCACATTTGCTCGAAGTGCGGCCACGAGGAACACATTTTCGGCGAGGGCGGCGGGAAGCGCATGGCGGCGCAGTACGACGTGCCGTTCCTCGGCTCCTTGCCGCTGGACATTCGCATCCGTGAGGAAACCGACGGCGGTCGGCCGACGGTAGTGGCGGAGCCGGACAGCCGCATCGCCGGCCTGTATCGGGACATTGCCCGCCGCGCCAGCGCCCGGTTGTCGCTGCAAGCGAAGAATTACAGCCACAAGTTCCCCAGCATCGTGATTCAGAATACCTGAGGCCCGCCATCATGCGGCTGAGTGATCGCGACATCGAACGTTGTCTGGACGAGGGCCGAATTCGCATCGAACCGCCCCCGGCGCCTGGCAAGATCAATGGGGTGAGCGTGGACCTGCATCTGGGCAGCCGCTTTCGGGTGTTCAACGATCACGCCGCGCCCTACATCGACCTCAGCGGTCCGCACGAGGAGGTGGATCACGCCATCAACCAGATCATGAGCAAGGAAATTCGGATCGCTGACGATGGTTCGTTTTTCATCCACCCTGGCGAGCTGGCCTTGGCGGCGACCGCCGAGACGATTACCGTGCCGGACGATCTGGTCGGCTGGCTGGACGGGCGTTCCAGCCTGGCCCGGTTGGGGTTGATGGTTCATGTCACCGCGCACCGGATCGATCCCGGCTGGAGCGGGGCCATCGTGCTGGAGTGCTACAACAGCGGCAAATTGCCGCTGGCGTTGCGGCCCGGAATGGCGATTTGCGCCATCAGCTTCGAAACGCTCACCAGTCCGGCCATCCGGCCTTATTACAAGCGCCAGGACGCCAAGTACAAGCGGCAGACCGGCCCGACGCCGAGCCGGATCGGCGACGACGAACCGCTCGACAAGGGCCATTGAACCCGTGATTGACGGAGAGAAAAATCATGCCCACGCCTGTGTTGTCGCCATCAGCAATTTCACCGGCTGCCAAGACCGGCCCGGTTCGGCATCGGTGGACGGTGCGTGAATTTCAGCGCATGGGAGAAACCCGGTTTCTGGACCCGAAAGCGCGGCTGGAATTGATCGAGGGGGAGTTGTTCGAGATGGCGCCGATCGGCAGCTTTCATGCCGGAACCGTCGATATCCTGACAGGTCTGTTCGCATACGCGGTGAGCAGACAGGCGATAGTACGGGTACAAAATCCCATCATCCTTGATGAACATACCGAACCCCAGCCAGATATTGCTCTATTGCGCCCGCGTTCGGATTATTACCTGAACGAACACCCCCACGCCGAGGATGTGCTGCTGTTGATCGAGGTGTCCGACAGCACCGCGCAATTCGACCGCAAGACCAAGGTTCCGCTGTACGCCCGCCACGGCATTCCCGAAGTATGGCTGGTGGTGGGGCCGCGCCGCCGTCATATCGAGGTCTATCGCGATCCGCAGCCGGAACGCGGCGGTTATCGGACCCGGTTCCAGCTACGGGAGGGCGTGCTGGCGCCCGCGCTGCTGCCGGAGGCGGAGATTCGGCTGGGCGAGGTGTTCGTGTCCTGACTGGCAAAATCTTCCAGCCTCAGCGGTTTATCCAACGGCTGCCCGTCGAATAACACCCGTTCTCCGTCCAGTCGCAACCGGCCTTCCGCGAACCAGCGAATCGCCAGCGGATACAGCCGGTGCTCCTGTTCCAGCACCCGCGCCGCCAGGGTGTCGGCATCGTCACCCGGCAGCACGGGCACTCGCGCCTGCACGATGACCGGCCCGCCGTCCAGTTCGGCGGTGACGAAGTGAATGCTGGCCCCATGCTCGGTTTCCCCGGCGGCAATGGCGCGTTCGTGGGTGTGTAGCCCCCGGAACTTGGGCAGCAGCGAGGGATGAATGTTGAATATCCGCCCCCGGTAGTGCTCGGTAAAGCCTGGGGTCAACACCCGCATGAAGCCCGCCAGCGCCACCAGATCAGGCTGATGACGGTCGATCAGTCCAATCAACGCCGCTTCAAAACCAGGCCGGTCGGCGAAATTCTTATGATCCAGTTCCAGCGCCGGAGCGCCGGCTTGTCGCGCTCGTTCCAGGCCCTGCACGCCGGGTTGGTTGCTGATGACCGCCGCGACCTCGACCGGCAGTTCCCCGCTCGCCGCCTGATCGAGAATTGCCTGCAAGTTGCTGCCGCGCCCGGAAATGAGCACCACCAGCCGGATTTTCCGCACCGCGCTCACGGCTGAAACTCCACGAACGGCTCGCCGTTGCTGGCATGCGATGTGGCCCAAGCGCCAGACGGTTTCGCCCGCTTCCCGCAACATCGTTTGCGCCCGCTCCGCTTCGTCCGCCGCGACGCAGACCACCAGCCCGACTCCGCAGTTGAAAGTGCGCCGCATTTCCGCCTCGGCCACACCGCCCTGTTGCTGCAACCATTGGAACACTACTGGCCGTTGCCAGCTTTGCATGTTGATGATCGCTTTGGTGTTGGCCGGCAACACGCGCGGCAGATTTTCGGTCAGACCGCCGCCGGTGATGTGGGCGATGGCGCGGATTTCGACCTGCTCCAGCAGTTGCAAAATCGGCTTGACGTAGATGCGGGTCGGAGCCAGCAAGGCTTCGCCAAGGGTGCGGTTATCGAAGGGCTGGTCTAGCTTCACACCGCTGACTGCGAGGATCTTGCGGATCAGCGAATAGCCGTTGGAATGCGGCCCGGAGGAGGCGAGGCCGAGCAGCGTGTCGCCGGGCTTGACCTGCGAACCGTCGATGATCCGCGCTTTCTCGACCACGCCGACGCAAAAGCCGGCCAGGTCGTAATCGCCGTCGCTGTACATCCCCGGCATTTCAGCGGTTTCGCCGCCCACCAGCGCCGCGCCAGCCTGCGCGCAACCATCGGCGATGCCCTTGATGACGTCCGCCGCCACATCCACGTCCAATTTTCCGGTCGCGTAATAGTCCAGGAAGAACAGCGGCTCGGCGCCGACCACCAGCACATCGTTGACGCACATCGCCACCAGGTCGATGCCGATGGTGTCGTGCCGGTTCAGTTCCAGCGCCAGCTTGAGCTTGGTGCCAACCCCGTCGGCGCCGGAAACCAGCACCGGCTGGCGATAGCGGTCCAGCGGCAGTTCGAACAGCGCGCCGAATCCGCCCAGCCCGCCCAATACGCCGGGCCGGAGGGTGCGGCGGGCGTGCGGTTTGATGCGGTCCACCAGCCGGTTGCCGGCGTCGATGTCCACCCCGGCATCGCGGTAGCTAAGTGAAGAGGTTTGCGGGATTGGAGGGTTCACCAATGGTTGACCTCTGGGTTGGTTGGATGGGGGAGGTTGATTTAAATCGGGCCATCGCACCGGCGAGCATAGCGATAGAAGGAAGCCGGTTCTGGTGTACGCACATAAGCACACACGGTATCCCAAAGGATTCCGGGCAACAGCGCGGGCGCGTTTTTGCGCGCCCAACGCCGAAAACTGCGCATGCGGTGGCGGAAGCTCGCCCGCGTGAGGGCCGGAGGGATAAGTTCGCCATGGTGTTCAAAAAACCGACCCAGGGTGATCCAGGAATCCTGGAGCATCATCGGTTGCCGAAGACTCGCGTTGGCCCCGTGGCGGCGGTAGGCGGCCAGCCGCTCGGGCACACGCGCCAGGGCGTAGCGGGTAGCCAGCCTCAGCCAGCAATCCCAGTCTTCCTGCCGGAGTAACTCGTCGAAGCCGCCCATGCGGGCAAAGCGCTCGCGGTGGAGAGCCACGGTCGGATTGGGGATGGGGTTGCCCAGAATCAGCGACAGATAGGCGTGCGGGTCGGGACCGGAGCGGGGACGCTCGCCGGCGCTCTTCGGAACGACGGTCCCGTCCTCGTCGATCAGGTCGGCGTCCGCGTAGACCAGGGCCAGTCGCTGGTCTTTCCAATCCTGGATCGCCCGCCGTTGAGCTTCGATCTTGTGGGGATAAAGCAGATCGTCCGAACCCAGCAGGTGCACCCATTCGCCCCAGCACGCGGCGATGGCGCGATTGCAGGTTGCGCTGACTCCCCGGTTGTCCTGTCGAATTAGCTCGACGCGGCGAAAGCGGCTCCCGTGCTCCTGAATAAAACGCTGGACGATCTCGCCGGTACCGTCGCTGGAACCGTCATCCACCACGACCAGTTCCAGTTCGGGGTAGGTTTGGTTGCGGACGGAGTCCAGACAGGCGCCGATGTAGCGGGCGTGGTTGTACGCGGGCACTGCCACGCTCGTGAGCGATGGCGTTATTTCTCCGCCAGCAGGAAGCATTGGACGGCCAGGAATTGCCCGAGCAGGCGATGGGGAAACCACCATTTCCGGTATTTTTTCTTGATGTTGAGGGATTCCGCCCGCACCCGCCAGCCGGTGGCTTCCGCCGTCTGGCGCAAGCTCGCGGGGGTGAAAAAATGGAGGTGAGTACGGTCCATGATGCCGGCGTCAACATAGTCGAAGCGCCCCAGGAAAAGCAACGGGAACACCACGCTCTTGTGCCGCACGTTGGGCACGCTGACCATCAGCCGGGCGCTGGGTCGGGCGCGGTCGTGAATATCCCGGAGGGTCTGCCAGGGATCGACCAGATGTTCCAGTACGTCGGCCAGAATGAAAAGATCGTAATCCACCCAGGGCGCTTCGGACAGGGCGTCTGCAAGATCGCAGTGCCAAACCTGTTGAAGTTGGCTGGAAGCCATCTTGGCCGCTGTGGGATGCGGTTCGATGCCGTCGCAGGAATTCACGATGCCCGCCGCCCGGAGTTGGCCGCCCAGACGACCGGCGGCGCAGCCGATATCCAGCGCCTTGTTGAAGGGGCCATGAGAACGCAGGAAGTCGACAATGTCTCCACGGTCGGCGGTGTAGTAGCTGCCATTCATTGGGTGACATCCTCGTCATCATTTCGGTCCCCGCACCCAGTCATTTGGGGAAAGCGGAACGAGGAGATCGGGTGAGAGTAGGGGGCGGTTCCGTCCCAGCCGGTCTGCTGTCAGGATAAAAAGTTGTGCTATCTTACCGCACTTCGTTTGAAAGCCAGGGAATCGCCGTGATCGCCGAGTCTTACAATCCGCAACTCATTGAAGCGGAAGCACAACGCCATTGGGACGAGCAACGCGCCTTCGCCGTGCGCGAGGAGTCGGGTCGCGAAAAATACTACTGTTTGTCGATGTTTCCCTATCCCAGTGGACGGTTGCACATGGGCCATGTGCGCAACTACACCATCGGCGACGTGATCGCCCGCTACCAGCGCATGTTGGGCAAGAACGTGTTGCAGCCGATGGGCTGGGACGCCTTCGGCCTGCCGGCGGAAAACGCGGCGATGGCCGGCGGAGTCGCGCCGGTGCAATGGACCTTCGACAACATCGCTTACATGAAGCGGCAACTCCGATCCCTGGGCTTCGCCGTGGATTGGGATCGCGAGCTGGCCACTTGTCAGCCAGAGTACTACCGCTGGAATCAGTGGCTGTTCCTGCGGATGCTGGAGCAGGGCATCGTTTACTTGAAAACCGGCGTGGTCAACTGGGATCCGGTGGATCAGACCGTGCTGGCCAACGAGCAGGTGATCGACGGGCGCGGCTGGCGCACCGGCGCGGTGGTCGAGAAGCGCGAAATTCCCATGTACTACATGGCGATCACCCGCTATGCCGAGGAGTTGCTGGCGGAACTCGACCGGTTGCCCGGCTGGCCGGAACAGGTCAAGCTGATGCAGAAGAACTGGATCGGCAAGAGCCATGGGGTGCGGATCGGGTTTCCTTATTCCTTGAATGAATTCCCCCCCTGCCAAGGGTGGGTGTCCCAAAGGGACGGGGGGGTTTTACCGGGCGAGTCAAACCACCCCGGCGCTTCGCGCCACCCCTCCTTATCCAAGGAGGGGAGTGAGGGGGAATCCGGCATCCTCTGGGTGTTCACCACCCGCGCCGACACCCTGCTGGGCGCAACCTACGTCGCGGTGGC
>CAVRCC010000072.1:0-29119 GCA_963719395.1 uncultured Gammaproteobacteria bacterium | reverse complement strand
GTCGAGCGCACGAATACCTGGTTGATGTCCTCGGGACGGGTACGATAGTTGGTGTCCGCTTGCAACATCACCCGGAAGGTTCGACCGAGCTTGTTAAAGTCGTTGACGTAAATCGACCCGAACAGTCCTTGCATCAGATCGAACACGGTGTTGATCGGCACGTTCAGCGCCCGCGCGCGTTCCCGGTCGAGATCCACGAACAACTGCTGGGAATTGGCGTTGAAGGTACTGGCCAGTGGACCCAACTCGGGTTTTTCCTTGGCTTTGGCGATAAATTTTTCCACCGCCTCCTGCAGGGCCTTGGGTCCCGCGCCGCCGCGATCCTGCACCCAGAACTCGAAACCGCCGGTGCTGCTCATGCCCGGAATCGGCGGCGGGTTGAACAGCACCACCTTCGCTTCCTTGATCTGCTGGAAGACCTCGCGTTGCAGGGTCTTTTGGACCTCGAAGGCATGGAGTTCCGGCGCGGTCCGTTCCTTCCAATCCTTGAGCGGCAGGAAGAAGGTGGCGAAGTTGGGTTTGTTCTGGCTGTCCAGCAGACTGTAGCCATTCAGGCTGACCACGTTTTGGATCGCCGGGTTCTTGCCGAAGATCTGGTTGGCCTGCTCGACCACGGCCCGCGTGCGGTCCAGGCTGGCGCCATCGGGCATAATGGCCACCCCCAGCAGATAGCCCTGATCCTCGTCCGGCACGAAGCCGCCCGGGATGCTCTTGAACAGGCCGAAAGTGATGAATAACAGGCCGCCGAACAGCACGAGACCGATCAGCACCCGCCGGATCAGGAAGGACGAGCCTGAGACATAGCCATTGGTCATCCAATTGAAGCCCGCTTCAAAACCCCGAAAAAAGATATTTTTCTGGCCGTGCGCCGGCTTGAGCAGGATCGCCGCCAGCGCCGGACTGAGGGTCAGCGCCACCACGCCGGAGATGATCACCGAAATGGCGATGGTGATGGCGAACTGCTTGTACAACTGGCCGGTGATGCCGCTCAGGAAGGCGGTGGGAATGAACACCGCGCACAGCACCAGCACGATGGCGATCACCGGGCCGGTCACCTCGTCCATCGCCCGCCGCGCCGCTTCCTTGGGGTCCAGACCGAACTCGTGCATGTTGCGTTCGACGTTTTCGATCACCACGATGGCGTCGTCCACCACGATGCCGATGGCCAGGATCATGCCAAACAGGGTCAGGGTGTTGATCGAGAAGCCCAGCAGATACATGCCGGCGAAGGTGCCGACGATGGATACCGGCACCGCCAGCAAGGGGATCAGCGTCGCCCGCCAGTTTTGCAGGAACAGGTACACCACCAGAATGACCAGGACGACGGCTTCAAAGAAGGTATGCACCACCGCCTCGATGGATACTTCAACGAACTTGGTGGTGTTGTAGGGAATGGAATAGCTGATGCCGGAGGGGAAATTCTTGGCCAATTCCTCCATCCTGGCGATGATCTGGTTGGCGACATCCAGGGCATTGGAGCCGGGTTGCTGGTACACCATGATAATGTCGGTGCGTTTGCCATTGAGCAAACCTTCCGTGTCGTAGCTGCGAGCGCCCAGTTCGACCCGCGCCACATCGCGCAGCAACACGGCCGAACCATCGGGGTTGGAGCGCAGGATGATCTGCTCGAATTCCTGTGGTTCGCTCAGCCGGCCTTTGGCGGATACCGGCAGGGTGAGTTCCACCGGGTAGCCGGTCGGCGGCTGGCCGACCTTGCCGGCGGCGAATTGCGCGTTCTGTTCCTGAATGGCCTCACGGATATCGCTGACAGTGAAGCCCAGTTCGGCCATGCGGTCCGGCTTGAGCCAGATGCGCATGGCATAGTCGGACAGGGTAAACAGCGAAACCTGACTGGCGCCGGGGATGCGCTTGAGTTCGTCCACCACGTTGATGTTGGCGTAGTTGCTGACGAAATTGGGGTCCTGGGTGCCGTCGGAACTGATCGCGGCGATCATTAGGATATTGGATGAAGCCTTCTTGATGGTCAGTCCGCTCTGGCGCACGTCCGCCGGCATCACCGGATTCGCCAGATTGACCCGGTTGGTCAGATCGGGCAGCACCTCGTCGACGTCGGTACCGATGTTGAAATAGACGTTGAGCGTCATGTCGCCGCTGGCTGAACTGTTCGATTGCATGTAGATCATGCTCTCGACGCCGTTGACCTGCTGCTCGACCGGCGCGGCCACGGAATCAGAGGTCGTTTCCGCGTTGGCGCCGGGATAGCTGGTCGTCACCTGCAGCAAGGGCGGGGTGATTTCCGGGAACTGGGCGATGGGCAGGGCGCGCATCGCCACCAGGCCAGCGAGCGTGATCACGATGGAAATGACCGCCGCAAAGATCGGCCGGTCGATGAAGAACCGCGAAATCATGAGCGTTTCCTCTTATTGGCCGGCCGGCTTGGGGGCGGCGGTGGGCGTGACGATCTTGACCGGCGCGCCGGGACGCATCTTGATGGCGCCGTCCACGATCACCTGTTCGTTGCCGCTCAGGCCGGAGGTGACGATCCACTGGTCGCCGTAGAATTCACCGACCTGGACCGGCTTGACCTCGGCCTTGTCGTCCGCGCCGACCACATAGACGAATTTGCCCTGCGGCCCCTGCATTACCGCCCGCTGCGGCACCATGATGGTATTAGGGCGAGAGGCGCCCTGGATCCGCACCCGGACGAACTGACCGGGAACCAGCCGGCTCTTGGGATCGGAATTGGGGATCTCGGCGCGCAGGGTCACGGTGCCGGTCTGCTGATCGACGGTGGGCGAAACGAAGGTAATCCTGCCCTTTTGCGGGAAGACGCTGCCATCGGCCTGCACCAGTTCCACCTCCAGCTTATCGACGCCGGGTCCTTTCAAGTCGACCCGCCGCCGCCTCGGTCCGCAGCCGCAACATCTCGTTCTCGCCGATGCCAAAATTGACCCAGATCGGATCGAGTTGCACGATCGTGGTCAGCAGGCTGTTCGATCCGGGCGTCACCAGACTGCCTTGGCGGAACTCGGACTTACTCGACAACCCGTCCAACGGCGACTTGATGCTGGTGTAACCCAGATTCAGTTCGGCGGTGCGCACCTGGGCTTTGGCGGACTGTAACTGTGCCTGCGCGCTGCGCTCGGCCGCCACCGCGTCGTCCAGGTCCTTTTGGCTGAGGGCGTTGGCCTTGGCCAGCGGTCGAACCCGCGCCAGGGTCGCGCGGGCGTTGGCCAGTTGCGCCTCGGCGCGGGCCAGGTCGCCCTTGGCGTTGTCCAGCGCGGCCTGAAACGGTTGCGGATCGAGTTGAAACAGAAGCTGGCCGGTGCGAACGAGGTCGCCCTCGGTGTAGGCGATCTTGTCGAGATAGCCCTCGACTCGGGCGCGGATTTCCACCGAACGGGAGCTTTCGGTCTTGCCGGTGAATTCGAAGGTCGCCGGGGTGGTCTGCGGCGCGGCGGAGACCACCGTGACTTCGACCGGCGGCGGTGTGGGTTGCTGGGCCAACGCGAGCGCGGGTCCAACGCTCAGCAGGACCGCTAGCCATGCTCCGGCGCATGGCCGGAGCTGAAATCGAGGCGTGGTTTTACGAACAGGGCGCGAATCTCGCACGGGACGGGACTCCTCATGGGGTTGGAAGTTGAAGCCATTCTGAAGAAAATGAAGATGATTTTGGCAGGCGCCTGCCCTAATCGCTACTATAAGCTACTGGCGCGATGCCGAAGCAGATCGAAATCCATCCTCGAACGGACCCCGTCGCGCCCAGTATAATTGATTCTTTCCCCCTCAACCCGATTCAATCCAGAGACCTGCCCTCATGCGTCACCGAACCCTCCTGCCGTTGCTCCTGCTCTGCGCCGCCCTGAGCGCCGGTTGCGCCAGCACGCCTCCTGGCGAGGCCAAGCCGAAATACGCCGGCTTTCTCAGCGACTACTCCAAACTTGAACCCGTCCCGAACGGCGATGGCGCCGAGCGTTACCTCAAGCCCAACGAAAACTGGAAGCAATACAACAAGGTGATGCTGGATCGCATTCGGGTCTGGTACAAGGATGACGCCGGCTACAAGGGCATCGATCCGACCGAATTGAAGGCGCTGACCGACTACTTCCAGAACGCCATCGTCAAGGCGCTGGAGCCGACCTATCCGGTAGTGACCAAACCAGGTCCCGACGTGCTGCGGGTGCGGGTGGCGATCACCGACCTGGTCCCGACCAAACCGGAAATGAGCGTGGTGACGCTGGTGGTGCCCTACGCCACCGTGGCGGACGTCGCGGCGGGCGGGCACCGGCGTGCCCTATCTCGGCCAAACCGCCATCGAAGCCGAATTTCTTGACAGCCGGACCAACCAGGTGCTGGCCGCCTACGTGGACCGGCAGGTCGGCAAGAAATACGACATCGACCTGAGCCAGGGCGTGGGTACGGCCGTCGAGAAAGGCGTATCGTCCTACACCAAGGCGTATAGTACCTGGGCGTATGCCGAGGCCGCCTTCGATTACTGGGCCGGCTTGCTGCGGAAGCGGCTGGATGAGGCGCACGGCCGGTAAAACCGCCTTTGCGAAAACTCGTCTTGACCACCTGGTTCATGAATTGTTCAAGTTATTTTCGCTAGCCTTTTTAGCTCCGATCAACCCGTTATCAGGATGAATAATCATGAAAAAACAACATGTTTTGTTAATCTCCATGCTGGGCTGCGCGTTGGTGGCGCCGGTCTGGGCGTCGGAAGCGCCGAAAACGGCAGCGGAAACGCCAGCGGCCGCGAAGGCCAGCGAGGAACTCCGGGCGGTGCTGAAACAGCACCATGACGCGCTGAACAAGCAGGATTTGAAAGCGTTGCTGGCGCTTTACGCCGACAGCCCCAACGTGGCGGTGATGGGCACCGGCCCCGGCGAATTCTGGAAAGGCAAGGCGGCGGTGGAAGACACCTACAAGCACTACTTCGAGACCTTCAAGGCTGGTTCGCTGAGCCACGAGTGTCCGGAAGCCACCGGGGTTGAAGACGGCAACGACGCTTGGCTGATGGCCTCCTGCGTCATGAAGGACACCGACCCGGCGGGTCAGCCCCGCGAGTTCGGGCTCAACGTCTCGGCGGTGCTGAAGAAGGAACCGGCCGGCTGGCGCTTCCAGGCCTTGCACTTCTCCAACCTGGTCGGTGAAGAAGGGCCTCCGCCGGAGGAAAGCGCGGCTCCGGCAGCGACTCCCGCGCCGGCGCCGGCCGCCCTACCGAAGAAGGCTCAGTAGGCGGAGAACAGCCATGACTGATCAATCTGTGGAGATGATGCATCCCGAACCGACCGACACTCCAATCACCGAGGAGCGGCGGCAGTTTCTACGCGGGCTGGGCAAGTGGTCGCAGGTGGTGATCGGCGGCGTGCTGCTGGGCGGCGCGTTGATCGAATCCACCCCTGCCCATGCCTGGGCCGCCGCCCGTGGCTACCGTGGCTCCGCCGCCGTCGGCGGGGGTGGCGGCTGGGTCAACCGCTACGGTGGCGGCGGCTGGGCCAACCGGGCTGGCGGTGGGGGCGCCTGGGTCAACGGTGGCGGTGGCTACCGCTACGGTGGCGGCGGCTGGATCAATGGCGGCGGCGGCGGTGGCGGTTGGATCAACCGCTACGGCGGCGGCGGCTCCGCCTGGGCCAACCGCTATTAATTGATCCTCTTCGTTCCATTTAACACCAGGCCGTGCGGCGTTACTTCTAAAAAAGCCGCGCGGCCCGGTCGTTTAACCACAGGCCGAAATAAGGAGCCATCATGGCGATATCGTCGCGCCAGGTCGCGGACCGTGTTCACCTGATTACCTTGAGCGGGCTGTTAACCTGGGCTGAATTTCAGGCGTTTCTGGACCAGGCCGAAACCCGGGATGTCTTTGCGTCCGGCAAGGTGAGGGCTTTGATCCAGTTGGAGGATTTCGCCGGGTGGGAACCCGGCGATCAGTGGGGCAACGTCGGCTTTTTCTTCAGGCACGACAAGGAGATCGACAGAATCGCGATTGTGAGTGATCCGCGCTGGCGAGATCAGATGCTGACCTTTTTGTTTGCCGATTACCGGCAAGCCGAAGCCCGGTTCTTTCCCGAGACCGACCTGGAACCGGCGCGCGCCTGGCTGATGAGCTGAGGGATTACCAGCCAGAAACAGGTCGAGCGCCCCGCCCCGTTCCCACCACTACCGCCAACCCCCGCGCCGGAGCGAACTCCAGACCAGGCCCGGCCGCGCGATCCCGAAGCTCAGAAACAGGATGGTGAGCGTGGCCTTGAGGCCTCCAGGGTTGGAGGTATGCATTCGGAATCCTGGTTATCGACGAGAGCAAACACCTAAAGCCCGTCGCCCCAGCGGTACTGCCACGCGATGCCGATGGTGTCGGAATCGGTGCCAATACGGGTGGACACCCCGGTGCTGGCGTAGAGCTTGACCGAGTTGTTCCGGTTGACCGGCAGCGCCACCGTGATGGCTGCCCGCGAGTTCTTCTGCAGGTCGTCGCCTTCCACGCCATCGACGGTCGTCCGCCCACCGGTGAAGTACGTGTCGTTCAATGCCGCCCAGATCCCGTTGCGAAAGCCATAGATGAGACCGCCCTGCACCGAGTAGATCGGGTCCTGTTCGCGCGTCTTGCCACCGAGGAAGTCGTCATTGTCGGCGAAGAAGGTCGCTGCCGTGGCGAGTTCCAGCGTCCAGGGACCCCAGGTTTTGGAGAGCCCAAGCTCCGGCTTGACGAACCTGCGGTTGGAGCCAATGTTGACCAGCTTGTCCGCGTCATATTGACCGGAGGGAATGGATACCTGCACGCTGGCGCCCACGATGAGTCCTGCTGGTAGGACGCGAATTCCTTGAGTGAGAGCGCCGGCGCGCCGTAAAGGTTGAGGGAGAAACGTAGCTTCGGGTCGCCGAAGCCGGAGACTTGGCGTTCCCGAGGCTGCCCGGCCAACTCCGCCGTTCCCGAGATCCATGAATAGGGCAGGATGACATCGAACTTACCGGACTGACCCCAGAGATCGAACGAATGCGCATAGGCGAGAACGGCGGTATGGGTTTGGAGGTTGGCATTCTCCAACGGCAGCGCCGGATCGGTCACCAAACCGCCTTCGGCGTAGCCGTAGCCGGCGATCAGAAAATTGACGCCGATGGGAATGTTCGAGTAAGCGCGGGGTTCGATCTCTTGCGCCCGCACGCCCGTGGCGCTAACCGCGAGAGCCAGGACGAGAAACGCCGCTCTCCCCCGGCTGGGCCGGTTGCAAAATGGATGCGCGGTACGCGGTCACTCGGGCGTGTCATCAGTTTGGTTTTCTCGTGCCTTGAGTGAAGTTCGGGTTCCTGGCCGCCGTCAGGCCCGGTGGAGTCTTCCGCCAGGGATAGCCCTTGCGCCCCAGTTGATAACCGTAATCGAACAGCGCCCGCATGTACGCCGTATCGAAATCTTCCTTGTGCTCGGCGTTAAAGTCCGCGCCAATATAAGCCAGGTTGTAGATTGCAAGAATCTGTCTGCCGGCGATAGCCCGTTATTTGGACAGGCTCCTGGCTTTGCGTCGTCGAGCCTTTTCCGCCGCCGCCCGCGCCGCCTCGGTGGATTGGAACAGCTCCAGTCGCTCGAACTCAGCCGCATCAACCGGCGTCATGGCCACATCCGTGTACGGGCGGTTGTCGCGCATCACCCGTTTCAGCGTCCGTCGGTACCGGAGGTAGATGGGGAGGAAGCGCGCGTACTTGGAGCAGGTTTCCCAAGCGTAGCGCGCATGGAACACGAGCGGATGCTCGAGCGGCAGGCCGTACCGCCGGTCCTTGCGGTACTTGCGCCGGAAAATCCCGCCCTCCAGCGGGTGGACGTGTTCCAGCAGCGGCGCGGCGTGGAACGAAAGCAGTTTCCACATCATGTTTTTGGGATCGTAGCCCCAGTGCTTCGCCCGGCGCAGCACGGTTTCCACGTGCTCCGGCGTGTAATAGAGTTGCCAGGCCTTGCGATAGATCCCGAGCAGTTCGGCGTCCGCCATGCGCGGGTGATGCGTGGTGACATGAAACAGGTCGTAGTTGTTCATGTCCCGATCCATCGCCACGCCGTCGAGGTCAAGCCGCTGGTGGTCGGCCGAGCCCGGCAGCGGCGTGAGGATGAAGAACTCGATGATGTCGATGGGTAGTTCGCGCTGGATGATCCGGATGTCTCGCTCGATCGAGGCCGGCGTGTCGTGCGGGAACCCGAGAATGTAGCCCGCGTAAGTCAGCACGCCGTGACGATGCCACGCCTGCAGCAGCGCCCGGTACTCGGTGATCTGGTTCTGGCCCTTCCTGGCCTGCTTGAGCGAGTCCGGGTTGATGTTCTCGAGGCCGATGAAGACCCGGTTGATGCCGGCGCGCGCCGCCTTCTCGATGAAGCCCTTGATCTTGTGGCACATCGTGTCGACCTGCGCCACGATGTAGATGCGCTGGCCTTCCACTTCGCGCAGTTTGATGAGCCGATCGAAGATCGCCTCCCAGTTCTGGTTGCGCGCCAGGTTGTCGTCGGTGATGAAGAAGTTGTGGATGCCCTGGGCGAGGTTCGCTCCGCACGATCTGCTCGATGTCGTCCGGCCTGCGCGTGCGCGACTGGCGTCCCTGCACGTTGATGATCGTGCAGAAGCTGCAGAGAAACGGGCAGCCGCGGCCGGCGTCGAAGCTGGTGCGCATCCCGCCTCGTCCCGCGCACCACGTCGGCCGGGAGGAAGGGGATCGGCGTGCCCTCGATCCCCGGCAAGTCATTCATGTGGTTGTACAGCGGTTCGAGCCGCCCGGCATGAGCGGCCCGCAACAGGTGCTCGAACCGCCCCTCGGCCTCGCCCGCGAACAGCGTGATGCCGAGATCCATCGCGTCGCGCATCTCCGAAGGGATCGTCGGCAACATCGCCAGGCAGCCGCTCACGTGGAAGCCGCCGATGCACACCGGGACGCCCGCCGCGCGCAGGGGGCGCGCGAGATCCACGGCGCGCGGGAACTGGTTGGTCTGTACGCCCACCAGGCAGACCAGGCCGCCGCCCGCCTGGATCGCGCGGATGATCCGCTCGGGCTGGATGCGCGTGTTGGTCTCGTCCCAGGCGGTGATGCGGATCTCCACTTCGTCGCCCAGAACCCGGCGCTCGACGCAGTCGAGCGCGAGGCCGTACATCGCGGCGAGCGTATTGGATGGGATCGAAGACTTCGCCCACTGGATGACGTAGCCGTCGTCGTCGTAGTGCGACGGCTTGATCAGAAACAGGGAAAAGACCTTCCTGGCGGCGGGAGGTGCGGAACTGACGCCGTCAGCAGTGCTCGGGCCGTTCTCTGGGCGGATTGGGTCGCTGGTCTTCATCGGTCTACCGGGCCGGTTGCCAAGCGGATGCGGAGTACGCGGTCACTCGGGCGTGTCATCAGTTTGGTTTTCTCGTGCCTTGAGTGAAGTTCGGGTTCCTGGCCGCCGTCAGGCCCGGTGGAGTCTTCTTCCAGGGATAGCCCTTGCGCCCCAGTTGATAACCGTAATCGAACAGCGCCCGCATGTACGCCGTATCGAAATCTTCCTTGTGCTCGGCGTTAAAGTCCGCGCCGATATACGCCAGGTTGTAGTCCAGACCGTCGTGTTGCGCAGTCAGGTAAATCTGGTACAGATCGCCTACCCCCTGAGTTTGGATCAGCGAGGAAATGGCGCGCCCGGCGATGCTGAGCGTCGACCGCCTCCACCGAGGCCCACTGCGGGTCCAGGCGGGCGTTGCGGATGATGTAGACTTTCCGCTCCCGAGGAGGGACTTTCACTCCCTGCTGGCGCACGAGATCAAACATGCGCGGCGGGTAAAGAAACACCTGGGCCTGGGCGCCGCCGTCCACATGCATTTCCTGATAGGGTTTGCCGTCCACCTCCACATCGATCATGGTCGGCGGAAACGCGCCGGGAATGGCCGCCGAGGCCAGCATGATCTGGTGGAACAGGTCCAGGGCCTTGGGATTATCGCGGGCGGTCACTGCGATGGCGCCCATGTTCCAGATCACCGGCCGGCGGGCGTCGAGATTGGTGGTGCCGATCAACAGCAAGCGACCCTTTTCCTGGTATTCCCTGGCAATCCGCGCCAACAACTCGGCATTGATCCGGCTGGAAATCAGTTCCCACAGCGGGCGGTTGTCGGCCAGGCCGTCGCTGGTGAGCGCCGCCAGCAGGCCTCGCGGTTGGAGGACGTTGGCGGGGCCAATGGTGGTGTAAACCGCGCGCAGGGCGTCGTCCTCCTCCGGTCCCAGGAAAGCAAACGGTGCGATCAACGCACCGGTGCTGATGCCGGTGACCCCTTTGAATTCGGGACGGGTTCCGGCCGCCGTCCAACCGACCAGCAGGCCAGCGCCGAACGCGCCGTCGTCGCCACCGCCGGAAACGGCCAGGAAATTGATCGGCGGCAACGGGCCCTGGTGTCCGGTGCGGGCTAAATAGGCCATTTCGCGTTGCCCGGAAGCGATGGCGTCCCGGATAAACGGTTCCACATCGGCATCCACCCAGTAACGGGCGTTGGGAATGCCGGGAATTTCCGCCCGGGTGGTGTCCTGGACCGGCACGGCGGCCAGGCGGCCAGGGGTGGCGCAACCCTGCGCGAGCAGGAGTAGGGCGGTGCACACAACCGCAAGGATAGAGGCTTGATGAGGCATCGGTGACCCTTTGGGGTTGACGTTAATCACCAACCGCGCCGGTCCGACCTCGCGGTGAACGGGCGCGCATGGTTTTTTCCTGCATTAAGGCAGCGTAAATAAATAACTGGCCGTTTTTTTATCACTGGGGCAAATCTTTCAAAGACATGGGACGTATTATCGGTCAGTTAATTGCTTACGGCTCCTTAGATCGTCCGCCGTCTGCACGAACATGAGCTGGATTTTTTCCTTCTCCGCCTTGGTCTGCTCGGTCTCCGCCGCGAAAGACAGTCTGGCGAATACCCTGCGAGCGAGATCGCGGCCACTCTCGACTACGGGGCCACCAGCGCGTTCACCCGCGCGTTCCGCCGCTGGTCAGGAACGACGCCGACCGCATGGCAATCCCAATCTGGGGCAAGGGATTGAACCGAACGGGGTTGTTTTGGGATCCAGCGTCTGAGCTTGTGCGGTCATGGTGATGGTTTTACTGACCGCGACCTCGGGAGGCGTCAGGGTTTTTAATCGTCCGCACCCCCGCGCCGGAGCGAACTCCACACCAGGCCCGGCAGCGCGATCCCGAAGCTCAGAAACAGGATGGTGAGCGTGGCCTTGAGGCCGTTGTCGAACGCCGCCAGCAGCAGCTCGCCGCCGGGTTCCAGTTCGGGCGAATTGGCCGCCATCACCAGGCCCATCACCGCCTTGTAGGCGTAACTGCCCGGTATCAGCGGAATCGCCGGGCCGACGGCGAACAGCGTCCCGCTCACCGCGAAGCGCTGGGCCAGGATCGTGGCCAGCACGCCGATGAGCAGCGCCGCGAACAGGGTGGCCAATACCAGGCCCATGCCGCCGCTCATCAGCACGGTGCGCAGCGCGTAGCCAAACGCGCCGATCAGCGCGCAATAGGGCAAGGCGTACTTCGGCACGTTGAACAGCACCGCAAACCCCAGGGTCGCCACCGCCGCCCAGCCGCCTTTCTGGACCAGCAACACCGCCAGTTCGGCGCCGCTCATAGCTGGACCTGGAGCAAGCGGACCACGATTCCCAGGCCGAGGGCGATCCCGAGGAACGCCACCAGGCTGGTGATGGCCCGGGCCAGGCCGGCGGAAGTATGTCCGTGCAGGATGTCGACGCTGGCGTTGATCAGCGGCACCCCCGGCACCAGCAGCAGGACCGCCGCCGTCAGCGCGCTTTGCGGAGTCTGGCTGAGCCAGAGCGCGCTACCCGCCACCAGGCTGGCCGTCAGCGCGGTGAGCAGGACCACCAGGAAATAATTGACCTGTCGCTGATTGAGCCCCATCCGCACCCAGGCGGCCACCGCGGCGGCCACGCCGGTGACCGCCAGCGCCGCCCAGTCGCCGCCGAACAGCCGGCAGAACGCCGCGCAGGCCAACCCGGTCGCCGCCACGATCACGCCGCGCGAGTAGTGATGCGGCAGGGTGGCGATCCGGTCCAGTTCCAGCGCCAGTTGTCCGGGAGTCACCTGGCCCTGCTGGAACCGGCCCAGCAATTGCTCCACCTCGCTCAGGATGTTCATGTTGACGCCCACGATGGGCACCCGCGCCACCCGGGTATGGTGAGCGTCCTGGCGGGTGGCGGTGAGCAGGATGGTCTTGGACATGACCACGGCATCGATCCGCTCGATGCCCAGGCCCGGTTCCATTTGCTGCAAGCTGGCTTCCACGCGGCCGGCATCGGCGCCGTGCTGGAGCAGCAGGCTGCCGGCTTGCACCAGCAGATCGACCATGTCCGAGAGCGATGCCGGTCCGGGGGCGGGGGCGGCGAGTCCGCCGCCGGACCGGGGATTGCGACGATGGGCTTGTTGGGGTCGGGGAGGGGCATGGGCGTTTTCAGATCGGGCCGGCATCCTCGCCGAGCTTCTGGCCGGTCGCGGCCAGCACGGCGCGCCAGGCGGGACCGTCCAGGTCCAGGCGTTTCTTCTGGCTGACGAGCAACTCGATCGGCACGTGGATGAAAGGTATCGTGCAGCAGGCCGATCACCAGGCCGGTCTTGCCGGCCATGGCGGCGTGGACGGCGTTGCGGGCGAAGAAGTCGCAGAGAATGGAGTCCTCGGCGTCGGCCGGGACGCTGCGGATCAGATAGCTGGGATCGAAATAGCGCAGCGTGACCGGAATCCCTTCCGCTTTGAAGTAGTTCTCGATGCGTCCGCGCAGGAACGGGCCGATATCCTGAAGCTTGATGTTGCCCGAGGCGTCGCGTTCCCCGCCGCCTGCCGCCAACAAATCCTGGCCGGCGCCTTCGGCCACTGCGATCAGGGCGTGCGCCCGCTTGAGAATGCGCTGCTTTAGAGCAGCAAGAAATCCGTTTTCACCGTCGAGCTGGAGCGGCGCTTCGGGAACGAAAGTGAAATTCACGTCCTGGCTGGCGATGGTCGCGCCGGCGGCGATGAACCCGGCCTCGCGGCCCATCAATTTCACCAAGGCGATGCCGTTGTGGACGCTGTGCGCTTCGGTGTGGGCACAGTGGAGGACTTTCGCTGCTTCCTCGATCGCCGTGAGGTAGCCGAAGGTGCGCGAGACGAAGGCCACGTCGTTGTCGATGGTCTTGGGGACGCCGACCACCGCCAGGGCGTGGCCGCGCCGCCGGGCTTCCTGGAAGAACTCGTTACCGCCGCGCTGGGTGCCGTCGCCGCCGATCGTGAACAGGATGTTCACCCCGCGTCGGATGAGGTTGTCGACGGCGATGCCGACATCCACCGGTCCGCGCGAGGTGCCCAGCACGGTGCCGCCGTCCTTGTGAATGTCGTGGACGAATTGGGGCGTCAGCACGACCGGTTCCCGACCGCGCGCCGGATCGAGACCCTGGTAACCGTCGCGAAAGCCGAGCACCTCTTTCACGCCGTAGCCGTGATGCAGTTCCAGGAACAGCGAGCGGATGACGTTGTTCAAGCCGGGACACAGCCCGCCGCAGGTGACGATGCCGGCGCGGGTCTGCGGGGGATCGAAGAACAGCCGGGCGCGCGGCCCGGCCAGTTCGAACCGTAGTTCGTCCACCGGGGGTGCGTCGGGGTCCTGGATGAGATGGGAAGTCACGCGGGCCTGGTCGTTGACCGTGCGCCGCTGGGGGGAGGCGAAGCGGGTTTCGCCGAGCGTTGTGATGTGCATGGATCGATCTCTTGGCCGAGGGTTCGGACCGCTCTCCCCCTGTGCAAAAGGGGGATCAGGTGATTTCAGAGGGAGGAATCAGGTCATTTACCGGCGGCTGTAGCAGCAAAACCCGGCGGTGTCTTCTGCCACGGATAGCCCTTGGCCGCCATGTCGTACCCCACGGTGTAGAGTTGGCGCATGAATTCGGTGTCGAACTCTTCCTTGTGCGGCGCGTTGAAGCTGTCCGGGATGTACGCCAGGTTAAAATCGACGCCATCGCGTTGGGTGGTGAGATAAATCCGATAGAGATCGCCGATCCCTTGGGTATGGATCAGCGAGGAGATCGCCCGCCCGGCGATGGTCATGGTGCTCCGTTCCACCTGCGCCCACTCGGGGTCCAGCCGGCTGTTGCGGATCACATACACCCGCCGCTCGCGCTGCTGGAGCCCGGTCTTGCGCTCCATCGCCTTGATGTCCAGCGAGGGGGGGTAGACGAACACCTGCGCGGTGGCGCCGCCGTCCACATGCATCTCCTGATACGGTTGACCGTTGAGCTCGACGTCGATCATGCTCGGCGGAAACGCGCCGGGGATCGCGGCGGAGGTCACCAGCAGGGTTCGAAACAGCGCCAGCGCCTTGGGATCGCGGCTGGCCGCGATCTTGGTCAGGTTCCAGATGATGCCTCGGCGCGCATCGAGGTCGGTGGTGCCCACCAGTAGCAAGCGCCCCTTGGCATATTCGGCGGCGATGGTATCCAGTAGCGCCTGATCCACATACTTGGCGATCAGCTTCGACAGGGGCGCATTGTCGGCCATGGCGTCGTCGGTCAGGGCTGACAACATGCTCCGGGGTTCCGCGATGTCCTTGGCGGAAATCGTGGTGTACACCTCCTTCAGCGTGGCGTCGTAGGCCGGTCCCGCAAAGGCGAACGGCGCGGTCAGCGCCCCGGTGCTGACGCCGGTTACCAGTTTGAAGGTCGGCCGGGTGCCGGCGGCCGTCCAGCCGTTCAGCAACCCGGCGCCGAACGCACCGTTGTCGCCGCCGCCGGAGATAGCCAGAAAGACGGCGGGCGGCAGCGGACCCTGATGGCCGCTGGCCGCCAGGAACGCCTGTTCGCGCTTGACCGATTCCATGCCCTCGCGGGCCATCTCGGCCAGATCGTCGGGGTTGCCGATTCGGTACCGGATATTCTCCAGCCCCGGAATTTGCGCCTGATTCTGCAGCTTTTCGGGTACCGCCGGTTGACGCGGCGGAGTGGCGCAGCCCTGGAACAGAAGCAGCACAGCAGCCAGTGATAAAAGAGTCATCCGGATTGATGAGTGGTGGCGCATCGAGAATCGCTCCTGGAAAGTGGCATTCAAATTATTTCAGCGCTAACGAGTCCGCCCAGCATTCAGTTCTTCATCCTGCCAGTACTTTGGCGCCGGCGGCGGCCGCAGCAGCCAACTTTAGGCCGCTGCGGACGGGAAAGCGAGGACGGGTGGTCGCGCCTGGCGTTGGACCACCCTCACCTCCGACTCCCCGCTCGCTTGCGAGCGAGGTTGCCGGTCTTGTCATTGATTCCAACCGGATGGCGGTGAGACCACTTCGTACACCACGTTCGGGCCGTCGTAGCTGGGAACGTAGTAGGTGCCGCCACAGTTCCGATAGGCCACACCATCCGCGACGATCGTGGTGCAATTGGACGGCAGGGTGGACACCATGGCCCCCACCGCGACCGCGGTGCCCACCGCCACCGCCGCACCCACTCCGACTCCCGCATAACCCCAGTGGCGGTCCACGTCGACATCCACGTTGCGGTTGACATTAACATTCCGGTTGACGTTGACGTTGCTTCGATTGACATCGCGATGATTGACGTTGACGTTGCTTCGGTTGAAGTCGCGGCCACCCCCGCCGACGTTGGCCCGTGGTGTCCTAACGCCACCGCCGCCGCCAAAGCCCCCGCCGCCACCGTGTGCGACATTACGTCCGCCCCCGCCGCCAAAGCCCCCGCCGCCACCGCGACCGCCACCGCGGGCTTCCACATCGACGCTGACGAACGCCAGCATCGGTCCCACGATCAGGGCAACGGTCAGCGCCCGTTTCCAGTACGTTGAAAGTGAATCGTGCATGGTGAAATCCTCTCGGAGTTATTGGGCGGCTTTAGCTGGCCGGGCCGCTGGCGCTGCGTCCAGGAACTTGATCTTCTCAGCGTTTTGCGGCGGTTTGAAGGCAAAGTAATCGGTGGAGAATGACGGGGCGAGATTCCAGTCGCTCAGGGTGGCCGTCATCTGGGGCGAGCCTTCGACGCTCTGATCGGTCAATAACAGGCGGCGGGGCAAGGGCTTGGGGCCGTCCTCGATCCAGATTTCCCAATCCACCTCCGGGGTCCGGAAGGCGAGATGGTGACAGGGAACGCCGCGCACCAGAATCCGGCCCACGTAGGTTTCCGAGGTGAGATTTTGCGCCAGTCTGCTATCAGGGTTCGCGACCAATACGTCGGTGATCGGCAGCGAAATCCGATATTGGTTGGCCAGCAGGTCCAGAGTTTCGTCGATGGTTGGCGCGGCGGCGGCGCTGGCGTAGACATTGGCCTCCGGGGTGTACAGCGCGAAGGTCTGGCCATCGTAGAACAATTGGCGGCCGCCGCTGAGATTCAGGTAGTTAACCCGCATGCGGTTGGGTTTCTGGATGGCGATCTCCATGGTTTGATCGGAATGCAACCGCTGGTCGGTGGGCAGGATCAATTCCGTGGTCTTCTCGACCCGCACCGTGAAGCGGTCGAGGGAGCGGAGATAGGTCGCCATCTGTTTCAGCACGTCCCTGGGCTGGGGTTTGACCGCTGGCTCCGGGCTGACGACCGGCGCCGCTGGCGCGGTCGAGGCGGCGGGCTGATCGGTGGGGGGGCTGGCGCAGCCGAGCAGCGCCAGGGTGGGGAAGAGCATTGCGGATAACAATCGCAGGATTTTCATTCTTGAAGCGCTCCTTAACAGTTTGATCGCCGATCTTTTGGCCGGTCCAGGGCTTTCCGATCAGGCTTTATCCTCCCTCAAGCGTGGACTCTATCCTCCCTCGGATGCGACCGGATAGCTGGTTCATAACCGTTCACTCCCCTCTCCCGCCGGCGGGCGAGGGGCTGGGGGCATATTCGCCAACTTATCGGTGCTTATTATAATGTTACTAATGCCATTAGCTTGGCAGTAGGCGATCAGGTGGCTGACTCGATCCGGCAGGGTTTGCAGTGACCGTCGGCGTGGCCGTTCCTGCATCACGTCGAGACAGGCCGCCCAGCGGTTCAGGTTCCACTGGTTCACTCCCCGGATGGCAACGGTCAGTTCCTGGTGCAGGAGTTTCCAGATCCGCCACGGGGTGGCGCGCCGCGGGTGATCGAGACGATTCCAGTCGTCGCCGCATCGCCGGCGCGCCCGTTTCTCGACCACCCAGGCATAAAGCAATTTGCCGTGCAGGTACAAGTCGGCCAACCGGCCGTCCTTGCGGGCGCGGAGCCTGTCAATATTCAGGATACTTTTCAATCGCTTGATCGCGAGCTCCACTTGCCACCTCACCCGATAGAGGGCCATGACCGTCGCCGTGGGCAGGACGGCCGGCGGCACGGTGGTGAAGATCAACACCCACTCGGCCAACGCCAACGTCCGGGGCCGGATTTGGCGACCCGCCTTCTTCGCCTCGGCCCGGGCCCGGCGCCGGGCCTCCGCCGCTTGCGCCGGCGGCAGCCGGCAGGCATGCAGGTGACCTTCGATGAATTCCTGGTTTTGGTTGCGCACCCGCACCGGCAGGCACCGCTCGGTCTCCACCGTCGCTTTTAACGTCGCCTCGAGATCGATCTTCTGCCCCGCCGCATCATAAAGATGGAGGCCATGCGGGTTATAGCGCACCACCAGGCCGACGCCCCGATCCGCCTGGTCGATCCACATCTGGGTCTGGTTGTAGCCGCGATCCACCACCACCACGTCGCCGTCTTGTAACGGATAGTGGCCCAGGCGCTCGCCCTCGTGCGCATCCGTCACCACCCCATGTAGCAAGTGGAGTTTGACCATGTCGATGGCCAGATGCAGCCGATACCACGGGCCCTTCGCTCCCGGCCCTTGCACGGTCGAACCATCGATAATGAGAAAGCGGAGGTGGCCCTCGAGCAGCGGCTGCGCCGCCGCCCCCATCATCCGGCTCAACAGCGCCTTCACCCACGGCACGCACGCCTTCAGGCGGTTATGGATCGCTGTATCGCTGATCCGCTCCTCTAACAACGTGAAGTTCCCTGCCGTCTCCCGCAGCACCTCATCGAGGCCGCAGTAGCACATCACGACTTGCATCAGTTGCGCCGGCGTCTTGATCTTGCGCGACCGGGTAAAGGCCTTGAACTCGATGGCCAGTTCCCAATAGTCCTCCGGCAACTCTTGTAAGAAGCTTTCAAATGTCGTCTCAGCATGACCAAAGGGCAGGCTCATCGTGATCGGTCCTCCGATGGCAAGGTGGGTGAAGAAACCTCAAGCCTGCTATTATTTTATACCTAAATCCTGCAATAGGGTACCGAAAGTGAGGTGAAAAAGGTAGACTACTCAGTAAGTTAACAGCGCCTTGTGGCGTTCAGAGGAGTCACCTTTTCCATGAAGAAGAAGTCTACCCAAAAAGCAGTTGCCAAGTCACCCCGTAAAGCGCGCGGCACAGTGCGCAAGGTGCGAATCCAGCGTGGGGCGAAGAACTTGACCCGGCAGGCGGGACTGATCCCGGTGCTAAAGTTTCACGAGCGGGTGGGGTTGGCGGGGTTGTTGGACAAGGCCGTGGCTCAGTGCCGGGGGGCGAGTGCCGTGTACACGCTGGGTGACGCGATGCTGCTAACGATAGTCGGACTGATCGGCGGCGCCAGGTCGCTCCTGCAAGTGGTGCGGCTCTGGTCGGATGAGGTGCTGCGGAGCTGTAGCGGCTGGTTGCGGATTCCGGATGACAGCACGTTGGGGCGGCTGTTCAAGCAGGTGCGGCTGGGGCAGATCGTGCAGCTCGAGACGGTAGTGCATCAAGTGCGCCGCCGCGTCTGGCGCTTAGCGTTACGCAGCGGGGGCGCCACCGTCGGGGCGCAGCGGCGGCTGTGGATCGACGTGGACTCGACGGTTAAGACGGTGTATGGGGAACCCGAAGGAGCTGCCAAGGGCTACAATCCGCACAAGCGGGGGGCGAAATCGTACCATCCGCTGTTAGCCTTTTGTACCGCCACCCAGGAGATTCTTCAAGGGTGGTTACGCACGGGGAATGCGTACACCAGCAATGGGGTGGTGGAGTTCATGCAGCAATTGCTGGCGCATCTGCCGACGCGGGTACAGGTCGTGTTTCGAGGTGACAGCGGCTTTTTTGTCGGGGCGTTGCTGGCGCTGTTGGAGGCGCGCGGGCATGGCTATCTGATCAAGGTCAAGCTCAAGAACCTGACTGCGCTGCTGGCGCGCAAAGATTGGACGGCCGTGCCGGGCCAAGCCGGTTGGGAGTGTTGTGAGTTTTTATATGCCTGTCAGGACTGGAACCGACTGCGGCGGTTCGTGGCCGTGCGGCTGGATACCCGGATCGATCCCAGCAGCGCTAAGGCAGCGGCCGAGGATGGCTACGTGTACTTCTGCTATGTGACCAGCGAAGCGTTCGCGCCGTGGCAGGCCCACCAGACCTATGGGGAACGGGCGACCTGCGAGACCTGGATTGAGGAAGCCAAAAACCAGATGGGCTTGGCGCATCTCAAAACCGATACCTTTCTGGCGAATGCGGCGTTATTCCAGTGTGCCATCCTCGCCTATAACACCCTGCAGTGGATGGCGCTGGTCAGTGGCGAGGCGAGCCTGCTGCAATGGGAAATCGCCACCCTGCGCCGCGAGCTCATCCAGGTGGCCGGGAAGTTACTCACCGGCGGCCGCCAACTGCACTTGCGGATACCTCCTTGCTCACTCTATCCGTCGGCCTGGGAAGCGTGGTGGGCCTTGGCGGACGAACCCACTTAACCCCACGCCTGGCAGCCAGTATCAGACGAACCCACTTAACCCCACGCCTGGCAGCCAGTATCAAACCGAACTCGTAGCCTGCCGGCAACCCGGTGGGTAGGGCGATCTCTGCCTCGGGTTCGAGAAAGTCCCGGAAAACGGCCTAAAAACAGATTCACCCTGGACTAAACTGGGTAAAATCCCAGTTGAACCGTGGGTATAGCACTTAATTTGTACCGTCAATTGGTGGTTTTTTCACCACCTTCTTTATGACATAAGGAGATTGCAGAATTTAGGTTGAAATTCAAAATATTGCATTGGCAGGCTACCGCTCGTTCGCATTAGGTTTATTCACAGGTTCTTGTGGAGCTGGCCGGGCCGGGGTCCGGCTATGAATCCAACCGATTGATATTAAACGACTTTAAGCCAATTTTTAGCGGGCTCGGCAGGCTGAATCCCACCCAGAGGGACCAACTCCACCACAGCCTACGAAGAACCGGTTTAATTTAATGATCAACAGGTTGGAGAATAATCAGACGGAACCAGTACCCTGATGCGCGGCTCGATCTCATCGACGCGCTGCGGCACGAGTGAGATCGCGCCGGCGGACTGTGGAACCGGCAGCCAGCCGGTTTGACGGATTGGAAGCCGGTCCCACATTGCTTAAAGCGAATGGCGGCGAGCATGGGCCATTCAGTCTTCCCGCCGCCGCAAATCGAGGGTGTAGGGGAAGTTGGGGTTGGCTTCCTCAGCCGGCACGGTCATCGGCCCCGGCGTATGGCCATACGGCCAGAACCGGGCGAAGCGTCGCGCCTCCGCTTCGTTGGCGTTGACCGGGAAGGTGTCGGGATTGCGTCCGCCGGGGTGCATGACGTGATAGGTGCAGCCACCGATGGACCGCTGGTTCCAGGTATCGACCAGATCGAACACCAGCGGGGCGTGGACCGGAATGGTCGGGTGCAACGCCGACGGCGGCTGCCAGGCGCGATAGCGCACCCCAGCGATGAACTCGCCCGGAACACCGGTCGGGCGCAGCGGCACCCGCCGGCCGTTGCAGGCTACGACATGCCGCTCGCCGGTCATGCCCCGCACCTTAACCTGTAGCCGCTCCACCGAGGAATCGACGTAGCGGGCGGTGCCACCCAAAGCCTGCTCCTCGCCCAGTACGTGCCACGGTTCCAAAGCCTGCCGCAGCTCCAATTCGATGTCCCGCTGGACGATGGCGCCGTAGTGCGGGAAGCGGAATTCGTAAAACGGCAGGAACCAGTCGCTCTCGAACGGGAAGCCGACCTGCTGGAGTTCGGCGGCCACATCCTTGAAATCCTCCCAGACGTAGTGCGGCAGCATGAACTGGTCGTGAATTCGCGTGCCCCAGCGCACCAGCTCCCGATTCGCATAGGGCTGCTCCCAGAATCGCGCCACCAGGCCGCGCAACAGCAGCATCTGCATCAGGCTCATCCGGGCGTGCGGCGGCATTTCAAACGCGCGCATCTCCACCAGTCCCAGCCGGCCGGTGGCGGTGTCCGGCGAATACAGCTTGTCGATGCAAAACTCGGCGCGGTGAGTGTTACCCGTCAGATCCACCAACAGATTGCGCAGCAGCCGGTCCACCAGCCACGGTTGCGGCGCTTCGCCGGCCGGGGTTTCGCGGAAGGCGATTTCCAGTTCGTACAGGCTGTCGTTGCGGGCTTCGTCCACCCGTGGCGCCTGGCTGGTCGGGCCGATGAACAGCCCGGAGAACAGGTAGGACAGGCTGGGATGATGTTGCCAATACGTAATCAAACTGCGCAGCAGTTCGGGCCGGCGCAGGAACGGGCTGTCGCTCGGGGTGGCGCCGCCCAGGGTGACGTGGTTGCCGCCGCCGGTGCCGGTATGTCGGCCATCCAGCATGAATTTCTCGGTGCCCAGTCGCGACTGCCGCGCTTCCTCGTACAGCACCTGGATGTTGTGCTGCAATTCCTCCCAGTCGTGGGCGGGATGGATATTGACTTCAATCACGCCGGGGTCGGGAGTGATGGCCAGCTTGCGCAACCGCCAGTCCGGCGGCGGGGCGTAGCCCTCCACCAGCACCGGCATCGCCAGTTCGGCGGCGGTCTGCTCGACGCAAGCCAGCACATCCAGATAGTGTTCCAACCGTTCCAGCGGCGGCATGAATACATACAGATGACCGTCGCGCGGCTCGACGCACAGCGAGGTATGGATCACCGAACTGGTATCCACCGCCGCTGCCGGCTGATCCTGGAAATCACCACGCGGCGCCGGACTGCCGCCCCGCAGAAACTCGCTGTAACGGCGCATCACCTCACCGTGGACATCGCCCAGCACGGTGCGGAACTCGAACAGCGATTGCGGATGCGGCGCTTCCCGGTCGGCGTTCTCGACCCAGGGCAACGCCGCCAGCGGCAAGCGATAACCCATCGGCGAATCGCCCGGAATCAGGTAGAGATGCTCGCGACGCAGCACCCACGGCCCACTGAGCCACCCCTCCGCACCGGCGGCGTGATTCCAGCGCAGGGGCAGCGCGTAACCCGTCACCCGGTTCAAACCGCGCTCCAGCAGCAACGCCAGCCGCCGGCGTTCCTCGTCATCCTTGAGGTCGTACTTCAGCGGATCCACGTTGACCGGCAGGGTGCGTTCCTTCCACAGGTAGTAGTAAACATCCTCGTAGCCCGGAATGAGATTTCCGGCGCTCACCCCCAGCCGCTGGGTCAATTCCGTCGCGAACGCCCGCGCCTGTTCCGGCCCGAAGCCCTGCGGGGTTTCGTCGTCGGCGATCCAGCGCGGATCGTGCCACAGCGGCAGGCCGTCGCTGCGCCAGTAGCAGGACAACGCCCAGCGCGGCAGCGATTCGCCCGGATACCATTTGCCCTGGCTGTAGTGCAGGAAGCCATTGGGGGCGAAGTGGCCGCGCAGCCGCTTGAGCAACTGACCGGCCAGTTTGCGCTTGGTGGGACCGATGGCCGCGATGGTCCATTCCGCGCCGTCCATGTCGTCGATCGACACGAAGGTCGGCTCGCCGCCCATGGTCAGCCGCACGTCGCCCGCCGCCAACCGCGCGTCCACGTCATGACCGAGCCGTTCGATCCGCGTCCACTGTTCCTCGCTGTAGGGCTTGGTGACGCGCGGGTCCTCGTGGATGCGCGTGACCTTCATCGCGAAATCGAACGTCGTCTCGCATGGGTCGGTGTAACCGGTCACCGGCGCGGCGCTGGGCGGGGTCGGCGTGCAGGCCAGCGGAATGTGGCCCTCGCCGGCGAACAGGCCCGACGTCGGGTCCAGCCCGATCCAGCCGGCGCCGGGCACGAACACTTCGGCCCAGGCGTGCAGATCGGTGAAATCGGCTGTCGGGACCGGATGGACCGTCCAGCGACTTGATGTCGGCGGTGAGTTGGATCAGATAGCCGGACACAAAGCGCGCCGCCAGCCCCAGTTGCCGCAGGATTTGCACCAGCAGCCAAGCCGAATCGCGGCAGGAACCGCTGCGTTTGCCAGCGTCTCCTCGCAGCTCTGCACCCCCGGCTCCATGCGGATGATGTAGGCGATGCTTTGACTCAACCGCCGGTTGATCTCGACCAGGAAATCCACGATCCGCAGCGGATCGCGCTTCACCCCGGCCAGCCATTCCCGCAGTAGCGGGCCGTTTTCCTGAATCTCCAGATACGGCGCCAGTTCCTGGCGCAGCGTGGATTGATAGCTAAAGGGATATTTTTCGGCGTCATCCTCGACGAAAAAATCGAAGGGATTGATGACCGTCATCTCGGCCACCAGATCGACGGTGATCGCCAGTTCCCGGATTTTTTCCGGAAACACCAGTCGGGCCTGGAAGTTGCCGAACGGGTCCTGCATCCAGTTGATAAAGTGCTGCGCCGGCTCGATCTTGAGCGAATACGCGAGAATCGGGGTGCGGGCGTGCGGGGCCGGGCGCAACCGGATGACGTGCGGCGATACATTGACCGGACGGTCGAAGTGATAAATGGTGTGATGGTGGAGCGCAACACGTATGGCCATGGCCCGTCCTTCACGATCGGCTAAAATTGGAGGCGCATTATGCGCGATTGAACCGCCGTGGCAAATGCAAACGGCATTCCGCGCGGCCCAAGCCGATTTCCCTGATCATTCACAAACTTGCTCGCACCTATTCCGTGCAATACCCTGATTTTCGGCACTCGTTTGGTGCGGCCGGCGCTCGGTTTTGTTCGCCACACACTCGGCAGACCGCGATCCTGGATTTTGCTTCGCTCCATCCGGGCCACCCATTAGCATCGACAGGCGCGCCACGGATCGGGTATTTTCGAATCGCTCTGCTCCGTTTTCGGTGATCCCGCGCCCGCCCCGGCAACGACTCGCTTTCTCAGCTCGGCTTGTATTTTGCTAAGTCCGAGCGCAACGTCCACCGAATATGCCGATCCCAAGGACAAGACGATGACAATCGAGTGGCAACATTACGCCGCGCCGGGCTCTTACGACGAACTCATCGACAGCGCGACCGGGCCTCGTCCCGCAGCCCGGGCGCTGTGCGAATATCTGGCTTCCCTGAGCGACGCGGATCTGCGCGAGCGCAAGACCGCCGCCGAACTCGCCATTCTGGTGATGGGCATTACCTTTACCGTCTACACCGAGGGCGGCAGCATCGACCGGGCCTGGCCGTTCGACATCGTGCCGCGCATCATCCCCAGGCACGAATGGAATCGCGCCGAGGCTGGCCTGAAACAGCGGGTGCAGGCGCTCAACCTGTTCATTGACGATCTGTACCACGAGCAAAAGATCATCAAGGATGGCGTGTTTCCCGCCGAGGTGCTCACGCAGTCGGTCAACTTCCGGCCGCAGTGCGTGGGCGTCAACCCCCGCCACGGTGTCTGGGCGCACATCTGCGGCAGCGACCTGGTGCGCGATAAAGACGGCACGATTTACGTGCTGGAAGACAACCTGCGCGTGCCTTCCGGCGTGTCCTACATGCTGGAAAACCGGGTCGTCACCAAGCGGGTGTTCCCGGAACTGTTCGAGCACCAGCGCATCCAGCCGGTGGACGACTACACCCTGCGGCTGTACGACATGCTGGCTTCGCTGTCGCCCCGACCCGGCGATCAGCCGACCGTGGTGGTGCTCACGCCCGGCATCTACAACTCGGCCTATTTCGAGCACTCCTATCTCGCCCAGCAGATGGGCGTGGAACTGGTGGAAGGCAGCGACCTGGAAGTCGACGACAACGACTGCGTCTACATGCGCACCATCGAGGGGCCGGAGCGGGTGGACGTGATCTACCGGCGCATCGATGACCTGTTCCTGGACCCCGAAGTGTTCCGGCCCGATTCCACGCTGGGCGTCAAGGGTCTGATGCGGGCCTGGCGCGCGGGCAAGGTGGCGCTGGCCAACGCGCCGGGCGCCGGCGTGGCCGACGATAAGGTCGTGTACGCCTTCGTGCCGGAGATCATCAAGTACTACCTCGATCAGGACCCGCTGATTGCCAACGTGCCGTCCTATCTGTGCATGCGGGAGAAGGATCGGAAATATGTGCTGGCCAACCTGGACAAGCTGGTGGTGAAACCGGCGAACGAATCCGGCGGTTACGGAATGATGGTCGGGCCGCACGCCACGTCGGCCGAGCACAAACGCTTCGCCAAATTGATCCAGAAAGATCCCCGCAATTACATGGCCCAACCCACCCTGGCGCTGTCCACCTCGCCGACGCTGTGCGACGACAACCAGATGGAACCGCGCCATGTGGACCTGCGGCCGTTCATTCTCTCCGGCAGCCCCAGCACCTACGTCACGACCGGCGGCCTGACCCGCGTGGCGCTGCGCAAGGGCTCGCTGGTGGTGAACTCGTCGCAGGGCGGAGGAAGCAAGGACACCTGGATCGTGGATACCGAGGGCTTCTAACCATGCTATCGCGCGTCGCTCAGAACATTTATTGGATGACCCGCCAGATCGAACGGGCCGAAGACACCGCCCGCCTGATCAACGTCAACGCCAACCTGCTGCTGGATTTGCCGCGCAATACCACCTTCGGTTGGCTGCCCTTGATCTTCATCGTCGGCGCCGAGAAACTGTTCTTCGAAAAAGACCCGAACCGGCTGGCCGACGAAACCAACGTGGTCAAATTTCTGATCAGCGATCGCGACCACCCCAGTTCGATCATTTCCAGCCTGGCCGCCGCCCGCGAAAATCTGCGCACCACCCGCGATACCGTGCCGCAGGAAGCCTGGGAGCAGATCAACGGCTTGTATATCTACGCCCGCGATCATCTGCCCAGCCCGGCGCGGCCGCTTGAATTCCTGCGGCGGGTGATTCGCGGCGCGCAGCAAATCGGCGGCCTGCTGGCCGGCGCGATGAGCCGCACCTCCGCCTACGATTTTGTCCGCTTGGGCCATTATCTGGAACGCGCCGACATGACCACTCGCATTCTGGACGTGCGCTCGGCCAATCTGCTGTCGCACGCCGGTCAGACTCAGAATAGGCCAGAGCCAGAGCCAGAGCCAGAGCCAGAGCCAGAGCCGGATACAAATCCAAACCCAGACCGTAGCCCCCGAAAAGGAGGAGCAGGATCCGTTCGAAAGCATTCAGTGGATGAGCGTGCTGAAATCGCTCAGCGCTTATCAGATGTACCGCCAACAAGTGCGGGTGCGGGTCAGCGGACCGGACGTGCTGAAGTTCCTGTTGCAGGATGAATATTTCCCACGCGCGGTGGTGTTCTGTTTACGGCAACTGGAAATCTGCCTGCGAAAACTGCCCCGGAACGATGCGTCGCTGGCTGCCCTCGCCGCGCTCAGGCAAAAGCTGAATGCGGCGGCGGTGCCGGAACTGGCCCATGAAGGGCTGCATGATTTTATCGACGAGGTGCAAATCGGCTTTGGTGAACTGCACGATCAAATCGCCGCCGCCTATTTCGCCCATTAGCTCGCTTCCTGAACCGGCCCGCCGCCGGTTCAGGAACATTCGATTCGCCGGCCCTCGTGCAGGCGTTTTTTGTTGAAAATCAATCACTGAGGATGTGGAGACTTAGTTATGTCTAATCCAGTCAATCGTCGGTTCTTTGTCAAACTCAGCGTTATGGGCCTTGCCGCGGCGCCTTTAGGTAACCTGCTGATGGGCAAACCTGTACAGGCGGCTTCAGCACAAAAGGAGGGTTCCAAGGAAATACCGAAAGTGGATATGGATGATGCACAGGCTAAAGCGCTTTATTATGCAGAGAATGCCACCAAGTCGTCTTTCCGGAAAAACGATGTTCAATTCTGTCATAACTGTATGCTTTACAGCGGCCAGGAAGGCGCGCAATGGGGACCTTGCGCTATCTTCTCTTACAGGGTTAAACCAGTACAATCAACCACTTGTAGTCAACGCCAACGGATGGTGCAGGTCATGGGGGCCCAAATCCGCCTGAATTCCATCAGTCCTGTCTCCCGTTGCAAGCCGGCTCAATGCCGGCCTGTGGAATACTTGCCGCGCCGGCCCTCGCGCCGGCGTTTTTTCGCATTGCAGCACTGCTCCCCTTACCCGACAATACGCCGCATCGCGTCCAAAAAGCATAAGGGGAATACCGTGGCTTACCAGCATCGTTATCTGGACGGCAGTCCGCTCGACCTGCCGGCCGGCAAGGTCGTGTGCATCGGCCGCAACTATCTCGAGCACATCCGCGAATTGAACAACGCAGTGCCGGAAACCCCCATCCTGTTCATCAAGCCGTCCACCGCGCTGGCCGGGCTGGACGAGCCGATCCGGCTGCCGTGGGACGGGGCGAGTGCCATCACGAGGTCGAACTGGCGGTGCTGATCGGCCGGGAGTTACAGAATGCCGACGCCGAAACCGCCCGCCAGGCCGTGGCCGGCCATGGCATCGCCCTGGACCTGACCCTGCGCGACCTGCAAAACGAGCTGAAGAAGAAGGGCCATCCTTGGGAAACCGCCAAGGCCTTCGACGGCTCCTGTCCGCTCTCCCCCTTTCTCAAGCCCGAGGCGTTGCCCGACCCCCAGGCGGCCGATCTGGCGCTGCGGGTCAACGGCGAGCTACGCCAACAGGGCAACACCCGGCAGATGATGGTCGGCATCCTCGAACTCATGGCCCACATCTCCACTCACTTTACCTTGCGGCCCGGCGATGTGGTGCTGACCGGCACACCGGCGGGCGTCGGCCCCTTGCAATTCGGCGATCAACTGATTCTCGATCTGGCCGGTCACGCTTTCGCCGCGCGAGTGGCTTGAACGCCTCCAAGACCCTCACCCCAGCCCTCTCCCAGCGGGAGAGGGAATTTCCGTACCGGCTCTGACTCCCAACGCCATGAACGTTCTGCTCGTCTACGCCCATCCCAATCCACGTAGCTTCAATCGGGCCATGCTGGAGGTGGTCGATACCACCTTGCGCGAGCGGGGCCATGCCACCCGTATCCACGATTTGTATTCGATGCAATTCCGGGCGGTGCTGGACGGCGAGGATCTGCTGCGCAACTGGCGCGGTGATTTGTCGGTGGATACGCGCCGGGAACAGGATGCCGTTCATTGGGCGCGGGGATTGGTGTTCATCTACCCGATCTGGTGGTTCGGCCCACCCGCCATTCTGAAGGGCTGGATCGACCGGGTATTCACCCGCAAATTTGCCTTCGATTTCGGTCCCGGCGGGAATGCAGGGCCTGCTCGACCACGAAAGGGCGCTGATTCTCAACACCCTGGGTGGCGACGAGGCCACCTATCAGCGCGAACGCTGGCACGAACTGCTGGTCCGACCGATGGCTGAAGGCATTCTGGGCGCCTGTGGCGTTCGCAACGTGATCCACCGGGCGTTTTACCAGGTGCCGACCGTTTCTCACGCCGAACGGCAGGCAATGCTGGAGGAAGCGCGCGCTTTGGCGGCGGCATTCTGAGCCATCCCCGCTCCACCCTTTCAAAACCCGCGCGCCGCTTGGCATAATGCCCCATCGTCAGACCTTCCGACTGGACGCCCCATCGGAACCCGTCCACCTCATCGCCGCACACCCGGCCAAGGGAGTACAACAACAATGCGCGTCCTGCTCACCACCAACGAATATCCCCCCTACGTCTACGGCGGCGCCGGGGTTCACGTCGAATACTTGTCGCGCGAACTGGCCAAGCTGACACCGGTCGAGGTGCGCAGCTTTCACGACCAGACCTCCGATGAAGGCCAGTTGCACGTGCGCGGGGTCAAGATGGACACGACCCATTTCGCTGGCTGCCCGCAATCCTTCGTCTCGCCGCTCAAGGCGCTGAGCACCTGCCTGGCCTTTGTCGGTCAGGGTATCGGCGACCTGGAAGGCGCCGCCGAGGTCATTCACTGTCATACCTGGTATGCCCACTTCAGCGGCATTCTCGCCAAGATTCTCTACAACATCCCGATGGTGATCACCGTCCACTCGCTGGAGCCGTTGCGACCCTGGAAGCGGGATCAGCTCGGGCACGGCTACGACCTGTCCCGCTGGATCGAGAAAACCGCGCTGGAAACAGCCGACGCGATCATCGCCGTTTCGCGCAGCACCCGCGACGACATTT
>CAVRCC010000071.1:0-65909 GCA_963719395.1 uncultured Gammaproteobacteria bacterium | reverse complement strand
CCCTGCATCCGCTGTTCGGCATCCCGCTGTTTTTCCTCGCGCTGTTCCTGCTGTTCCAGACGGTCTACACCCTGGGCGGGCCGTTACAGGATGGCATGGCCTGGCTGTTGGAGCAGTTCCGCGACCGGGCGCTGGTTCATTTCCAGGTGGTTCTGCCCGGTTGGCTGTACGGTCTGCTGCTGGACGGACTCTACGACGGGGTCGGCACCGTCGCCTCGTTTCTGCCGATCCTGTTGCTGTTCTTCCTGCTCATGGGGCTGGTCGAGGACAGCGGCTATCTCGCCCGGGCGGCCTTCCTGATGGACGCCTTCATGGCGCGCCTGGGGCTCGACGGGCGCTCGTTCGTCATGCAGCTCATGGGCTTCGGCTGCAACGTACCGGCGCTCATGGGCACCCGCGTGATGCGCTCGCGGGGCCTGCGGCTCTTGACGATGCTGACGATCCCGTTCTCGCTCTGCTCGGCGCGGCTGCAGGTGTTCGTGTTCCTGACCGCGGCGATCTTCTCGCCGCGCACCGCACCGCTGGCGCTGTTCAGCCTCTACCTCCTGAGCTTCGCGGTGTCCTTTCTTACCGCGTTCCTCTACCGGCGCCGGCTGGTGAACGACGAGCCCCTGCTGCTGGAGCTACCCCCCTACCGGGCGCCGACCCTGCGTCAGATGGGCCTGCGGGCCTGGCAGGAGGTCAGCCATTTCCTGCGCAAGGCGACGGCCTTCATCGTGCTGGGCGTGGTCCTCGTCTGGTTCCTCACCCACTACCCGTTCGACGCGATTCCGGCCGGACCGGCGACCCTCGCGGGGCGTCTCGCGGACTGGGCCCAGCCGGTCTTCGCCCCCCTTGGCTTCGACAGCCTGCTCAGCGTCAGCCTGCTGTTCGGCTTTGTCGCCAAGGAGGTCGTCCTGGGGGCGATGGCGGTGATCTACGGGGCGGGCGAGGGGAGTCTCTCCGGGATCATGGCCGAGCGCCTGGGCCCGCTGCAGGCCTACAGCTTCATGCTGTTCGTGCTCCTCTACACCCCGTGCCTGTCGACGGTCGCGACCCTGCGCGGCGAATCCAAAAGCCTCGCCTTCACCAGCTTCAGCATTGTCTGGTCGCTGGGGCTGGCGTGGCTGCTGAGCCTGGTGTTCTACCAGGGCGCCCGGTTGCTGGGCTTTTGAATTCACATCAGGCGCGGTTGAAAAATACACCAGCGCATCCCGCAGCCGCGCGTCCTCGGCGGTCAAGCCAGCGTGGTCGAAATGGCCGGCCTGCAATACGAACATTCCCTGGGGCCGGCGAGCGCGTTGTAAATGGCGAACTGGCCGGGCGGCGGCACCGCCGGATCGAAGCGGGCGGCGGCGACATGCATCGGGATGCGCACATGCCGCGCCGCCACCGCAGCGTCGAAATAGCGCAGCGTGTCCAGCACCCGGCCGGTTCGCTGCTGGTAAAGCCGCACCGCCTCGCCGCTGCCGACGCAGGGCAGCGCCAGCCGCAGCGGCTGGTGACCGAAAGTCGGCACGTTCAGATGGGCGCGGTGGAACCGCTCGTCCCACGGCAGGGCCAGCGCACCGATGCCGCCACCGAAGCTGATGCCCAGATAGTCCAGCCGTCGCGTCGCCATCGGGAACAGTTCCAGCAACGCCGAGGCCGCGCACCACACCGTATCGGCCGCGCAGCCGCCGAGCACGTAGGTCTCGCGCTGTCGATCCCGTGCAGCACGTGCGTGTTCGGGTCGCTGGGAACATCGGCGCGGGCACTGCGGGAAATCCCCCGGGCGCAGGGAAAAATCAGTGCGGCCCGCCGGAAAGGCAGATCAAAGTCCGGACCCTCCCGTCCGCCATAGCCGTGACTCACCACCACGCCCCGCTCAACCGGCTCGTCGCGGGGCCGGGTCAACCAGCCGCCAACCCGAAATCCATCCAGTGAAGTAAACTCCACTGCGAACACCCGGGTTCGCGCTTGCGGGCTCGGCTGTTCCCGCAGCACCGGCGCGACCGCCACCGCCCGGGCGCGCGCCTAAGATCGCGCCAGAACGGCGCGAAATCCACTGGCTCCTCCGGCGTGGCGACAGCTAGCAGAGCAGCCAAATGATGGCCATAACAGGGATCGAACGGATAGTCGTGATGAAACATCGGTATGATGGAACTAAAATTAAACGATAACGTGGCGATTCACGCTGTGTGGGTTGGAGACCACTCCAAGCTTAGGCTAGACTGATATAGAAGCAGCAAATGGCAAGGCATTCCGCCGCGCCCCGAAATTCATCAAGCGATTCAGAGGACTGAACTCATGCCGAAAAAGAAAGAGCCCACCGCAACCACCGTCAAGCCAGAACCCAAGAAAACCACCAAGAAACCTGAGAATCCCTCGACCCAGGCCAGCGGCAATGAAGTCACCCGCCGTGGAACCCGCCAAGCCGGCGGAAGCCGCCAAGCCAGCGCCCGCTCCAGCGCCCGCTCCAGCGCCCGCTCCAGCCGCCAAGGCCGCCGAGAAACCTGCGGCTCCGGCTCCAGCACCCGCCAAGGCTGCCGAGAAACCCGCCGCTCCAGCGCCCGCCAAGGCCGCCGAGAAACCTGCGGCTCCGGCTCCAGCGCCCGCCAAGGCCGCCGAGAAACCTGCGGCTCCGGCTCCAGCGCCCGCCAAGGCCGCCGAGAAACCCGCCGCTCCAGCACCCGCCAAGGCCGCCGAGAAACCCGCCGCTCCAGCGCCCGCCAAGACCGCCGAAAAACCTGCGGCTCCAGCGCCCGCCAAGACCGCCGAAAAACCTGCGGCTCCAGCGCCCGCCAAGGCCGCGAAATCCGCTGCTCAACCTGAATCGGCTGTTACCGTCGTCGTCGCTAAATACGACGTTGGCCCCGGCAACAACATGTTCATTCGCGGCGAAGGCGCTGGCCTTAGTTGGGAGTCCGGGGTACAGATGGAAAACGCCGGCAACGATGTGTGGGTGTGGACGACAAACGAAGCGGGCACGGCTACCGTATCGTTCAAGTTCCTGATCAACGACGAGGGCTGGTCCATCGGCGACAATATGGCGGCCCCGGCCGGCGAAACAACCACGCTCTATCCTGCCTTTTAACCTGCGCGCTGGACGGGTGGCGCCGACCGTCGGATAGCCGATGGTCGGGCGCCGCACCGCCCTTCTCACCCGCCTTCCCGCCGCAACCGGGCGAATTCGTCGCGCGAGCGCGTCACGCAATCCTCAATAGCGACCCCAGTGAAATAGTTGCCGGTCAGCGCCAGACGGCTTCCGGCCAATGCCGCATCCAAATGCTGGGTCCGCTCGCCATGACCGACCCGCAAAGCGGGTAACTGGTTGATCCTGGCCACCACATTCTCCGCGCCGAGCGCGGCGCGCGGCACGTTCAGCACTTGGGCGATGCGGTTCAGTTTCCCCTCCTCATCCAGCACGCCGGGCCGGAAATGAAAGGTGAACCCCCGGTACCGGGCATCCGGCGCGGTATCGCGCGACACCACCGAATAAAACGCCTCGTCCCGGCCGATCAGTCCCGCGACCGGCGGCAGTTGCACCCGCTCGGCGGGCAGCGCCACCCCGACCGATTCCACCGTGGCGGTGGCGATCTCCGCCAACTGCGCGGCGATGGCGGGAAATGCGGCGCGCAGCAACTCGGTCGCCACCGCTACCGGCGTCGCCAGACAAAGGGCGCGGGCGGTGTATTCGCCCGAGTCGGTGCGGACGCTGAATCCCGCGCCGTCGCGGTGTATCTCCCGCGTGGCCTGGCCAAATTCGATCTGGATTTCCGGCCGCGCGCCCAGCGCATCGGCGATGGTTTGCAGCCCGCCGGGCAGGGTAAAGCCGCGCGGTACGTCCTTGCGGCGGGGGCGCGGATTGAACAGGCTGTCGGCGGGATAGTCGCTGGCGGGCTGGCAGATCACCGCGTTGAAGGCCGGTTCGAACACCGCCGCGTAATTGCGCCGGCCGACGATGTGGCCGTAGTACTCCGCGACGCTGCGTCCGACCTTGAGTAACCCGAGCAGCCGAAACGGCGCCAGCAGCAATTCCGGCCAATACAACTGGGAAGGAATGCTCTTGACCGCGCCGTCAGCGAACAGCCGAAAACCGACCTTAGCCCGGCGCTGCACGCGGTTCAGCAAGCCGATCTGTTCCAGAATCGCCAGCAGGTTGGTGTAGGAATTGAAGCTGCTGTGCGCGCCCAGTTCCAGCCAGAAGCCGTCCAGCGCGCCGGTGAAACGGTGCGAGTGCAGGCAACCGCCCGGCCGGTGGTCCCGTTCCAGCACCAGCGCGTTTAAACCCGCAGCGGCGGCGTAATGGGCCATGCTCAGGCCGCTGATGCCGGCGCCGATGATCAGTAGGTCGTGGTCGGCCATGACGGACTCCGAAGGGATGAAGGACAGGCGGCGATTCTCGACAAGGCCGCCGGGACGGTCAAGTTAGCCAAAGTGTGCTATGTGAAGCAGTTCGGTTTGTTTAGGCTTATTCGATCATTGATCCGAACCTCAAGGAAGCGCCATGAATATTACCTCCTATTTCGCCAAAGACCTGTTCCAGGGCAAGACCGTATTCATCACCGGCGGCAGCAGTGGCATCAATCTCGGCATCGCTCGCAACTTCGCGGCGGTCGGGGCGAATCTTGGCATCGTCGGCCGCGCTCAGGAGAAGCTCGACGCGGCGGCGACGGAACTGCGGGCGCTCGGTGCGCGGGTGTCGGCCCATTCCGCCGACGTGCGCGATTACTCGGCGTTGGAAGGGGCCATGCAGCGCTGCCGGGAGGAACTGGGGCCGATCCACACCTTGATCTGCGGCGCCGCCGGCAACTTCCCCCTCGCCGCCGAACAGATCAGCCCCAACGGGTTCAAGTCGGTGATCGACATTGATCTGCTGGGCAGTTTTCACACCTGCCGCGCGGCGTTCGAGCAGCTCAAGGAGACCCAGGGCAACATCATCTTCATTTCGGCGGGTCAGGCGTTCATGCCGTATGCGTTCCAGGCGCACGTCGGCGCGGCCAAGGCCGGCATCGACAACATGATGCGGAATCTGGCGCTGGAATGGGGCCGCTTCGGCATCCGCTGCAACAGCATCGCGCCCGGCCCGATCGAGGGCACCGAGGGCGTGCGGCGGCTGGTGCCGGCGGGCAGCGCCGACAAACTGAAGCGGATGATCCCGCTGGGCCGCTTCGGCACGCCGGACGACATCGGGCAATTGAGCGTGTTTCTGGCCTCGCCGCTGGCGTCCTACATCACCGGGACGCTGGTGGTCGCCGACGGCGGCCAGAACCTGCCCGGCTCGGGGGCGTGGACGCAGTTGGTGCTGGCGGAGATGGCGAAGGCGAAAGGTTAAAGGCGAAAGGCCAGGCGCTAAAGGTTGGCTGCGATAGCACAAGCCATCGGTAGCGCCAGCCATGCCGGCGTCATTCTCTGGGTGTGGCGCGCGTTACCTCCCTCATGTTAAAATCTAGCCAGTCTGGACAGATTTAACGGGGGAGCGATCATGCAAACCGAATGGCAGTTGCAGGAAGCGAAAAACAAACTTAGCCAGTTAATCAAACTGGCAGGATGCGGCGAACCTCAGGTAATTACCGTACACGGAAAGGCGGCGGCGGTCATCCTGTCGGCGGCGGCGTATGAAAAACTGACCTGCCCTCCCGCCGGCAGCCTCTCCTCGGCATTGCTGGCTCCGGACATCGGCGGTGAGGATCTGGATTTCAGCCGTGACCGGGATACCGGTAGAGAGATCGCGCTGTGAACTGGTTGCTGGACACCTGCGTGCTCTCCGAGTACGTTAAGCGACAACCCACGCCCGAAGTGATTGCCTGGCTGGATGCGCAAGACGAACGCCGTCTGTTCATCAGCGTTATTACCCTGGGTGAAATCGAGAAAGGGATTATCAAACTGCGGCGCGCCGATCCGAACCGCGCTCATAAGCTCGCGGCTTGGCTGGATAAAGTCGAACAGCGTTTTGCTGGAAGAATCCTGCCGCTGGACGCCGCGATCCTGCGTGCCTGGGCGGACTTGAGCGGCAATGCCGAACTGGCGGGGCGCAAGACGCCGGTCCTGGATGCCCTGTTGATGGCCACCGCCCGATGTCACGGGCTGACTATTGTGACCCGGAATATTCAGGATTTCAGCTTGTTCCCCCATCTCTACAATCCGTGGCCGTAGTCCATCCAATCGCTTCATCTCTACCCCCCAAAAACGCCCAGGGGGCTCCGCCTTACAAGTGTAGGTTTTTTCATGTCTCATCTATATGCACTGGTAATGATAAGCTGTCAGTGGAGATGGGCACGGCGGGCCAGGGTTCTGGGCAACCGTGGCCGAGCGGTAACGGCTGATGATTAGAGTTGTTCATCAATAAAGCCCGCCAACCTATTGAACAAAAAATGAATTTTTGAGGTTCCAGAGGCCAGCAGTCGCAAAAATAAAGTCATCGGCTAAATGCTTCAGATGGTTTCTCAGCCGAAGGGTTAATACCCGAAAAACCTTCATGCCGCCGATCGCATGTTCCACGAGGACACGAACCCGTCCGATCCGACGATTGTCGCGCTTTTGCTGACGCGTTAACTGCGGATCGGGATTCTTTTTCGACTTGCGGGGTTTTTTATGAGGAATATGAATGTTTTCGGGCGATAAATAATCGGTCTTGATGCCTTGATAGCCCAGATCAGTCGAGGCTTCGGTCGAGCCGAACCAATCGATTTTCGGGTCGAACTCTTGTTTAAATAAAGAGTAATCATGCTGACTTCCCGGGACGGTTTCACCCAGAATCAAGATGCGTTTATCCGTATCCGAGACCGTCGTGTTCTTGACGGTATGAAAGCCTTTTTTTCCACTGAAATGCTTTTTTTGTCGGGCGGGTTTTTGGGGACGTTGGATGGGTCTTTCCGTGGCATCGATCAAAATATGGTCAACACTTTCAACAAGTTGCAAGAGTTCTTGGGGATCGTCCGTCGTGCGTTTGGGTAAAACTTTCAAATTTATTTGCGTTTGTTTTAAGATGGGCAAGAGCCGCTGGACGGACTCAAACGCGCACCCGCGACTGAGGTTAAAAGTAAAAGCTAGCACATCATAAGTCGGATAATTTTTGAGATAGAACAAGATAAAAAGTAACTGATTTTCTGGTGAACCGAGCGTCGATTTACGTCCGCCTCCTTTTTTTCTTTGGCGATGTTTTTTGGGCTTTCCTTTACAATTTTTACGCTGATCTTCTTTCAGACAAGAGGTAAACTCGTTCAAAAGTTTTTCGAACTCCTCACGACCTAGACCAATTAAAGATCTTAATTGGCGATCATCGTTCAAGACTTCTGAAACATTTATGGAAGGTGGAGTCATCAGTGTTTTTCTCCAAAATCAGCGCCGATAACGCTTGATGCCAAAAGTTTTCGATTCTAAGTTATTGAATTAGAAAGAAACATAAAATCAACGTTTATCATAACACATTGATTTAAAATGGTAAAATTATTTATGGACAACTCTATTGAAGAGCGCGGCCACGATCAACGACCAGCCATGGCGGAAGATACCCACCCACCGCCAGCGTCGGCCTTGCTGGCGGGGCGAACCGGGCACGGCGGGAAACGTCGCGGTCGGGAGGGCCGCTTCGGCCTCGCCCCCGACGGCGAGCAACCACCAGGTGGCGATGGCGATGGCTAACCAGAGGCGTTCGGCGCGGGCCGGGTCCGTCATCCGCGTATACTGCCATTGCCACCCACCCCCCTTGATCTTTTTGAAACCTTGCTCGATCCAGGCTCTCAACCCATACCAACAGGCATCGGCGGCATCGGGTGGCAAGTCGGTGAGGATCAGCCAGGGGTGTCAAGCGACACCAAAAACTGCCCCCCTGACGACACTTAAAATTGCCCCCTTGGATTACTCGGGTTATTCCGGTTTCAGGAAGCGGGTGCTGGCTTGAACAAGCCGGACCGGCGTTTCTCCCGCAGGCGATAACTCTCGCCGCGGATAGTCAACACGTGACTGTGGTGAAGCAAGCGGTCGAGGATGGCCGTGGCCACGACCGGATCGCCAAACACGTCGCCCCATTCGCCCACACTGCGGTTGCTGGTGAGTAGCAGGCTGCCCCGCTCGTAGCGCCGGGCCACCAACTGGAAGAACAGATGGGCGGCGTGGGGCTCGAACGGGAGGTAACCCAGTTCGTCGACGATCAGCAACTTGGGTTTGGCCCACTGGCTCAGCCGCTCCTCCAGGCGGCCGTCGGCATGGGCCTTGGCCAGATTGGCCATCAGGGCGGTGGCCGGGGCGAACAGGACGGAATAGCCTTGCTGGATCGCCGCGCCGCCCAGGGCCACCGCCAAATGGGTTTTCCCGACGCCGGGCGGGCCCAACAGGAGCAGGCAGTCGCCGTTACCGACCCAGCGGCACAGGGCCAACTCGCGCAGTTGCTGGGGATCGAGGGACGGTTGCGCCTCGAAATCGAAACCCTCCAAGGTCCGGGCGAACGGGAACTTGGCCAGGCGGGCGGCCATCTCCAGCCGGCGCTGTTCCCGGCGCGCGACCTCGGCCTCGCACAGGAACGCGAGGGCCTCGCGCAGGTTCAGCTCGCGCCGGGCGGCCTCATCCAACAAGGTATCCAACCGCTCGCGCAGCGCGGTCAGTTGCAAGCGGGTGAGTAGGTTCAGCAGGCGGTCGTCGCGCGGGTTCACCAGCCACCTCCGGCGATCGCCTCGTACTCGGCCAGCGGGCGCAGCAGCGCCGGTGCCGGTACCGCCACAGCCTCGGCCCGGGGGCTCACCTCCTTCGGGGCGCCGACCACCCCCGCCAGATGGGCCGGATCGATCACCCACTGGCGCCGGCCGGCGCTGACGGCATGCCGGGCCACCTCGACTCCGGCCCGCAGGACCCGCAGGGCCTCGTCGACGATCCGCACGGTCACGGTCTCGCCGATCAGCCGCCACGGCACGCTATAGTGGTTGGTGTCCACCTCCACGCAGCCGTCGGCATGCACCCGGCGGGTCAGTTCGCGGGTCCAATGGAAGGGCGGGCGACCGTTCAGGGGACGTAAGGCGGCCGCTTCCCCCCGCTGGAACCGCTCCAGGGGCGGTTCGCCGGTGGTGCCGTGGACCCGCACGTCCGCTACCGTCCGCAGCCACTGACTCAGATGCGCCTCCAGCGCCGTCCAGGAGACGAACGTCCGGCCGGCGATGGCGTTGCGCTTGACGTAGCCCACCCCCCGTTCGTCCTTGCCCTTGGTCCGGGCTCGATAGGGCGCGCACGCCCGGGGTTGGAACCCCCAATACCGGGCAAAGGCCAGAAACCGGGCGTTGAACACCACCACCCGCGTGGTCCGGTCGTGGTCGTCCACCAAGGTCCGGGCATTGTCCACCAACACCTCCTCCGGCACCCCGCCAAAATACCGAAAGGTCCGCTCCAAGCCCTCCAACCAGGCTGCTTGCTGTTCGTGATCGAAGGCGGCTACAAACGCCCGCCGGGAATAACCCAACGTCGCCACAAACAAGCGGACCACCACCGGCTCCTCACCGATCCGTACCGTCGTCGTGCCAAAGTCGATCTGCAACTGCCGGCCCGGTGGCGTCTCAAACCGCACGGTCGCCCGCGCCTCCGCTTCCAACTGTTGGCGCCACGGCCGCACCGCCCGCTCCACCGTCCGCAACGACACCTGCAGGCCATGCACCCGCTGCAATTCTTGGCGCACCACGTCGGCGTTGCCGCGATGCTGGCGAAAGCTCGCCGCCAGCCAGTCGTCCAACCCGCCCAACGCCCGGCGCCGTACCGGGCGGCGACTCGGCCGCCACTCCCCTTGCCGCAGAGAGTGCCGGACCGTATGCGCGCTGCAATCCAACTCGCGCGCAATCCGTTTGATCCCCCAACCCAACTGATGGAGCCGCCGCATCGCGGCGATCGCTTCTGGTGTTTGCATTAGGTCCCCTCTCGTCGTCGCTTCTACGATAACGATAGGAACCCATTGAACCTGTTCGTTCATCATTCACCCCTCGGCTAGGGGGGGCAATTCTTCGTGTCGCTAGGGGGGCAGTTTATGCTGTCGCCTGACAAGGGGTCCTGATGGCCTTCGCCCCAACAGGCCAACAAGGTGCAGTCCAGGCGCGTTTTTTTCCCGGCAAACGCGGTGCCCCGCCCTTGCCAGCGGCGCCCCACGGCGGGCGTCCAGTGGGTCAGCGGGTAGCGGTGAACCCAGCCGGCGGGCCGGAAGGTGCCGCCGGCGTTGACGCGCAGCAGGGGGTGCCAACCCAGGCCTTGGATGCCCTCGAACAACCACTTGGCATACAAGCCCCGATCGGCGAGCACGATCACCGTCCAGGTCGGCGGCACCTGGCCGCGCAACGCCTTCAACAAGGCCAGCCATTCGGGCTTCCAGGCATGTTTGACGGCGGCGGGCAACACCTTCCACAGGATCGGGACCGCACAGCCCCGGTACACCACGCTGATCGCCAACAGCACGAAGCGTTGGCCGAGCGTGGTCGCGTCGAGGGCCAGGGCCAGGGTGGTGCCGGACCATCCCGCCAAGACCCAGGCCAGCCACGGCGCCCAACACAGACTCAGGTCGAGTTCGGCCCGATGCTCGCCGGCTTTCGCCTCGGCTTCGCGGTAGGTATCGCGCAGCCGTTCCCGCACGGTCTGAAACGGTTGGCCGAGCTGACACGACCACCCGTCGGCGATCGCGGTCAGACTACACGAGCGCACGAGGATCATGCCCAAACTCCACAAGGCCAAGCCCATCACCATCGGCTGACTAAGATGGGGAAAGTGCTTGGCAATTTCGGTGCGCCATTGATACAGTTCGGGTGAGCGAGACATGACGGTTTCTCCGGTAACCAGGCGAGTTCCCTATCGGCTATTTTACCGCAACCTCATGTCTCACTTAACCTTTTCTAACGTCCCCGGAAAAACCTACACTTGTAAGGGGGGCTCCGCCCCCTGGACCCCCGAAAAGGGAAAAAGCAAAAAGGTCAAAGGGTTAAGGTCCTGGCCAGACGGAACCCCGTGTTGCCGTACCTGTTGCGCGGGCCGTGCCTGCTGCGCGCGGCCGACCGCAACCCCTCCGGTTCGTCGATCCACGAGCCGCCCCGCATCACCCGGGGACTGATAGAATTGGGGTCGCTGATACAACGCAATGCGGCGTCACCATACTTTTCGTCGTATTCGGAACAGCTCCATTCCCAGACATTACCGTGCATATCGTGCAGTCCCCAAGCATTGGCTGAAAACTGGCCGACCTCGACAGTCTTTTTCCAATACACGCCTTTTTGTCCCCCGCCATAGGTGTAATTGCCATCGTAGTTGGCTTGCTCGGTACTGATTGTAGTCCCGAAGTAGAACGGGGTTGTCGTCCCCGCTCGCGCCGCGTACTCCCACTCCGCTTCGGTCGGTAGGCGATAAGTCTGGCCGGTCTGTTGCGATAGCCACTCGGCATAGGCCACCGCGTCTTTCCAAGTAACGTTGATAACCGGCCGCCGTCCCCGACCCCAACCCGAATCTGACGGCTTCTCGCGCTGGATCGCTGTAGCAAAACGGTCGTATTCCTCGAAGGTCACTTCGTACTTGTCCATTGCAAACGGCGCGACTTCGACCTCGTGCGGGCGTTTGCCACCTGTTCGTTGCGGCTCGTCTGGCAGTGAACCCATCTGGAAACGTCCGCCGGGAATCACCACCATCATCGGTCCTTGGCTGCCATCCTTGAGAGCGTCTCGGAATTCCACCGGTATCTTTAACGCTTGGGCGGTTTGTTGTTGCAGAGCCTGTACCTGCTGTGCCGACCAGCCATGGATATTTTTCATCGGGGGAACAGGCCCAGGTTCTGATACTCGTGAAATAGACACGGTGATATCGGTCGGTTGTTTCGGCTGCGCACGCGGGACAGGCCGAGGTTCTGGTGTTGGTTGAGGAACAGACTCGACGGTAGAAACTGGTGGTTTCTCAACAGAGAGTTGTTTACCGAGATAGAAAACGCCAATACCGACCATCAAGACACCACCCATTACAAACGCAATAATTGAATATTTTGGTTGAGGCTTGGGTTGTATCGGAGTAACTACACTAACTTCGCGGGGAGACGCATCAACGGAGGGACTTGTGGGCAGCTCGGGAATTGGCCTCAGAGATTGCGAAGTGTCTGGAGGTCGTGCGGTATAGACGAGAGCAGACTCTATAGTCTCAGCGATTTCAGCCAGCGCGACTTCCTGATGTGCCGGATCGAGGAGGGCTAGCGGTGTTTTGGGATTGTGGGCTGCGTGGTAGTCATTGATGATAGTTCGCTTGTACAGGCTGGCTCGCACCGGAATCCAGATAATCTTCAATCCTTCTTTTTCGGCCGCCTCCAATAGCGGCGGTAACTCGTGTTTATCAATAAAATCCGATGCCAGAAAATCTGGACTCACCAGCAACACCGCTACTTTGGCTCTCGCCAGGGCCTTTTCAATCTCTTCTTTCCATTTCTGCCCTGGTTCGATATCGGTATCGGCCCACACCTTGAGCGTCCCCTTGCGTTGCAAAGGGGCGAGCATGGTTTGTAATTTCTCCAGCCAGTCCTTGTCCTTGCGGCTGTAGCTGATAAAAACCTGATCTCGGTTCATGCTGATGGACTCGCGAGCTTGATTCTGTAATTTTCATTGACTGTATCATAGCGCGCCGCCATACCTTCCGCTGAGATCGGGCGCGGGACCTCCGGCCAAGCCATCGGCCCCGCGCCCTGTCGGTCCCTGACCCGGCTATTCGGCGCTCCCTTCCCTGCGAGTCCTGGAAACGGACTCATGGACACCCACGCGCCACGCCCGCTACATTCGTGAACGTAGCAGCTCCGGGACTCGGTGGGCGGCCTGGCCAGACGAAACCCCCTGTTGTTGTTCCTGTTGCGCGGGTCGTTCCTGTTGCGCGCGGCCGACCGCAACCTCTTCGGTTCGTTGTTCCACGAGCCGCCCCGCAACACCCGGGGACCGCCCTTCGGTCCGTTCCCGCCGAAAGTGTACTTCCGAAAAGATGCTTTCGCGCAGTCCCAGTGTTTCCGCATGGCGGGCGTGACCGATCACGGAAACCGGTCGAGCAGCGGAATCAGCCAAGCCAACAACTCGTGACAGGCTTGCACGGCGCGCGGCGTTCGATCATCGGTTTTTTCTTCCATGCCCTACCCCCCAAAAAAAGACCAGGGGGCTTCGCCCCCTGGACCCCCGAAAAGGGAAAAAGTAAAAAGGTCAAATGGTTAAAGTCCTGGTCAGACGGAAACCCCCGCGGAAGTTCCCGGAACGCGGGCCGCCCCCGCCGCGAGTAGCCGACCGCAACCACAGCGGAGCGTGGCCCCACGAGCCGCCCCGCAACACCCGGGGACCGCCGGAATCGGGGGCGCTGACACCCTGCAATTCGGCACCCCCATACTTTTCATCGTATTCGGAACCGGTCCATTCCCAGACATTGCCGTGCATGTCGTGCAACCCCCAAGCATTCGCTGGAAACTGCCCCACCTCGACGGTTTTTTGTCGATAAATCCCCTTGCGTCCCTTACCGTAAACATAGTTTCCATCATAGTTGGCCTGGTCCGTGCTGATCGTTTCGCCGAAATAAAATGGCGTTGCCGTTCCCGCTCGACAGGCATATTCCCATTCCGCCTCCGTCGGTAACCGGTATTGCTGGCCGCTCTGCTCGCTCAACCAGTCCACATAGAGCATGACGTCGTTCCAACTGACGCCGACCACCGGGTAATTGTCGGTTTGCGGGAATCCAGGATTTCGCCAATTCTTGTCGGCATCCTGTTTCCACTCACTCCCCGTCCAGTAAAAACAACCGCCCCCCGTCTCCGCCTCCGTCCGGTATCCTTTAGCCTCCACGAAACGCTTGAACTGTCCTACCGTCACCGCGTACTTACCGATAGCGAAGACAGCAACCTGCGCTTCATGCTGGCGCTCATCATTTTGCCGCTCCAGTTCACCCTCGGGCGAACCCATCAAAAAACGTCCGGCTGGAATAACGACCATCATTGGACCCTGGCCGCCGCTTTCGAGATCATCGCGAAACTCCACCGGCAGACCTAATGCCTTCGCGGTCTGCTGTTGCAGCGCTTGCACGCGCTCCGCCAACCAGCCGTGAATGTACTTGACAGGAGGCAGAAGAACGCGATCCGGTCGGACCGGTTCTTGCGTTTTAGGAGGTGGGATAGATGAGGGAGAAGACTCAATCGCGATGAGCGCTTCCGCGATCCGCACCAGCGCGGCATCTTGCTGGGCCGCCGTTAATGTTGATAAGGGTGTCCCTGGATCATAAGCCGCTTGATAGCGGGCAATCTCAGTTACCCGGTACAGGCTGTGCCGTAACGGCACCCAGAGAATAGTCGTACCTTGTTTTCTGGCCGCCTCCAGCAGTGGCGGCAACTCGTGCTTGGCGATAAAGTCCGAAGCCAGAAAATCCGGACTGACCAGCAGCACGGCCACTTTAGCTCTTCCCAATGCCTTTTCAATTTCCTCCTTCCAAACCTGCCCTACTTGAATTCGCGTATCCTCCCACACGTCCAACATCCCCTGACGCCGCAAGGGAGCCAGCATAATTTGCAGCCGTTTCAGCCACTCGCTGTCCGCATGGCTGTAGCTGATAAAGACTTGATCGCGGTTCATGCCATTAGACTCGCAGGTTTAATTCCGTATTGGTCGTTGGCTACATCATAACGCGCCGTCATGCGTTCCGCTGAGATCGAACGCGGACCTCCAAAAATCCATCGGCCCCGCGCCCTGTCGTTCCCTGACCCGGCTATTCGGCGCTCCCTTCCCTGCGAGTCCTGGAAACGGACTCATGGACACCCAGTCTGGGCGGCACATCAGGTCTTCCGCCCGCCAACACAGCCTGACGACCGCCGCAACGGACGCCGATCCCGGTGCGGCCAACCTAAAAAATCATGGATTTCCCTCGGAACGATTGAAAGAAATAAGCTCGAACCTCCAACCTTCCCGCAACGGCTTGAGTTAAAATAGACATTACAGCCACCAGCGAGAGTGAGCCGGCTACCCAGTGTCGATCAATTTTGGAGAAGACCAATGAAACTACAATCTTTCGACTTGAACGACATCATCCACGAACCCTCCGACGAGCAGCTCGACGACCTGATGGAAGCGGTCGTCAAAGAAGCGCGCAAGCACGCGCAAGCGGCGCGCGAACAGCTCATGGTCCGCTTGCGGGCCGATATCATGACGATCAACCGGCCCTTCCAGCCACAAGCATAACCGACGGAGAAAATCGCCGACCGTTGTAAAGCAACGCGGCGATCCGCCCGAAAAACAGCGGCAGTCCCGAATCGACGGCGCGCAACGCGCCGACACTCTTTATCCATCGTCTCCCGCACGCCCGGCCAAACACCGGGAAGTGTTATCCTTAGCATCAGGTCAAGGCCGAAACCCGGGAGAATCGACATGCCCGCCACCGCCATCACCCCACCCCTTGTTCCGCCAACCCACACCGGAGCCACGCCCAACCGCACTCCACCCACCGAGGTCGTCTACCCCGACAGCGACGGCAAGCCCATGGCCGACAACACCCGGCAGTTCACCTACATCGTGACCATTCAGGGCGGCATCGCCGCGCTGTTCGCCAACAATCCCAACGTCTTTGTCGCTGGCGATCTGCTCTGGTATCCGGTCGAGGGCAACAACAAGATTCGGGTCGCGCCCGATACCATGGTGGTGTTTGGCCGGCCACCGGGCGACCGAGGGTCCTACCTGCAATGGCGGGAAGGCCATCTGCCCCCGCAAGTCGTGTTCGAAGTACTGTCGCCCGGCAATACTGCCGCCGAGATGACCCGCAAATTCCGTTTCTACGAACAGTATGGCGTGGAGGAATACTATCTCTACGATCCGGATCGAGGCACGCTCGACGGCTGGATCCGCCGAGGTGACCGACTGGAGGACGTGCCCGATATGGAAGGCTGGATCAGCCCGCGCCTGGGGATACGGTTCGCGCTGGAAGGTCTCGACCTGGTGCTGTACCGGCCGGACGGGCGGCGATTCGAAACCTTTCTCGAACTGGAGCAACGCGCCGAGGCCGAACGCCAGCGCGCCGAGGCCGAACGCCAGCGCGCCGAGGCCGAACGCCAGCGCGCCGAGGCCGAGTCGCAACGGGCGGAGGAGGAATATCAGCGCGCCGAAATCGAGCGGCAACGGGCCGAAACCGAACGCCAGCGCGCCGAACGGTTGGCCGAGCAATTGCGCGCGTTGGGTATCGACCCCAATCCCATGTAGAATATTTATTGTTCGCTTTTCTCGCTCTATTCTCGACTTTTCGCGATCCGGAGGATTTGATAGATGATTCAGCACGCTCGATTCAACTTGAACGACATCGCCCACGAACCCTCCGACGAGCAACTCGACGCCTTGATGGAAGCAGTCGCCACCGAAGCGCGCAAACACGCCCAAACCGCGCGCGAGCAACTCATGATCCGCCTGCGCGCCGATATCACCGCCGTTAATCCTCTGCTGACGCGGGCATGACCGACGGGGAAAAACCCCGGCTGATCGTGGTGGCCGGTCCCAACGGTTCCGGCAAAACCTCGATCACCCAACAACTGCTGATGCACGAATGGATGGACGGGTGCGTCTACGTCAACCCGGACTTCATCGCCCGCGACCAATTCGGCGACTGGAACGCCCCGGATGCGGTCGTCCAAGCCGCGAAACGGGCCGCCGAAATTCGCGAATGCTGCCTGACGGAAGGCAGCAGCCTGGCCTTCGAGACCGTCCTGTCCGCGCCGGATAAGATGAACTTCATCCGCCGAGCGCAAGACGCTGGATTTTTCATCCGGCTCTTCTTCGTCGGCACCGACGACCCCTCGATCAACGCCAAGCGGGTCGCCATGCGGGTGATGGAAGGCGGACACGATGTCCCGATCCCCAAGATCATCGGCCGCTATACCAAATCGCTGGCGTACTGCTCGGTCGTGGCCTGGCTGGCCGACCGGACCTACGTGTACGACAACTCCGTGGACAACGCCCGCGCCAAGCTCCTGTTCCGCGCCTCGAAAGGCCGACTGGTCAAGGTCTACGGCGAGATCAATCCGTGGGCGCAGGAAATCATGAAAAGGCTGCTTCCGGTGCAATCCGACGACGCGCCACCGGCTGCGTAGAACCGACATTCCGCACCCCCTAACGACGAAAAGTGGAATTATGCTAAAATAATAAGAAATGTCATCATAATCAAGGAGAAAGCAATGGCTGTCCATGTTGATACGAAAACCATGCGCGGACCGATCACCTATCAGAGCTACAATCTGGACCACTTGGGTCTGGTCGCGGCGATGGTGGATGAACTGGGAATCGTCAAGCTCATCGATACGGTCATCGTTCAAGATCACGAACAGCGGATCGTTTCCGTCGGACAAGCGGTCAAGGCCATGATTTTGAACGGTCTAGGATTTAGTCATCGGGCTTTATATTTAACACCGCATTTCTTTGAGAATAAACCGGTGGCTCGTTTACTCGGAAACGGGATTGACGCTCGGCACTTGAATGATGATACTTTAGGTAATGCTTTGGATCGTATTTACACCTATGGTGTAGAAGATTTATATACAATGACCGCGGCGGCGTCCGTGGAAAAGCTGCAACTTCAGTGTCGTTTTGGTCATTTGGATTCGACGAGTTTGCATGTCGATGGCGACTACAATAGTCATCAAGACCCCCAAGCGGGGGTGATCCAAATCACCCAAGGCTACAGCCGCGATCATCGTCCCGATCTGAATCAGTGGGTGATTCAGTTTATTTGTGAAAACCAAGCCGGTATTCCGTTATTCATGAAACCCCTCAGTGGGAATAGCGAAGACAAAGCCGGTTTTCGGGAGACGCTCGCTGTCCATCTTGGGCAACTGAATCGAGACTTTAAAGTCCAATACTATGTCTTTGATAGTGCTGGCTTTGTCCAGGAGACCTTGATTCGTCTCGGGGAGACCCGGTGGATTACGCGGGTCCCGGAGACCATTACGCTGGCCCGGCACATCAGCGACGCCGTGGCAGCCGAGCTCGCCACCACGGACGCGCCCATCCGCTCGCGCAGTCTCGGCGTCGAGTATGCGGGTATTCGTCAGCGCTGGATCGTGATTTGCACGGCTTCGTCGCGCCAGCGTGCCCAGAACAGTGTCCAGCGCGAATACGTAAAAAAAGGCCAACAAGAAGTCAAAGCCTTTCACTTATTAAGTAAGCAATCCTTTTTTTGCGCTGCGGATGCACAAGCCGCTCTCGATCAATTTAAAGCGACCCTGTCTTATACCGCCCTCTTCGATGAAAAAGTGATGGAAGTCGCGACCTATGAGAAACGCGGTCGGCCGACGGCCCATCAACCCCCAAGCAAAATCACTTATCAGATTGCTGGCCAGATGGGTTCGTTCATCCACGATCCGCGTCGGCAACAAAAAATCGACCGAAAAAGTTGTTTTATTGTGGCCAGTAATGAATTAGACGAGGCGGCGTTATCCGATGAAGAATTAATGGAAGCGTACCTGAAAAAGCAACAAAAAGTGGAGCGGGGGTTTCGGTTCCTCAAGGATCCGTTGTTCATGGCCTCGACCGTGTTTCTGAAGTCCGCCCAGCGGATCATGGCCCTCGCCATGATCATGACCTTGTCCCTATTGGTCTACAGCGCCTTGGAACACCGCATTCGTGAAGCCTTAAAAGCTCATCAACAAACCGTTCCCGATCAAAAAGGTCACCCCACCGATCGTCCGACGGCCCGCTGGGTCTTTCAATTTTTTACCGGGATTCATCTCCTCGTGATCGAGGAGATCCGCGAGACCATTTTGAATCTTAAGGAAGCTCATGAGACCTTGTTGGCCTTGCTCGGCGCACACTTTGTCGCTCTATATGCGAATTCCGAGTAAGGGGGTGCGGAATGTCGGGTAGAAGCCATCTTGGCGGGGTCGGCATCCTTGGCGACGCGGCGGAGTACAATAGCGGCCATTCCCGCAACCCTTCCCGACCCTTCGCGACTCCCGAGGACTTCTTCATGCGCTACGTCAGCACTCGGGGCGGCATGGCCCCCGCGACCTTTTCGGACATTCTGCTGGGCGGCCTGGCGCCCGACGGCGGTCTGACTCTCCCGGACGCCTACCCGACGCTGGCGCCCGGCGAACTGGCGGGCTGGCGCGGGCTACCCTACCCGGAACTGGCGTTCGCCATCCTGCGCAAGTTCGCCGACGATATCCCCGCCGCCGACCTGCACGCCCTGATCGACAAGACCTACACCGCTGAAATCTTCCGCAGCGAAGCCATCACCCCCGTCACTCGCCTGCTCGATGGCGTCTGGCTGCTCGGGCTGTCGAACGGCCCAACCCTGGCGTTCAAGGACATCGCTCTGCAACTGCTCGGCAACCTGTTTGAATACGCCCTGCTCAAGACCGGCGGCCATCTCAACATCCTCGGCGCGACATCCGGCGACACCGGCTCCAGCGCCGAATACGCCATGCGCGGCAAGCGCGGCATCCGGGTGTTCATGCTGTCACCCCACCAGAAGATGAGCCGGTTCCAGACCGCGCAAATGTTCTCGCTGCCAGACCCCAACATCTTCAACCTCGCCGTGCGCGGCGTGTTCGACGACTGCCAGGACCTCGTCAAAGCGGTCAGCAACGACACCGACTTCAAAGCCCAATACCGCATCGGCACGGTCAACTCGATCAACTGGGCGCGGGTCGCGGCGCAGATCGTCTACTACTTCAAGGGTTGGCTGGCGGTCACCACCCGCGACGACCAGGAAGTCTCGTTCGCGGTACCGTCCGGCAACTTCGGCAACATCTGCGCCGGCTACATCGCCAAACGCATGGGGCTACCCATTCGCCGGCTGATCCTGGCCACCAACGAAAACAACGTGCTCGACGAGTTCTTCCGCACCGGTATCTATCGAGTGCGCAAGACCGACCAGGTCGCCCACACCAGCAGTCCCTCAATGGACATTTCCAAGGCATCCAACTTCGAGCGCTTCATCTACGATGCGGTCGGACGCGATCCGGCGGTGGTCCGGGAACTGTGGCGGCGGATCGACACTTACGGTTTCTTTGACTTGTCCGGCACCGACGCTTTCCACGCGGTCGCGCGATCCGGGTTTGTCTCGGGCTCCAGCAACCACCAGAACCGCATGGCCGTGATCCGCTGGGTCTACCAGGAAGCCGGCCTCATCATCGACACCCACACGGCCGACGGGATCAAGGTCGGGCTGGAATATCGCGAGGAAGGCGTGCCGTTGTTGTGTCTGGAAACCGCCCTGCCAGTCAAGTTCGAGGAATCCATCGTCGAGGCCCTGGGGCGCAAGCCGGAGCGGCCGGCGGGTTATGAAAACCTCGAAGCATTGCCGCAACGGTTCGAGGTGATGGACGCGGACGTGACTAAGATCAAGGATTACATCGTCCGGCACGCCGGTTGAATAAAGACCAATAGTGTTCGGCACACTTATTGGATAGACAAAATGATGTCTCGATGTTCATCAGTCATTGGATGAAGTAATAAATTTTTAATACAGATTAACCAGTGAATAGAAATTTTCCACAATTTTTTCAATTTAAATCCAAGAAAAGAAACCAAACTATATTCTACTGGCAATCGAGAACTTCCTGTTTTCCGTAATATGCCTATCCGGTTGGCTCAGGAAAACACCATGAATAGTACTAGGCGACAAGGCCGCACACTACCCGTAGTGGATACCTGAGCCAACCGGATAGGCACGTTCCGTAAATGATCTTCTTTCTTTGAAGAGGAATCTTTTAAAACTCGCAGGGCTTCTTTTTGGCTTTCTTGCTCTTTAACAAGCGTTTGCTTAAAGTAAATTAAAAGAACGTAAACAATTAAATAAATGTAAAATTGAATTTTGACTCCATTCGGTTCGTGGTTCCACAAATGGAGAGCATCCAGTGTTCGCTTTATACACCTGAAAAATAACTCTACTTGCCAGCGATAAGCATAAAGAATAATGATCTCACTGGTCTTTAAATCCAAACGATTTGTAGTAATTCGATACCATTCACCAAAAACATAAAAACAAACTAAACGATAAGTCACTTTCGATTTATCACCTGAAAAAATAACGAGCGCATCGGTGACTTCTGAAAGGTAAAAGTTCCATGATTCGGGAATATTCACCTCCAGTACCGTTTGAATAGATGCTCGCATATTGTAGCGAATACGAGTAATAAAAAACGCTTGCTTTTCCGTAACTTGTTGAAAAATATCAAAAGCAAGATAACCCCGGTCCGTGATATAGGTCACCCCGGCTTCCAGCAATTCCATGAACACTTTTCGCTCGGAATAATTCGCTTCACTACTCATAAATTGTACAGGAATCATGCGATTAAGTTCATAAGCTAAATGCATCTTCAAGGCTTGGCACTTGGAAGTATATTGGGCCCATTCCATGTTTTTAAATGCAGGAAATAACGAACCATCAAACAATATGAAACGCCCTAATGTTCTTATCTCAGGAATATCTTTAATCTCAATGATTTCTATTAATTTAGCAAAAATACGCTGAAATACCTCTGGCTTATACCGTGAAAATGCTTCCGAATACATCGATGGCGATGCTAAAACAAAACCGAGCTTTTTTAAATCAGGATTTGTTTTTATTTCTGTGATTAGCAAACGAATCGATTGGGTTTTATTAATCACTGCATAAATCAGACTCACCATAAAATAGTACAGTGATAGCTTGTAAAGCTTCTCATCATTTTTTAAGCGATTCTGTTCTTCCTTAATTAATAGAATCACAGGTTCAATAATCTTTTCAAAAGTCAGCATAGTTTCATTTCATCAGATGGTACTGCCCACCCAGGTGACTCGCTTCCTCTACCCCCCAGTCGTCGCTGGATTAAACTAGAGTCCCGAGGCAGGCAGTGAATTGTGATTTCACATAACAACTTGATTACAAATTGGAAAATTATATCCCAAAGTTAATGGCAATTGCTATGCCGAACACTATTGAATAAAGACCCTCTCCTCCAACCCCCCGCCCGCAAGCGGACGAGGGGAGCGAACGGTTATCCACCGCTGAGGGTTTGAATAGTGACAAGCCCTTAGTCGGCTATCCAATTGACTTGAATCGGACTATCGACACTCGTGCTCTCGGTTACCCGCAAGGTATACGCGCCGGCATTCAGGGTGACGAGGGCATTCGCGCCACCCCGATTCAACTGCGCGTCCGTGCCGGAGGCGCCGCCACCCCAGTTGACGGTCCAGTTTCCGTTCAGGGTCAGCTTGTAGGGGGTTTCCACCAGTTTGGTCGGGACAGTGATCCGCCCTTCCCAGACATGATCCTTGGCGAGTTTGAGTACATAGCTATCGTTGGCGGGGTTCCAGTTGGAGAACGCCTGGCCAGTCAGGCGCAACACCGCTCCCTTGCCAAAGCGGGACTGTAGTGGGACAACCGGCGTCGCCTCCACGACCTTGGAGAGTCCGCTTTCTCCCTTGGCATTCGAGGCACTGATCCGGTACCGGTAGCGTACATCGTTGGTCAACTCCCGATGGCTGTATTGAGTGTTGTTGATCGGAGTCGGTGTCAGTTTGGACGAGGCATTGGTAGGATCATCACCGTTATCGGTGAAGTAAAGCGCATAGGAAGTCGCACAAGCACTCGCTTTCCATTGCAGATCGATAACCCGATCGCCAGGAGTTATGGAAAGGATTTCCGGCGGCAGTGGTGGTACATCGCAATTCAGATTAACGCTGTAGTGCCAGTCTTTGCCACCGTTATTGTCCCAGCGGGGAGGAGCAGGCGTTAGAATGTGAAAGACAAAATCCAACTGGGTCGCATTCTCTGGAATTGTTACCGTGCCTTGATGCGCCCCTATTTCCTCGCTGAAGGTCATCTTAATTTCGCCTTGCGGCATTGACCTACCGCTCCAGTTGTTGATGCCCCAGTGCAACGCAACCTCATTGTCAGGACCTGCCCGGTAATAATTGACGGTCGCGCTCTTACCCGCTACTGGAGGATCGGGATCCACAGTCGCCGCTGGCTGCTGACACCCTTGGGTGGATTTCATGGCGGCCCTCAGACTGGCAATAAGCTGAGGATCATTCACCTTATCATCGAATAGTAGTACTTTGACGCCATGAGGCTCGACGGTGGTGGAGATAGCGCGGTTCCCTGAATTGACCGTTACTGTTCCACCCGTCGCGGCATCAGTCCAGATCCCGGTACTCACCTGATTGTCAATCTTGAAGTTCGCCGGCGAAGACCCCTTGTTGAGCAGGACCAGCGCAGTCTGATTCACGCTGTCCTTTTGGTAGACTCGGTAGAAAGCGGCCGTCTGCCCTTGGAACTGAAGGTTATGCTGCAAGCCTTTTTGCAGCGCGATTGATTTCTTGCGGATAGCGCCGATCTGAGCCAGCTTTTTATAGATGTCGCCATTGCGGGCTTGGGTTATGTTGTCTCCAGAAAACGGCTTTATATTATAGGGATTACGATTGCCTCCGTGCTCCGCTTTCCCAGCCATGAAGCGCATTTCGGAGCCGTAGTACACCACTGGTATACCGCGACTGGTAAACAACCAGTTATGGGCATCGATAAAGCCATCTTTCGAGGCGTTCATACGCGCCATGTCATGGTTGTCGTAAAAGGTCGCCAGCTCATACGGATTCGTGTAAATGCAATCCGTCAGGTGTAGGTAGCCCTGAATATCGGCGAAGTTACTGTTTTGGTTCTGAAAAATCTCAACGATCTTGGCTCTGCCGGGAAAGTCCAGGACGCTGATGCCACCATTTTCCGGTCGCTGATGCCGGGCAATCATATTAGCATCGAAATTGAAATCCTCCCCGAACATAAAGAAACCCGGATGCTTGGCCCGAATTCGATCAGCAAATTGCTTCCAAAAAGCATCCGGCAACCAGGCAATGGTATCGATGCGGAAAGCATCAGCCCCTTGGTCGATCCATTTCAGGTAAGCTCCCACCATATAATCCAGCACGTCTGGATTATCCTGATTCAGGTCCGAGAGTTGAGCAAGATTGCCGCTCTTGTTGTAGAAACGGTGCAAGGGATTGTTAGGATCCAACTGCCCTGGTTGCAGGTTTTGATGATCTGCCAGAAGCTTGCCCGTCTCGTCGTAAATTTCCCCAAACTTGGGCTGGTCGATCGGCTTCATATCCCAAGAGGGGGAGCCGTGATTGGCCACGATATCCAGAACGGTTTTGAGGCCATGATCTTGGCGCATCTTTTGAGCGAACTCGCGGAAACTGAAACCGGGTGACTCCAAATGCTCGTCGACCTGGTAAAAATTCACGCCCCAGTAGCCATGATATCCGGTCTTCCCTCCATCGGTACCGACGCCCGAACCAAACTGTACCGGGCTTCCACCGGTAAACGCTTCATCTGGGTTATCAACGATGGGGCTGATCCATACAGCGGTAAAACCCATATTTTTGATATAGTCGGCGTTATCATAGATTCCTTTGAAATCGCCACCAGTATAGCCGATAAAATCTACCTGACCGTCGGGGCCGTCAAGCCTGCGCTCCCAGGTACCATTGTTATGGGCCTTGCCTTGCTCTCTTTGGTCGTTGTCAGGATCGCCATTGACAAAGCGGTCCGTTAATACGAAATAAACGGCTTCCGAGGCAAACGGTTCGGTCGTGCCGTAGTATTCTTCAGCCGTTGTTTGAGCGTGACTGGAAAGTGTGGCTAGAAACAGCACGGCTACCAGCACTCTGCATAAATATCGCATAAAGGTATCCTCCAGTAGGTATTGCGGTTCAACTATAACGGTCGAACTAGGGTAAAATTGCTCCACGATTCTCAGATTTTCTGGCTGAGTATCAGGATCTCCATCGGTTTCAAGGCGGACAGTAACCTATCGGGTTTTTGTACATACTTAATCTATAAGACAGGCGATGTAGCTGGGGTTATGTGCTATCAATATGCCAATATCTCGAAATGAACCTGAGAAAAATGCTGCAGAAAGCCAAACATTTTACTTAGTTGTTTATATTTCTATCAAATTCAAATAATTACTAAATTTTCAACATTATTATTTCGAGCAAGAGCTTTTTATGAAGTAAAATTTTTATAAAACAATACTTTAATTAAATAACTATAGATCAAATCCATATAGGTTAAATTGGTGTCCTCCTACTTACTAGAGGCAGGGAAAATTTCAAAATGAAACGAGGCTATTTCTATCAATTTTCTTCTGAAACAGAGAAAATACCATGGTCAAATCTTGTTCTATAAGGCAACCGCCATCGACCACCACCCCGCCAACCCCGCGACCCTACAAGGAGAATAACTAATGCCCGAAAAAGTCATCGAACGCACCCCTGCCGCTTACGGTTACCCCCTGCTGATCAAAAACCTGCTCGGCAACCCGGTCCGCCAGTTTCCCGATCAGGAAATCGTCTACGGCGACTGCAAGCGCCAGACCTACCGCGATCTGGGCGAGCGGGTCGGCCGGCTGGCCAGCGGCTTGGTGGGATTGGGGGTCAAGCCCGGCGATACCGTGGCGGTGATGGACTGGGACAGCCACCGCTATCTGGAATGCTTCTTCGCGGTGCCGATGATGGGCGCGGTGCTGCACACCGTGAATATCCGGCTGTCGCCGGAGCAGATTCTCTACACCATCAATCACGCCGAAGACGACGTGATCCTGGTCAACACCGAGTTCCTGCCGATCCTGGAAACCATCCGCGACCGGATCGAACCGGTCAAGAAACTGGTGTTGCTGAACGACACCGACCAGATCCCAGCGACCCCTCTCGACATCAGCACCGAGTATGAAACCCTGCTGGCGGCCAGCGACCCTGATTACAACTTCCCGGATTTTTCCGAGGACACCCGCGCCACCACCTTCTACACCACCGGCACCACCGGCCTGCCCAAGGGCGTGTATTTCAGCCACCGGCAACTGGTATTGCACACCTTCGGCACCCTTGCGGCAGTGGCTGGGACCGGTCAGGGCCGCTTCAATCGCGACGACGTGTATCTGCCGATCACGCCCATGTTTCACGTCCACGCCTGGGGCGTCCCCTACGTCGCGACCACACTGGGGGTGAAGCAAGTCTATCCGGGCCGCTACGTCCCCGATCATCTGCTGCGGCTGATCCAACGCGAACAGGTGACCTTCTCCCATTGCGTGCCGACCATCCTGCAAATGCTGCTGGCCTGTCCCACGGTGGACGAGGTCGATCTGTCGCGCTGGAAGGTGATCATTGGCGGCGCAGCACTGCCGCGAGCGCTCGCCAAACAGGCGCGCGACCGGGGCGTGGACATACTCACCGGCTATGGCATGTCCGAAACCTGTCCGCTCCTGACTTTGGCCCACCTCAAGCCGCACATGCTGGATTGGGATGAGGAACGGCAGTTAGAAATCCGCTGCAAGACGGGTCTGCCGCTGCCGCTGGTCGAACTGCGGGTGGTGGACGAGGAAATGAACGATCTCCCGCACGACGGCAAGACGCCGGGGGAAGTGGTGGTGCGCGCGCCGTGGCTGACCCAAGGCTATCTGAAAGACCCGCGTAACTCCGAAGCGCTATGGCGCGGCGGTTATCTGCACACCGGCGACATCGGCGTGATCGACGCGGAAGGCTATCTCAAAATCACCGACCGGTTGAAAGACGTGATCAAGACCGGTGGCGAATGGATCTCGTCGCTGGAACTGGAAGATCTAATCCTCAAACATCCGGCGGTGGCGGAAACGGCGGTGATCGGTATCCCCGATCCAAAATGGGGCGAACGGCCGCTGGCGCTGGTGGTGCTCAAGCGCGACCAGGCCGGACAGGTGGACGAAGCGGCCATTCGCAACTGGCTCACGGATTTCGCCGACAAGGGCATCATCTCCAAGTGGGGCATTCCCGACCGGGTGCTGTTCGTCGAGGCCATCCCCAAAACCAGCGTGGGCAAGCTCAACAAGAAGGCGATGCGCGAGCAATACGCGCAGATGATCCAGAATGGCTGAACGATCCGGGGAATCAAACGTGGTTCAGCGCGCCTAATACACCGTGGAGCAAGGCGCCGGGATTCGCATTTTCGGCGCGGCTCATGGAAAAAAAGGAGGCTCACACCATGGTTCGAATACGCACGATGAGTTTGACAGCCCTGGCCTTGGCGCTGGTCCTGGGTAGCGGTCTGTTGTCTGCGGCCAGCGCACAGCAGGCCGATGGCTCGCCGCCCTATCAAGCACCAGCACCCGGCGGTGAAATCCAATTGTACAGCCGTTCGGCTGAATCACAGGAAGCAGCGCCCGCAATACCGGCCCCGCCGCGACCGGATCCCGATGCCGACTCGCGACCGATACCGACGACGCGCTACGAGGAATCTCCACAACCCCCCGATACAGGCTACCAGCAAGCCCCCGATGACGAAACCGGCCCCGATTGGTCATCGCCGGGCGGCTCGCTGCAAATTCAGACCGATCAGGGTATCCGCTACGTATCCGGTGGCATTGGCGAGGGTGAACGGGCCGAACTCGAAGCCCTGTCCGGCCAGTTCAACCTGCGGCTGCTGTTCGCGATGCAGGATAGCGGCAACTATCTGGCGGATGTCGAGGTGCGCATTCTGGATTCGCGCGGCGCTACGGTCCTGAGCGCCGAATCGCGCGGACCCTGGTTCTTCGCTGAACTGCCTCCCGGCAGCTACACCGTCGAAGTCAGCGTGTTCGATCAGAGCCAGCGGCAAACAACACAGATCGGCCAACGCCAGTCCCGGTTGAATTTTTACTGGCGCTGATGGGGCGGCCCAGTATCAAAACGCAACCCTCCCCCAACCGGGGAGGGTTTTTTCATGCCTTCAACGGACAGGTGGAGTCTCGGCGGGAGCCGGCGGCGCTTCGGCGGCGGGAGCCGGCGGCGCGGGTTCCAAAGCGGGTTCGGCGAGCGGCGGCGCGGGTTCCAAAGCCGGCAGCGCCTCAGCGGGAGCCGGTGGACCAACAGACTCCAAAGCCGGCAGCGCCTCAGCGGGGGAGCCAGCGGCGCGGGTTCCGAAGCCAGTGGCGCTTCGGCGGGAGCCGGTGGACCAACAGGCTCCAAAGCCGGCAGCGCCTCAGCAGGGAGAGCCGGTGGACCAACAGGTTCCGAGGCCGGCGGCGCTTCGGCGGCGGGAGCCAGCGGCGCGGGTTCCGAAGCCGGGTTCCGGCACGGTGGCGCGGGTCCGAAGCCGGTGGCGTTTCAGCAGGAGCCGGCGGCGCAGGTTCCGAAACGGGTTCCGGCAGGCTGGCGCGGGTTCCGAAGCCGGTGGCGTTTCGGCGGGAGCCGGCTGGACCGACAGGCTTCCGAAGCCGGCGGCGTCTCGAGCAGGGGGAGCCGGTGGACCAACAGGCTCCGAGGCCGGTGGCGCTTCGGCGGCGGGAGCCGGCGGCGCGGGTTCCGAAGCCGGTGGCGCTTCGGCAGGAGCCAGTGGTTCCGAAGCTGGCGACGCTTCGGCGGGAGCCGACGGCGCGGGTTCCGAGGCCGGCGGCGTCTCGGCGGGAACCGGCGGCGCAACTGGTTCCGGCGCGGCTGGCGCGGGTTCCGAAGCCGGCGGCGTTTCGGCAGCCCGTTGCTGTTCCAATAACTGATTGGCCGCCTTGGAACCCGTGTAATCCACGATTTCCTGCAAAGTCGGAATCCGCAGGGTCGCACCAACCTTCAAACTGTCCATGTTATTAGGTTTGGAAAACGCCTGCGGATTGGCCTTGAACAGGGCTTTCAGCATGTGTTCCTTGCTGATCGCCGGATCGGGACGAACCTTGGCGGCGATATCCCAAAGCCGCTCGTTAGACGCGATGGGACCGTATGAATCGCCGCCCTTGTAACCACGCCAGGTCGGTTGCTCGGCCACTTTAGCCGGCGGCTCCGCCGGACCTGCCGCAACCTTTTGTAGCTGATCCGGAACCACGGGCACGGATAACTCAACTCTATCTACCCGATCCGAAGTCACGGCATCGGCTGGAGATTCAACCGCCCGATCTGACCAGGGCGCGGCGGCGGGTGGCTCCACCGTCGATGACGGTTCGACAGCGGTAGCCGGCAGGGCCGGCGCCGGTAACGACCCGGCGAACGTGGCAACCAGGGGAACCGATATATCGCTCGCCAGATACGTTTGCAACAGCGAATCCCGATCCAGGCGCAGCGAGTGGTTCTCGGCTACAGCCAGCAGGCTCGCGGCATCCATGGGCGTCACCGGCGATTCCAACGTGGGCGTCTCGACCGGGCGGGTCGAACTGACCGCCGCGCGCTCGACCGCCGACTCGGCAACACTCTCTGACGGCACGGTTGCGGGGGCAGTAGCGTCCCGATCTGGTTCCGGCGCCATGACATCGACGGCCGGTGGCTCGGGAGTGGCTGGCGTTGCAATCGTCGCGGCGGGAGGCTGGACGACGGTCGCCATCATCTCCGAGATTGCCAGAAACAGTAATGGAGTGACCGAAACCGGCTCCTGCACGACTTGGACCGGCTCCGCCAAAGCATCGACCGGCTGCGCGGCGGGCTCGGAAACCTCCGGTTCCGGGGCTGCCGCCACGACCGCCGGCTCGGAAACCGGCGCCACCGGCGGTTCCGGCGCGGCCGCGACCGCTTCGGAGCCAGCCGGCGTGGGTTCGGGTTTGACCGCCGCCGATTCGGAGGCTGGCGCGGACCCCGGCTGAGTGGCTTCCGGGGTCGGCGGCGGCGGCAAAGTCACAACCGCTATCGGTTCGAGCGGCACCGGTGGCTCCAGCGGAAACACTTCCGGGGTGCCGGCAGCGACCTTCGATACCGACGATTCCGTCGCCACGGGCGCGGGACTGGGCGCAGTAGCCACCGCCGCCGACCCCTCCATCTCGGCCAAATGCCGGGCGGTAGCGGAACCGGTGATATCGGCGATCTCCTGGAAGCTGGGAATGCGCAGCACGGCCCCGGTCTTCAATCCACCGATCCCGGCTTTGCCAAACGCATGAGGATTGGCCTGAAACAGAGCCCGCGTCATCTGATCGCGGCTGATGCCAGGATCGGGGCGCACCTTGAGCGCGATGCCCCACAGCCCCTCGCCCACCGCGACCGGACCATAGGTATCGCCCGGCCGGTAGACTCGAACCGACGGCGGTGATGCTTCCACCGGAAGCGGCGACGGATCGGATACGCCGACGGCTTTGGTCATCACCGTCGCCGCCACCGGTTCGGATTTCGGGCTATCGCCGCTGTTAATCGGCACGCTCCGTTCGAGTTCGGGCGTTGCGGCAACGGCTACCGGCGCCGGTTCGGCGGGCGGCGCGGGAGCGGCGGCAACGGCCACCGGCGCTGATTCGGCGGGCGGCGCGGGAGCGGCGGCAACGGCCACCGGCGCTGATTCGGCGGGCGGCGCGGGAGCGGCGGCAACGGCCACCGGCGCCGGTTCGGTGGGCGGCGCGGGAGCAGCAGCGGTGGGCGTTTCCAACACCGTCTTACTCCGGTCGCTGGGCCGCTGGGCCAACCGCTGCACCGGATCGAGAAATACGGTAAATTCACGGAAAGTCTTGCCGCGTGGCCAGCCGAACTCCAGCAGCAAACCCAGCGACGGTTCCTGGATTGGTTTGGTCGAGACCACCTTGACGTAGACTTGCCCCTCGGCGTTGTATTCGATCGAAAACACCATATTCATCAACGCCGGCGCCCGTTCGAGACCGAACTCCTTGAACATTGGCGATGGCGCCATCTTGACCGAAACCTTGCCCAGTTCCTCCGGCGTAAGCTTCGGCAGCGGAATCCGGGCGTCGAACAACTGGTTCAGAGCGGAATGGACCTGGATTTCGCCGATGTCCAGCGCCAGGGCGCACACTGGCCCCAACAGCAGCGGAATCAACCAGAAGCGAAACGGTTTGCGGGTCACGAACAGATCCTCCAGGTCGAGCGGCGGCACAGCCAAGCCGGGCGGATTTCCGCCGGCGCCAGCGCACCATGATCATCCTATTCTAGAATGTTTGCTTGCCAAGCTGGCAACCCCTACCGGACGCCAGTCAAATTCCACGATACGCCACGGACCGCCACCCATGCCCGCCGATCATGATGGACTGCTACCCAACGCCGATCCAGCATCCAGCGCCACCCCCGACGCCGCCCAGGATGCCGCGGCTCGCCTGTTGGCGTTACTGCGCGAACTGATGCTGGAAATCCACCCATCGGAACGGATGGCGGCGACGCTCAACCTGGACAGCCGCCTGGACCGGGACTTGGCGCTGGATAGCCTGGCGCGCGCCGAACTGTTGCAACGGATCGAGCGGACCTTTCACGCGCGGTTGGACGAACGGATGCTGCTGGCCGAAACCCCGCGCGATCTGCTGGCGCTGATCCTGGAGGTCGGCGGCGAACCGGCCGGACCGGCGCTGGCGGCCGACTGGCGGACCCCGAGCTTGCAACCCACGGCGACCAGCACCCCGGACCGCGCCGCGACCCTGCTCGAAATGCTGGACTGGCACGCGCACATCAACCCCGACCGGGTGGCGATCCAGATCTACGGCAACGACGAGCGGATCGCCACCACCTTCACCTACGCTGACCTGATCCAAGGCGCGCGGACGGTGGCGGCCGGGTTGCAAGCGCGTGGTCTGCAACCGCGCCAGACCGTAGCCATCATGCTGCCCACCGGGGCCGACTACTTCCTCGGCTTCTTCGGCATCCTGCTGGCCGGCGGCGTGCCGGTACCCATCTACCCACCCGTCCGACCCTCGCAGATCGAGGAACATCTGCGCCGCCACGCCCGGTTGTTGAACAACGCCCAGACCGTGGCGTTGATCACCGTGCCCGAGGCGACGCTGGTGGCGCGGTTGCTCCAAGCCCAAGTCGAGGACCTGCGTCACGTCGTTACGGTGACGGAATTGCAAGCGCCATCGGCGGCATACAGCGCCGTCGCGGTGCGCGCCGCCGATCTCGCCTTCCTGCAATACACCTCCGGCAGCACCGGCGATCCCAAGGGAGTGATGCTGACCCATGCCAACCTGCTGGCCAACCTGCGCGCCATGGGTTCCCATGTGGCGGCCAGTTCCAGCGACGTGTTCGTCAGTTGGCTGCCGCTGTATCACGACATGGGCCTGATCGGCGCTGCTCTGGGCAGCCTGTACTTCGCCTTCCCGCTGGTCGTGATGTCGCCGCTGAGCTTCCTGGCCCGGCCGGCGCGCTGGCTGTGGGCGATTCACCACCATCGTGGCACGCTGTCGGCGGCGCCCAACTTCGCTTATGAAATGTGCGTGCGCACCATTCAGGATCACGAAATCGAGGGTCTGGACCTGAGTTGCTGGCGCATGGCCCTCAACGGCGCGGAACCGGTCAGCCCGGCGACCCTGGACCGGTTCGTCGCCCGGTTCAGCCGTTACGGCTTTCGTCCCGAGGCGATGGCGCCGGTGTACGGACTGGCGGAATGCTCGGTGGGATTGGCCTTGCAGCCGCCGGGTCGGGGGCCGGTTATCGACCGGGTGCGGCGGGATCGGTTCATGGCCGCCGGCCGGGCCGAACCGGCCGATCCGACCGATACCAACGCCCTGCTGTTCCCGTCCTGTGGCCAGCCGATTCCCAGCCACCAGATCCGTATCGTGGACTCACAAGGCCGGGAAGTGCCGGAACGCCAGGAGGGAACCGTGGAATTCGCGGGGCCGTCCACCACCGCCGGCTACCATCGCAACCCGGACGCTACCCGCCGGCTGTTCCCGCATGGCGATGGCTGGCTGGATTCCGGGGATCGCGGCTATCTGGCCGGCAGCGACCTGTATCTGACCGGCCGGGTCAAGGATCTGATCATCCGGGGCGGGCGCAACATTTATCCCTACGAACTGGAACAGGCGGTCGGCGAAATCGAGGGCATCCGCAAGGGGTGCGTGGCGGTCTTCGCCAGCGCCGATCCGACCACCGGCAGCGAGCGGCTGGTGGTGGTCGCCGAAACCCGCGCCATACAACCGGAGGCCCTGGATAGCCTGCGCCAACGGATCCAGGGCGCCAGCGTGGATTTGCTGGGCGTGCCGCCGGACGATGTCGTGCTGGCGCCGCCACATGCGGTGCTGAAAACCTCCAGCGGCAAGATTCGCCGCGCGGCGCTGCGGGAACTGTACGAGTGCAACGCCATCGGCCGCGGTGGGCGGGCGCTGTGGCTGCAATTGACCCGGATCGGGCTCACCAGCGCCTGGGTGCGGACGCGGCGGCTGGGGCGCGACGTGCTGGAGCGGCTGTACGCCGCTTATGCCTGGACCGTGTTCGGGCTGCTGGCGCCGAGCGTCTGGCTAGGCATCATGACCCTGCCGAAAACGGAATGGCGCTGGGCGCTGGGCCGCGCCGCGACCTGGCTGCTGGCCCAGTTGACCGGCACGCCGCTGACGGTGCGGGGTCTGGAGCATCTGCCAAACGGCCCCTGCGTGCTGGTCGCCAACCACGCCAGTTACCTGGATGCCTACGTGCTGATGGCGGCGATCCCGCGCCGTTTCCACTATGTCGCCAAGCGGGAACTGTTGGACAACCGCTGGCTCGGGAAACCGCTGGAGCGGATCGGTACGCTGTTCGTCGAACGCTTTGACGTACAGCGCGGCGTGGACGAAGCGCGCAAGGTCGCCGAGGCGGCGCGCGCCGGGCAGTCGCTGGGCTTTTTCCCGGAAGGCACCTTCGCCCGGATGCCGGGATTGCTGCCTTTCCGCATGGGCGCGTTCCTGGCGGCGGCGCAAGCGGGAGCGCCGGTGGCGCCGGTGACGATTCGCGGCACCCGCTCGATCCTGCGCGCCGGTTCATGGTTTCCGCGCCGGGGCCGGCTGGAGGTGATCGTCGAACCGCCGCTTCAACCCGACGGCGAGGATTGGGCGGCGGCGGTGCGATTGCGAGACGCAGCGCGGGCGGCGATTCTGCGCCATTGCGACGAGCCGGATTTGGGAGGGTAACGTCAATGTACGCCTGATCCCACGCCCGCCACCATCCTCATCTTCACGCCAGTCTTCCAGTGGCTTGCGGCATCACCGCCGAAAGGGTGGGGAGGTGATGTGTGGTGATAATATTACCTAAATTCTGCAATCTCCTTATGTCATAAAGAAGGTGGTGAAAAAACCACCAATTGACGGTACAAATTAAGTGCTATACCCACGGTTCAACTGGGATTTTACCCAGTTTAGTCCAGGGTGAATCTGTTTTTAGGCCGTTTTCCGGGACTTTCTCGAACCCGAGGCAGAGATCGCCCTACCCACCGGGTTGCCGGCAGGCTACGAGTTCGGTTTGATACTGGCTGCCAGGCGTGGGGTTAAGTGGGTTCGTCTGATACTGGCTGCCAGGCGTGGGGTTAAGTGGGTTCGTCCGCCAAGGCCCACCACGCTTCCCAGGCCGACGGATAGAGTGAGCAAGGAGGTATCCGCAAGTGCAGTTGGCGGCCGCCGGTGAGTAACTTCCCGGCCACCTGGATGAGCTCGCGGCGCAGGGTGGCGATTTCCCATTGCAGCAGGCTCGCCTCGCCACTGACCAGCGCCATCCACTGCAGGGTGTTATAGGCGAGGATGGCACACTGGAATAACGCCGCATTCGCCAGAAAGGTATCGGTTTTGAGATGCGCCAAGCCCATCTGGTTTTTGGCTTCCTCAATCCAGGTCTCGCAGGTCGCCCGTTCCCCATAGGTCTGGTGGGCCTGCCACGGCGCGAACGCTTCGCTGGTCACATAGCAGAAGTACACGTAGCCATCCTCGGCCGCTGCCTTAGCGCTGCTGGGATCGATCCGGGTATCCAGCCGCACGGCCACGAACCGCCGCAGTCGGTTCCAGTCCTGACAGGCATATAAAAACTCACAACACTCCCAACCGGCTTGGCCCGGCACGGCCGTCCAATCTTTGCGCGCCAGCAGCGCAGTCAGGTCAGCGATTCAGAGCGTTGATAAAAAGTGATTAAATTCGGTTGGTTAAACCCATACCGAAAAAATATTTTTCCGGCTGTCTGGGGCGCTGGGAGGTCACACGGCGGCGCTGAGGGATTATCCTCCAAAAGATTTTCCCTCGACTATTCCGGAGAACCTGATGAGCCACGCTACCGCCGCCCTCCTTCACCGCCGCCAGCACCGGAAGGCGCGCCACACGGCCAAACGTCAAGCCCGGTGCCGCGCCCGGCGGCGCGCCGCCGCGGCGTGCCCCAGCCGCGGGCAGGCGGTCCTGTGCGAACTGTGCAAGACGATCCATCATTTTTTTCCCAATCTGTTCGACCAGCTGCGCCAGTTGGAAGACTGTCGGCAGAAATCCGACTATACGCTGGCGGAAATTCTGCTGGCGGGGATCCTGCTCTTTGTGTTTCAACAAGGTTCGCGCAACGCCTTCAATAACCAGCGGGCCGAGGCGAAATTCAGGACCCATTACGAGCGCTTGTTCAAGTTGCGGCTGCCGCATCTGGACACGGTCCACCAGGTGTTGTGCCGGCTGCCCGAAGCCGAGTTGGAACAGCTCAAACACACCTTGGTGAAGACGCTGTTGGAGAAGAAGGTCCTGCACAAGTATCGCCTGTTCGGATGCTGGTTTGTGGTGGCCGTCGACGCGACGGGGGTGGCGAGCTTTAGCGAGCGGCACTGCGAGCAGTGCCTGCATCGGACCTCATCGACCGGGAAAACGACTTATTTTCATCCGGTGTTGGAAGCCAAGCTGATCACCCCCTCCGGGTTGGCGATCTCGTTGGCGACCGAATGGATCGCCAATCCGACCGGTGAGTATGATAAACCAATAGTTCGGACAGTTTTTGAGGGGGGCAAGGTCAGCAGGGTAGCCGCACCGGGTCAGTTTTGGATAAGGTGAAGTGGTGAACTCACACCGAATCCGAGGGATGACCCGATGCCGCTGCTCGAAAGTGTACTGTCGAACATGAAATGAAGCCAACCGTTCCGGTCTTTTCTAAGCGAGTTGTTGCTCGTGCTGCTGATCGTGCCGGGGCGGGCGACGTTTCGCAATTTAAGCCGCTACAGTGATTATGTCGAGAAAACCTTCAGTCGGTGGTTTCGGCGGCCGGTGGACTGGGCGGGCCTGAACGTGGCGGCGATTCGGGCGGTGGTGCCGCCGGCGCATGAGTCGGTGTTAGCCTTTGACCCCAGCTACCTCCCCAAGAGCGGGGAGCACACCGAAGGACTGGGCCACTTTTGGAACGGCAGTGCGGGGCGAGCGGAACGGGGTTTGGAAACCCATGCGTTGGCTTGGGTGGATGTGACGGCCAATACGGCCTATACGATCAGCGCGGAGATGACCCCGCCGGGGTCTCGCACGACCCCCTCGACCGACACCTCGGCCAACCCCGACACCCCGGCCAACCCCGAGACGGTACCCGCCAAGGCCCCGTCCCGCCGCAAGAAGGCCAAGGCCAAGGCCAAGGCCAAGGCCAAGGCCAAGGCCAAGACCGATCCAAAAGCGAAAGACGACGATAGCCGCGTGGATGCCTATCTGGCCCATTTAAACCGGGTGATTCCAAAGCACGATTTAGCCCGCCTGCGCTATCTCACCGCCGATGGGTACTTCAGCAAGGTCAAGTTCGTCGAGGGCGTGGTCGCGTTAAAGCTCGACCTGATCAGCAAACTCCGGCGCGATGCCGATGCGCGTTACCTCTATACCGGACCCTACGCTGGGCGTGGAGCCCCCCGCCGCTACGCCGGTAAGGTCGATTGGACCCACCGCGACCCGGCGGTGTTTGCCGCCGTGGCGTCCCCCGACCCGGCGCTCGACCTCGAAACCGCCCTCGTCTATCTCCCTCGCCTGGGCCGGCACGTCCGCGTCGTGGTCGTCATTCACCGGCGGACCCAGCGGCTCGCCCTTCTTTTTAGCACCGATCTGGACTTGGACCCCGTCACGCTCTACCGGTATTACAAAGCCCGCTTCCAGATTGAATTTCTCTTCCGCGACAGCAAGCAGTTCGCCGGGCTCACCCATTGCCAGGCCCGCCGAACCGATGCGATGACCTTTCATGTCAATGCCAGCCTCACCGCGGTGTCCCTCAGCAAACTGCAAGCCGTCCAGACCTACGGTCACCTCCCGACCCCGTTCTCGATGGCCAGCCTCGTCCGGCGGTGTTTCAACGCACATTTCCTCAAGAAAATTTTAGCGTACTTAGCTCCGGGCCAGACCTTGACAGAAAATAGCCCCGAGTATGAAACCCTTTGTAATTACGGCATAATTAATCCTGTCCCCACCTGAAAACTGTCCGAACCATTGATAAACAGGATTGCGAACGCAAGGCGTTCGCCCGCTTGGCGGCCCAGCTCAAACAGCAGTATCCCCGGCTACCGCTCTGTCTGACCGCCGATGGCCTGTATCCCTATCAGGGCTTCTTCGAGATCTGCCGCGATTCCGGTTGGGCGTTCATCATCACCTTCAAAGACGGCAACCTGCCCACCGTCTGGGAGGACGTGCAGGGGTTGCTGCCCCTGACTCCAGCGCAATGCCGCCACGAGCGGCGTTACCACGGTTCCACGGTGATCGACCAGCGGTTGCGCTGGGTCAACCACCTCGCCTATGGCGGCCACACCCTGGCGTGGCTGGAGAGCGTGGAAACCGTCACGCCCGCCCAGGGCGCGAACCCCACCCAGCACCGCTTTGTCCATCTGACCAACCTGACGGTGACCGCCCGCACCGTGGCGACGTTGAGCCGCACCGGCCGGTTACGTTGGAAAATCGAAAACGAAGGCTTCAATACCCAAAAGCACCTCGGCTACGGCCTGGAGCATCGGTATGCCCGGGTCAGTTGGCAAGCGGCGAAAAATTACTATCAATGCCTGCAAATCGGTCACCTGATCAATCAGTTAACGATTCTCAGCACGAGCTTTCAGACCCACTTACACGGCAAGATGACCTGCCGCCACCTCTGGCGGTGTCTGCTGGCCTTCCTCCTGGAGGGCGACCTCAGCCCGAGCCTGCTCGACGCCCTGCGTCCCCGGCGGCTCCAAATCCGGTTGCTCTAAGACATCGGGAGATCGCCTGCTCCGCAATCCAGGCGCCACCCGTCAACCCGCTCGGGAGGTGAATCCTACCCAACTGGATCATCGAAAGTGGTGCCGGCTTCTTCAACGCCCACCCCGTCACCGGGGAGGCGTGGAGGAGAACGGGAGAGGTGCGCCCGGTGATGGCGCCTCCGCTCCCCTTCGCCCAACATAGGCCGGACGCTCTGAATCGCTGAGTCAGGTTCTTGAGCTTGACCTTGATCAGATAGCCATGCCCGCGCGCCTCCAACAGCGCCAGCAACGCCCCGACAAAAAAGCCGCTGTCACCTCGAAACACGACCTGTACCCGCGTCGGCAGATGCGCCAGCAATTGCTGCATGAACTCCACCACCCCATTGCTGGTGTACGCATTCCCCGTGCGTAACCACCCTTGAAGAATCTCCTGGGTGGCGGTACAAAAGGCTAACAGCGGATGGTACGATTTCGCCCCCCGCTTGTGCGGATTGTAGCCCTTGGCAGCTCCTTCGGGTTCCCCATACACCGTCTTAACCGTCGAGTCCACGTCGATCCACAGCCGCCGCTGCGCCCCGACGGTGGCGCCCCCGCTGCGTAACGCTAAGCGCCAGACGCGGCGGCGCACTTGATGCACTACCGTCTCGAGCTGCACGATCTGCCCCAGCCGCACCTGCTTGAACAGCCGCCCCAACGTGCTGTCATCCGGAATCCGCAACCAGCCGCTACAGCTCCGCAGCACCTCATCCGACCAGAGCCGCACCACTTGCAGGAGCGACCTGGCGCCGCCGATCAGTCCGACTATCGTTAGCAGCATCGCGTCACCCAGCGTGTACACGGCACTCGCCCCCCGGCACTGAGCCACGGCCTTGTCCAACAACCCCGCCAACCCCACCCGCTCGTGAAACTTTAGCACCGGGATCAGTCCCGCCTGCCGGGTCGAGTTCTTCGCCCCACGCTGGATTCGCACCTTGCGCACTGTGCCGCGCGCTTTACGGGGTGACTTGGCAACTGCTTTTTGGGTAGACTTCTTCTTCATGGAAAAGGTGACTCCTCTGAACGCCACAAGGCGCTGTTAACTTACTGATTAGTCTACCTTTTTCACCTCACTTTCGGTACCCTATTGCAGGATTTAGGTATTATCGTGCGCTCTATCCATACTTCGGTTTCGATGCGCTTGGTCTGACAGACGCTCATTTTTAATCCCTCTCCCACAGGGAGAGGAACGACACCGTTCAGGGAGACCCCCCATAATGAATAACCTGCGAAAACTCTTGTTGCTGGCGGCGCCGGCGCTGCTGGCCGGTCAGGTCGCGCTGGCCAAGGAAGGTCCCGACCAGTATTCGAACGGCGCTGAGAACTTCATGGCCGGCGCCCTGCCGCCTCCCGGCAACTACTTCATTAACTACCTCGGTTACTACCAGGGCGACTACCGCGACAACGATGGCAACAAAGTGCCGGGCCTGAAAGTCGACGCGACCTTCGACGCCTTGCGCTACATCTACGTCAGCCATTACAAGATTCTCGGCGGCGACTGGGGGATGCATACCATCGTGCCGTTCGTGTACCAGAATCTCGATACCCCGATTCCTGGCATCGGTAACGGCAACGCGTTCGGCCTCGGCGACATCACCATCGACCCACTCGTCATCGGCTGGCACTTCCCGCCGGACTGGCATGTGATTTTTGGCCTGGACATCTACCTGCCGACCGGCAAGTACAGCAGCACCGATCCCACCGACAGCATCGGGGCCAACTACTACAGCTTCGAGCCGGTTTTGGCCTTTACCTATCTCAATCAGGGTGGTTTCGAAATCTCGGCCAAGCTGATGTACAACATTAAGACCAAGAACGATGACACCGATTACCAGTCCGGTGACGACTTCCACATGGACTATCTCATCGGCCAGCACTTCGGGCCGTGGGCGGTAGGTCTGGGAGGCTATTACCTGAAACAGACCGAAGACGACAAACAGTATGGCCAAAAAGCCGGCCCGGACGGCAATCGCGGCCAGGTCTTCGCCTTTGGCCCAGCGGTGAAGTACGACTACAAGGGGATGAGCTTCATCGGCGCCTGGGACCACGAAACCAACGTCGAGAACCGTTTCCAGGGAGACAAGTTCTACTTCAAGTTCATCACGGCTTTCTAGGCGCGGGGGCACAGGAAACACCACCCCTGGCTGGCGGCACACATCGGCGGTTGGGACACTGGCGCTCCCTAACCTCGGATTCGTCTTCGCGAAGGCTGATGGCGCGCATAACGTCGAGCATGGCTGCTGACCTACCTCCCAATCGCCGCCAACAACCCCTCCACCTCGGCCGCCCGCGCCTCGGCGTCGGGCAAATCCTTGATGAACCGCAGCTTGTCCTTGCCATCCAGCTTGTAAACCTTGTGCTGTTGTTGGATCAGTTGCACCAGCTTGGCGGCATCCACCTTCGGCTCTGGCCCGAACACGATCCGCCCGCCGTTTGGCCCGGCTTCGATCTTCCTCACGCCAATCGGCATGGCCCGCAGCTTCAACTCCGTGACCCGAAACAGGGTCTTGACCGGGATCGGCAACAACCCGAAGCGGTCGATCATCTCCACCTGCAACTCGCGCAACTCCCCATCGTCGCGGGCGCTGGCGATGCGTTTGTACAGGATCAACCGGCTGTGAACGTCGGGCAGATAATCGTCGGGGATCAGCGCCGGGCTTTGCAGGTCGATTTCGGGACCGTGATCCAGCGGCCGGTCCAGTTCCGGGACTTTTCCGGCCTTCAGCGCCGCCACCGCCCGCTCCAGCAAATCCATGTACAGGGTAAAGCCGACTTCGTGAATCTGGCCGCTCTGCTCTTCGCCCAGCAACTCGCCGGCGCCGCGAATCTCCAGATCGTGACTGGCCAGCAGGAAGCCGGCGCCCAAATCCTCCAAGGACTCAATCGCTTCGATCCGCTTGACTGCGTCCACCGTCATCGCCTTGCGCGGCGGCACGACCAGATAGGCATAAGCGCGATGGTGCGAGCGCCCCACCCGCCCGCGCAACTGGTGCAACTGCGCCAGCCCCAGCTTGTCGGCGCGATTGATGATGATGGTGTTGGCGCTGGGCACGTCGATGCCGGATTCGATGATGGTGGTGCAGATCAGCAGGTTGCAACGGCGGTGGTAGAAATCCAGCATCACCTGCTCCAAATCCCGCTCCCGCATCTGGCCGTGGGCGACCGCGATCCGGGCTTGCGGCGCCAGTTCCGCCACCTGCGCCGCCATCCGCTGGATGGTCTCCACCTCGTTGTGCAGGAAATAAATCTGCCCGCCGCGCTTCAACTCGCGCTGACACGCCTCCTGAACCAGCGCCTTGTTCCACTCGCCGACGAAGGTCTTGACCGCCAGCCGTCCCGCCGGCGGGGTGGCGATGATCGACAGTTCGCGCAAGCCGGCCATCGCCATGTTCAGAGTGCGCGGGATCGGGGTGGCGGTCAGGGTCAGCACGTCCACCTCGGCCCGCAACGCCTTCAGCCGCTCCTTCTGCCGCACCCCGAAGCGGTGCTCCTCGTCGATGATCACCAGCCCCAGCCGCTTGAATTTCACGCTGTCCTGCAACAGCTTGTGAGTGCCGATGAGAATGTCGACCGTGCCCTCGACCAGCGCCTGCAAGGTTTCGGCCTGTTGCTTGGCCGAGCGAAACCGGGACAGCAGTTCGATCCGCACCGGCCAGTCGGCGAAGCGGTCGAGAAAATTCTGATAATGCTGCTGGGCCAGGAGCGTGGTGGGCGTCAGCACCGCCACCTGCCGGCCGTCCTGCACCGCCACGAACGCGGCGCGCATCGCCACCTCGGTCTTGCCGAAACCGACATCGCCGCACACCACCCGGTCCATCGGCCGACCGGCGCGCAGATCGGCGATCACCGCCTCGATCGCCGTCTGTTGATCCAGAGTTTCCTCGAACGGAAAGGTGGCGGCGAACGCCAGATAATCGGCCGCGTTCAAGCCGAAGGCATGACCGGGCCGAGCCTCGCGGCGGGCGTACAGGTCCAGCAGTTCCGCTGCCGCGTCGTTGACCTTCTCGGCGGCCTTGCGCTTGACCTTCTCCCACTGGCCGCTGCCGAGTCGGTGCAGCGGCGCGCTTTCCGGCGCGGCGCCGGTATAGCGACTGAGCAGGTGCAGGGACGCCACCGGCACGTACAGCCGGTCGTCGCCGGCGTAGTCGATCACCACGAATTCGCCGTCGATGCCGGCCACGTTCAGCCGTTCCAGCCCGGCGTAGCGGCCGATGCCGTGCTCCTCATGGACCACCGGCGCCCCGAGATTGAGATCGGTCAGGTTGCGGATGATGGCGTCGGGGTCGCGGCTGGAACCGCGCCGGCGCTGCTGCCGGATCCGTTCGCCGTAGAGTTGCGCCTCGGCGATCACCGCCAGCGGCGGCTCGGTCAGCAGCAAGCCCTGTTCCAGCGGCGCCACCGTCAGCGCCAGCCGCCACTCCTCCCGCGCCAGAAACTCCGCCCAACCCTCGCAGACCTGGGCGTGCAGGCCATGGCCGCGCAGGGTGTCCAGCAATACCTCGCGGCGACCCGCCGATTCGGCGGCGATCAGCACCCGCCCCGGAAACGTCGCCAGGAACTGTTCGAGCGCGGCGGCCGGCCGTTCGGCGCGCGGCTCGAACGGCAGCGCCGGCGGCGGCGCGGTGGGGTAGTTGACCGACGGCGATTGAATCCCCTCTCTCGCTGACAAGGGAGAGAGGGCCAAAGTGATGGGGTCGGTCCGCAATTCAACGCGCGGATAACCCGCCAGCGCCTGTTCGACCTGGGCCGCTTCCAGAAACAGCAGTGGCGGCGGCAACAGCGGTCGTTCCGCATCGTGCCGGCGCTGCTCGTAGCGCTCCATGATTTGTTCCTGGAACGCCGCCATCGCCGCATCCACCCCTTCCAGGCGAATCACCAGAGTATTCTTGGACAGGTGATCGAACAGGGTCGCGGTCTGCTCGAAAAACAGGGGCAGGTAATACTCGACGCCGCCGGGGGCATGGCCGGCGCTCACCTCGCGGTAAATGGTGCTGCGTTGCGGATCGCCCTCGAACTGGCGACGCCAGGCCTGGCGGAAACGGGCGATGGTCTCCGCATCCAGCGGAAACTCCCGCGCCGGCAACAGTTCGATCTGCTCGACTTTCGCGACGGACAGTTGGGTATCGGGATCGAAGTCGCGGATGCTCTCCACTTCGTCGTCGAACAGTTCGATTCGATACGGCCGCTCGCCGCCCATTGGGAACAGATCGAGGATCGAACCGCGCACCGCGAATTCGCCGTGCTCGGCCACCTGTGAGACGCAGACGTAACCGGCCGCTTCCAACCGCTGGCGGAAGGTTTCCAGATTCAGCCGCTCGCCGACCGTCAACAGCAGCGCGAAGCGGTCCAGATAATCGCGCGGCGCCAGCCGCTGCATCAGCGTCGCCACCGGCGCCACCAGCACCCCGCCTTGCCGCCGTGGCAGCCGGTACAAGGCCGCCAACCGTTGCGACACCAGATCCTGATGCGGCGAGAAGACGTCGTAGGGCAGCGTCTCCCAGTCTGGGAACGCCAGGATGTCCAGCTCCACCCCGCCGAACACCCGCAGTTCGGTTTCCAGCCGGGCGGCGGTCTGGCTGTCCGGCGCGACCGCCAGCACCAGGCTGCGATGGCGGGCGGCGGCGGCGATCAGCAGGGCGGGACTGACGCCGTGCAACTGGCCCCAACGCAGAGGTTGGCGGGCGTCGGGCGGCAGGAGGGGCTGCGGGAGCCGGGGCGAAGCGGGCGGTGCGACAGGCGCGGACATGGACAGCGGCGAATCCGGGTTGCGGAACATGCCGCTCATTGTCCCACAGCAACGGTCTGGGTTGAACGGATGGAAACCTTGGTCGCTGCCGCAGCCAAAGCGTGGTTGCGCCCAGCCGTGGGGCCCATAAAAAAACCCGGCTTTTGCCGGGCTTTCGGAAATTCGGGTTGAGTTTAATCGATCGGGCGAATGTTGGTCGCCTGCTTGCCCTTGGGGCCAGTTGTCACGTCGAAGGAAACCTTCTGGTTTTCCCTGAGCGTCTTGAACCCCCGCGCCTGAATGGCGGAAAAATGCGCGAACAGATCGTCGCCGCCGTCGTCGGGCGAGATAAAGCCAAAACCCTTCGATTCGTTAAACCATTTCACGGTACCAGTCGACATGCTAGATTCCTGAAAACTGAAGAACTATTGAACAGTTGGGCGATTGCCCAAACAAACCGCACGAAAATCAAGAGAGGGAATATGACGAACGGGATTGCGGACTTGAAGGAGTTGCAATGAACGAGCAAATTCACGCGCTTGAAAATCACGCGCCGGCACTATAGGTGAAGAACCCGGATGAAGCAAGTTGATTCTTCGGAAACTCGCGGAGTCGCCCGAACCCGGAACTCAGGCGGCGGCGAAGGCCAGCGAAACCGCGCCAGGGCCGACGTGGAGACCGCCGGTGGCGCTCATGACGGAGACCATGACCTCAATACCCCACTGCCGGGCATGGCGCTCGAATTCGACAAAAGCGCGTTTCTGTTTGAAGGGCTCCGGATCGCCGGCGTAGCTGAGCGCCACCAGCGAACTCCGCAGGCCCTGATCGATCTCGAGCTTGACCCGGTCGAACAGGTCGGACAGCGCGCGATCGAAACCGCGCGCCTTGAGCACCCACTCGGTCTCGCCATTCACGAACCGGGCGACCGGCTTGATGCCGAGCAGCGAATTCAGGCCGTAGTTCAGGAATTCGATGCTTTTCTCGCTTTTCCGGCTGACCTGATGGTGGACATAGGACAGATCGTCGAACAGGAGGTAGCAGCGGATGTAGGGCCGGAACTGCTCGATCAACCCACGCAACTCGTTGAAAGGCAAATCCTGATTTTGCAGCAACCGGACCACCTCATGCACCAGCACCGCCTGGCCGGCAAAGAGGGTCTTGCTGTCGAGCACGTTCAGATAGAACGGAGTTGCCAAACCGGCCCGCCGGCGTCGTTCGCGATAGCTGCGCAGGATCGCGAACGACGCCTCGGTCGCGTTTTGAAACAACTGGCTGTGGGTTTGCGAGATGGCGATCAGAATCGCTCGATCATATTCGGTAACCAGGTGGTCCAGAAACAGCCCAGCGATAGCGCTGGTCGAATACGGCTCGGCCAGCGCTTCCAGATTCCGCGACAGGGCATGGCGATGATGAAAAGCCAAGGTCAGATTGACATCGCGGGTATCGGTCAAGATCTGATCGCCCAGGATCAGCTTGTTCGGCAGCAGATGCAGTTGATGCCGCTGAATGTAGGAGGCCGGCAGATCGCAGGCCGAATCGATGACCACCGCGGTTTTCATCCCCATGACACCCCTCGGCCGCTACCGGCTTGCCCTCCCGCCGCCGAGCGCGCATGACGTTCAGCCGGCATCGGCATGGGGGCCACTGTAGAGCGCGTCGAACCGGCAGCCATAACCGTGACGGAACCGTTCGTCCCGCCGGCGGGGATCGAGGCGCACCACGGTCGCCGTTACCTCGACTTCGGCGTCGCCCAGTTCATCGGCGCTGATTCGCAGATACAGCGTGGTTCCGACCGGTAATTCATCCTCGGTCCACAATAAAATGCCCCCCGCGCTGACGTTGCCCAGCCAGCCATCGCGCGGCGTCCCGCCGTCGGCGAGCCAGTATTGGACCGCCGCATCGAGCTCGGTTCGGGCGAACCCTCGCTGTTCCGCGCCATCGGGCATGGCCACGCTCCGGGAAGGAAGACGGATGTCTGTTGAGAGGCAGGGTCGGCGCAACGCTATCGCGACCCTGCAAAGTGGGCTAAACTGCTTTGAAATTATCGCACCTGCCAACCAGCGTGCCAAGCCGCAAACAGCGCGCAATGGTTTCTAATGATTCTCTTGCGCAAAGAGAAGGCGCTCCATGCAAAACCAGGATCCACAGAACCAGTTTGAAGAATACCAATACTTTTCCCGGGGCCAGACTATTTTCCGGGAGGGCGAACCGGGCGACCGGCTGTATATCGTGGTCGAAGGCCAAGTGGATGTCTTGATCGACGACCAACTCCTGGAAACGGTGCAACCCGGCGGTATCCTGGGCGAGATGGCGCTGGTCGACGACAAGCCGCGCAGCGCCACGGCGGTCGCCCGGGTCGACTGCGTGCTGACCCCGATTAGCCGGCAGCATTTTCTGACTCTCGTGCAGCACACGCCGCTGTTCGCCCTCCAAGTCATGCGGGTTATGGCCGACCGGTTGCGCCGCGCCAATATCCGCTCTCGCGCCTAGCGCCGCGCCCGGGTGTGTCCGCTCCAAACCACGCTTCCATGCGGCGTCACCGGCCCGGCGTTGCTCGTCCTCCCACCAGTTCCAAGTCAGATCGCGCCGTCGGGCTGGCGGTATCGCGCCGCTCCCCTCCGTGGAAAAGTTCATGATCGAAGCAGCCTCCCTCGCTTACCCCGATGCTCCCAGCGCGCCCGGCAAGACCGTGCTCGGCGACTACCCAGTTCCTGAGTCCGGCTACGATGAGATGTGCGCGGCGCCCGGCGTGCTGCGGCCCCACTGGCGCGATCTGACGCGGTTCCTGGAGGAAACCGGCGGCGAGGAGCTGGAGCGCCGCCACACCGAGGTTCAGCGGCTGTTGCAGGCGGATGGCGTCACCTACAACAGCTACGGCGACCCGCGCGGCGCGCCGCGACACTGGCTGGTGGATACCATTCCCCTGTTGATGACCGGCGAGGAATGGAGCGTGCTGGCGGCGGGAATGGAGCAGCGCTCGCGCCTGCTGAACGCCCTGTTGGCGGATCTTTACGATCAGCGGCTCACGCTCCGGCGGGGCTGGCTGCCGCCGGAACTGATCTACGCCCATCCCGGCTTTCTTCACCCCTGCCATCAGGCTCTACCGCCGGGCAGCCGCTGGCTGATTTTCCATGGGATCGATCTCGCCCGCGGCCCGGACGGCGCGTTCCGGGTCTACGGCGACCGCGCCCAGTCGCCCTCCGGCGCGGGCTACACCCTGGAAAACCGGATCATTCTGGCGCGGGCGCTGCCGATGCTCTACCGCGACGCGCCGCTGCGCCGGCTGGCCAGTTTTCTGGAAACCGAACGCGCCACCCTGGCCAAACTGGCGCGCCACAATCCCGAAAACCCCCATATGGTGCTGTTGACCCCCGGCCCCAACAGCCCGGTCTATTTCGAGCACGCCTATCTGGCCAACTACCTGTCGCTCAGTCTGGTCGAGGGCGAGGATCTGGTGGTGCGGGACGGCCGGGTCTGGCTGAAAACGTTGGGGGGCCTGCGGCCGGTGGACGTCATCCTGCGGCGGGTGGTGGATGCCTACTGCGACCCGCTGGAACTGCGTGGCGATTCCCTGCTCGGCGTTCCCGGTCTGTTGCAAGCAGCGCGCGGCGGCCACGTCGCCCTCGCCAACGCCCTGGGCAGCAGCCTCATCGAAAATCCCGGGCTGGCTGCCTTCCTGCCGCTGCTGTGCCGGCACTTGTTGGGCGAGGATCTGAAACTGCCATCGCTGCCCACCTGGTGGTGCGGCGACCCCGCCGGCCGCAGCCACGTGTTGGCCAACCTCGAACGGCTGATGGTCCGCTCGATTCTGCCCAACCAGCCCCACTTGGAAGGCGCCCGGCTCGACGCGGCGGCCCGCGCCCAACTGATGGACCGCATCCAAGCTACTCCCCATCTGTATGTCGGCCAGGAATCGCTCCCGCTATCGACCGCTCCGGTACTGGAAGACGGTCAACTGACGCCGCGACCGGTGATGCTGCGCGGCTTCACGGTCGCCGACGGCGATGGCTACCGGGTGATGCCGGGCGGCCTGGCCCGAGTCTCCTCGGGGCTGGAGACCCTGCAAGCCGCAGTGCAGCAGGGCGGCATCAGCAAAGACTGGTGGGTGCTGGCGCCGACGCCGCAGAAACACGTCAGCCTGCTGCGGCAGAGCTACGGCCCCATCTTCGTCACCCGCGACGGCAGCGACCTGCCCAGCCGGGTGGCCGACAACCTGTACTGGCTGGGCCGCTACAGCGAGCGACTGGACGGCACCGCCCGCCTGCTGCGGGAAGCGCTCGGGCGGCTGCTGGAATGGGAGCAGGACAATACCGACGAGCGCTGTCTGGACGACCTGCTCGACGCCCTGGATATTCCGGTGCCGCCGGTGGCGGAATCGCCGCGCGCCCGCTTCTTCACCCTGCGGCAGGCCCTGTTAAGCCTGATCACGGACGCGGACCATGCCGACGGCCTGCGGATCATCCTGGACGGGATGTTGCGCACCGGGCGCGCGGTGCGCAACCATCTGGGCGACGATAGCTGGCGCCTGCTGAACCGCCTGCAACAGCACATTCAGGAGCCGCCAGCGGGTCTGGGCGCCCGACAAGCGCGCGAGCTGCTGGAAGAAGACCTGATGCTGGTAGCGGGGTTCTGCGGCTTGAACAACGAAACCCTGCCGCACCACCAGGGCTGGCTGTTCCTCGACATCGGCCGCTATCTGGAGCGGGTACTGCGCACCCTGGACCTGTTTTATCTGGCCTTCATCACCGCCCGCAATCCCGGCGTGCCGCTGTGGGAAGTGGTGCTCACCATCACCGACAACCTGACCGCCTACCGGCGCCGCTACCGCTCGGCGCTGCACCCGACCGCCATCATCGACCTGCTGCTGTTCGACGAGGGCAACCCCCGGGCGGTCGGCTACCAGTTGCAACGGCTGCATCGCCACATCGGCCGGCTCCATCAGACCAACAGTTCGCCCTATCGCAGCGCCGAGGAGCGGCTGATCCTGGAAGCCACCGCCACCCTGCAACTGGCCAACATCGAGGCGCTGGCCGACCTGTCCCACGACAGCACCCATGCCAGCGCCGAATTGTCCCGGCTGCTGGAAGCCCTGCGGCGTCCGCTGCTGGAACTCTCCGACGCGCTGGCTCACAGTCATTTCAGCCACGCCGAGGTTCCCCGGCAACTGATTACCATGAAACCATGAAGTACCTGATTACCCACCGCACTGTCTATCACTACAGCAGCGGCGTGGCGCTGTGTCACAACGAGGCGCGGCTGCTACCCCGCGAAACGCCCTGGCAACAATGCCATCTCAACCGGCTCACGATTCGCCCGCGCCCGGCGCTGTCGGTCGAGCGGCGGGATTTTTTCGGCAACCGGGTGCTCTACTTCGTCATCCAGGACATCCATCAGGAGTTGGAGGTCGCGGTCGTTACCGGGGTGCGGGTGCTGGACGCGCGGCCGTTCGCCAACTCCAGCCCATCGCCGCCCTGGGAGCAAGCGCTCGCGACGCTGCGGGAAAACCCGGACCCAGAGATCGTCGAAGCCCGGCAGTTCGCGCTGGACTCACCCTTCGTGGCCACCGCGCCGCTGTTCCGGGAATACGCCGAACCGAGTTTTCCCCCGGGGCGACCGCTGCTGGACGCCGTGGCCGATCTGAACCGGCGCATTCATGAGGAGTTTACTTACGACCCGCATTTCACCACGATCGCCACGCCGCTCAACCAGGTGCTCGACGAACGACGCGGCGTCTGTCAGGACTTCGCCCATCTAGCGATCAACTGCCTGCGCACGCTGGGACTGGCGGCGCGCTACGTCAGCGGCTACCTGGAAACGCTGCCGCCACCGGGCCAGCCCCGGCTGGTCGGGGCCGACGCCTCCCATGCCTGGCTGGCCGTGTACGTGCCGGGCGCCGGCTGGGCGGAATTCGACCCCACCAACGATTGCATACCCGGAGAAAAGCACATCACCCTGGCCTGGGGGCGAGATTATGGCGACGTCGCCCCGCTCAATGGGGTGATGACCGGCGGCGGTTCGCATACCCTGGAAGTGTCGGTGGACGTGGCGCCGCAGCCGGAACTGGACGCTGAAGAGGAACAGTAACAAGATCCTCTAAATCCGTACCGCCAGCACGTCGCAGGGGGCGCCATGCAGCACGGCGTTGGCGGTCGAACCCAGCAGCAACGCCAGCCCGTGGCGACCGTGGCTGCCAACCACGATCAGGTCCGCGCCGCGATCCCGAGCGGCGCCGAGAATGCCTTCCTTGGTGGAAGGCGCGCTGACCACTCCCGTTTCGGCATCCGCCACATCCAGCCGCCGCGCCAGTTCCCCGAGCGTCTCCCGCACCTCCCGCAGCAACGCTTCGTCGGGCAGTTCCGGCAAGACCGGCAGCAATTCGTAGCCGCCGCCCAGACTGAGGTTAATGTCTTCCACCACGTGAATCAGGCTCAAACGCGCCCCGTACCTCCGGGCTACGTCTTTGGCGCGCTCGCCAACCCGCAGCGCGTCGTCGGAAAAATCGGCCGCGAACAAAATGTGTTGATACGTCATGTCGTTACCTCCCACGGATTGACCAGCCCAAGCAAGACGTCCGCAGCGGCAGGCCACCGGCCGGCCGTCATTGCACCGCCTCCAGCAACGTCCGCAGAAACTCCCGGGTTTCCCGGCGCGCCGGATCGTCCGGCGGCAAGCGCTGTTGCGCCTCGCGCAGGGCGCCGACCCCCAGCCGCACCTGCACCAGCCCGAGATTGTGCAGGGTCCGGGCCTCATCGCGGCGGCGCAGCGCCTCCCGGTAGGCGCGTTCCGCTGAATCCAGCCGCCCCTGCTCGGCGTAGAGATTGCCCAACTGAAACCACGGCAGGGCCTCGTTCGACTTCAACCGGGTCCATTGCAGATAATACCCCTCCGCCACGTCCCAGCGGCCGGTTTCATACGCCTGCCGGGCGCGTTCCTCGACGAACGCCGGATGGGGCGGCTTCGTGGCGGCGGACGTTGGCGGCAGAACGGGCGGCTTGGCAGTCGAACCGATGTCCTCGACCCGAGCGGGCGCGGCGGGCGCGGCCGGGACGCCAAAACCACTCTCCAGCGTGGCGCAAGCGGTCAGCGTGGCGGAACAGAGAACGGCCAACAGGTTCCGGGACATGTGGCAAAAGTCTCCAGCAAGCGGGCGCGGGCGCGCGGGCTACACTAAAAACACCGTCGCCAACCCCAGGAAAATGAAAAAACCCATGCCGTCGGTGATGAAGGTCAGCAACACGCTCGACCCAAAGGCGGGATCGCGTCCCAGCTTGTGCTGGATCAGGGGAATAGCGACGCCCACTGTCGCCGCCAGCAGCAGGTTCAGCAGCATGGCCGCCGCCATGACCAGTCCCAGCGGGACGCTCCAATACAGGATGTAGGCGAACAGTCCCACCGTCGCGCCCCAGACGACGCCATTGAGCAAACCCACGCCCAATTCCTTGAAAATCAGATGCCAGGTGTTGTCCGGGGTAATTTCGCCCAGCGCCAGGCCGCGCACCACCAGCGTGGTGGTCTGATTGCCGGAATTGCCGCCGATGCCGGCCACGATCGGCATCAGCGTGGCCAGAGCCACGAGCTGGGAAATGGTGTTCTCGAACAGGCCGATGGCCCGCGAGGCGATGAACGCGGTGCAGAGATTGACGGACAGCCACAACCAGCGGTTGCGGGCGCTGTCCCAGATCGGCGCGAATAAATCCTCGTCGCCGCGCAGGCCGGCCATGTTCAGGGCGTCCTCCTCCGACTCCTCGCGGATGAAGTCCACCATGGCGTCCACGGTCAAGCGGCCGATCAGCTTGCCGCGCTCGTTCACCACCGGCGCCGACACCAGGTCGTAGCGCTCGAAGGCCCGCGCCGCGTCGCTGGCGTCGTCGTTCGGGTCGAACACCGCCTGGTCGGTCAGCATCAAGTCCGCCACCCGCGCCTCCGGGTCGTTGAGCAACAGCGCCCGCAGCGGCAGTATGCCCTTGAACAGGTTACGGATGTCCACCACGTACAGGCTATCGGTGTTATGCGGCAGTTCCTGTTGGCCGCGCAGCATCCGCAGCACCTGCTCGATCCGGTAGTCGCCGCGCACCGTCAGGACGTCCTGACTCATCAGATGACCCACCACGTTTTCGGGATAGGCCATCGTGGTTTGCAGCCAGTCGCGATCGCGGACGTTCAGCGTCTGCGAAACTTCGGCCAGCACCTCGTCGGGAACCGCCTCGGCCAGCGCCGCTAGATCGTCGGCGTCGAGTTGGGTCAGCACCTCGACCAGCGCCGGCTGCACCAGCGCCTCGATCAGGGAATCCCGGACCGCGTCCGAGACTTCCAGCAACACTTCGCCGCCGCACTCGTCCTGAATTTGCCGCCAGATCAGCAACCGGTCATCCAGCGGCAACGCTTCCAGAATGTAGGCAATGTCCGCTGGATGCAGGCCGCGCAACTTGAGTTGCAATTCGACCAGATGTTGGCGATGCACCAGCGACTCGATCAGCTCGTGGCGGGGGCTGACCTGGTCGCGGTCCACCATCGTCTCGACCAGACGCTGTTTTTCCAGCAGCTTGACGATGTGCCGCAGGTGATCTTCCAGCTTGAGCTGGGCATTCCGCGGGATGGCGGTGCTGTCGGTCACGGGCGGCTCGCGGGGGTGGTCATTGGATGGCGGCGACGGAGCGTCAAAGCGGACGGGGCCGCAAGGTCGATAGCGGTGGAATCTCTCAGGAACCAGCGGCCGCGCGCGCGCCGTAGCGACGGACCACGTAATCGGCCACCAGTTGCTGAAACTCGGCGGCGATGGCCTCGCCCTTCAAAGTCACGGTCTTCTCGCCATCGACGTAAACCGGCGCCACCGGCATCTCGCCGGTTCCAGGCAGGCTGATGCCAATGTTAGCCTGTTTACTCTCGCCGGGACCGTTGACCACGCAGCCCATTACCGCGACCTTCAGTTCCTCGACGCCGGGATAGCGGTCGCGCCAGACCGGCATCTGATCTCGCAGATACGCCTGAATGTCCTGGGCCAACCGCTGGAAATAATCGCTGCTGGTGCGCCCGCAGCCGGGACAGGCCACCACCGCCGGCGTAAAGGAACGCAAGCCCATGGCCTGCAAAATTTCCTGGGCGACCACCACTTCCTGAGTCCGGCTACCACCCGGCTCGGGCGTCAGCGAGATGCGGATCGTGTCGCCGATCCCTTCCTGCAACAGCACCGCCAGCGCGGCGGTGGAAGCGACGATACCCTTGCTGCCCATCCCCGCCTCGGTCAGGCCGAGATGCAAGGGATAGTCGCAGCGCGCCGCCAGCTTGCGGTAGACCGCGATCAAATCCTGCACGCCGCTCATCTTCACCGACAGAATGATCCGGTCGCGCCCCAGACCGATCTCCTCGGCCCGCCGCGCGCTATCCAGCGCCGAGAGGATCATCGCCTCGTGCATCACCTCCGTGGCGGACTTCGGTTGCGGCAGACGGGCGTTCTCGTCCATCAGCCGCGCCGCCAGTTCCTGATCCAAACTACCCCAGTTGACCCCGATCCGCACCGGTTTGTCGTGGCGACAAGCGATCTCAACAATCGTGGCGAACTGCTCGTCCTTCTTCCGGCCGCGCCCGACGTTGCCCGGATTGATGCGGTATTTGTCGAGCATCTCGGCGCAGGCCGGATACTTGCCGAGCAACCGGTGGCCGTTGAAATGAAAATCGCCGATCAGCGGTACGTTTACTCCTTGCGCCGCCAGCCGCTCGCGAATGATCGGCACGGCGGCGGCCGCTTCCTCGGTGTTGACGGTGACGCGCACCAGTTCCGAGCCGGCCCGCGCCAGTTCCGCCACCTGAATGGCGGTCGCCGTGGCGTCGGCGGTATCGGTGTTGGTCATCGACTGCACCACAATGGGCGCGGCGCCGCCGACCGTAACGGAACCGACGCGCACGGCCACGCAGGGACGGCGCGGGATCGGAAAATCAGAACGAGCCATGGACATTACCTGGGAAGTTAGTATCAAAGTACTCTTCAACCCCACCGTCTCCCAGAGGAGAGGGGACAGCGCAGGTTGCATTTCCATCCACGCTCAGCGCAGAAACGCGCGGCTGATCTCGCGGAACCGGTCGGTGCCGGCCTGATGCAGCCACTCGAAGACGACCATCTCACGGCTGACGATGCGCACGCCCTCGGCGCGCATCCGTTCCAGCGCCAGTTCCACATCGCGCGGCGAGCGTGAGGACACCGCGTCGGCCACCAGATAGACCTCCTTGCCGACCGACCGCAGGTCCAGCGCGGTTTGCAATACGCACACATGGGCCTCGGCGCCGATCACGATGATCTGCTCGCGGCCGAGCGCGTCGATACGCCGCATGCAGTCCCGCTCGGCGGCGCAGGAAAAGTGGGTTTTTTCCATGAACGCCTCCACCGGCAGCAATTCGCGAATCGCCGCCACCGTATGGCCCAAGCCGCGCGGGTACTGCTCCGACGCCAGCACCGGCACGCCCAGGCGCTGGGCGATCTGGATCAACCAGGCGCCATGGGCGACCACTTGGTCGGCCTGGTGAATCGCCGGCATCAGCCGCTCCTGGAAATCCACTACCAACAGACAGGACGTCTCGACTCTCATCAACATGGTGTGCTCTCTCATTCGATTTACCCCCCCCATCACCCCAACCTTTTTTCGCGGGGGAGAGGGGGTTCGTGCAATATCGTTCGGCACGTTTATTGAATAGATAAAATGATGTCTCGATATTCGTCGGTCATCGGATAAAATAATAAATTCTTAATGCAAGCTAACCAGTGGACAGAAATTTTCCATAGCTGTTTAAGGCCTGCTCCCAGCAAAGAAACCAAGCCACACCCCGGCAGCCTTGAATGCGGATGGTGAGAGGAGGGGGTGGGACGTGCGGAGGAATTAATCAACGTCTGTTGGCTCCGCATTTCTTCTTTCTTTTGCCGAATCAGTGTTTGCTTGAAGTGAATCGAAAGCACATAAACGATGAGATAAATATAGAACTGAATTTGAAGGCCATTGGCTTCATGACTCCATAAATGGAGCGCATTAAAAGTCCGTTTAATGCATCGAAAAAACAGTTCGACTTGCCAGCGATAAGCATACAGCATAATAATTTCACTGGTTTTCAAGTCGAAACGGTTGGTAGTAATCCGATACAGTTCACCCAAAACCACAAAACACACTAAACGGTAAGTCTGTTTCGATGGATCACCCGAGAAAATAACCAAGGTGTCGGTGACCTCTGAGAGAAAGCGGTTCCACGTTTCGGGAAGGTGGACCTCCTGTACGATTTGGACGGTGGCTTTAATATTATAGCGAATCCGGATAATGAAAAAGGCGTGGTAAGCGGTAATCTGCTGAAAAATATGGAAAGCCAGATAACCCCGGTCGGTGATGTAGGTCACCCCAGCTTCGAGTAGCGCCAGCAACGCTTTCCGTTCCGAATAATTGGCGGCGGTACTGATAAACTGCACCGGAATCATCCGATTGAGTTCGTACGCTAAATGCAGCTTTAACGCTTGGCATTTTGTGCTATACACCGCCCACGCCATGGTTTTAAAAGCTAGAAACAGCGAACCATCAAATAAAATAAAACGTCCGAGCGTTTTAATTTCAGGAAGATCGTCGATCCTGATCGTCTCCAGCAACCGGATCAAAATGCGCTGAAATATCTGGGGCTTATATCGCGAAAAAGCTTCAGAATACATGGACGGTGAGGCTGATACAAAATTTAATGTTTTTACATCAGGGTTCGTTTTGATTTCCGTGATCAACAAACGAATAGATTTGATTTGTTTGATCACTGCATAAATTAGACTGAACGTAAAATAGTACAGCGATAGCTTATAAATTTGCGCATCATCTTTTAATCGATTCCCTTCTTCTTTGAGTAAGGGCAGCAGCGGTTGAACCATCGTTTCTAAAATAGTGACCATGGGGTTACCTCCTCCGTCTGGCGCAGGGTTGTTCAGGAGTTCGGATAGAGTCGCTCCCCAGCAGCGCCGGCTTTCCCCCTCGGTTGGGGCTCCGGAACGCCGTGTTCCCAGGGAAGCAGCGACTGGGGATCCCAGCAACGACTCGATTAAGGCTTGAAAAGTCACGGTTTTCAACAAAAGCAATTATTATGCCGAACGATATTGGGGTTCTTGGATTTTTAATCGGCGATCAGGGTGATCCGCTCGTTGGGATTGCTGCCTGTCACCACCCGGGTTCGCAAGCCCTGCCAGGCCGGCGCCAGCAAATCCACCGGGGCGCGGGTCTGCGGATCGTCCACCGCGAAGGTGAACAACCGCATCCGCAGCTCCAGCTTCTGCCGGCTGACGCTACCGACCCAGATCGGCTGTCCCCCTTCTCGCAGCCGAGCGCCCACATCCCAAAACCGCAGAAGCCAGCGCGTGTCCGAGCTATCGCCGTAGCGCACCAGGGCCAGATCGTCCTCGCTACCGTCGTGGATTTGTGGCAGCACCGGCAATTCCCGCAATTCCACCCGCGGGCTCAGCCACAGCAGCATGCTCTTTAAATCCGCCGTCGGGGCGAGTTGCCAGCCGGCTTCCAGCAACCGTTTCTCCAGTTCCTCCCGCGGGGCCGCCCATTGCAACACAAAATCCTGCCGACGGTGACCGCCAAAATCCCGGCGCTGCTGGGGCAATCGCCGCCAGTCCCGTTGCCACCACGTCGCGCGGACCAGCGTCTGCTCGATGGCGCGCGGCTGGTAGCGCTGCAAATCGGCGCGATAATCAGCACTGACGTGCAACAGGTCGGTCGCCAGCACCACGATGATGCTGCAGGTCAGCAACCCGCGCCAGTTCAACACCGCCGTCGCATGGTGGTTGTAGGCCAGCCCAAGCACCGCCACCCAGATCAGGCCCAGACAGAGTCCCGCCAGCGTGTCGGTCAGCCAATGAATGCCCAAATACAGGCGGGCAAAGGCGATGGGCACGATCATAAACGCCGCCGCCAGATAGATGATCCAGCGCCGGGCCAGCGAGATTTCGCGGGCGATCAGCACCGCCAGAAAGCCGAACACCAAGGTGCTGAAGGTGGCGTAACTGGACGGAAACGAGTAGCCCACCACGCCCTGCGAGACCTCGGTTGGGCTGGACACCGGCAGCAATCCCTTAAACAGCAGGTTGGTGGCCATGCCAAAGCCCAGCGCCGCCAGCCAGTGCCAAGTCGCCGAGTGGTTACGCCGCCAGATCAGCCAACCGAGCACCACCAGGCTGAGGGGCAACGTCACCTGATAATCGCCCAGTTCGGCGGTGAACACCATCAGCGCGTCCGCCCACGGCGTGCGCAATTCCTGGAAGAAACGGTAGAGGCTCTGGTCCAGGCCGCTGGGGAGCCGCTGACCGGCGGCGCTCAAGCTCAGACTCAGCAAGACGATACTGCCCAGCAACACCGCCGCCAGCGCCACCAGCCCGCGCACCTCACCCTTTTCTGGATCCAACAGCGAGGCGCTGATCGGCCCGATGAAGCGCCGGCCTCGACTCCAGGCGTGGAACCGGGACACCCAATCAGCAGCGTGGACCTGGAACAACCGCGCCAGATGCTTCACCAGCCAGGTCGTGCCCCATAGCAGCACCGCGATGATCAGGATCAGCACTACCAGCCGTCCGGCCACCCGCGAGGCGATATCCAGCGAGGCGCCGAAGGCCATACCGGGAACCAGATAGGCCGGCGCCCACAAAATCGCCGACGCCACGTTGGCGATCATGAAATTACGCCAGCTCATGTCCATCATTCCGGCCACGGTCGGAATGGTGCCGCGCACCGGACCGAAGAAGCGTCCGAACAACACGCCCTTGCCACCGTGCTTGCGGAAAAAGTCTTCGCTGCGAGCAATCATCTCGGGGTGCTTGGTAAACGGCCAGACCCGGCGGACGCCCTGGTGGAATACCCGACCGATCCAAAAGCTGATGGCGTCGCCCACCACCGCCCCAATCGCCGACCACCAGTAGGCCGACCAGAACTCGACATGCCCCAAGCCGATCAGGGCGCCCAGGCTGAACATGATCAGGGCGCCGGGGATGATGACGCCGACGATGGTTAACGATTCCGCCGCCGCGGTGATGAAGATCACGGCGCTCATCCAGCCAGGGTGGGCCGCGACCCAAGCGAACAGGGCGTTGACGAATTCGGAGTGCATGGTGGGGCTGCTCTAATCCTTGCGCGAGAAGACTGGGGAAATTGGATTTCGCGCGAGGATTATGGTTGCGAACAGTTCCTTGCGCCACGGGGGCGCGCAAATTTACCATCGGGACGGGGAAGCAACCTCCCCCAATGCTGGGGGAATAATGAAGTTTCAACCATGGATCGGGTATTGCCATCGTTTGGGATGACGAGAGGCGGCGCACGGCGCCGGGGTGGTTTGGGCGTGGCTATCCTGTTAGGGGTTGCTAATTGAAATCAACACCCTAACTAATGCCTGATCGGAAACCGGTGATGTAGGTTGGGCAAAAGCGTAGCGTTGCCCAACATTCAGAACAGCAGCCGACCAGCACGAATGAACAGTCGCTGATGGAACTGTATTTCGTTGAAGTTCATTTAAGGGTGAAGGCCAGACCTGGTTTCCGGTATAGCCCTTGTCGGAAATCGTCGCTTTAACCCTTGACGCAGATCAGCGGCTCCAACCGAGCCACCCGCCGCGCCAAACCCGCCTGCTCCGCCGCTTCCACCACTATACCGGCGTCCTGATGGACGTCTGGTTGTTCCGCCACCATCACCCCGCGCTGCGAGGGACTGCGGATCAGAACCCCCAGCCGCATCAATACATCCTGGCTTTCCAGGGTTCGCTGAGGGTAGATCGTCCCGTGGGAGTTCTGCACCGGTCCCCGTCCGTGACAGGACGATCCAAACGCCTGTTCCAGACCCGATGAAGTTCCGATCATGATATAGGAGGCCGTGTTCATGGCGCCGCCGACCAGGCTCGGCTGGCCGATTTCCCGCCACGCCGGCGGCAGGTCGGGATGGCCGGGACCCAACGCGCGGCTGGCGCCCTTGCGATGCACGTAGAGCGCACGCGCCCGGCTGTCCACGACATGGGTTTCGGACCGGCAGGTGTTGTAGGAAACGTCGTAGGCTCATATTGGGTTTTGAGGACATGCTACCGGTTGCAATAAAGTGTCCAGGAGTGACCCCAGCAAGGCTTGACCGCGCCGCCTGACGTTATGCACGAACTCAAAGAAACCCAGGTAAAGCGGCAACTTTTCTTGGGAGATGCCCCGATGCGGGCGCAGCCAGGAACGCAACAACGACCAAAAGCCTTCCATGGTGTTGACATGGACCTCATGGAACCCGTCACCATCCTCGTCACGGGCATATTCTCCCCGGCTATGGCACACGCTCTGGTGCACATACCCCCACTGCGGCAAAGCCGCATAAATCACATACTCATCCGTATTGACCACCGTGCCGGGTTCGATGGTCTCCTCGATGAACGGTCGGATGGTTTGCTGTTGCACGTTCTCCAGCATGACGATCCGGACCGCGCCGCCGCGCTCGATCATCCCGAAGATCGGCGGCTTTTCCTTCGCGAGCGTACCCCGACCGGGTGCGCCCTGGAGCCGCCGACGGCGTGGGGCGCGTCCCCGGATCCGATCGGGTCGGCCCTTGTGCCCGGCTACGACATAGACCTCGTCGCATTCCACCACGCCGCTCATTCGCGCTTTCGAACGACGCTTCACGATACCTCCCCGCAACGCATCCGCCATCGCTTGGCCATCGCTTTCGTTCAGGTTCAACTCCTCGGCAATTTGCCGGTTCGACTGATTCAGCCCCATCAGGTACAGGTAGGCGAACCAGACCGACAAGGGTTGATGCCGCCCCATGAAGATAGTCCCGGTGAGGTCGTCAAACCGTTTTCCACAGTTCTTACAAGTGTATCGTCGGCATGCTTGTTGGCGGTGGTTGCGACCGCGCTGGGTGATTTTGTTGGACGTGCAGCCCGGACAACGCACCCCGTTGGGCCAACGTTTCCGTCTGACTTCTTCGTAACATTTACTTTCATCGATGAGGTTGTTGAGGCGGCACATGGCGGACAGGCACAGGGTGGACGAAGTTCGAATTTTATCACGTCCTCAAAACCCAATATGAGCCACGTCGTAAAGCACCTCCAGCCGGGCTTCCGGAAATATCCGGTTGAAAGCCTGCCGGACCCGATGGGCGAGGATTTGGCGATTGGCCAGCGCACAGTTGACGCTGGCGCGCATCGCGCCCAGATAGCGCCGGCCCACCTCGGAATCGAGCGGCGCGCACACCAAATCCCGATTGGAGAGGGCGATACCGTGACGGCTGGCCGCGGTGGCCATTGGCTTGCCATAGTCGGCGCCAATCTGTCGCCCCAGACCACGGGAGCCACAGTGGATGCTGACCTTGATGTCATCAAGGTGGATGCCCAAAACCTTGGCGACCCAAGGATCGTAGATTTGAGCGACCCGCTGCATCCCCAGATAATCATTGCCGGCGCCCAACGTACCCATCTCGTCCCGCTGACGGGTCTTGGCCAGTTCGGACACACAGCCGGGATCGGCGCCCGCCATGCAGCCCTGCTCTTCGATCCACTCCAAATCGGCGGTGGAACCGTACCCCATTGCGACCGCCCAGCGCGCCCCACCGAGCAGCATGGCATCCATGCCGCGCGGAGTCAGGCGCAGCAGTCGGGCGCCGCCACCCGCCAGGACCGTCGCACACAACCTATCCGCCAAGGCTTCCCGATGGGGTAAAAGCTGAGCAACGGTCAAGCCGGTGCGCAGAGTTCGCGCGCCCCAGCCCACATCGAAGCCGGCTCCGCCGCCGGCCACTACCCCGCCCTCCTCTGGATCGAACGCAGTGGCCCCACCCTTCGGGAACCCGTACCCACCACTGGCGTCTGGCATCGCATAGGCGGCCCTGACAATGCCCGGTAGGGTGGCGACCTGAGCGAGCTGCTGGTAAACCTGTTTGTCCATGGTTCGGATCAGCTCTTCGGTGGCGAGAATGATTCCAGGCACGCGCATGCCATCCCGCGGCTCGATATGCCACTCGGTGGGGGATTTTTGGACAAGAGGATGGCGATCCACCCTTCGATCCCCCACCGCTCCATCCCTTACCCCGAACAGATATGCGCCCAAGCGACCAACCATGAGTTTAATACTTAAAAAATCAAAACTTTAAAACGATACGATTCAATCGGTCTTTTATCTGAATCGCCCCGACGAGTCCGCCCCGCATTCTTACCATTCCGCGTCGCGCACCTTGCGCACCAGGTTCGCTAAATCGCCATCGGGCACGTCGCTCAAGCCCCGAATCAGCTCGGCGAACAGGATCGGTCGTTGCATGATGATCTCGCGAATATCGCTGGCGACCTTCCCCGCCAGCGCCAGCAAAACATCCATATCTTCTCCCAATTCGACGGCCAAACGCCGGATCGTTTCTTCCGAGGGTGGCGATACGTCGCCTCGCTCGATCTTGCTGAGATAACCGGGTTCCACCCCAACCCGCCGGGCCATTTGCCGAATTGAATAACAGCGGTTCACCTGGTAGCGCTGTTCGCGAAGTTCCCGCGCATAGGTTCCAAAAGCCATGGCTGTATCCCCCCCTCGTTGTCATATTATTGAGCGGGTTCTTGAGTTGGAATGAGCAACCGGCAAGTTCCCACAAAAAAATTGATATATTGGCAGCAAAAAAGAAGCCAACGCCCAGCACGAGGCGGCCCCCCGCTCATCAGAGGGCTGTTTAATCAATTTATTAAGGAGATTAAAAGGGTTAAGGTACTAGCAAGGAAGGAAGGAGGGATGGAAGAGGGAAAGGGAGCAACGTCAGACGGAACGGACCGTAGAGATTTGAAACAAATTCACCTGTGCATGTTTCATTCTGAAACATCAGGATTCTTACCAGATTGCAAACGATACTCCTTCAGGCGACGCCACAAGGTAGTGCGACTGATCCCCAACGCCTTGGCGACCAGATTCAGGTTACCTTGGTGGAATTCGAGAAGCTTTTCGATCTCAGCCTGTTCGAGCTTCTCCAATCTGGACATGCTACTCGCGTTAGCCGGTAAGACGGGCAACCATTCGCCGGCTTCGATCTGGGTACCGGAATTCAGAATCAACGCCCGTTCGACCAGGTTTTCCAGTTCCCGCACATTACCTGGATAATCATAACTACATAAACCTTGCAGGGCCTCCTCGCTAAAATTGGTGACCTGACTATTGAGCTTGCCGCGATATTTCCTCAAGCAATGATCGGCCAGTAAAGGAATATCGTCGATCCGTTCTCGCAACGGGGGAACGTGGATTGGAAAGACATTGATCCGATAATAGAGATCCATCCGAAACCGACCATTCTTAACTTCGGTTTCCAAGTCCCGGTTCGTCGCCACGACGATCCGCACATCAACCTTCCGGTGAGTGGTATCACCGATCCGGCGGAACTGCCCTTCCTGTAGAACTTGTAAAAATTTGACTTGGAGCGCCGGACTCATTTCACCGATTTCATCCAGGAAAATCGTTCCACCCTCGGCAGCCTCGAACAGTCCCTTCTGATCTCGAATAGCACCAGTGAAAGCGCCGCGCTTGTGGCCAAAAAGTTCGCTCTCAAGCAGGTTTTCGGGAAGGGTTCCACAGTTTTGCTCGACGAACAATTTGCCCTTGCGTGGACCATGATGGTGAATATAACGAGCCAACAGGGTCTTGCCCGTACCTGTTTCGCCAGTCAGCAGGACGGTCACCGAATTATCGATGACCTTGTTCACTAACCCGAAAACTCGCTGCATCGCCGAGCTTTGCCCGATGATTTCAGCAAATTGCAGCTCCTTATCGACTTCGCTCCTCAGGAAAGCGTTTTCGTCCTTCAACCGCTCGTAGGCGATCTGTAATTCCTTGATAAGCCTATTATTTTCCAAAGTAAGTTCATAACTTTCCAGCGCCCGCTTGACGATGATTCGTATTTCCTGGCGTTCCCAGGGCTTGGTGATGTACTGGTAAATATGCCCCTTGTTAATGGCCTGAACGAGCGAGGCGGTATCGGTATAGCCAGTCAAGATGATGCGGATAATATGAGGATTGATTTGAAGAATTTGTTCGAGGAGTTCCACGCCCGTCATTTCCGGCATCCGCTGATCGGCGATAATGAGCGCAATCTCCTGCTGTTTCAGCACCTCCAACGCCTCGGCTCCACCGGACGCGACGAACACGTCATAATCGTCCGCGAAAGTGAGAGTGAGACTCCGCAGGATTTCTTTCTCATCGTCCACGATCAGCAAGCCATGACGCTTCATGACGTTCTCCCTTGGAATCGCACGGGTAACTCGATAGTAAATTCGGTTCCCTCGTTGACTTTACTCGCGACCCGGATTTTGCCGCCGTGTTTTTGGATGATGCCATAGCTAATGCTGAGTCCCAATCCCGTTCCCGCGCCGACCGACTTGGTGGTAAAAAATGGATCGAAGATTCGGGTCAGATTCTTCTCCGGAATGCCGACGCCATTATCCTTGATGATGATCTTAACCCAACCGCTATCCGATTCGGTTTTAATCCAGACCTCACCCCGTTGCTGGATCGCTTGAGCGGCGTTCTGCAACAGATTCATGAACACCTGATTAATCTGGCCGGGATAGCATTCCACCAGCGGCAGATAGTCATAGTCGCGATGGACGGTAATTCGATCCTGATATTGTTTAGCCAGCAGATTCAGAGTGGATTCGATGCCTTCGCGCAGGTCGGCCAGCACGAGACCGGCGTCATCGGTGCGCGAAAAAATCCGCAAATCCAGCACGATCTTTTTCACCCGCTCGGCACCCTCCTTGCAACTGGCGATCAGTTCCCGCAAGGTCTTCAGAGTGGCGTCGAATTGCGCCATTTTTTTCCGCTCGTCGCCGTAGCGCTGGACTGGAGCGACAGGAGGAGCGGCGCCGGACGAATAGGCTTCGATGATCCCTACGAGGCGCTCGGTATAGTCCTCGATAAATTCCAGATTGCTGTGAACGTAGCTGATGGGATTGTTCAGTTCATGCGCGACGCCGGCCACCAACAAGCCCAGCGAGGCCATCTTTTCCGAGTGGATGAGCTGTTCCTGCGCGCGCGCCAACTCCTGATAAGCCGCCTCTATCTGCTGGTGGCGCTGACTAAGCTCCTGATTAGCGTTGGAAATTTCCTGCGTGCGCGCAGCGACTTTGGCTTCCAGATCGCGGTTGATTTCCTCCAGCAGGCGGCGGCGCTCGTGCTCGGCCATCAGCGCCCGGACGAGCAAATGACCGCCATAGACCAGCACTAGACCCAGGATGACTGATAACAGGGGAAGCCACAGTTCCATGATTGTGAAAACGAGGTAAGAGACTGCAAAGGACGAACCCACCAGAACTCCCGTTACGATCAGGGCAGTGAGCGGCTTGAGTCTCACAATAAGCAAACTTGCGGCCAATATCAGCGCCAGCAACAAAATCAACTGCCCTCGCTTGCCGAGTTCGGTGACAAAGCGTCCCTCCAGAAAATTGCTGATGAGGGTGGCCTGAATCTCGACACCCGAGGAGGGACTCTTGGTAACCCAAGAAAAGGGGGTGAGGAAGGTGTCGCCCGACAGACGTTGCGGTTCGGGAATCGCTTCCAGCAAGCGGCCGACCAACACGATCCTGCCCGCAAAAAATTCAGGCGGCAGCATCCGTTCGTAGTCGAGGGCCTGATAGTACGAAACCGTCTTGACCGTTTTCGATGGTCCCAGGTAATTGATCAACATTTCCCGCAATAAGTCCTTTTCGTTGAACCGCTTCGATTCCGCCGTGGCTGTCGTTACCGAAGTGGAATGTTGGAGATAACGTCTGACAACTTGAAAAGCAAAGGACGGCATGTCCAGGGCACGAAGCCGGGCCCGCCGCACGGTCCCATCGGCATCGATACTGACCGACGGGCTGCCCACCGCCGTGGCCGCCTCCTGAAGCGATGGAATGGGATCGATCCGGATAGTGTGGCGAAACAAGGATCTTCGACCACCGACAAGGCGCTGACCAGCACGACATTTTTGGTTTCTTGCAGCGCGCGAGCAAAATCCTGGTCCTCGGCCGGGTCCGAAGAAGGCTCCGAAAACAGAATATCGAAGCCGATCACCTTGGCCCCCGCTTTGTTAAGTTGCCGAACCAATTGAGCGTGAAGACTGCGCGGCCACGGCCATTGGCGCCCGATCTGGGCCATCGAGGGTTCGTCGATGGCGACAATTACAATCGGGTCAGGCGGGGATAAAGGGCCACGCAGAGTGAACAATAAATCCAGCCCTTTCAGTTCCATTAAGGAAAATAAGGACACATTGACAAAAATGAGAGTCAACCCAAACGCCACTACCGCAACCAGAGTGGTCGGCAAGAGCGAGGGGGTTTGGAGCTTTAACAAGGTTTAGTCACACCTAACAAGGAACCCAAACCCATTTACCATCTCTTTTTACTAAACAGCATCGTGGCGCACCACAGGGTGTCGCCATAACCGCACTCGCCGCACTTACCGCGCTCGCCGTACTCGCTGCGCGCGAAGATACCGACTCCACACTCAAAACCGCATCTTCAGCATCAGCAATAGAGTTGCTATCTACCTTGACTAATCGAATATCTCCATTCGTATCCGAGACAACAACCAAGAGGGTGTTAGGTTCAAGCTTGAATAGGGTTTGAAAGGGAACTTCAATACCAATCAGTTTCATTTTACTTTACTCCACATTTGCCACTAAAGGTTAAGAGAAAATCGAACAAATAGAGATCGTTCGGGAACGAAGGGTGTGTTAGGTTCATTCATTTGAAAGCTGTAGTCTTGAAAATGGAGTTCTTCATTCAACAGGTTGTTTGCTTCAAGAGCAACGATGCCCCATCGCTTGGGAAAGCGATAACCAACGCCCGCATCAACTAGCATAAAATTTTCCCTGTCATCAGCCTCATTTATAAAGTTGAACGATGGATCGAATCCGACAGATCGAACATTTTGACGAACATAGGTGGCTCCAAGATTGGCAAAAAACCCCGAAGGATTAAAGTACCGAATGGTCAACGGTATCTGCTCGTTTCCAAGCGACTTGGAATACCGGCGTACAGGGGACGAAATTGGCCTTTCTTGACCTCAAACCCTTCATAAAAATATTCAGCGGTCACTGCCCATTCAGAATAGGGTAACCAATAAAGGTAAGCACGATAAACGTCTTCCTGGTCTTCCTTAGAACTCAAAGAAATTCCCACCACCAATCGGCGTTTTTAGATTCCGCCTGGATAGTCCCACGCCACCAAACAGCTGGCACCGAAACGAACATCGAGGCCAACGCCATAAACTTTAGATTCCGTTCCATCGGCATAGTCAAAAAACTGATTAAATCCAGCAACTTGAGTCGGCTCAATGGTTTCATTGGCGGCAATCGCCCGCTTACTGTTTTAAATGCGGCAGCGCGTAAGGAAAGATGATCATTGACCGCCGATTGAATTCCCAATTTTGGATTTAATTCCT
>CAVRCC010000070.1:0-127810 GCA_963719395.1 uncultured Gammaproteobacteria bacterium | reverse complement strand
CAGTATATCAAGCCTCCACCGCCATCGTCAGGCGGTTTCAGCAGCCCGACAACCGGGCCGGGCCCGCCGGCCCGAGCCTTTGCAACCCGGCTCACCAAGTCCTGCTATAATTCGCAACTTCATGAATTAATTCGAGGAAAGGGCCTGATGAAACGTACATCCATCCCGGTGATCCTGTTGTGGCTGGGCGCGTTCCCGACGTTCGTTGGCGGTCTGAGCGGCTGCAACACGGTCAAAGGCGCCGGTCAGGACATCAAGTCCGCCGGCCAAGCCATCGGACGCAAGGCCGAACAGAAAAAGCATTATTGAACCCGGCCAAGTCACGAAGGACTGGGGCAGCTCAGGCGCATTCCCGGACGCCGCTCCAGCCCGTCGCTCGCCGCTAATCGTCCTCGCGGCAGAAGCGGATCAGACCCAGGGTCGAGGCATCATGTCCGCCGGCGGGCCGGTCGCCTTTCAGTTCCGGCAAGATGGCGTTCGCCAGTTGTTTGCCGAGTTCCACGCCCCATTGATCGAAGGAGTTGATATTCCAGATCACTCCCTGGGCGAACACCTTGTGCTCGTATAGCGCGATTAGCGCGCCCAGCACCTGCGGGGTCAGCCGGCGGTAGAGCGGCTAGTGCTGGGCCGGTTGCCGGGGAAGACCTTGTAGGGCACCAACTGGTCCAGCGCGTCGCCGCTCATGCCCTGTTGCTCCAGTTCGGCGCGGGCCTCCGCCTCGGTCTTGCCGACCATCAGGGCCTCGGCCTGGGCCAGGCAGTTGGCCAGCAGGATCGGGTGATGGTCGCCGATCGGGTTCGGGCTCTGCGCCGGGGCAAGGAAGTCCGCGGGAACCAGCTGGGTACCCTGATGCAGCAGTTGGTAAAAGGCGTGCTGGCCATTGGTGCCCAGGCCGCCCCAGAGAACCGGTCCGGTGTTGACCCGAACCGCCTGACCTTCCCGGTCGATGGACTTGCCGTTGCTCTCCATGTCCAGTTGTTGCAGGTAATCGGGCAGGGGGTGCAGATAGTCGTCGTAAGGCAGCGCGACCTGGCTGTCCGCGCCGAAGAAGTCGATGTACCAGACCCCGAGCAGCCCCAGGATCACCGGCATGTTCTCCTCCAGCGGCGTGGTGCGGAAATGCTCGTCCATTTCGTGCGCGCCGTCCAGCAGCTCGGTGAAATGATCCATGCCGAGATAGACCGCGATCGGCAGGCCGATCGCCGACCATAGCGAGTAGCGCCCGCCGACCCAGTCCCAGAACTCGAACATGTTGGCGGTGTCGATGCCGAAGTTGCGCACGCCCCCGACGTTGGTGGACACGGCGACGAAGTGCTTGGCCACCGCCGCCTCGTCGCCCAGTTCCTTGATCAGCCACGCCCGGGCGGTACGCGCGTTGGTCATGGTCTCCTGGGTGGTGAAAGTCTTGGAAGCGACGACGAACAAGGTGCTTTCGGGTCGCACTCGGCCAGCACGTGGCTGATGTGAGCGCCGTCCACGTTGGAGACGAAATGCATCCGCAGGGTGGGATCGCCATAGGGCTCCAGCGCCTCGCAGACCATTTCGGCCCCAGGTCGGAACCGCCGATGCCGATGTTGACCACGTCGCGGATGCGCTTGCCGGTCTGGCCACGCCGCTTGCCGCGCCGGATCTGGTCGGCGAACTTGCGCATGTGCTCCAACACCGCGTTCACGCCCGGCACCACGTTCTCGCCGTTGACGAAGATCGGCCGGTCGCTCCGGTTGCGCAGCGCGACGTGCAGCACGGAACGGCGCTCGGTGTGGTTGATCATCTCGCCGCCGAAGGTCCGCTCGATCCAGGTCGGCAGGTGCGCCTGGCGAGCCAGTTCGATCAACAGGTCGAGGGTTTCCCCGGTGACGCGATGCTTGGAGAAATCCACCAGCAGATCGCCGAACCGCCGGGAGAGCCGGTCGAAACGCTCGGGATCGGCGGCGAACAGCTCGCGCAGGTGCAGGTCGGCGATGGCGGCATGATGGGCTTTCAGTTCTTGCCAGACCGGCAGGTCGCTGGGAACGGACATCGACAGCTTCCTTATGAGAGGGTTGAAGGTCTGTGGACCATGTTCACCGGGCTTTCGGCCAGCGTCACCACGCCGCCACCCGCGAACATGGCCCTAGCGCAACTATAGTTTCCGCCAAGGTGTCTGTCGAATATCCGCCGCTTGAAACCGTGCACTTTTGTCAGTCCATCGTTGCCCTACTCGAACCCAACGGAATCCCACCATGTCGACTTCCTCCAATAAACCGCTGCGCGACCGCGTCAAACTGCTCGGCCAACTGCTGGGCATCACCTTGCGCGACCGAGAAGGCCAGCCCGTGCTGGACGCCGTGGAAACCCTGCGCCAGGGTTTCGCCGAACTGCGTCGCCAAACCGAACCCGCGCCAGAGACGCGCGAGCGGCTGATGCGCTTCATCGCCGCCCTCAACCCGGAGATGCTGAACCATGTGGTGCGGGCCTTCAGCGCCTACTTCAACCTGGCCAACATCGCCGAGGAAAATTTCCAGCACCTGTCACGCCGCGAGCAGGTCCAACAGGGTAAGCCGCTGTGGCGGGGTTCGTTCGACGAAACGCTGCGCACCCTGCGCGACGCCGACGTCGGCGTCGCGCAGTTGCAGACCTTGTTGGATCAGATCTGCTTCACGCCGGTGTTCACCGCTCACCCCACCGAAGCCAAACGCCGGGTGCTGCTGGGCGTGCAACGGCGGATTTTTTTAACCCACGGCAAGCTCGACGACCCGGCGCTCAACCTCTACCAGCGTGCCGAGGTGATTGAGGAACTGCGCAGCCAGATTCAAGTGCTCTGGAAAACCGACGAGGTGCGCGGCGACAAACCGCAGGTGCGCGACGAAATTAAAGCCGGGCTGTACTACTTCCGGGAATCCATTTTCCAAGCCCTGCCGATGCTTTACCGCAACCTGGAGCGGGCGCTGAGCACCGTGTACGGCGATGAGGGCGGCAAACGGCGGTGCGGATTCCCTGTCTGCTGCGGTTCGGCTCCTGGATCGGCGGCGACCGCGACGGCAATCCGTTCGTCACCCCCGAGACCACCGCACTGGCCGTGCGCCTGCAAGCTCAGGAAGTCCTGCGTGAATACCTGCGACGGGTCGAGGAACTGAACCGGCATCTGACCTTTTCCAGCTCGCTGGTTACGCCTTCGCCGGCATTTAGCGCCAGTCTAGCAGCCGACGCCGCGCGCATGACTGAGCTGTTCCGCGACGCGCCCCGGCAGTACGCCCAGGAACCGTACCGGCGCAAATTTTTCCTGATCTACCACCGGCTGCAACACAATCACGACCAGGCGCGGGCGCGCGCCGAAGGGCGTCCCAAAACCGTTCCGGTTCCGTTCTGGGGCTACGCCCCGAACGGGAGTTTCTCGAAGACCTGTATCTGATCCGCGACTCGCTGATCGCCCACGACGACCGTGCGGTCGCCGACGGCGAACTGAAGGATCTGATCCGGCTGGCGGAAACGTTCGGCTTTTATCTGACCGCGCTCGACGTTCGGCAGGAATCGGGCCGACATACGGCGGCGGTCGCGGAACTGTTCGCCATGGCGCCCAACCTGCCGGACTATGTCGCCCTGAGCGAGGACGAACGGCTAAGCGTACTCGACGCCCTGCTGGCCAAACCGGGCACACCGCTGATGTACTGCGATTCGTTCAGTCCCGCCACCCGGGAGACGTTAGAGGTATTCCAGGTCATGGCGCAAATCCGGGACGAGATCAGCCCACGCGCCTTCGACAACTACGTCATCTCCATGACCCACGAAGCCAGCCATGTTTTGGAAGTGCTGTTTCTGGCCAGCTTCGCCGGATTGGCCGGCCGTCGCGCCGATGGAAGCTGGCATTGCGAAATCCGCGTCGCGCCGTTGTTCGAAACTATCGCGGATCTGAACCGGGTTGAAATCCTGCTGACCCGATTGCTGGATCAACCAACCTATCGGGAACTGCTGACCGCCGCTGGCGGAGTGCAGGATGTGATGGTGGGCTATTCGGATTCCTGCAAGGACGGTGGCATCCTGGCCTCCAATTGGGGGCTGTACCAAGCCCAACGACAGGCGGTGGCGCTGACTGCGGCGCGCGGCTTTGGCTGCCGGCTGTTCCACGGTCGCGGCGGCACGGTGGGACGCGGCGGCGGGCCGGTCCACGACGCCATCCTGTCCCAGCCCTCGGGTACGGTGCGGGGTCAGATCAAGATCACCGAACAGGGCGAGGTGTTGTCGTTCAAGTACCAGAACCTGGAAACCGCCGTCTACGAACTGACGCTCGGCATCACCGGGCTGATCAAGGCCAGCCGTCATCTGATTCAAGAGGTTCCCGCCGATCCGCCGGAAGCGGCGGCGGTCATGGCCGAACTGGCCCACCACGGCGAAGCGGCCTATCGCGATCTCACCGAACAGACGCCTGGCTTCATGGATTATTTTTACGAAGCGACGCCGGTCACCGAGATCGCTCTGCTCAACATCGGCTCGCGGCCCTCGCACCGCGCCAAGGGGGATCGTTCCAAATACTCGGTGCGGGCGATTCCGTGGATGTTCGGCTGGGGCCAGTCGCGACACACCCTGCCCGGCTGGTACGGCATCGGCGGCGCGCTGGCGGCCTGGCGCGGCGACGATCCGGAGCGGCTGGCGACGCTGCAAAGGCTGTATCGGGACTGGCCGTTTTTCCACGCCCTGCTCGACAACAGCCAGATGTCGCTGAGCAAGGTGGATGCGGGCATCGCCCGCGAATACGCCCGGCTGTGCACGGATGCTGACACCGAAACCCGGATTTACGAGCGATTCCGGGCCGAATACGAACAGACCTGCCGCGAGATTCTGGCGGTGGCGCAAATAGCGACGCTGCTGGAGGAAAACCCGACCCTGGCGCAATCGCTGGAGCGGCGCAATCCCTATCTGGACCCGCTCAATCACATTCAGATCACGGTTTTGCACCGCTACCGGCAGGCGCTTCGCGAACACGGCGCGGATTCGCCGGAGGCGGAAACGTGGCTACGACCGCTGCTGCGCTCGATCAACGCCCTGGCGGCGGGAATGCGAAATACCGGGTGAGGTCGAGCTTGCGCTGCAATGGTTACAGGCCCACCATTCAATCTTACTTTTTTCCTTACCGGAGGGCTCCATGTCCACCGCTACCGTCACCCTCTCCACCAAGGGCCAAGTCGTCATTCCCAAGGACATCCGCGATGCGCTGCATTGGGAGGCCGGCACCGAACTCACCGTGACCGCCGCCGGCAACGGCGTCCTGCTGAAAACCAAACCCAAAAAGACCGGCAAGCGTCTCGAAGACTTGCGCGGCATGCTGAAGCGTGACAGGCCACCCATTCTCATTGAGCAATTGTGCAAGCCAGTGGATTACAGCGCCGACTGGGAAGAGTCCGAGAAACGTAGTCGATGAGCGTTGCTGGTGATGGGCGGTGCGTAATTTTGACGGCAGCAGTGGCAACCCTCTTCCCCATAATGTGAATTACTCTGACGCTTATGCTGATTACAGATGAAATCTGCCATGCTTTCCTTGTTTGGGGAAAAGACATCGATGTTTTCATCAAAAATCAGGTAACAAAATCCTGAACGATCCAATAATAAAGTTAAGCCTTATGCACAGAACCAAATGATGGTGCGCTTTATAACGGATCACCGATAGCCGATAATCCGCACCTCGCTGTTCCAGTCGCCGAAAAACGGCTCGCCCTCGGCTTGCAGGATCAGTTCCCGGTTTTTCGGCATCGGCAGCCAGACGTTATCGGAATTGTAGGCCCAGCCTTGTTGTGGCTGACCAATCGCATACAAATAGAACGCTGCTTCCCGCTTGTCTTCCAGTCGCGTCGCAATCCGGAACCGGTGCGGGCCGCCCTTGACGTAACCGGTCGCCACTTGCGCGTACACCAGAATTTCCCGCGCCGTGTTGGGAATCGCGACCGGAATCGGCCGCGTCACCCGCTCGCCGTTGCCGCCGGGCAGTTCGCCCAAGGCCACATCGACCGGCCGATAATCCGCCGCGCTCGGAATGCCGCGACCGGCGGTTGCAACATTCCGCCGCGTGTCCGAGGCCGGGGGCAGCGACTCCACTTTGCGCCGCAGGCTCGACATGGCCGCCTTGGCTGCCTTGAGTTCCCGCTTGACGTCGGCCAGAGCCTGCTCGGTCGCCGTTGCCGCCGCCCGCCGCTCCGCCCGCTCGGCGGCAACCGTCCGCTCCAGGGCATTCAGCCGCGCGTCCAGACTCGCCAACAGGGCCGCCAACACCGCGTTATCCACCGCCGTCGGTTCCACTACCGGCGTCTGTCCCGCATAACCTGACAGGAGCGCCGCACCCAAGACGAACCCTACCCAAACCCGCATCAACTTCATCACGCTTTCCTAGTCTATCCCACTCGAAACGCCATACATTATACCGGCCCGCCGGTGCGAGTCTCCGACCATCCGCAACCGCAACGGATGAGTTATAGTCAAGTAGTTCGCACCCGCGCTGCTCCACAGAGGACCCTCAGGATGAACGAACTCGACCTTCCCCGACAAACCCCGTTCGGCGCGGATTTCAGCGGCGCCGAATTCGCCGATAACCCCGAACCGCGCTGCCCTTGCGTGCTGCTGCTGGACAATTCCTGGTCGATGAACGGCCCGCCGATCACCGAACTCAATCAGGGACTGGCTACCTTCAAGGAGGAACTGCTGGCCGACAGCCTCGCCGCCAAGCGGGTTGAAATCGCCATCGTCAGCTTCGGCCCGGTCGAGGTAGTCACCGAATTTCAGACCGCCGAACATTTCACCCCACCGCATCTGAGCGCGCGCAAGGATACGCCGATGGGCCAGGCGATTACCCAGGGGCTGGAACTACTCAACCAGCGCAAGGCGCTGTACCGGGAACATGGCATCCCCTTCTTCCGGCCCTGGGTGTTCCTGATCACTGACGGCAGCCCCACCGACGACTGGCAGGCCGCCGCGCTCGAAGTCCGCAAGGGTGAGGAAAACCGCGCCTTCGCCTTCTTCGCGGTCGGGGTCGAGGGCGCCAACCTGGATATCTTACAGCGGCTCTCCCTGCGCCAGCCGTTGCGGCTGAAAGGGCTGCGCTTCCGCGAACTGTTCCAGTGGCTGTCGAACTCGATGCGTTCGGTGTCGCGCTCGGTGCCGGGCACCGAAGTGCCGCTGAGCAATCCCGCCAGTCCCGACGGCTGGGCTTCGGTATGAGTGAAACCGGCGGCTGGCGCTATGTGTACGCCAGCGTTCCTGGCGTGGCTCATCGCGCCAGCGGCGCCGAGTGTCAGGACGCCTGCGCGGTCCAGTGGCTGGAGACTCCCGACGCCACACCGGCGTTGGCGCTAGCCGCCGCCGATGGTGCGGGCAGCGCCGCCGAGGCGCGCGTCGGCGCGGAACTGGCCTGCCAGACCCTGCTGGCCGAATGCGCGGCCTGGCTGGCGCAAGCGACCGTCGCCGACTGGACCCGGGCCACCGCCGAAACCCTGATCGAACGCGTGCAAACCGTTCTGAGCCAGCGCGCGGCCGAGACCGGGTTGCCGGTTCGGGAATTCGCCTGCACTCTGCTGGGCGCGGTGGTGGCCGACGACCACGCACTGTTCCTGCAAATCGGCGACGGCGCGATCGTGATCGGAACCGGAGACGACTATCGGCCGGTGTTCTGGCCGCAGGCCGGCGAATACGCCAACGAAACCTACTTCGCCACCGACACCGGCGCCGCTGCCCGCCTGGAATTCGCCGCGCTGGCCGAACCGGTCGCTGAAATCGCCCTGCTGACCGACGGCCTGCAACCGCTGGCGCTGCACTATCAAACCCGGCAAGCCCACGCGCCCTTTTTCCGGCCGCTGTTCCAGCGCCTGCGCGCCGCCCCCGAACCGGGCTGCCCGCCCGACCTGCGGACCGCGCTGGAACGCTTTCTGGACGCGCCGGCCCTCAACCAGCGCACCCACGACGACAAGACCCTGATCCTGGCGACTCGGCTTCCGATCCCTGCCGCCGCAGCGGCCACCATCCCGCCCGCCGAACCCGCCGAGAACGGCAACCTGGCTCCGACCGTGGCCTCGACCGCCCCCGACCCCGCTCCGCCCGCCGTCCGGGAAGGCTACGGTGACGACGCTGTATAACGGCGCGGGTCATCCGCTCGAACTGGGTCCAGCACTGGGGCGCGGCGGCGAGGGCGCGGTCCACGAGATTGCCGGCCGACCCGGCTTCGTCGCCAAGGTCTATCACCAGCCCATCGGCGCCGACAAGGCGCTTAAGTTGGACAACATGGCTCGGCAGGCGCATCCCGCCTTGCTGGAAATCGCCGCTTGGCCGGTGGACGTGCTGCGCGCCCGGCCCGATGGTCCAGTGCAGGGTTTTGTCATGCCCCGGGTCAACGGCTATCGGGAAATCCACAGCCTCTACGGTCCCTCGCACCGCAAGAAAACGTTCCCGCACGCCGACTGGTCGTTTTTGGTCCACGCCGCCCGCAACCTGGCCAGCGCTTTCGAGGCGATTCACGCCCGCAGCCACGTCATCGGCGACGTCAATCCCGGCAATGTGGTGGTCTCGCCCCAGGCGCTGGTCAAGCTGATCGATTGCGATTCGTTCCAGATCAGCGCCGGCGGCCAACTGTTCCCCTGCGATGTCGGCGTGCCGCAGTTCACCGCGCCGGAATTGCAGGGCCAGTCGTTTCACGGGCTGCGGCGCACCCCGGACCACGACGCTTTTGGCCTGGCCCTGCTGTGTTTCCACCTGTTGTTCATGGGTCGCCACCCCTTCGCCGGGCGCTACCAGGGCAAGGGCGACATGCCGATCGAGCGAGCCATCCGCGAATACCGCTTCGCCTTTGGCCGCCACGCCATTACCCGGCAGATGGAACCTCCGCCGCACACTCTGCTGTTCGCCGCCCTGCCGGTCGCGGTCGCGGACCTGTTCGAGCGGGCCTTTGCCCCGCCCAAGCTAACCCAGGGCCGCCCCAGCGCCCGCGACTGGCTGCGGGCGCTGGAACAACTCGGCGCCGAACTGCACGCCTGCGGCCGCAACGGCGCCCACAAATATCCCCGCTCGTTGCGGGACTGTCCGTGGTGCGCCCTGGAACAGACCAGCGGGACCGTGTTCTTCGTACTCCCGGAGCGCTCGCTGGCGGCCGACCTGGTCGGCGCGGGCTCGCCCGATTTCGACCTGGACCAGGTGTGGAGTCGGATTCAGGCCGTCGCGCCGCCCGACGACGAAGCCATGCCCGCGCCCGCGCCCCGCACGCCGATTGTCCCGACCCCGCTCCCAGATCCCCTGCGACGGGTCCAGCGCGGCAACGCGCTCAAGGCGGCGGCCATCATCGGCGCAGCGCTGGTGGCGATCTTCATCCAGTGGCGGCTGAGTTGGCTGTGGCTGCCGCTGGCGGCCGCGGCCTGGTCGCTGCTGCGGGACGGCGCGGTCCACCGCGAAGTCCAGCGCCGCCGGCTGGCGCTGTTCGCGGCCCGGCAGGAACTGACGGACGTGCGCGCCGCCTGGAACCAGCGCGCGACCGGGCAACCGTTCGCGGCCCGGCTGCGCGACCTGCGCGACCTGCGCGACCGGCATCGAAACCTGACAGCCGCGTTGCAGCAGGACCTGCAACGGTTGGAAACCGACCAGCGTCAAATTCAGTTACGGGCGTTCCTGGAGGGCCATTTCATCGACGCGGCCCAGATTCCCGGCATTCTCACCACCGACCGGATGGCGCTGGAATCCTACGGTATCGAAACCGCCGCCGATGTCACCGCAGAGGCGTTGAACGCAGTGCCCGGCTTCGGGCAGCGGCTCGGCCGCCAGCGCGCGGCGGCTCTGCTGGCCTGGCGCCAGGACTTGGAGCGACGCTTCCGTCATGATCCGCGCCAGGGTCCCGACCCCACCGCCATCGCCAATTTGCGAAGGCAATACATCCAGGAACGGCTGCGAATCGAGCGGGAACTGCTGGCAGCGCCCGACGAACTGGCTAAAATTAAAACGGATATTCTTAAACAGCGCGCCCAGCTTAATATCGCCCTGATTCATCAAGCGATGCGGGAAGCGCAGGCTCAGGCCGACCTGCGGGTATTTCCGCCCGGTCTGGACACCCTCTGGCGACGCCGCCGCGGTTAGACGGCCCACGGTAGCTGGGGAATTCCCATGGGTAGACGCAACGAACACACGCGCGAAGAACTCCGGGAGATCGCGTTGCAGGCCGCCGAGCACCTGGTCGCCGAGCATGGTCTGGCTGGCCTGAGCACCCGCAAGGTGGTGGGCCGCATCGGCTACACGGTCGGCAGCCTGTACATGGTGTTTCGCAATCAGGACGATCTGATCGCCCAGATGAACGAACGGACGCTGGAAGCGCTGCAAAATCACCTGACCGCCGCCATCGCCGACCACCCGCCGCCCGCCGCCGCGATTCGAGCGCTGGCCCGGGCCTACATCGCCTTCGCCCTCGCCCAAACTCACCGCTGGCTGGCCATTTACGAACATCGGATGCCGGAGGGTCAGCCGCTACCCGAGTCTTTCACCGACAAGGTGACGCGGATGTTCGAACTGGTGCAACAACAATTGGCGCTGCTCGGCCCCCAACGCTCCCCGGAGGACATCGCCCTGGCCGCCCGCGCCCTGTGGAGCGGGGTTCACGGCATCTGCATTCTCGGTCTCGACCAGAAGCTGGAAATGGCCGGCGGGCGGCCGATCCAGGATGTCACTGGCTCGCTGCTGGATCATTATCTGGCTGGATTCGTCGGCCAGGGCTAACTGGCCATTTTCATGCTGTCCGGCTTGAGGGTGCTGGTTTTGATCATAATAGGCCGATCCCCATCCTTCAGGAGGCGACCCCATGGCATCACTGCTGATTCCCTCTCCACCGCCGCTCGCGGCGGCGGACCTGCCGGCTCTACCCCCCACCCAGGACGATCTGCCTTGTGATGACGGAGTGCCCATGGAAACCCTGCGCCACCAGTTCCAGATGGACTTGCTGATCGACGTTATGGATCTCTGGCTGGCGGCGCGCGGTGACGGCTTCGCTGGCGGCAACATGTTTCTCTACTACAGCCTGGAACAGACACGACACAACACCTTCGTCGGCCCGGATTTCTTCGTCGCCTTGGACGTGCCGCGCGGCGAGCGCAAGAGCTGGGTGGTCTGGGAACAGGGCAAGGGGCCGGACCTGGTGGTGGAACTACTCTCGGCCAGCACCGGCCAGTACGACAAGACCCTCAAGAAAACGCTCTACGCCCGCCAGGTGCGGGTGCCGGAATACTACTGGTACGACCCCTTCAACCCCGAGGATTTCGCCGGCTTTACCCTGCACGGCAGCAATTATCAGCCCCTGGCCATCGACGCCAAAGGCCGCATCCATAGCCCGATCTTGAACCTCGATCTGGGGCGTCGGCCGGGAACTTTCCGAGGTGTCGACGCGGTCTGGCTGCGCTGGTTCACCCCAGAAGGCGGGATGCTACCCACCGAAGCCGAGGCCGCCCAGCAGCGCGCCGAGGCCGCCCAGCAACACGCCGAGGCCGCCCAGCAGCGCGCCGAGGCCGCCCAGCAGCGCGCCGATCAACTGGCCGAACGGTTGCGGCAGTTGGGCGTAGACCCGGATTCGCTCTGAGCCAGCCCCATAAAGCAACGCTCGTCCATCGCGATCCGCATTTCCAGGCAATACCAGCAGATTGGCCCCAGCAGGAAATGTTGAGCAGCGCCTGAATGGCCTTATGCGCTCCCTTCCATCCCTGACCCTCGAACCGCGCCCCTCGCGGATTCTGCTCCTCAGCGGCGGCAGCGCTCACATCCTGGCGGGCGTCGCCGTGGTCGTTAGCAGCCTTCCGTTGTGGATCAAGGCGGGATTGATCGCCGGCATCACGCTGGCGCTGATCTGGTTCGGGTGGCAATACGGCTATCGGCGGGGGCGCGGTTTTATCGCCCGCCTCGAACTGCTGGATGGACGCTGGCGACTGGAAACGGGCGATGGAACGATTCACCGGGCCGGGTTGATCGGCGGTTACGCCCATCCCGGCATCGTCATCCTGAACTTCCGGCTGGAGACCGGCGGGCGCCGGTCGCTGGTGCTGCTACCCGATGCCGCCGAAGCCGAGGCGTTGCGACGGCTGCGGGTCTGGCTGCGCACCCGGCGGGATGAGGACGAGGCGGATCGCCCCTAAAGTCAATCTTCCCAAGATGGCGGCGTTTCGGCCCCGGCGAAATTCACCGGCACCAGCACCGTGTCCCGCACCGGCGTGGATTCGTTGGCCTGGGGATAATCCAGGGTGTAGTGCAGGCCCCGACTTTCGCGCCTTGCCAGGGCGCAGCGAATAATCAAATCCGCCACCTGCGCCAGATTGCGCAGCTCGATTAGATTGTTGCTGATGCGGAAATTGCCGTAATACTCGGCGATTTCCCGCAACAGCAGCTCCACCCGATGCTGGGCGCGCTGCAGGCGTTTGTCGGTGCGGACGATGCCCACGTAGTCCCACATGAACTGGCGCAATTCCGCCCAGTTGTGGCTGACCACCACCTCCTCGTCGGAGTCGGTAACCCGGCTCTCATCCCAGGCCGGCAGGGGCGGCGGCTCCGAGGCGCGCGCCAGCCGCGACTGGATATCGTCCGCCGCCGCCGCCGCGAACACCAGGCATTCCAGCAGCGAGTTGCTGGCCATGCGGTTCGCCCCGTGCAGACCGGTAAACGCGACTTCGCCCACTGCGTACAGGCCGGCTACATCGGTCCGCGCCCGCAAATCGGTCAGCACCCCGCCGCAGGTATAATGGGCCGCCGGCACCACCGGAATGGGCTGGCGGGTCATGTCGAAGCCGTATTCCAGACACTTGGCGTAAATGTTGGGAAAATGCTCCTGAATGAACGCCGCCGGTTTGTGGCTGATGTCCAGATACACGCATTCCGCGCCCAGCCGCTTCATTTCGTGGTCGATGGCGCGGGCCACGATGTCGCGAGGGGCGAGTTCCATGCGCACGTCGAAATTGCGCATGAACCGGGTTCCGTCGGGCAGCAACAGAATGCCGCCCTCGCCGCGCACCGCTTCGGAAATCAGAAAGTTCTTGGCCTGCGGGTGATACAGGCAGGTCGGGTGAAACTGCATGAATTCCATGTTCGCCACCCGGCAGCCGGCCCGCCAGGCCATGGCGATGCCGTCGCCGGTGGAGCCGTCGGGGTTGCTGGAATAGAGATAGACCCGGCTGGCGCCGCCGGTGGCCAACACTACGACGCGGGCCGCAATAACCTCGACCCGGCCGGTTTGCCGGTTCAGCACATAAGCGCCCAGGCAACGGTTGCCGCTCCATCCCAGCTTGCGGCTGGCGATCAGGTCCACGGCGCTGTAATGATCGAGCAAGGTAATGTGGGGATGCTGGCGGGTGCGTTCCTCCAGCGTGGTCTGGATGGCGCGGCCGGTGGCGTCGGCGGCGTGAACGACTCGCCGATGACTGTGCCCTCCCTCGCGATGCAGGTGATAATCCACGTTGCCGTCGGTGGAAAGTTCCTTGGTGAAAGGAACGCCCTGGCGACTTAGCCACTCGATAACCTCCCGGCCATGCGTCACCGTGAAACGCACGGCGTCGGTATGGCACAGACCGGCGCCCGCGATCAGGGTATCTTGCAGGTGTGACTCGATGGAATCGCCAGCGTCCAGAACCGCCGATACCCCACCCTGGGCGTAATAGGTGCTGCCTTCGGACAGCGGACCTTTGGCGAGAGCGATCACGCGGGCAGAGTCGGCCAGCCGCAGCGCCAGGCTGAGACCGGCGGCGCCGCAACCGATGATCAGGATATCGGTGGAAAGAAGAGCAGTGGTCATGGCTTGTGAGGGGTTCCGTGAATGGGGTATCGTGGCGGGCGAAACCCTGCGTAGTCGGTTCCACCGGCGCCGCGCGGTCATCCCGCCACCGCATGTTCACACTATAACATCCCGGCAAGTACGCGAACTAACGAAGCGGGCGTTGGTCTACCGTCATGATTGCAGGGAGACTGCTATTGAGTCGAAAGGGGTCTGCCCGGATGGGCGAGGGTCATCTGGACCGCGATCTGGTCCACAGGGTACAAAAAGGCGACAAGAGTGCGTTCGATCTGCTGGTGCGCAAGTACCAATACAAGATCATCAAGCTGATTTCCCGCTATGTGCACGATCCCAGCGAAGCCCAAGATGTGTCTCAGGAAGCCTTTCTCAAGGCTTACCGCGCGTTGCCCGGTTTTCGCGGCGACAGCGCGTTCTACACCTGGCTGTACCGGATTGCCATCAATACGGCCAAGAACTACCTGGTCGCCCAAGGCCGGCGCCCGCCGGGTTCCGATATCGACGCCCACGAGGCCGAGCAATACGAAGGTCAATCCCTGCTGAAAGAGTATGAAACGCCCGAGCGGTTGTTGCTCAAGGATGAAATCGCGGCGACTGTGTTCCGGGCGATCGAGGACTTACCGGAGGATTTGCGCACGGCGATCACCCTTCGGGAACTCGAGGGAATGAGTTATGAGGAAATTGCCCAAACCATGGGGTGTCCGATCGGCACGGTGCGTTCGCGGATTTTCCGGGCGCGCGAATCGATCGACGCCAAACTGCGTCCACTACTGCATTAGTTTCGGGATAGAGTCATGGCTGATAAAACGGCTGAACAACAATCGGCGCAAGCCGCCCACGATGTCCATGGCGCGGCGAGCCAGCTTTCGGCGATGGTTGATGACGAACTGGAAGACATGGAGATCGATCTGGCCCTGCGCCGATTAAGTCGGGATGGCGACGCGCGGGACCGCTGGGAACGGTATCATTTGATCAGCGACGTGATGCAGGACCATCTACCGGCGGCGCTGGATACCGACTTCGCCGCTCGCATCCGCCAAGCGATCGAAGCCGAACCCTCGCCCCGGCCCGCCGCCAAGCCCCTGCCCGCCTGGTATAAACCGGTCACCGGGTTTGGGTTGGCCGCCTCGGTGGCGCTGATGGCTCTATTCGGACTCAAGCTGAACCAAACCGACGCGCTCCAGCCCACCGCCCAATTCGCCGCCGCCACGCCAACCCGTCTCACCCCCCCCGCTTTTCCCCCCGTTCAGGCCGGCGCGACTTTCGGACTCGCCGAGAATCCCGGCGAACCCGTCGAAGCGCGGTTGAGCAGTTATCTGGTCAATCATAACGGCTATGCATCCCTGAATAGCATGCACGGTGTGGTGCCCTACGTGCGCATGGTCGGTTATCAATCCAGTAGTCGCTAAGATACCGAATGAAGCGCAGGCTCCTGTATTGCGCGGTCTTGGCGCTCGCCGCCGGTTCGCTGCCGCCCGTCAGCCGGACGCAACCGGCTGCCCCCGAAACCGCCAGGCACTGGCTGGAACGGATGCTGGGCTCCGCCCAGACCCTGAACTACGAGGGCACCTTCATTTATGTACAGGGACCCCACATGGAAACCATGCGCATCATCCATGGTGGTGGACCCGAGGGCGAGCGGCAGCGGCTCGTTTCGTTGAGCGGCCCTCCGCGGGAGATCGTGGTGGCGAACAACAGCGTTATCTGTTTGTCGCCCAAACAGCAGGCTACCTTCGTGGGCGGTGATTACCAGCGCTCGCCTTTCCCGCCGTCCATTCCCCGGGAACTCGGCCGCTTGGAAAGCCATTACGAGCTGGCAATGCTGGGCGAAGACCGTGTCGCCGGATTGGCGGTGCAAGTGATCGCCATCAAGCCGCGCGATGCCTGGCGGTTCGGTTACCGGCTATGGCTGGACCAGCGCAACGGCATGGTGTTGCGCTCGGCGCTGCTGGACGAACGAGGCTCTCCGATCGAGCAGTTGATGTTCACCGATTTGCAAGTCAAGCCCCAGATTGACGAGGCGACCTTTGCCCCGCCCGCCGGTTCGACGGTGGAACCGAGCCAGAACCCGGGTGGCGAGGCGCCACCCGACGGCGAACCGGTGACGCAATCAGCCTGGCGGGTGGAGCAGTTGCCGGATGGTTTCACCAAGGTGTCGCACAAGCGTTTCGCCGAAGCATCCGGCCGCCACCCGACCGAACACCTCGTGTTTGCCGATGGCTTGGCGACCATCTCGGTGTTTCTGGAGCGGCTGGAAGGCGCCCCACCGCTGCTGCAGGGCAGTTCCCAACTCGGCTCGATGAACGCTTTCGGTACGGTGATCGCCGGTCACCAGGTGTTGGTGGTCGGCGAGGTGCCGGCCGCGACCGTGCAGCACATCGCCGCTTCGATCCAGTTCGTTCCCGAGAGCGGCAAGCCATGATTGAAGAACAGGCGGTCGTGGTGGAGGCCGGCGACGGCTATGCGTGGGTGGAAACCCAGCGTCGGTCGGCCTGCGGCGCGTGCGCCGCCAGCGGCGGCTGCGGTACGGCGGTGCTGGCGAAGGCTTGGGGCGACCGGCGGTCCCGGGTGCGGGCGGTTTCAACCTTGCCGTTGCAATCGGGCGACACGGTGATCGTGGGGCTGGCTGAAGGGGCGCTGCTGCGCGGGTCGCTGCTGGTCTACCTGTTGCCGCTGGTGTTACTGCTGGCCGGCGCCCTGCTGGGACAGGCCGCCTTCGCCGGCGCAGGCGAGGAGCCGGTGGTGCTGGCGAGCGCCGTAGGTCTGGGGTTGGGGTTTCTGGCGGCGCGCGTTCTGTCCCGGCGATTGCGGGGCGATACGCGGTTTCAGCCGGTGGTGATCCGGCGGTTGGGCGCCGCGCCCGCACCCGGAAATGTACTTTCCACGCTCTGATGTCGCTATAATCCCACCTCTGTTTGTGCTTGCCGCGATGGCGAATCCAGGAGAACAAGGATTGACACTGGACCATATTCGCAATTTTTCGATCATCGCGCCCATTTCCAAGAGAACAAGGATTGACACTGGACCACATTCGCAATTTTTCGATCATCGCGCACATCGACCATGGCAAATCCACTCTCGCCGATCGTTTTATCCAGATCTGCGGCGGGTTGAGCGAGCGGGAAATGTCCGAGCAGGTGCTCGATTCGATGGACCTGGAGCGGGAGCGCGGCATCACCATCAAGGCGCAAAGCGTGTCGCTGCGCTATCCGGCTCGCGACGGCCGCACCTATCAACTCAACATCATCGACACGCCGGGGCATGTGGATTTCTCTTACGAGGTATCCCGTTCGCTGGCCGCCTGCGAGGGCGCGCTGCTGGTGGTGGACGCCGCCCAAGGCGTCGAGGCGCAGAGCGTCGCCAACTGCTACACCGCCATGGAGCAACACCTGGAGGTGCTGCCGGTGCTCAACAAAGTGGACCTGCCCTCGGCCGATCCGGAGCGGGTGGCGCATGAAATCGGCGACATCATCGGCCTGGACGCCAGCCATGCCCTGCGGGTCAGCGCCAAGAGCGGCCTGGGGGTGGCGGAACTGTTGGAGGAAATCATCGCCCGCATCCCAGCCCCGAAGGGCGATCCGAAGGGGCCGCTCAAGGCCCTGATCATCGATTCCTGGTTCGACAACTTCGTCGGGGTGATCTCGCTGGTGCGCGTGGTGGACGGCCAGATCGCGCCCAAGCAGAAGATTCAGGTGATGTCGACCGGCCGGGCCTTCCAGGTGGAGTCGGTCGGGATTTTCACGCCCAAGCGCAGCGAGCAACCCAGCCTGAGCGCCGGCGAGGTGGGGTACATCATCGCCGGGATCAAGGACATCGACGGAGCGCCGGTGGGCGATACCTTCACCGGGGCCGACCGGCCAGCGACCGAACCCTTGCCCGGATTCCAGAAAATTCAGCCCCGGGTGTTCGCCGGGCTGTTCCCCACCGATTCAGATGATTTTGGCAACCTGCGCGAGGCCCTGCAGAAACTGCGCCTCAACGACGCCTCGCTGTATTTCGAGCCGGAAACCTCGCAGGCGATGGGTTTTGGCTTCCGCTGCGGCTTCCTGGGCCTGCTGCACATGGAAATCGTCCAGGAACGGCTGGAGCGGGAATACAACCTCGATCTGGTCACCACCGCGCCGACCGTGGTTTACGAGGCGCTCACCACCCAGAACGAAATCCTGAGGATTGACAATCCGGCCAAGCTGCCGCCGGCCAACGAAATCGCTGAAATTCGCGAGCCGATCATCGTGGCGCACATCCTGACCCCGCAGGATTATCTGGGCGCGATCATCACCCTGTGCATCGAGAAACGCGGCGCGCAACGGAGCTTGCACTACGTTGGCGGCCAAGTGCAACTGAGCTTTGAATTGCCGATGAGCGAAGTGGTCATGGACTTCTTCGACCGGCTGAAATCGGTCAGTCGCGGCTTTGCCTCGTTTGAATACAGCCTCGAACGGTTCCAGGCCGCGCCGCTGGCCAGGCTGGACGTGCTGATCAACGGCGAGAAGGTGGACGCGCTGTCGGTGATCGTCCATCGCGACCAGGCTCAGCGCCGGGGCCACGAAGTGGCGGTCAAGCTCAAAAAGCTGATTCACCCGCAGATGTTCGAAGTCGCTATTCAGGCGGCCATCGGCAGCCAGATCATTGCTCGCACCACCGTCAAGGCGTTGCGCAAGAACGTGCTGGCCAAATGCTACGGCGGCGACGTGACCCGCAAACGCAAGCTGCTGGAAAAGCAGAAGGCCGGCAAAAAGCGGATGAAGCAGGTCGGCAAGGTGGAAATCCCGCAACAGGCCTTTCTGGCGGTGTTGCAGATGGATAAAAACTGATGAGAGGCGAGGTTTCGCCGTTGGATCGTTATGCCCATGAACATTGATTTTGCCGCCATTTTGGTCGTGCTGACCGGTCTGACCGGCGGCATCTGGCTGCTGGATGCTTTTGTGCTGGCGCCGCGCCGCGCCCGCGCCCCGACCGTGGGCGGCGCCAGCGGGACCCAGCCGGTCGCCGTCAAACTGCCATGGTACGTGGATCTGTCGAAGTCGTTCTTTCCAGTCATTCTGGCGGTGCTGGTGTTGCGCTCGTTCATCATCGAGCCGTTCCGGATTCCCTCGGAATCGATGGTGCCGACCCTGTTGAAGGGCGATTTCATTCTGGTCAACAAGTTTACCTATGGCTTGCGGTTGCCGGTGCTTAACACCCGGATTTTCGGCAACGGCCGACCGCAACGGGGCGATGTGGTGGTGTTCCGCTATCCGCCCGATCCGGCGGTGGCTTATATCAAGCGGGTGATTGGTCTGCCCGGCGACCGACTGGAGTACCGTGGCAAACAACTTTTCATCAACGGCCAGCCAGCGGTGTTGACGCCATTGCCTACCGATTCCGCCCAGCCAGGCTACCAGCAGTTCGATGAACGGTTGGGGGAAACCCAGCATCGGATTCAGACCCGGGCCGATGGTCGCTTGGGCCTGGTCGGATTCCCGGGCCAGGTGGTGGGCTGGGAATACCAGGTGCCGCCGGGACATTATTTCATGATGGGTGACAATCGCGACAACAGCAGCGACAGTCGGGTGTGGGGGCCGCTGCCTGAGGAAAACCTGATCGGCCGGGCATTCTTCATCTGGATGAATTGGGATTGCATTACCTTCAAGGGTCAATGCGGTCGGATTGGCGATGGCATCAAGTAGGCGAACGGGGGGATATAACAATGCGGGCATTCACTCTGATACAGCGGCAATCGGACGGACGGCAGCGCGGCATGACCGTGATCGGCATGTTGCTGCTGCTCGTCGTGATCGGGTTTATCGCCTTGGTCGCGATGAAGGTCGTGCCGATGTATATTCAGTATTACACGATCAAATCCACGATCGAGAGCGTCCGCAAAGAGCCGCAGATAGCGCAGATGAGTCAGACCGATATCCAGAACGCGATTCAGAAGCGGTTCGATATCGGCTATGTGGAAAACGTCACGGCCCGGGATCTCAAAATCCGCAACGACCGCAGCGGACGGGTGCTCGACTTGGTGTACCAGGACGAGCGGGCGCTGTTTTACGGGCTGTTCGTCGTACTCAAGATCGACGAAGCGATTCCTCTGAATCCGTGATGTCCTCAGCCGCGCAGCTATGCGCCGCCCTGGCTTACGTGTTCCAGCAGCCGGAGTTGCTGGAGGAAGCGCTCACCCACCGCAGCGCTTCGCCGCGCAACAACGAACGCCTGGAGTTTCTGGGCGACGCCCTGTTGAGCCTGGTGATGGCCGAATGTCTGTTCCAGCGCTATCCCCAGGCCAGCGAGGGCGAACTGAGCCGGCTGCGGGCCAACCTGGTGAAAGGCGAGACGCTGGCGGAACTGGCCCGTAGCCTGAAACTGGGCGAGAACCTGCGACTGGGCCAGGGCGAACTCAAGAGTGGTGGCCCCCAGCGCGAGTCCATTCTGGCGGACGCGCTGGAGGCAATTTTCGCGGCGGTCTATCTGGACGGTGGGCTGAACGCCTGTCGCGCGCTGATTCTGCATCTGTACCGGGATTGCCTGGAGGGGCTGGCCAGCGCCAGCGAGTCGAGGGATCCCAAAACCCGCTTGCAGGAGTATCTGCAAGCCCGCCAGCAGCCCCTCCCGGTCTATACCGTGCTGGAAATCCGCGGCGAGCCGCACGCCCAGAGCTTTACGGTGGAATGCGCGGTCGCCGACCACCGCGCGGTCGCGGTGGGGAGCAATCGGCGCAAAGCCGAACAGGACGCCGCCCGTCAAGTGCTGGAGCAACTGATTCCATGACCGTTCCCACCCACGCCGGCTATGTGGCTCTGCTGGGCCGGCCCAACGTCGGCAAGTCCACTTTGCTGAACCGGTTGGTCGGCCAGAAGATCAGCATCACCGCACCCAAGCCGCAGACCACCCGCCACGTCATTCTCGGCATTCAGACCCTGCCGGAGGTCCAGATCGTGTATGTGGACACGCCTGGCCTGCACCGCCAGGGCCGGCGGGCGATGAACCGTTACCTGAACCGGGCGGCGGCCAGCGTGCTGCACTACGTGGACGTGGTGGTGTTCCTGATCGAGGCCCTGCGCTGGACCGAGGAAGACGGCGACGTGCTGCAACGGCTGGCCGATTTTCCAGGGCCGGTGCTGCTGGCGGTCAACAAAGCGGATCGAATCGCCGACAAGTCGCGATTGCTACCGTTCCTGCGGGACAGGGCCGACCAGCGCGAGTTCGTCGAGGTGGTGCCGCTGTCCGCGCTCAAGGGCGACAACGTGGCGGTGCTGGAAGGCGCCATCGCGCGTCTGCTGCCGGTGAGCGACTTCCTCTTTCCACCCGAACAGGTCACCACGGTCAGCGAGCGCTTTCTGGCCGCCGAACTGATCCGCGAAAAGCTGACCCGGCTGCTGCGCGAGGAATTGCCGTATGCCTTGACGGTGGTGATCGAGCAGTTCGCCGAGGAGGAGCGGGTGACGCGCATCCACGCCGTGATCTGGGTCGAACGCGCCAGCCAGAAAGGCATCGTCATCGGCGAGGGCGGGGCGACGCTGCGCGAAGTCGGCCGTCAGGCCCGCCAGGATCTGGAGCGCTTGCTCGGCCGCAAGGTGTTTCTGGAAACCTGGGTCAAGGTGCGCGAGGGCTGGTCCGACGACGAGCGGGCGCTGCGGAGCCTGGGTTACGCCGATCCGAGTTTGTCCTGAGCCGCGCCAGCCGGGCAAGGCTATCGTATCATGCGCGTGCTGTTGCAACCGGCGTTCGTCCTGCATCGTCGTCCCTACCGCAATACCAGTTTGCTGCTGGAAGCCTTCGGCCAGGACCACGGTCGGCTAGGTTTGGTCGCGCGCGGCGCCGTGGCGCCCCGGTCGCGGTTGAAGGGTCTGCTGCAACCGTTCGCGCCCCTGTTGTTGTCCTGGACCGGCGCGGGCGAACTGGCGACGCTGACCGCCGCCGAGGAGACGGGCCATCCCATTCCCTTGCCGCCGAACCGGGTACTGGCCGGGCTCTACGTCAACGAACTGCTGGTGCGGTTGCTGCCGCGCCTGGACCCGCAGCCGGGTCTGTTCGCCGCCTACCGGATCCTGCTGACGGAATTGGCCGCGACCCCCGGCGAGGAACCGCCGCTGCGGCGGTTCGAGAAGCGCTTGCTGGAGGAACTGGGCTACGGTCTGACCCTGGATCGGGAAGCGGCCAGCGGCGCGCCCATCGTCGCCGAGGCGGAATACCGTTATGTGGTGGATCGGGGTCCGCTGATCGCTGGCCAGTCCGGAGTTGGGGTGCCGATTTCCGGCCGGAGCCTGCTGGCGTTGCGCGACGGGATGCTCGTCGATCCCGCCGTGCTGCGGGAAGTCAAGCGCCTGACCCGCGCCGCGCTGGCCGAGCAGTTGCGCGGGCGGGCGTTGAAGACGCGGGAGTTGTACCGGGTCAAGCGGCCATGATGGCTCATGATTGCTCGTTTGACCTGCGTTCGGGTTTCAGGATTTTTCACCCAGCAAGCCCCGAAGGATGTTACGCTGATCGTTGATCAACCGAGCCTTGCTCTGCCTGGGAATCTCTCCGGGAGGTAGCCTGATGACCGTACCCACCCTGTCCGCCATCCAACAAACGCTGACCGCGCCGGGATCGGCTAGCGCGCCTCTGCCACACGCCCCCACGTCAACCACTGAAATCCTCTATCCCGACAGCGACGGACAGCCCATGGCCGACAACACCCGGCAATTTGACTACATCGTCATGATTCAGGGTGGGCTATCCGCGCTGTTCGCCGACCGGCCGGATGTGTTCGTCGCCGGCGATTTGCTTTGGTACCCTGTGGAAGGCAGCAACACCCTCCGGGCCGCGCCGGATGCGATGGTGGTGTTTGGCCGCCCGCCGGGCTATCGGGGCTCCTACAAGCAATGGTGTGAAGACGGCTTGGCTCCACAGGTGGCGTTCGAGGTGCTATCGCCTGGCAACACCCGCGTTGAAATGGCGCGCAAACGCCAGTTTTACGAGCGGTACGGGGTGGAGGAATACTACGAATACGACCCGGATCGGGGCGAATTGCGGGGTTGGCTGCGCCGGGAGGGTCGGCTGGAACCCATTGCAAGGATGGAGAATTGGGTCAGCCCGCGTCTGGGCGTCCGTTTCACCCTGGAGGGAACTGAGCTGGTGCTCTACCGGCCCGATGGACGGCGCTTCGAGACCTTTGTGGAACTCGAACAACGGGCCGAGACCGAACGCCAGCGGGCCGAGACCGAACGCCAGCGGGCCGAGACCGAACGCCAGCGGGCCGAGACCGAACGCCAGCGCGGACGCGAGGAGGGTTTGCAACAGGCGCTCGAGCGGCTGGTGGCTTCGGGGATCGCCGAAGATCAGGCCCGGCATCTGCTGGGGTTGGAATAGGACCTTCATGATCCTCGGCAACAACGCGCCGCTCATCCGTCCGGTGTTCCTGCTGATGGTGTTGATGGCGGGACGGTTGCTGGCGACCGGGTCATGGCGCGGCGATCGCCACTACCGGAAGCTTTGCAGAAGCGCCCGGGTCTCCGCCGCCGCCATGCGCGGCCCCAAACTGGTCACCAGCTTGGCCGATGCCGCCGAAGCCAACGCTCCGGCGCGGCGGTGGTCCCAACCCTGAACCCGGCCATGGAGGAACGCCCCGGCGAACATGTCCCCGGCGCCGACCGTGTCCACGGCTTGCACCTTGACCGGATCGATGTCGATCAGCGTTCGGCCATCCCAAACCAGCGCGCCCTTGGAACCCCGCGTGATTACAAACTCCTGGCTGACCGTCTTCAGGTAGGCGACCGTACCGCTCAGATCCGCCGCGCCCGCCATGTCCCTGGCCTCGTCCTCGTTGGCGAACAGCAAATCCACGCCCGAGCCGATCATCTCCAGCAGCCCCGCCTTGAAATGCCGAACCATGTTGGGATCGGACAGGGAGATGGCGGTCTTGACTCCGGCTGCCTCGGCGAGGCGCTTGGCCGCGATGCACGCCTGGCGGGCGGTCTCCGAGGTGACTAGATAGCCTTCCATGTAAAAGTATTCGGAGTCGAGCAAGGCGTCCTCGACCAGTTCTTTCGTGGACAACCCGCCGCTGATCCCCAGGAAGGTGCAGAGGGTGCGGTCGCTGTCCGGCGTGACCAGCACCACGCAACGGCCCGTGTGACCCGGTTCTTTCTCGGTATGGTGATTGGTGTCCACCCCACCATCGAGCAGGTCCTTCATGTAGAAGTGCCCGAGATCGTCCCCCGCCACCTTGCAGGAATAGAAGCTGGTCCCGCCGAACTGGCTGACCGCAATCATCGAATTGGCCGCCGAGCCACCCGAACTACGCTGGTGAGGGTGCGCGGCCAGATGGTCCATCATCCTCAACTGACATTCCTCATCCACCAGAGTCATCACGCCCTTGTCGATGCCCAGCGCCTCCAGGTCGGCAACCTCGACTTCATACTCCATATCCACCAGCGCATTGCCGATCCCGTAAACGTCATACTTCGCCATCATGCCCCCATCATCGAGTGGTCAAAAAACGAATTATACGTACCTGCTGTTCCGCCAACATAACTTTGATCCGTAGATTTTGGCCGCGCTTTCCGTGCTTTCCGCGAACAACAACCATTTGGGAACAACTCTATCGAGCGAGAAAAAATGCTTGCGTCGCAGTTACAATCGCCGCGCGCAGCCGTTCCAGATCGCCGTCGCCATTAATTTTCAGCGGATTCTCGTCGGCCGCCGGCGGCTCGTCGTAGCGGAGTTGCCGTTCCAGCACGTCGACATCGGCCTCGGCGGCATCGTCGCCGCGCGCCTGCCGGGCCGCGACCCGCGCCCGCAACGTGGCGGGATCGGCGACGCAGTCGAGCAGGATGAACGGGACGCCATGCCGACCAGCCAGTTCGCGGAAGGGTTGCCGGTGCGCGCGCTTCATGAAGGTGGCGTCCACCAGCACCGGATGGCCGGCCGCCAGTAACTGGTCGGCCAAATCGTGCAGGCGCTGATAAGTGCGGGCGCTGGCGTCTGGCGTGTAGAGTCCCCCACCCAGGATGGAACCGCTGGCGTCCAGCGGACCGAGACCGAACAGCCGCTTGCGTTCCACGTCGGAGCGAATGCGGATGGCGCCCGGGAATCTTTCCAGCAATTGTCCGGTCTGACGCGATTTGCCGGAACCGGAAACGCCATGGGTGATCAATAGAAACGGCGCCTCGGCTTGGGTCAGCGCCAGCGCCAGGCGCAGATAAGCCGAGCACTGGTCGCGGGCGGCGGCGCGGGCGGCCTCGGGAACGCCGTTTTGACGGGCCTGGATGGCGTTGATCTTGGCGCGCACCATCGCCCGGTAGACCTGGTAGTAGGACAGCAGCACCGCGCCGGCGAAATCGCCGCTGAATTCCAGCCAGGTGTTGAGCGCCCGCTGAGCGAAGCCTCCAGCACCGCGGAAGCGCAGATCCATGGTCAGAAAGGCCAGATCGTTGATGACGTCGATCCAGCGGAAATCGTCGTTGAATTCGATGCAGTCGAAGATCGTGACCTGCCCGGCATCGGCCAGCACCATGTTGCCGAGATGCAGGTCGCCGTGGCATTCGCGGATCCAGCCGCCGGCCTTGCGTTCGGCCAATCGCGGCCACAGCCGCTCGGAAGCCGCCAGGGTCCAGCGCTCCACGGTGGCCAGGACGTCGAGGTCGGCGGGATCGGCCAACAGCGGCCGGGTGTAGGTGAAATCGTCCAGCATCGGTTGGCGAACCCGTTCCGGGACGCCGAACGGCGTGGCGGGATCGGCGGCGGGAATGGCGCGGTGAAACTCGGCCAGCCGGCGGGCCAGCGCGTCCAGATGGCGAGGTTCCAGCCGGCCGGCGGCCAGCACCCGGTCCAGCAGCGCATCCTGGGGAAAGCGGCGCATCCGCACCGCGTATTCGATGGCGTCGCCGGCGGCGCTGCCCAGAACCGGGTGGGCGGATTCGCCGCCGATGGGCAGGCAGTCGAGATAGATTTCCGGGGCCAGCCGGCCATTCAGGCGCAGTTCTTCCTCGCAATAGTATTTCCGCCGCTCCAGACTGGTAAAATCCAGAAACCCCAGATTCAGGGGTTTCTTGATCTTGTAGGCGTAATCGCCGGCCAGCAGGACATGCGAGATGTGGGTTTGCAAATGCTCGACGGTCGCGACCGGGTGCGGATAACGCTCCGGTTGCAGCAGCGCCGCGATCAACGCGGTCTGATCGTAGGGATCGTGGGCGGAAAGCACGCAGCGGACTCCGGATCGGGGAAGACAGGGCGATAGGATAAGACAGAATCACGAGGACGCGCCAAGCCGATTGACGGGGATGGCGGGTTCGGACGGGAATAAGCATGGCTAGAGGTCGATCATCGCGTAGTTCCACCAAACAGTTGCCGCTGCTGCGGTCGCTGTTTTCGCTACTGTTTTCGTTGCTGTTAGGGGGGGTGCTGCTGGCTGCGGCTGGCCTGGGCCTCTACATGCTGTACCTGGACGGCGTCATTCGCACTGAATTTGATCAGAAGCGCTGGGCTGTGCCGGCCAAGGTCTATGCTCGGCCGCTGGAACTGTTCTCCGGCATGCCGCTGAGCGCCAACGCTTTTGCCCAGGAACTCATACTGCTGGGTTACCGCGACGTGAACTGTCCGGTGGAATCGCCGACGCAGCCTGAAACCAGCAAGCGGTTCAAGCGCAAGTCGAAGCGGCCGGCGCCGGAAACTTGCGTCCCGCCGCCCGGCGAAGAGGTTGCGCCGAACAAACCCGGCAGCTACGCCCGTAAGGGCGAAACCTTCGAGCTGGTGACCCGCGACTTCCCGTTCTGGGACGGCGCCGAACCAGCGCGCAAGGTCCGCGTGACGTTCGCCGGCAATATCCTGGTCGATGTGGTCGGCCTGGACGGCCAGGAAGCGCCGGGCCTGCTGCGGCTGGATCCGCCCGAGATCGCCGGCATCTACCCTGCCCGCTACGAGGATCGCATCCTGCTCAACGGCAAGGAACTGCCGCCGGCGCTGCTGGATACCCTGCTGGCGGTCGAGGACCGTTCGTTTTTCGAACACGCTGGCATCAACCCCAAAGGCATCTTCCGCGCCATGGTGGTCAACCTGCGCGCCGGGCGGACGGTACAGGGCGGCAGCACCCTGACCCAGCAGTTGGTCAAAAACTTGTTTCTGAGCAACGAACGGACCGTCACGCGCAAGATCAACGAGATCTTGATGGCGATCCTGATCGACGCCCGCTATGGCAAGGACGACATCCTGGAAGCCTATAGCAACGCGATCTATCTGGGCCAGGACGGCAGCCGGGCGATTCACGGTTTCGGGCTGGCCAGCCAGTTCTTTTTCGGCAAAGCGCTGGAGGATTTGGATCTGCACCAACTCGCCCTGCTGGTGGGGATGGTCAAGGGACCGTCCCTGTACGATCCGCGCAAGCATCCCGACAAAGCCAGGGAACGCCGCGCCCTGGTGCTGGATGTCATGGCCGAGCAGAACCTGATCAGTCCCGAGGATGCCGCCATCGCCAAGGAGTTGCCGCTGGACGCGACGCCCAAGGCCGCCAGCGGTATCACCGCCTATCCGGCCTTCCTGGAACTGGTGCAGCGCCAGTTGCGGCAATACTACAAGCCGGAAGACCTGGTGTCGGAAGGACTACGGGTGTTCACTACCCTGGATCCGCGAGTGCAGGCGATTGCGGAGGACACGCTGGCTAACAGCCTGCCGCCGCTGGAACGAAGCCAACCCAGGGCGCGACCGCTGCAAGGCGCCGCCGTCGTGACCGATACCCAGACCGGCGAGGTGTTGGCGATGGTCGGCGACCGCGAGCCGAAGACGGTCGGTTTCAACCGAGCGCTCGACGCCAAACGCCTGGCCGGTTCGCTGATCAAGCCGGTGACCTACCTGACCGCGCTGGAACAGCCGGACCGTTATACCCTGATGACCCTGCTGAAAGACAGTCGGCTAGTTTACACCTCCGGCGGCCGACGCTGGATTCCGGCCAACTACGACAAGCGCTACCATGGCCGGGTCACGCTGCGCGACGCGCTGGCCCGCTCCTACAACATTCCGGCGGTGCGGGTCGGATTGGACGTGGACGTGATTAATGTGGTGGAGATGCTCCATCGCCTGGGGTTCGAGCGCGAGCTAAAGCCGTATCCCTCGCTGCTGCTGGGATCCCTGGAAGCATCGCCCTTCGAGATCGCGCAGGTGTACGCGACCATCGCCAGCGGCGGGTTCCGCATTCCCCTGCGCGCCATCCGCGAGGTGACCGATGCCGGGGGCAAGTCGCTGCAGCATTACGCGATGGATGTGGCCAAGGTGGTCGAACCGGGACCGGTCTACTTGATCACCCACGCCATGCAGCAGGTGGTGAAGGCCGGCACCGCCAGCGCCATGAAGAGCAAGCTGTCGCCCGATCTGAACATCGCCGGCAAGACTGGCACCACCGATGATTATCGCGATAGCTGGTTCGCCGGGTTCAGCGGTGACCGGCTGACCGTGGTGTGGCTGGGACGCGACAACAACAAACCGACCGGCCTGAGCGGCGCAAGCGGCGCGTTGCGGGTGTGGATGGATTTGATGGCGGGACTGAAACTGGAGCCGCTGGACGCGCCGCCGCCGGCCGATGTCGAGAATATCTGGGTGGAGCCGCACGGCGGCCTGCGAGTCGGCCAGGGGTGTGGGCGCGGCCAGCCGGTGCCGTTCCTGGTGGGTTCCGAGCCGCGTAGCGCGACCTCGTGCGCGCTAGCCGCCCCGCGGCGTCCCAAGCCACGACCCGCCGCCGCTCCCGCTAGTGCGGACGACGCGGGTGGGATGGGCGGTTTCTTCCGGCGTCTGATGGAGTAGTCGTTCAGCCATCGCGTGGAGACAGATCGGCGGGTTCGGGGTGAGGGCGTGGCCGCCGAGTCTGCGTGGCGATAGAGTGGATAAAGCGTTACAGTTCAACTAATGAGCGATTGCATTGTGGTTACGGGCTGCCGCCAGAGCAGCGCCGAACTCTTGGGGAGAGGTGATGAAGACACTGTTTAAACCGATCAAGCCGAGTCTCGGCCTATTGATGCTGGTGCTGGCGATGACGGGTTGCGCGATGGCGCCTTGGCAGCCGCCATCGGGCCGGAAGCCGGCCGCCAAGGCGCCGGTGGTGGATCGCAGCGCGCGACGGCCGCCGGGGTATCCGGCGCGACGGCCGGCGCCCCCGGCGGAGGTAGGGCAGTTGCCCCAGGAGGACCCGCTGTTGCCACGGGAATACGCCTCCGCCTATCCGCCGGCCACCGATCCGTATGCCGAGCCGAACGGTTATGGCGCGCCGGCGCGGCCCTATCCTGAATATCCCGATCCCAACGCCTACCGGCAGCCGGCATACCCGCCGGGCGCTGCCGCGCCGTATCCGCCGTCGTCTCAGCCGTATCCGGCCCAGCCAAATGGTTATGGCCGGACGGCGCCGGGTTCGATGCCCGAACCACAGCCCGTGGTACCGCGGACGCCGCGCGCCGCGCCGCCGCCCACGCCTGCACCTGCACCTGCACCCGCCGCGCCCAGTGAGCCGACGGTTGCGTTGGCGCCGCCACCCTCGGTTACCCCGCCAGAACCAGAGCCAGAGCCAGAGCCGATTCAGCCGCCCGCCCGCCCGCCCGCCCAGTCGGGACCGCCGCCGGACGATCTGCCACCGGCGGAGATCACCCGCGAGGGCAATCAGGCGGTGGCGGCGTTACTCGACAGCGCCGACAAGTACGTCAAGAGCAAGCAGTTGGACAAGGCTGGCGCCGCCTTGGAGCGGGCGCTGCGCATCGAGCCGCGCAATGCCGGCATCTGGCACGATCTAGCTCAGATCCGCCTGCATCAGGGCCAATATCAGCAGGCTGAGTCGCTGGCCAGCAAGTCCAACAACCTGGCCGGCGACAACCGGGGTTTGCAGTCTCGCAACTGGAAGGTGATCGCCGTCGCCCGCAAGGCCGCCGGTAATACCCCCGGCGCCGAGGAAGCCGAGGCGCGAGCCTCGCAGCTCTCGCGCTGAGACCGTCGCGACAGCGAGTCGCCACCGTGGATGTGGCCGAACTGCTGGGCCCGGCAGGTCCCCTGGCCCGGCAAGTGCCGGGGTTCGCGCCACGTCCCCAGCAACAGGATATGGCGACGGCGGTGGCCGCTATCCTGGAGGACGGTGGGTCGCTGATCGTCGAGGCCGGCACCGGCACCGGCAAGACCTTCGCCTATTTGGTGCCTGTGCTGCTGTCCGGGGCGCGGGTCATCATCTCCACCGGCACCCGCCACTTGCAGGATCAGCTCTACCACCAGGATTTGCCGGTGGTCCGTCGGGCATTGAAAATTCCGGCGCGGGTGGCGCTGTTGAAGGGTCGCGGCAATTATCTGTGCCTGTACCGCTTGCAGACCACCGAGCAGGAGGGGCGGCTGCCTTCGCGCGCGCAGGTGACCGAGTTGCGACGCATCCGCCGCTGGGCCGGTCGCACCCGGAGCGGCGACATCGCCGAAATCACCGACGTGCCGGAAACCTCGTCGATCTGGCCGCGCGTTACCTCCACCGTGGACAACTGTCTGGGACAGGACTGTCCGCGACTCGATGATTGCTTTCTGGCCAAGGCCCGCAGCGCGGCGCTGGCGGCGGACGTGCTGGTGATCAACCATCATCTGTTCTGCGCCGATCTGGCGCTCAAGGAAACCGGGTTTGCCGAACTGCTCCCGGGCGTGGACGCCGTCATTCTGGACGAAGCGCACCAGTTGCCAGAGATCGCCACGCATTTCTTCGGGCGGTCGCTGAGCGGCCGGCAGTTGACCGAACTGGCGCGGGATACGGTGGTGGAGCAGGCGCGGGACGCGGCGGATTTTCCCGAGTTGCGGCGCCGCGCCGAGGCATTGGGGTCGGTCGAGGCGGTGTTGCGGGAGGCGTTGGGGACAGCGGAGCGCCGGGCGTTGTGGCGGGAGGTCGCCGATCGGCCGGCGGTTCGGGAGGCGGTCGATCAGTTGATCGAGGTGCTGGCCCGGTTGCGGGAGGCGTTGAAGGAGGCGGCGCAACGCGGCAAGGGTTTGGAGAGCTGCTGTCGACGCGCCGAGGATCTGGCGCAGCGTCTGGTGGCGGTGACCGGAGAGGAGCGCCAGTCCGACAACGTGCGCTGGTTCGAGACTCGCGGACTTGGTTTTACCCTGAGCCTGACCCCGCTCGATATTGCTCCGACCTTCCGAACTCAGCTGGAAGCACGGCCCTGCGCGTGGATTTTCACCTCGGCGACGCTGGCGGTGGGGGAGAGTTTCGCGCATTTCGCGGCGCGGCTGGGGTTGCAGGATTATGTGGCGCTGCGCCTGGACAGCCCGTTTGATTTCGCCCGCAACACGCTGCTCTATCATCCACCCGGATTGCCGGACCCCGCTTCGCCCGAGTACACCAAGGCGCTGCTGGAGGCGGCGTTGCCGGTGCTGGAGGCCAGCCAGGGGCGGGCGTTTCTGCTGTTCACCAGCTACCGGGCCTTGCGCCAGGCGGAAGAAGGGTTGGCGGGTCGGTTGGATTATCCGCTGCTGGTGCAGGGCGCGGCGCCGAAGGCGGTGTTGCTGCGGGCATTTCGGACCCTGGGCAACGCGGTATTGCTGGGGACCGCGAGTTTTTGGGAAGGGGTAGACGTGCGTGGCGAAGCGCTGTCGTGCGTGATTATCGACCGCTTGCCGTTCGCCTCGCCCAGCGATCCGGTGTTGCAGGCGCGGATCGAATCCTTGCGCCAGCGCGGCGAGGATCCGTTCCACAACTATCAGTTACCCCACGCAGTCATCACGCTCAAGCAGGGCGTGGGCCGACTGATCCGGGATGTGACCGACCGAGGGGTGCTGATGCTCTGCGATCCGCGCCTGCTGAGCAAGTTCTACGGGCGAGTGTTCCTGGACAGCTTGCCGCCGATGCCCCGAACGCGCAAGTTGGAACGGGTGCGGGCGTTTTTCGCAGTGGAGTGAGGGGGGCGTAACAGCGTCCCACGCCGAATTTTCGCACCGCTGCTGTTCGGCGTGCCATGCGCCCAGACCGTGGAGGAACAGCAACAGCGCCTGATCACTCCATCGTGAAAATGCTCTCGGGTCCGTATTGATCAGTCCAACTGCCCCGATAGCTCCGCAATCTCCCCGACCGGCCACACCGTGATCCGCTCGTGCACCGGATAGCGATGCGGACCGGGATAAACGATCCACAGATGCTCCAGCGCCAGGTCGCTCAAAGCGATGTGCTGCGAGCGGGTGATTTTCGGCGCTTCGTTGAATTTGACCTCCACCCCATAGCGCCGGCCCCGGTGGCAAAACAGCAAGTCCAGTTCCGCCCCGTTTTGCGTTGCCCAGAAAAACGGCTCGGCCGGACGCAGCGCCTGTAAAACCTGTTCGATGACAAAGCCCTCCCAAGACGCGCCCACCTTGGGATGAGCGGCGAGACTGTGCCAGTCGGGCAGGCTTAGCAACCCATGCAGCACGCCCGAATCGCGCACGTAAATCTTGGGCGCCTTGATTTGCCGCTTGCCGATGTTTTCGTGCCAGGGTTGCAGTTGCCGCGCCATGTAGGTTCCGGTCAGGATGTCGAGGTAGCCGCGCACGGTCTTGTCCGACAACCCCAGGGCGCGGGCCAGTTCCGCCGCGTTCCAGTACTGTCCGTGGTAGTGGGCCAGCATGGTCCAGAACCGCCGCATGGCCGGCGCGGGAATGGTGATGCCGAGTTGTGGAATGTCGCGTTCCAGGAAGGTGCGGATGAAGCCTTCGCGCCAGGCCAGGCTGTCGTCGTCGGATGCCGCCAGAAAGGCGCGAGGGAATCCGCCACGCACCCAAAGCGGTCGCCAGGCATCGCCGCCGGTTTCCCGCAGGTCAAAACCGCTCAGTTCGACAAACTCCACCCGCCCCGCCAGGGTTTCCGAAGCGTTCCGGATCAGAACCGGCGAGGCGCTTCCGAGAATCAGGAATCGCGCCGGATGGTCCGGACGGTCCGCTAGCACCCGCAACACTTTGAACAGTTCCGGCAGCGTCTGAATTTCATCGAGCACTACCAGATCGGTCAGTCCACCGAGCATCAATTCGGGATTTTGCAGGCGCTGCCGGTCCGCTGGCGATTCCAGATCGAACCAGGTGGCCGGCTGGCTGGCGCTGAACATCCGCGCCAGCGTGGTCTTGCCGCATTGCCGGGGACCAAGCAGAGCGGTGATTGGCGAACGACTGAAGGCGGTTGCCAGACGTTTTAGATAATCCGGTCGGTCAAGCATACTTCAATATTACCATGCAAATTCGGAATTCAACTCCGAAATTTCATGGAAAAACCAGTTGTGCATGACGGGTGTCGCCGTCGCTGCATGGAAGGCTCAGTGCGGGGCTTGCCGGGCTTGCTGTTCCTGGCTGACCATAAGCGCCAAAACCCACGAGTGCGAAGTCCATGAACGACTCCCAATGGATGATCTACGGTGCTAATGGCTATACCGGTGAGTTAATCGCCCGCGAGGCCCGGCAACGGGGATTGTGCCCGGTGCTGGCCGGGCGTTCGGCGGAGCAGTTTGCCCCATTGGCGCGGGAATTGAACTGCGACTATCGGGCGTTCGCGGTAACTGATGCCGCCGCCGTGAAAGAGGCCTTGCACGACATCACGCTGTTGCTCAATTGCGCCGGACCCTTCTCAGCCACCGCCGCGCCCTTGGCGGACGCCTGCCTGAACGGTCGGGTGCACTACCTGGACATCACCGGTGAGATCGAGGTGTTCGAGGCCCTGCACGCCCGTGATGCGGCAGCGAAAGCAGCGGGCGTGGTGCTGTGTCCCGGTGTTGGTTTCGATGTCATCCCCACCGACTGCCTGGCGGTGGCGCTCAAGGCGGTACTGCCGGATGCAACGCATTTAGCACTGGGTTTCATGTCCCGCTCTGGCTTCAGTCCGGGCACCGCGAAAACGGCGGTGGAAGGGCTGAGCAAGGGCGGCCGGATTCGCCGCGACGGTCAAATCATTCCGGTGCCGCTGGCCTGGAAGATCCGCCATATCGATTTCGGCCAAGGCGAGCAAACCGCCATGACCATTCCTTGGGGCGATATCGCCACCGCGTTTTACAGCACCGGCATTCCTAATATCGAAACCTACGTACCCGCACCGCTGGCGCTATTGAACTGGCGCTGGCTGTTGCCCTGGCTGCAACCGCTGTTTGGATTGGGCTTCGTGCAAACCCTGCTCAAGCAGCGCGTCGCGTACACGGTGCGTGGTCCCGACGCCGAGCGGCGTCAGCGCACCCCGACCTGGGTCTGGGGCGAAGTCGCCAACGCCGCCGGCGCGCGCAAAATCGGCCGGATGCAGACCGCCAACGGCTATGATGTTACCGTGCAGGGCGCGTTGGCGGTGGTCGAGCGGCTGCTGACTGATCCGCCCGCCGGCGGCTATCACACGCCCGCGCAACTGATGGGTTCCCGCTTGATCGAGACCCTGCCGGGTTCGACGCCCATTTGCATCACCGAGGCTTGATTTGACTATCCGAACCCTGGAGAACCCCGCCGCATGGCTCACGATAACGAATTCACCCTGTTGAGGGAGCGGCGGTTCCTGCCGTTCTTCGTCACCCAGTTTCTGGGCGCGTTCAACGACAACGTGTTCAAGAACGCCCTGATCATCCTGATCGCGTTCCAGGCGGCGGGCGCCGACGCCAGTCGTTCCAACTTCCTGATCAATCTCTGCGCCGGCTTGTTCGTGTTGCCGTTTTTTCTGTTTTCGGCCACCGCCGGCCAGCTTTGCGACAAGTACGAAAAGTCGCGCTACATCCGCTGGGTCAAGCTGCTGGAAATCGCGATCATGATCGGCGCGGCGGCGGGATTCCTGTTGAACAGCGTGCCGCTACTGGTCGCGATGCTGTTTATGATGGGGTTTCATTCGACCCTGTTCGGGCCCGCCAAGTACAGCATCATGCCGCAGCATTTGAAACCGGAGGAGCTGGTCGGCGGCAACGCCTGGGTGGAGATGGGCACCAATCTCGCCATCCTGCTGGGCACCATCTTGGGTGGCGTGCTGATCGCCTGGCAACAGGGTCACCTGTGGGTGTCCTGCGCGATCATCCTGATCGCCGTGCTCGGTTATGCGAGTAGTTGGGCGATTCCTCCAGCGCCGCCCGCCGCCCCGGACCTGAGGATCAACTGGAACCCGGTCAGCGAGACCTGGAACATTCTGAAGCTCACCTACCAGAACTTCACCGTGTTCCAGTCGGTGCTCGGCATCTCCTGGTTCTGGTTCCTGGGCAGCGTCTACGTGGCGCAGTTACCCAATTTCACCAAATTGACCTTGGGCGGTGGCGAGCATGTGGTCACCCTGCTGCTGACGCTGTTCGCCATCGGCATCGGTACGGGTTCGCTCCTGTGCGAGCGGATGTCCGGACACAAGGTGGAAATTGGTTTGGTGCCGTTCGGCTCCATCGGCCTGACCGTGTTCGGGGTGGACCTGTTCTTCGCCACCCCGGCGATGCCTCCGGCCGGCGGGGAATTGCTGGGGGTGTTGGCCTTCCTGAGCCAGCCGGGCAGTTGGCGGGTCGTGCTGGACGTGGTGCTGATCGGCATGTTCGGTGGTTTCTTCATCGTACCGTTGTATGCCCTGGTGCAGCAGCGCAGCGAGCCGACTCATCTGTCGCGGGTGATCGCCGGCAATAACATCCTCAATGCCGTGTTCATGGTGGCGGCGGCGATCATCGCCGTGGTGATGCTGGATCGGGGATTGAACATTCCGCAGTTGCTATTGGTGATGGCGATTTTCAACGCGGCGGTGGCGGTCTATATCTTCGGCCTGGTGCCCGAATTCCTGATGCGCTTCATCGTCTGGATGCTGGTGAACATTGGTTACCGGTTGAAGACCAGGGGGTTGGAAAATATTCCCGACGAGGGACCGGCGGTGGTGGCATGCAACCACGTCAGCTACATGGACGCGCTGGTGGTGATCGGCTGTTGCCGGCGGCCGATCCGCTTCGTCATGGATCATCAGATTTTCAAGATTCCGGTGTTGAATTTCGTGTTCCGCACCGCTGGCGCCATTCCCATCGCCCCAGCGCGGGAGAACCCGAAAATTCTGGAACGCGCCTACGACCGGGTTGCCCGCTATCTGGCGGATGGCGAGGTGGTGGGCATTTTCCCGGAAGGACGACTGACTGCCGATGGCGAAATCGGTCCGTTCAAGACCGGCATCGAGCAGATTATCCAGCGCACGCCGGTATCGGTGGTGCCGATGGCGTTGCGAGGGATGTGGGGCAGTTTTTTCAGCCGCCGCTACGGCAAGGCGATGAGTCACTTTCCTCGGCGGTTCTGGTCGCGGATTGAGTTGGCGGTGGGCGAACCGGTGCCGCCGGAACGGGCGACCTCAGCGGTGCTGCGCGAGCAGGTTGTGGCCTTGCGGGGTGATTGGCGGTGAGCGGTGGTGGCGTTATGCAGCGTGATGGTTTGGATGTCGGCCCGGAGGCGTGTTCTACGAGGAGGTCCGCTACCGCGCCGACGCCAACGTGACGCCGGGAGCGCCGCGCCCGTCAACAAACCGCCCCGGATTATCCGGGGCGGTTTGTTTTGCTTCGACGAAATCAAAGCGTGGTTACGGCACGTCTTTCTTCGGCTGCTTGGCCTGCGTGGCGAGCTTGTTCAAGTCCTCGGCGCTTATTTTGTCGTCGTAAATCCCGGCGCCGACCTGGATGTCGGGTTTGAAGGAAACCTCGGCGCTATGGACGAAAGAGATCTTGCGGGAACCCTTGCCTTCGCCCGGCTTGGGCCACCAGTATTCGACCCAACCACCATCTTTAGTGGCGCCGGCCTTGCACATATCCTGGAACAGCAGGTGATCCTTGTCGTCCTTCATCTGCAAGATCGGTTTGCCGACCATGTCGGGCCGCAGCGGGTGGGCGATCATCACGTTATCCCGGCAGCTATAGACGAATACATAGCTGTCCTTCCACACCCAGCGGGCGTCCTTGTTGTTGTTGAAATCCGAGAAGCCGGCCAAGCCCTTGTCGTTCAGGTACTGGACGGCCTCGTGAACCTTGGTGACCACTTCGTCGGGGGTGGCGGCGTTGGGGTCAGCGGCGCCGACCCAGGCCGGCGCGGCGCCGAGAACCAAGGCCAGGCTGGCGAAACTGAGTATTGTTTTCCGCATCTTGAAATCCTCCAAAAATTTGATGGCGAGTGCGAGGGAACTGGCTCGCTCAGGAAACCCAGGGCTTGCCGGCCGGCAAGATTTCTTTGCCATAGATCTCGTTCAGGATGATGCGCGCCATCATGTACCAGGCCGCCAGCGCGCAGACCATCAGCTCGTAACCGGCCACCACAGTCAGGCCCGGATAGCCGAAATGCGCCAGATCGAGCAGGATGAAGCCGATCAGCAGCGTGGTGAAGGTGAACGCCATAGCGCCATGGATGCGCAGCGAGCCGATCCACAGGATCACGGTGAACAGGGTCCAGGCCACCAGGAAAAAGCCAACGTCTTCCGTGCCGGCCTTGAATAGATCGTACTTGTTACCCAGCAGCATGAAGGCACAGCGCAATCCAGAACGCGCCATAGGAAGTGAAAGCGCAGTAGCCGAAATTGTTGCCAGTCTTCATTTCCTGCAGGCCAGCGATCAATTGCGCCGTACCCCCAAAGATCAACCCCAGCCAGACGACCGGGCCGATGCTGGGCATCCAACCGACATTGTGGAATTGCAGCACCAGGGTGGTCAGACCGAAGCCGGCCAAGCCGACGACCGCTGGATTGCCAAGTTTTTGTTCTGCCATACCTTATTTCTCCCAGTGAAATTGATCGGGCTGCGGGTGCGATTCCCGGACTCGGGGAAAAAGCCAAGCCGCGGACAGCCCCTAACCACTATAGAAGAGATTTACGGTATTGGAAGTGCGGTCTCCTAATCCCGGCGGACAGAGGGAATCAGCCACCCTCGCGCCGGGTCGCCCGCTTGCGCTCGTGCTCCAGCAGCAGCTTCTTGCGCAGGCGGATGGATTTTGGGGTGACTTCGACCAGTTCGTCGTCGTCGATGAACTCCAGCGCCTGCTCCAGGCTCAGCCGCACCGGCGGGGTCAACAGGATATTTTCATCGGAGCCAGCGGCGCGGATGTTGGTGAGTTGCTTGGCCTTGAGCGGGTTCACCACCAGATCGTTGTTGCGGGAATGGATGCCCACGATCATGCCTTCGTAGACCTCATCGCCGGGCGCGACCATCATCCGCCCCCGTTCCTGCAAGTTGAACAGGGCGTAGGCCAGCACCTTGCCGGTGGCGTTGGCAATCAACACCCCATTGATCCGCGCGCCGATGGTACCCTTCTTCAGCGGCCCGTAGCGGTCGAACACATGGTAGATCAGACCGGTGCCGGAGGTGGTGGTCAGGAATTCGGTCTGAAAACCGATCAGCCCGCGCGCCGGGATCAGATAATCCAGCCGCACCCGGCCCTTGCCGTCGGGCTGCATGTCCAGCAGATCGCCGCGCCGCTCGCCGAGCTTCTCCATAATCGCGCCTTGATGCTGCTCCTCGACATCGACCGTCAACTGCTCGTAAGGCTCGCAGAGTTCGCCGTCGATCTCGCGCACGATCACTTCCGGGCGCGACACCGCCAGTTCGTAGCCCTCGCGACGCATGTTCTCGATCAGGATCGACAAGTGCAGTTCGCCACGCCCGGAGACTTTGAATTTGTCGGGATCGCCGGTGTCTTCGATCCGCAAGGCCACGTTGTGGATCAGCTCCCGGTACAGCCGCTCGCGCACCTGGCGGCTGGTGACGTATTTCCCCTCGCGGCCGGCGAACGGCGAGGTGTTGACCTGGAAGGTCATGCTCATGGTCGGTTCGTCCACCTTGAGCGGCGGCAGCGCTTCGACGTGGTTGGGGTCGCACAGCACGTCGGAAATCCCCAGCCGGTCGATGCCGGTGAAGGCGATGATGTCGCCGGCGGCAGCTTCGGGGAACTCGATTCGCTCCAGACCCTGAAAGCCCAGCACTTGCAGTACCCGGCCGGTGCGGCGCTGGCCGTGTCGGTCCAGAATGACCACCGGGGTGTTGGTTTTAATCTTGCCGCGGCGGATGCGGCCGATGCCGATCACCCCGACATAGCTGTTGTAGCCCAGCGAGCTGACCTGAAGCTGGAAGGGGCCGTCTGGATCAACTTGCGGCGGCCGGACCTGCTCGATGATGATTTCGAACAGCGGGGTCATGTCGCCGGAACGCACGTTTTCGTCCAGCCCGGCGTAGCCGTGCAGCGCCGAGGCGTAGATGACCGGGAAATCCAGTTGCTCGTCGGTGGCGCCCAGTCGGTCGAACAGGTCGAAGGTGCGATCCAGCACCCACTGCGGGCGGGCGCCGGGCCGGTCGATCTTGTTGATGACCACGATCGGCCGGAAGCCCATGGCGAAGGCTTTCTGGGTGACGAAGCGGGTCTGCGGCATCGGGCCGTCCACTGCATCCACCAGCAGTAGCACCGAATCCACCATGGACAACACCCGCTCGACCTCGCCACCAAAATCGGCGTGTCCCGGGGTGTCGACGATGTTGATATGGTAGTTCCGCCAGTACAGGGCGGTATTCTTGGCCAGAATGGTGATGCCGCGTTCCCGTTCCAGGTCGTTGGAATCCATCACCCGTTCGGGTGGGGCGGCCCGGTCGTCGAGCGTGCCGGATTGTTGCAGCAGTTTGTCCACCAGCGTGGTCTTGCCGTGGTCGACGTGGGCGATGATGGCGATGTTGCGGAGTTGTGCGGTCACGGTATGTTCTATCGGGCTGAAACAGGCGGGGCATTATAGCCGGGACTCAGGCAAACAAACCTGACCTTGTCATTGCTGGGGAATAGAGTATTGGAAACGACAAAGCCCCGCTTCGCGCGGGGCTTTGGCTCAATCTGTTTGGTGGGAACGTTATTTTGCCGCGAGTTGCTTGACCATCGTGGCTTGTGGACCCTTGGGTCCGGCCTTGACGTCGAACTCGACCTTTTGGTTTTCCGCCAAGGTTCGGAACCCTTTACCCTCGATGACCGAGTAATGGACGAACACATCGCTGCTGCCGTCCTCCGGGGCGATGAAACCGAAGCCCTTAGCCTCATCAAACCATTTCACAGTACCAGTACGCATTAATACAAAACCTCAAAGCAATATTTCCTTGTTGCCGACGCTTGAAACACCGAATGCCCGGGTGAGGGTTCGGGATTCAAGAGGGGCCGACGCTGGGCATTTGGAGGTTCGCAACCCCCACCCGTGGCGAAAAGTACGCGAAAGCCATGCGTTCCGCAAGTGGATTTTGTATGCGCCCGCACGAGGCTTAATGCAAGAATGACGGTCCACGGCCGCGTCCGAAAAATGTAAATTATTTTGTAAATAAGACCTTGGTAATCATCGTGGAAAAACTGCTCTCCGCTCTACATGCCCGCCTGTCCGATTGTCCGATCCGCGACCGCGCTCTGTTCGCCCGCCGCCTGCGGGGTCTGCGCCAGCGTTGGCGCGAGGGCAAGCCGGTGGATCGCGGTCTGGAGCAACTGACCGCCGAAGTGGACGCCGCCGCCGCGCGCCTGCGCGAACGCCGGACCGCGCTGCCGGTCCCGACCTTCGACGACAGCCTGCCGATCAACGCCCACCGTGACGCGATTGCCGCCGCCATTCGCGAGCATCAGGTAATGGTTATTTGCGGCGAGACCGGCTCCGGCAAGACCACCCAGTTGCCGAAAATCTGCCTCTCGCTGGGCCTGGGCGCCGCTGGTTTGATTGGCCACACCCAGCCGCGCCGGATCGCCGCCCGCTCGGTGGCGGCACGGATCGCGGCGGAATTGGGAACGACGGTCGGCGGCCAGGTCGGTTACAAGGTGCGCTTTTCCGACCGGATGGGACCGGACGCGCTAGTCAAGCTGATGACCGACGGCATTTTGCTGGCGGAAACCCAGAGCGACCGGCAACTGGATCAGTACGAGGTCATCATCCTCGACGAGGCCCACGAACGCAGCTTGAACATCGATTTTCTGTTGGGCTATCTGAAGCGCCTGTTGCCTCGCCGACCCGACCTCAAGCTCATCATCACCTCGGCGACGATCGATCCCGAACGCTTTTCCCGCCATTTCAGCCATGCGCCGATCATCGAAGTCTCGGGTCGAACCTACCCGGTGGAGACTCGCTACCGACCGCTGCTGGCGGCGGACGAGGACGAGCGCGACCGCGATTTGCAGCAGGCGATTCTGGATGCGGTGGATGAGGTGTGGCGGGAGGGTCCGGGCGATATTCTCATCTTCCTGTCCGGCGAGCGGGAAATTCGCGAGACCGCCGAGAGCCTGCGCAAGCATCATCCGCCCAACACCGAAGTGTTGCCGCTGTACGCGCGACTATCGGCCACCGAACAGAACCGGGTGTTCCAGCCGCGCGGCCGGCCGCGCATCGTGCTGGCGACCAACGTCGCCGAAACTTCGTTGACCGTGCCCGGCATTCGTTACGTCATCGATCCCGGCACCGCCCGGATCAGCCGCTACAGCCCACGCAGCAAGATTCAACGCTTGCCGGTGGAGAAGATTTCGCAAGCCAGCGCCCGCCAGCGGGCCGGTCGCTGCGGGCGGGTGATGGCGGGTGTTTGCGTCCGGCTGTACGCGGAGGAGGATTTTCAATCCCGGCCGGCATTTACCGATCCCGAAATCCTGCGCACCCATCTGGCGGCGGTGATCTTGCAGATGAGCGCGCTGAATCTGGGCCGGCCGGAGGAATTCCCGTTTGTGGACCCCCCGGATTCGCGTCAGATCAGCGACGGCTTCCGGCTGCTGTTCGAGTTGCAGGCGGTGGACGAGCAGCGACGCATCAGCGAATTGGGTCGGCAACTGGCGAAATTGCCGGTCGATCCGCGCCTGGGGCGGATGCTGCTGGCGGCGCAGGGGGAAGGTTGTTTGCGCGAGGTATTAGTCATGGTCGCCGCACTGGCGATTCAGGACCCGCGCGAACGGCCGTTGGAACGACAGCAGGCGGCGGATGAGAAGCATCGCCGGTTTCGCGACGAGCATTCCGATTTTCTGGCGCTGCTCAAGCTCTGGGATTACTACCACGAGCAGGCGCGGCAACTGTCCAAGAACCAGTTACGCAATCTCTGCCAAACCGACTTTCTGTCCTTCGTGCGGATGCGGGAATGGCACGATCTGCATCAGGAATTGCTGGGGCGGGTGACCGAAATGGGGATGCGGCTCAACACCGAACCGGCGCCTTATGACAGCCTGCATCGGGCGCTGTTGACCGGCCTGCTCGGTCATCTCGGCCTGAAACAGGAGGACAACGTCTATCTAGGCGCGCGGGGCCGGAATTTCTACCTGTTCCCCGGTTCCGGCCTGTTCAAGAAACGGCCACGCTGGGTGGCATCCGCCGAATTGGTGGAAACCACCCGGCTGTACGCCCGCACCGTGGCGCGCATCGAGCCGGAATGGGTGGAGGGACTGGCCGGCCATCTGCTCAAACGCAATTACGCCGAACCGCACTGGGAGAAGCGCAGCGCCCAGGTAACCGCCATCGAGCGGGTCACGCTGTATGGTCTGCCGATCATCGCCAATCGCCGGATCAATTACGGCCCGCTCGATCCGGCGCTGGCGCGAGAGATTTTTATCCGGCAGGCGCTGGTTGAAGGCGAGTTTCACTGTGGGGCAGCATTTTTTCAGCACAACCGGCAATTGCTGGCCGAACTGGAAGAATTGGAAGTCCGCGCCCGCCGCGACCTGGTGACTGACGAGGAAGCGCTTTACCGTTTTTACGACGAACGTATCCCCGAAGGCATTTACAGCGGCCCGAGCTTCGAGACCTGGCGCAAGCAGGCCGAACGGGACAACCCGCGTCTGTTGTTTCTCGATCGAGCCGCGCTGCTGGTGGAAGCGGGTCCGGTCGCGGGCGGCGAGCGCTTTCCCGATCATCTCGATCTCGATGGTTTGAAGCTGCCCTTGACTTACCGATTTACGCCGGGCGCGGACGATGACGGCGTGACCTTGACCGTGCCGCTGGCGGCGGTGAATCAGGTCGATCCGAAGCGGCTGGACTGGCTGGTGCCGGGTTTGCGGGCGGAGCGGATGGCGGCCTTGCTGAAGTCGCTGCCCAAGGCGCTACGGCGGAATTTTGTACCGGTGCCCAATTACGTGCAGGCATTGCTGGAGGTCATGGAACCGGGCGAGGAGTCGCTCACCGAAGCGATGGCGGAACGCTTGCGGCGGATGACCGGAGTTGGGATTCCCGAGGATGCCTGGAATCCCGAAGCGGTGCCGCCGCATTTGCGGATGCGTTTTCAGGTGATGGACGTTGACGGTAAAGTGTTGGTGGTCGGGCGCGACTGGGCGGCGCTTCAGGCGCAATTGCGCGGCGAGGCGCGGGCCAGTTTCGCGGCGTTGCCGACCCCGGAGTTCGAGCGGGAGCGGTTGCGGGACTGGGATTTTGGCGAGTTGCCGGAAGAGGTGAGTTTCGTCCGCAATGGGATTCAGTTGCGCGGCTATCCGGCCCTGGTCGCGGAAGCCGACGGCACGCTGGCGTTGCGGGTGCTGGATTCGCCGGCGCGGGCGGCAGCGGCGACCCGCGCCGGCTTGCGGCGACTGATCGGCTGGCGACTGGGACCGGCGTTCAAGTCACTGGCGCGCGACCTGCCGCATTTCCAGCGCATGACCCTGCACTACGTCGGTTTAGGCACGCAGGAGGCGCTGCGCGAGGATCTGCTGAATGCCATCCTCGACCAGGCTTTTCTGGCCGATGGACCACTGCCGCGCGACCGGGCGGCGTTCGATGCCCTGCTGGAACGCGGTAAAACTCGGCTGGCCGCCGTCAGAGTGGAGGTCTGCGACACGGCCGCCACGATTCTGGCGGCGTATCACGAAGTCCGTCGGGCGCTGACTGACGAGCCGGCCTGGGCCGAAGCGATGGCTGACGTTCGCGAGCAACTGGCCCGGCTGGTTTATCCGGGGTTTCTCAGCGAGACGCCCGCGGAATGGTTGCCACATCTGCCGCGCTATCTGCGCGCCATCGCCCTGCGGTTGCAAAAACTCCGCCAGGCGCCGGACAGGGACCGCCAGCGGCGCGGCGACATCATTCGGCTGTGGGAGGCTTGCCAGCGGCAACTGGAGCGGAACGTCCGGCAGGAACGACACGATCCGGAACTCATCCGTTTTCGCTGGCTGCTGGAGGAGTTGCGCGTGTCCCAGTTCGCCCAGGAATTGAAAACGATTGCGCCGGTGTCGGTGAAGCGGTTGGAAGAGCAGTGGGGTCGAATGCGGCAAGGGTAAGAATGGGTAGTGTTCTAACCTTGGCCGCCGGGCAACCTCCGGGAAACCGCTACCCCACCGCCGCCCGCGCCGGTCGTGGCCACGCCTTGAGAATCGACTGCACCACGGTCGCCAGCGGGATGGCGAAGAACACCCCCCAGAACCCCCACAGGCCGCCGAACACCAGGACCGCCGCGATGATGGCGATCGGGTGCAGATCCACCACTTCGGAGAACAGCAGCGGCACCAGCACGTTGCCATCCAGACCCTGCACGATCAGATAGATGCCCAGCAGCCACAGGAACTCCGAACTCCAACCCCACTGGAAAAACGCGACCAGCGCCACCGGCACCGTCACCACCACCGCTCCAATATAGGGCACGATGACCGACAGCCCCACCATGAGGGCCAGCAGCATGGCGAACTGCAAGTTCATGTAGGCGAACGCCAGATAAGTCGCGACCCAAACCACCAGAATTTCCAGAAACTTGCCGCGCACGTAGTTGCCCATTTGCCGGTCCACTTCGCGCCAGACCTGCTGCGCCAGAGTATGGTCGTGCGGCAGAAATCCATGCAGCCACGCCAGAATCAACTCTTTGTCCTTTAAAAAGAAAAACACCAGCAGCGGCACCAGCACCAGATAGATGGCGATGGTGATGAACCCCATACCGGCCGCCAGCGACCAGGACAGGACATTCTGGCCCCAAGTGGCGACTTCGGCCCGCATGGCGTTGATCACCTCCAGCACTTGGGCCTCGGTAATGAATTCCGGGTACAGGGCCGGCAAACTGAGCAGCAGTTGCTGGCCCCTGATGATCATATTGGGCAGTTGCTGCACGAACTGGGTCAACTGCCGCGAGGCCATCGGGAACAGCCCAAGCAGCAGGAACAGCACGAAGGCCAGAAACAGCACGAACACCACGACGGCCGCCAGCAGGCGTGGCAACCGCAACCAGCGCTGCAGCATCTGCACCACGCCTTCCAACAGATAGGCGATAACGATGCTGGCCAGCACGGGCGCCAGATCCCGTCCCATCACCAGGATTACGCTGGTGACCAACACCAGCACGATGGTCAGAATGACCGTCTGGGGATCGTTGAACAGCCGTTGAAACCAGTCACTGATAATCTTCATGATGTCCCTTGTCGTCGCGTTGTCCATCCACAGCCGGCGGGATGTTAGCAACAAAACCGCCACTGTCCCAACCATCGGCCCGCCGGTGCTTGAACCGCCAGCGCCGAACGTGGTCTATCAACGCTGGAAACCCGCTTCAAGAACGCTATGCTCATTACTAGTGCATTGCACCAGAGCAGTGCGAACGATCCTTTCTTAACTCGGCGCATATCCTGAATCCACCCGCCGATCACGGGTCTAACGGGATAGGCCGATCCCTTCCGGGCCACCCGTGCCTCAGTAACGGGTTGATTTCGCTTTTCTTCGGGACTTGGCGCCAAAATCCGGCCGCCGCCGCCCCGAACCCGGATTGGTCCGTTAATTGCTTCATTACCTACCGGAAACATCCGCCGGGCGGCGGATTGGCCGGGATGACGCACGGATCGACAGAACATTCGCCAGGGTTTGCCCTGACAGGTTTCAAAACAGCAAGCCGCCACGCTTTCGCGATCATAGATGAGGTTGTGACCATGACGATTTTCAAGCGTTATCTGTCGCGCTACGAAGAGAGCCGCGAAGAGAATCTTTCGCTCCAGGAATATCTGGAGCTGTGCAAAAAAGACCCGGTCGCCTACGCCAGCGCCGCCGAGCGACTGTTGAAAGCCATCGGCGAACCGGAGATGGTGGACACCCGCAACGACTCGCGGCTGTCGCGCATCTTCCAGAACAAGGTGCTCAAAATCTATCCCGCCTTCGAGGAATTCTATGGGATGGAGGACGCCATCGAGCAGATCGTCTCCTACCTCAGGCACGCCGCCCAGGGGTTGGAGGAGAAGAAGCAGATCCTCTACCTGCTCGGCCCGGTGGGCGGCGGCAAGTCGTCGCTGGCCGAACGGCTCAAGCAGTTGATGGAGCGGATCCCGTTCTATGCCATTGAAGGCTCGCCGGTGTTCGAATCGCCGCTGGGACTGTTCAATCCTGACGAAGATGGTCAGATTCTGGAGGACGACTACGGCATCCCGCGCCGCTACCTGCGCCACATCATGTCGCCGTGGGCGGCCAAGCGGCTGCGCGAGTTCAACGGCGATATCACCCAGTTCCGGGTGGTCAAGCTGCGGCCGTCGGTGCTGCACCAGATCGCGGTCGCCAAAACCGAGCCGGGCGACGAAAACAACCAGGATATTTCCTCGCTGGTCGGCAAGGTGGACATCCGCAAGCTGGAGCACCTCGCCCAGAACGATCCGGACGCCTACAGCTTCTCCGGCGCCCTGTGCCGCGCCAACCGCGGCCTGATGGAATTCGTCGAGATGTTCAAGGCGCCGATCAAGGTGCTGCATCCGCTGCTGACCGCCACCCAGGAAGGCAACTACAACAGCACCGAGGGGCTGTCGGCCATCCCGTTCGAGGGGATCATTCTGGCCCACTCCAACGAGTCGGAATGGCAGTCGTTCCGCAACAACAAGAACAACGAGGCCTTCCTGGACCGGGTGTACATCGTCAAGGTGCCCTACTGCCTGCGAGTGTCGGACGAGGTCAAGATTTACCAAAAATTGCTGACCCACAGTTCGCTGGCCGAGGCGCCCTGCGCGCCCGGCACCTTGCAGATGCTGGCGCAATTCTCGGTGCTGACCCGGATCAAGGAGCCGGAGAACTCCAGCATCTTCTCCAAGATTCGGGTCTACGACGGCGAGAACCTCAAGGACACCGACCCCAAGGCCAAGTCGATGCAGGAGTATCGCGACTACGCCGGGGTGGACGAAGGCATGACCGGCATTTCCACCCGGTTCGCCTTCAAGATCCTGAGCCAGGTGTTCAACTTCGACCACGCCGAGGTCGCCGCTAACTCGGTGCATCTGCTCTACGTGCTGGAGCGGCAGATCGAGCGCGAGCAGTTCGCGCCGGACGTCGAGGAGAAGTACCTGTCCTATCTCAAGGGGTTTCTGGCGCCGCGCTACGCCGAATTCATCGGCAAGGAGTTGCAGCAGGCCTACCTGGAATCCTACTCGGAGTACGGCCAGAACATCTTCGACCGGTACGTGACCTACGCCGACTTCTGGATTCAGGACCAGGAATTCCGCGATCCCGACACCGGCGAGTCGTTCGACCGGGCGGCGCTGAACACCGAACTGGAGAAGATCGAGAAGCCGGCCGGCATCAGCAATCCCAAGGACTTCCGCAACGAAATCGTCAATTTCGTGCTGCGGGCGCGGGCCAACAACGCCGGGCGGAATCCGGCCTGGACCAGCTACGAAAAACTGCGGGCGGTGATCGAGAAGAAGATGTTCTCCAACACCGAGGATCTGCTGCCGGTGATCAGCTTCAATGCCAAGGCCAGCGCCGAGGAGCAGAAGAAGCACGCCGAGTTCGTGGACCGGATGGTCGCCAAGGGCTACACGGCCAAACAGGTGCGGTTGCTATCCGACTGGTACCTGCGGGTTCGCAAGGCATCCTGAGCGGAGGACACCACGCATGGCCACGTTCATCGACCGGCGACTGGACGGCAAGCACAAGAGCACCGTCAACCGCCAGCGTTTCATCCGGCGCTTCAAGAGTCAGATCAAGAAAGCGGTGACCGAGTCCATGAACGGCCGGAGCATCACCGACATCGACAACGGCGAGAAGGTGAACATCCCCGCCCGCGACCTGTCCGAGCCGGTGTTCGGCCATGGGTCCGGCGGCCGGCGCGAGGCCATCCATCCGGGCAACCGGGAATTCGTCACCGGCGACCAGATCGCCCGGCCGCCCGGCGGGGGGGGCGGGGGTTCCGGCAGCGGCCAAGCCGGCAACAGCGGCGAGGGCGAGGACGATTTCGTCTTCGAATTGTCGCGCGAGGAATTCCTGGAACTGTTCTTCGAGGACCTGGAACTGCCCAACCTGGTCCGCACCCAACTGGCCAAGGCCACCGAGTTCAAATCGGTACGGGCCGGTTTCACCAGCGCCGGCAACCCGGCCAACATCGACGTGGTGCGCTCGCTCAAGGGCGCGCTGGCGCGGCGGATGGCGCTGGCCGGGCCCTATACCCGCCGGCTGCGCGAGGCGGAGGATGAACTGGAACGCCTGCTGGCCACGCCGCCCGTGGATGAAATCCGCGCCAAGGCGCTGGTCGAGGAGATCGAACACCTGCGGGCGCGAGCGCGGGCGGTGCCGTTCATCGACACCTTCGATCTGCGCTACGTCAACCGGGTCAAACAGCCGCAGCCCACGACCCAGGCGGTGATGTTCTGCATCATGGACGTGTCCGGTTCGATGGACCGGGCGCGCAAGGATCTGGCCAAGCGGTTCTTCACCCTGCTCTACCTGTTCCTCAAGCGCAATTACGAGAAGATCGAGGTAGTGTTCATCCGCCATCACACCGTGGCCAAGGAAGTGGACGAACAGGAGTTCTTCTACTCACGGGAGACCGGCGGCACCGTGGTGTCCAGCGCCCTGCAACTGATGGGCGATATCATGGCCGAACGCTACCCGATTTCCAGTTGGAACCTGTACGTGGCGCAGGCTTCGGACGGCGACAACTGGCACCACGACTCGCCGGCCTGCAAGGATCTGCTGTTGCAGCGGATCATGCCGTTCGTTCGCTATTACGCCTACATCGAAATCACCCCGGACCGCCATCAAAGCCTGTGGGAGGCCTACGAGGAGGTGAAGGCCACCCACCCGCACTTCGCCATGCGGCAGATCGACGGGCCGGCCGACATCTATCCGGTGTTCCGGGACCTGTTCAAGAGGCGCGTGTCATGAGTTCGTCGCGATTGATTGCCGAGTCGTCCGAATGGACGTTCCCGATGCTGGACCGTTACAACGAGGTGATCGGCCAGATTGCCGGCAACGACTTCGGGCTGGACACCTACCCCAACCAGATCGAGATCATCACCGCCGAACAGATGATGGATGCTTATTCCTCGGTGGGGATGCCGCTGGGCTACAAGCACTGGTCCTACGGCAAGCAATTCGTGCTAACCGAAAAGAACTACCGGCGCGGGCAGATGGGGCTGGCCTACGAGATCGTGATCAACTCCGACCCCTGCATCGCTTATCTGATGGAGGAGAACACCGCCATGATGCAGGCGCTGGTGATCGCCCACGCCGCCTATGGCCACAACTCCTTCTTTAAGGGCAACTACCTGTTCCGCGCCTGGACCAGCGCCGACGCGATCATCGACTACCTGCTGTTCGCGCGGAATTACGTGGCCGAGTGCGAGGAACGCCACGGCGAGGAAACCGTGGAGCTGTTCCTCGATTCCTGCCACGCGCTGATGAACTACGGGGTGGACCGCTACAAACACCCGGCGCCGCTGTCGCTGCACGAGGAAAAGCAGCGCCAACACGACCGGGAAGAATATCGGCAATCGCAAATCAACGACCTGTGGCGGACCATCCCGGTCAAGCCGGCCGAGGCCACCGCCGAGCAGGCGAAACGCTACCCCGCCGAGCCGCAGGAAAACCTGCTGTACTTCATCGAGAAGAACGCGCCGCTGCTGGAGCCGTGGCAGCGCGAACTGGTGCGGATCGTCCGCAAGATCGCTCAGTATTTCTACCCGCAGCGCCAAACCCAGGTGATGAATGAAGGCTGGGCCTGCGTCACCGGCGACACGCTGGTCGTGACGGATCATGGCCTTCTGCGGGCGCAGGAACTCGTCGAGTCGCGATTCTCGGGACGCGTCGAGGATGGCAATCGGGTGGTCAACTGGTTCACCCATCCATCGAAGCGGCGCATCCGCATCCGGACCCGGCACGGGTACGAGCTGCACGGCGGCGCCGACCACAAGATTCTGGTGGGCGGGGAATGGATCGAGTTGCAGAACCTGAAGGTCGGCGATGCCGTGGAGATCCGGCGCGGCCAGTCCGTTTTCGCCGGCGCCGAAGCCCCCATCGACTACGCGCTGAAAGTTCGCCCTCGCATCGCCGATATCTGCCAAAAGCACGACGTATCGATCAACACCTACTACAAATGGCGCCGCGCCGCGCCGGACTTGTCGGTCGGAGCGCAGACTGTCGCTCGGTTGCAGGCGTGTTTTGACGAATGGGAGGCGATCAAGGCCGACCCGGATTATCCCTGGGCCTTGCTGACGCCCGATGACCTGGCCCGCCGGCCCGAAACTCTGGGACCTGACCTGGCCGAAGTGCTGGGCCAAGTGATCGGGGATGGGTTTGTTAACGCGAGCTGTGTCAATCTGACCTCACAAGATTCGGAACTGCTGGATTTCTTCGAGCAGACGATGTACGCGAGCTTCGGGGTCACGGCATCGCGCCGACCGAGCCGCAACCACTTCAATTCGACGGTCCACAGCGCCGTGCTGGCGCGGCTATTCAAGCAAACGTTCGGGATCGCCACCGGCTGGGGCGCCGCAGGACGAAAGACCGTACCGGACATCATCCTGCGCTCGCCGGAAGCCGTCGTCCGCGCCTTCCTTCGCGGGCACTTCGACACCGACGGCTGCGTCTCGCCCAAGGACCGTCAGGTCATCCTGGTCAGCAAGAGCCGCGATCTGTTGCGAGTGGAGCAACTGCTCATCCTGAACCTGGGCATCGTCAGTTCCGTGCGGCCGCAGCAAGACGGGACCTTCCGGCTCGTCATCACGGGTTCGGATGTCCAGCGCTTCGCGGAGAAGATCGGCTTTCGCCTGTCGTACAAGCGGCGGGCCTTGGCGGATGCGCTGGCGTCGGTCAAGTGGTTCCTCGACAAGGATGATCGGACGACCATCGAATCCATCGAGTGCGATGACGGGCCGGTCGTCGATTTCAGTGTGGAAAACTCCCACGCCTACAAGGCGTCCTGCTTCATCAACCATAACTGCTTCTGGCACTACACCCTGCTGAACCGGCTGTACGACGAGGGCTACGTCAACGACGGTTTCATGATCGAGTTTCTGCAATCGCACACCAGCGTGGTCCAGCAACCGCCGTTCGACCATCCCCATTATTCCGGCATCAATCCCTACGCGCTGGGCTTTGCGATGATGAGCGACATCCAGCGCATTTGTCAGGAACCGACGGACGAAGACCGCCACTGGTTCCCGGACATCGCCGGGCAGGACTGGATCAAGACGCTTGGACTTCGCCATGCGCAATTTCAAGGACGAGAGCTTCATCGCTCAATACCTGTCGCCCAAACTGATGCGGGATTTCAAGCTGTTCGCGGTGCTGGACGACGACACCCAGGAGCAGTTGGAAATCACCGCCATCCACGACGACGCCGGCTACCGGCGGCTGCGGCGGGCGCTGTCCGACCAGTACAACCTCGGCAGCCGCGAGCCGAACATTCAGGTCTGGAACGTGGCGCACCGGAAAGACCGCTCGCTGACCCTGCGGCACACCCGCTATCACCGCCGGCCGCTGCACCCCGAAACCACCCAGGAAGTCCTGAAACACCTGCACCGGCTGTGGGGCTTCACGGTGCGGCTGGAATCGGTGGACGAGGACGGTAAGGTCGAACTGGTGGGGGAATGCCCGCAGACAAAGGGGCGATGATGGGCGCGGACCAAACCCGTATCATCCACTTTTTACGTGTTTGGAGCCTGCCATGTACACCCTTTACCGGCTGAACGCTGACGAGTTGTCGGTCGAGTTCCTGGAATCGCTCAAGACCCTGTTCCGCCACAAGACCATCGAGATTGCGGTCTGCGAGGCGGAGACGGCGGAACAGGATGAAACCGCCTACCTGCTGGCCAACCCGGCGAACCGTGCCCGTCTGCTGGAGGCCATCGAAAATGTCCGGCAACAACGCAACCTGGTAACGGTGGACTTGGCCGATCTGCAATGAAAATCGCGTTCGAGCAGGGAGCTTTTGCCGACTTCACTGCTTGGGCCGAGCAGGATCGAAAGATTCACAAGCGCATCGTGACCCTGATCCTGGACATCGCACGTAACCCTCATCAAGGTATCGGCAAACCGGAACCTCTCAAGCATGAACTGCGAGGCTACTGGTCCCGACGCATCACCGACGAGCATCGGCTGGTTTACAAGGTGGAAGCGGATAACCTTGACCATCATTGCCTGCAAACACCATTACGGGTGACTGTAGCCTTGGCCGCAAGCCCGGTGCCGTCGGAACACAACTTTCGAGCGAACCGATCGAAGCGGGAACGGCCCGTTGCCCGGCATCCCACGCGCGGCGCGCGCCTGCAGTCGTCTTCCCGAGGCGCGCGCGGGCCGAACCTTCGCCGCACTCTTCACCTTCACGACAAAACCAAACCGACAACCATGGACAAGCGCGAACTCGAACAGACTCTCGTCCTCATCAAACCGGACGCCCTCAAGCAATCGCTGACCGGCTACATGCTTTCCCTGCTTTCCGAGGTGCATACCGGACTCCGATTCGCCGGCGCGAAGATCGTGACCGTACACAAAATGCTCGCCGAGGAGCACTATGCAGAGCATCGCGGTAAGCCTTTCTTCCCCTCCCTGATCGACTACATCACCGGACGCATCCACTACAGCGAAGAGGATGCCTGGAAACGCCGGGTGGTGGCCCTGATTTACCAGGGTCCCGACGCCATCAAGAAGATTCGCGACATCGCCGGCCCGACCAATCCCCAGCAGGCCCGCGACAGCAAACCGGGCAGCGTTCGCGCCTTGGGTACGGTGATCCCGGTGGAAGACGGCAATGGCGCGGTGGTGGACAACCGCATCGACAACCTCATTCACGCCTCCGCCAATCCCGCCGACGCCGAGCGGGAAATCAAGCTCTGGTTCGCGCCCTACGATATCCCTCCGGCCATGCGCGAGTTCGAAACCGCCGAGAGCGACGAGCACTACTATTTCAAGGGCGGCCGGCTTTTCACCAGCCACGAACCCGGCAGCGCCTGTATCATGGCGCCCGGCGACGTGGCGTGGCAGTCGGATCTGGAAGCCTTGCGGTCGATCATGGCGGGCAAGGAGGCAGCCTGCTCGCTAAACTCCGTCGTGGCCAAATACCTCATCAACGAGCAACGGGAACTGATATGAAATCCCGGTTGGGACGCGAGGTGAACGTCACCCGGTGGTGGATATGCGCCGGCAGGTCGAGCGCGTCGCCCGGCTGCGGGCGTACCCGACGACCAGTCAATCATCGTTTGATCCGCCCCTTGAAATTAGCTGTTTGAAAGATCCTGCAAAACCGCCGTCCGGTCGAACAGCCAGTTCGTGTCGCCCACTAATTCGGCAAGGGCTTGTTCGACGGCGGGAAACACATGGCCGGGGTCGTTGAGGCGCTGGCTGGTCCGCCATCCTTCAAACTGCTCGGCAGTGATGCCGCGCACCTCGGCGCATTTTCTCAATAGCTCCGAGTGCCCGGCCCTGCAACTGTTCCGCTTCCGGGTGGTCCTGACCCTGCGGCACACCCGCTATCACCGCCGGCCGCTGCACCCTGAAACCACCCAGGAAGTCCTGAAACACCTGCACCGGCTGTGGGGATTTCACGGTGCGGCTGGAATCGGTGGACGAGGACGGTCAGGTGGAACTGGTCGGGGAATGCCCGCCGACGCGGGGGCGATAACGGCGTTATGCCGAAACCCTGCCTTGCTACCACGGCCTTCGCTTGTCCAAGTTTTTTCGAGGCTACCTCGGGGCGGGCACACCGCGAAAAACGGGTTTGATCTGCGCCGACGGGATGACTACGATGAGGGTATGAACGAGGAAATCCTGTCCCCCGACCGACTGCGCGCCTTGTTGGCGGCGTTCAAGGAACGTCACGGAGCGGAATATCGCTTGCGTGCGCTGGGCTATTTTGGCTCCTACGCTCGCAACACCGCCACGCCCGATAGCGATGTGGACATCGTATTCGATACCGATGCCCCTAACTTGTTCATGACCGCCATGATGAAACAAGACTTGGAGGAACTGTTTGGACGTCCAGTGGATGTGTTGCAGTTGCGCGGATTGACCAACCTCCGACTGAAGGCGCGCATCGAAAAGGAAGCGGTGTATGTATGACCCGGAGTTGTTGGTGGAACGGTTGCAAGCCCTTCTGGAAGCACTGGAGCGAATCCCGAGACGGTTTGCCGATATCGCCACTCCAGCCGATTTTTTATTCCAGCGATGCGGGAATAGATCGGATGGATGCGATTTGCATGATCCTGATCGCGGCGGGAGAGGAACTCAAGAATATCGACCGCAAAACCGAGGGCAACCTACTGAGCCGTTACCCCGGCGTGAAGTGGCGCGGCGTGATGGGGGTGCGGGATGTTTTGGCCCACGGTTACTTCCAGGTAAATGCCGAACAGTTGTTCGACATCTGCCAGAACGATATTCCGGCACTGATTGAAACCGTCAAAACGATGATCGGGGACATCGAACATCCCGCCGTTTAGGATGAGCCGTGCACCGCACCCGGCCCGTTTTGCGACGGGCCGGGTGGTTTCGGTGCGCTAGAACGACCCCTTCCGCCGCAGCCGCCAGCCGCTCAATCCGATTAACAGGCTCAACAACAACACTGGCCCATTCGGACAGGGTGGGTATGTCGACCGCGCCAGGGACGCCCGGTCCGCCCTGGTCCACGATGCTGCCGTTGGCCGTCAGATCGTCGTCGCCCAAGCCGCCGTCGGTGATGGTGAAGGTGGCGGTATTGCCGGCGAGGGTGGCGGGCATCTTGTACCAAGTGGGACTGGCGTTGCCGGGCGTGGGGCCGTACTTCCAATAGACCGTCCCGGCGGGTAGCGCCGTGGGATAGGTGATGGTCAAGTCACCGCGCCGCCGGGCGTGCAGTTGGCGAGGGTGAAGTCGAACAGGCCGTGGGGGAAGCCATAGCCCGCCGGCGGGGCGACCGGCACGCTGCTCACCGCCACGAATTGCGGGTTGGGGGTAAAGCCGCACGTGTCGCCGCCGCCCGAAACCGTAGCCGTGGCGTCGCCGGTGCCGGTGGCCGTCGGGCCGGTAAAGATCTTGTTCGCAGCGTACGGTAAAGTTCGCCGTCACGCTCTTGGCGCTGGTGACGTTGCTCAGCTCGCAGGCGCCCGTGCCCGTGCAGTCGCCGCTCCAGTTGGCGAAGATGTAGCCGGCGCTGGCGTGGCGGTGCAACTGCTGTCGGCGCCGTGAGTTCACCGGGTCCGGCGTGCAACTGACCGTGCCGCTCCGCCGTCGGGCTGACGTTCTTCGTAATGGCGTAGGTGGTCACCTCCGCCGGGTTGGTGACGGTTACCGCCGTATTGGCGCCCGCCGTCACGGTGGCGGACGGGTTAAACGTCGGCGTCCCCCAGGTCACCCCGGCGATGGCGGGCAGCGTGCCTTCGGTCACCGTGCAGTCTCTCAGCGGCACGTTGGTGAAGACCGCCGGGGTGGCGGTGGTCGCGTTGGCGTTGAACACGGTGGCGCCACAGGTGAGCGTGATCGGGAAGTTCTTTCCCGCCGGCACGCTCGCCGCCGCTGTTCCGACTCACGGCCTTGCTCACCGTCACTGTCCCCACTGTTAAAAGATCAAAAGAATCAAAGGACTGTCCGCCGCGCACCAGCCGCACGCGGGGGCCGTTGGAACTTATCGACGCCTCCAACGCCGCCATCGCTGAAGACGACGCCCCACGCGGAGGCTGGATACCGGACCAATACTCGAAGCCGACCAGAAGTAGGACGCTTGGAATCGCCGGGAAAATAGTCCGGTTGATGGCGGGACTGTATCCGCAGGACTCGACGATGGATTGCAGTTCCTTGATGTTGGGCAAGCGCCAGTCGGAATAACCGGCGAAGGTCGAGTTCGCCGCCGCTGCTAAAGCATTCTGCCAATTAAAGTTACTGGCGCTACCAGTGCAAGTCGTGCCGTCCCAAGTTTGCCCCTCGGCGCAGCGTTTCCACATCAGGCCCGTCTTGGTGTGGATGACGGTGCCGTCCGTGGCGGAAATGTCGAAGTCCGCCGTGGGCGTGGTCTCGACGAGGTTGGCGTTGGGGTTGCCGGCGGTGCAACCCGGGGCCGGTTGAGCCCAGGCGGCCGGCGCGAACAGAAAAGCCAGGGCCGCCGCCACCAGGGGCAGCGCACGGAGCAGGACGGCGCGTTTAGCAAACATGGTCGGTTCCTTGTGAAAGAGGGTCCGATGCGCGGCCAATAACGGGTTTGAACGGGATGGCGGGTGATGGCTTATCGCGCCGGATGGCGCGCCCACGGGAGCGATGGCGGCTTCGGGCGCGGGCCACCAGAGCGAATGGAACACCCGGCGCTTGAATCCCGTTTTCAGATAGCCGCGCTCCAGCACCAGGACATGGGGTTGCCGCATCCGCCGCAACGAGCGCAGCAGCCGCAACAGGGCAGCGATGTGGACGGGGTCGGCTTGATGCAGCGCCGCGACCGGCCTCCGCGCCGGCAGTACCGCCAGCCGGTTGCCGCGTTGCAGGACGAGCGTGAAGCCCGGAAAGCGGCGGCGGAAAAACCCGGGCCTGCCCCACCAGCGAGGCCACCGAGGCGGGCTCGGCGCGCGCCCAGAGCCGATCCGCTGCGGGCGATAACTCGAATACGGCCCGCAACCAGCTATGGCGGCGCCACAGCCCCAGAACGATGCGCCGGGACGAGGCGTGGGAGAAATGCCCGAGGGTGCTGGCCACCGTGGCTTGCAGGGATCGGAGCGCGGCCTCCGGCAATTCGATGGCGCAGCCGCCATCCCGGCGGGTCACTATCGTGCGCCGCGCGGCCGCCAGCCGGGCCGCCGCCCAGTCCGCAGGTAGGACGGCGTGCATGCCTCTACCCGGCGGCGGGGACGATTCCGTTCCCCGAAAACCGGGTGACGGGGGCGCACAGTGGTTTCGGTTCACGGCGCCGCCCCCCGGGGCGCGCCTTCAGGCCGTTTCGAGGCCCCTGCCCCTTCGGCCAAGGCCCGGCGCCACCCCCCGCTCTGCTTGGAGAGAGCGACGGCCAATTCCGCCGCCCGCTCGAATTCCCGAAAGCTCGCGAAGGCGCGAACTTCCTTGCCCATCTGAATCAGCAACTTCAGTTCTTCCACCGCCAGCACCAGCCGCTCGACCGCGGCCAACCGCCCGTCTCGTTCGCCATTGGCCACCACCACCCCTCGGCAGACGGCATACGCCTGGCGGCGCAGATCCGCGCCCAGGGCGTATTTGTGGTAACGGGGACAAATTCGCCCGGAGCGAATTTGGGCAACCGGAGGTTGCGCGTAGCGTGCAAACCAAGGATGGTTTGCATCCAAGTGGCGCACCACCTCTTCGAGCAGCGCCGTCAGCGCCACCGCATCCTTCCAGATCGGCAGGTGGTCGTAACGGGCCATGCGCGCCGCCCCGGCAAAAAGCGTCAAAGAGCCTAAAACTGTCCGCCGCGCACCAGCCGCACGCGGGCGCCGCTGGGCTTAGCGCCGGCGAGGACGCCGCCATCGCCGAAGACGACGGTCCACGCGTTGGCTGGAATCCGGACCAAAACTCGAAGCCGACCAGAAGCCGGACGTCACCGTATTGGGGAAATAGGTCGTATCGATAGCGGGATTCTGGGCGCCGTAATAAACGATGGTCTGGAGTTCCCGGATGCTGGGCAGGCGCCAGTCGGTGAAGCCGCACAAGCCAGGCGCGGCATTGACGGCGGCGGTATAATCCTCGGTGTTGCAACTGGCCAGGGTACCGCCGCAGGAGGTAGTGGAACCCACTGTTGCTGCCCTGCATCGCCGCCGTTGGTGGTGCCATCGGTGCTGTACCAGGTATAGGTCCAGTCCTTATCGCGCAACCCGTTGTCGTCGGTCTTCACTTCCCAGGTCAGGCCGGTGGTGTTGTCGCGGGTGCAGGCCCAGGCGGTGGCGCCGGTGCCCAAGGTAGCCGACGCGGGTAGCTCCGTGCCATCGTTGGCGATCTTGGTAAAGTCGAACCCCGCCGCGCCGCCGCCGATCTTGGTCAGCGCGCCGGCGGTGGCGGCGGCATCGCGGCCGTAGCGACCATCCTGGCCGGGATAGGGGGCGGCATCGCCGCTGTTGGCCGCGTCGCAGGCGACCAAGGCGGCGCTGCCGTTGTAGCACAGAGTCTGCCCGCTGTCGTTGAGGCCGGCGGCCGGCGCGGCATGGGTCAGGAAGAGACCGGCGATCAGGCCGGCGTAGACCAGAAAATAGCTTGCGTTGCGTTGCGTTCCATTCGGCATGAAACAACCCCCTGGCAAGGTCACGTAAAAAATGGCGCGCGGATTCCTCCCCGCCCAACATTCGCTGACTTTCAGTAAACAATACTTCGGACAGTTCTGACAATCACAATCAAGAGGTTAGCCTCCATAGGAGGCATTAAATCAAACTCGGGGGTTGACCGGAGTTTGATAAGATAAAAATAACTTGCTGATTTTGCTTGATCTGCTGCCGATACTCGAAAGCTCTGACTTTTAAAGAAGTTTCATGAACCTGATGGACCTTTCGTCCACGAGGCTGAAAACCAAAACTGTCCGAACCATTGAGTAAAGTAACTTAGAAGCGACTCGCACACTTTTCAAGCATAGCCGAAGCGGGATGGTCCGGAATGGCAAGCGCCGCTTCGCTTCTTGCCGCACGCACCCAGTTTCTCAAGCGGTATTCGTTCCAGATAACTCGCCCGCCGCTGCGAGTACCCGTTGATACAGCGCGTCGGTCATCCAGAAACCGGCCTTTTGGCGCAGATCGTCCAGCACCGGACGAACGCGGGAAAGTCGGTGCTGGCGCTGGGCTTCGATCAGGACGCCGAGCAAACCGATGAATCGCAGTCCCAGGCGTTCGCGACTTCACGCGCCCGCCGCTCGTCCAGCAAGACGAGATCGACATTGAGTTCGAGCGCGCAGTCGAGCGCTTCTGCTTCGCCAGCATCCAGTTCCAGACGCAGCACGTTCACCAACGGTCGTTGGGTTACTTGGCGTCGCATGATCCAAGGTGAACGTTGCACCTCTTCGGCGCCCGGTTCCCCCGCACCAGCCATGACGGTTTCAGTAAAGACTGCTTCCGGGATAACGATAGACCCATAGATTTGGCGTAGCAGGTCGAGTTACCCCACGCAGGCGAGGTTGATAATGGGCGAGGTATTGCTGACGACAATCATATCGGGTGGAGTATAGCCAGCGTGGCGAGGTCTGCTTCAAAGTCCGCGATGTCGTAATGCACGGGAATACCCCGGCTGGCAAGCAGGTGTTGAAAGCGGAGCAGCGATAATTCCGCCAGATGGCTGGCTTGGCTGAGGGTGAGCCGATTCTGGTTGAATAGCAGCACCGCGATTTCCTGCTTAAGCTCGCCGGGACTCAGGCGGGCGGCGTATAGGGTTTCCTCGGCGATAACTACGGGCATAGCTGGGGTTCCTCATCTTCATCGGCAGTCAGATACTTGGTAGATATACCATAACTTTCAGCCCAGCCCCAGCCAAACCTGACCGGCACCAAGACGAACCAGCCCCCGTTCGCGCAACTGGCGCCAATCCCGCTGTCGCGTCTTATCGCCGCGTTGCAAGTACAACGCCTGATACCAGGGGCTTTGCCGCAATTCGTTCCAGAGGAACCGGCGATGGTAAGGTCAACAATTGCGTCAGAATCGTGTACTGCCGCGCATTGATTTCCCTTTCGTCCAGCAATTGCCTGATTCGGCTCTCGAACAACAGGACGGAAACAATTTGATTGACGCGGTCGTGCAAGCGGTTGATCACCACCCGCATCCCTTCCAAGTGGAAGGCGACAAACGGCGTATTGGGATATTCCGCCTTCTTATCCGCCTGCTTGCGGCAGACGTTGAACAGGCTGAAATAGGCGTCGAGATTGTCGAGATAATACCGCGCCATCGCGAACGGCGCGTAGCGATACCCCGCCGCCTGCAACACGGTCGCCTCCAGCACCCGCCCGACCCGGCCGTTGCCATCCCAGAACGGATGGATCAATTCGTAGTAGAGATGGACGAGCGGCGCGCGGATCAGGGCAGGCACTCCCGCCGCGACCAGGCTTTCATGCCATTCCACGCAATGCCGCATGAGCAAGCGCACGTCGCCACCATACTGCGGGGGTTTGTAGCGCCCGCCATGCGCGGCGTCACCCACTTGGGTCACGGTGGTCTTGGGGTTCTCGCGGAATGCTCCCGGCCGATTCTGGGGATGCGGCAAACCCTGGGTAATGGCGGCGTGAATCTCGCGGATGAAATCGAGATCGAGCCGCCAGTTGGGCGCACTCGCCGCCCGAAGCGCGCGGTCGTAGGCCGCCTTGATGTTCACCACCCGCCGCTGCTCGACTTCCCGCACCGCGTCCGGCGCGAGTGTCAAGGCGGTCGCCGTCTCCTCCTCGGTCAGCGTTCCCCCCTCGATGGTATTGGTGCCGAACACGCTGCTCGCCACGACTTCCCGTTCCAATTGATTGGCAACCTGAGAGAGCGGCGCGGCGATGAAACACTGGTGCGCGTCTTCAATCCGTTGCAGGGGAAACGCGACTTCGTTGAGATCGACGCCGACCTGGAAGGTGAAAGGACCGAATCGCGCCGTTTCAACTCGCCGATCCAGCGTCCGCCAAGCGTTTGGGTCCATCGGAATGTCCACCTTAGAAGGGCTATTTTTCTATTGAAGCATAGAGCCTTACACCGGATAGCCCAAGAAAAATGTCCGGGAAAATGTCCGCTTGCCCAGCAAAGCCACAGGGGAATCAAGCAGCGTCCTTCATCCCGATTTCCGCCAGATAGCGCGGATAGAGCGCATACGCCGGCTTCAGAATCGGCAACAGCTTCAGCGTCTTGGGCACGTTGCCCTTGGCGATGACCTGCCGGCGGGTCAGCGCCGACACCAGGTTGACCCGGCCATGCCAGAACGCATGGGCGAAATCGGCGCTCATGCTCATCGTCACTTCCGGCTGGCCGACGAATTCCGCACCCCGGTAAATCCGCACCTCCTCGCCCCGCGCGTCGATGGTCATCATCGCCGCCGGATGCTCGAACGCGAACTGGACGCACAACCGGGAATTTTTCAGCGGCCCGCCGATTTGCGGATCGACCTTCAAGCGCTCGAAAAAGCCGCCCAACACCCGATACAGCGTCTCGCTGTCCGGGAAGACGTTGCGAAACTCCCGCGTCGTCGCCGTCGCCGCTCCCGCCGGCTGCAAATCCGCCGCGGCGACCGGCAACGGGGTCACGGTGGTGTCGTACAGCGCGCGGACGATCCGCACCACCGCCGCCCGCTCCGGCTCGCGCGGGTTGTACAGCATCGCACCGTCGCTCATCGCGGTATCCGCCACCTGCTCCAGCTTCGCCAGCCCATCCTTGACGCCGGCATCGCGCAGGTTGAGCGGCATCCCGGTCAAATGCGCCAGTTGCCGGTTCAGAGTGCGAATGTAGGTAATGCCCGCCTTCGCCGCCTGGCGCCGGAACCAGCGATCCACCGCCGCCAGCGGCTTGACCAGCGGCGTTGCGAAATTCAACCCACCATAGCGCAACAGATTCCCGAGCGCCGCGCCCGGACGCGGAAACACCACGCCCAACGCCTCGGCGATGTCGGCATAACGGTCCAGCCGCGATTCCAGGTTGTAGGCCATCACCTCCGGCAGCACCAAGGCGTTCGCCAATCCGTGCGGGATGTGGTAGACCCCGCCCAAAGCGTGGGAGATGCCATGCACCATCCCGACCATCGAATGCGAAAACGCGATCCCCGCCAGACAGCTTGCCACCAGCATCGCCCCACGCGCCTGCAAATTGTCCGGCTGGGCGCAGGCCAGCAACAGGTTATCGCGGATCAGGCGGATGGCTTGCAGCGCCAGCCCGTCGGCGGCCGGCGACCACTCCTTGTCCACATAGGCTTCGATGGCATGAGTCAGCGCGTCCATGCCGGTCGCGGCGGTCAATTTGGGCGGCATGGTGCGAGTCAATTCCGGATCGAGAATCGCCAGATCGGGCAGGAATTGCGTTTCCGCGAACGGCAGCTTCACATCGTGGTCGGGATCGGCGATCACCGCCACCTTGGTCACTTCCGAGCCGGTGCCGGCGGTGGTCGGAATCAGGAACAGCGGCAGCAACTGGGTTTGACCGAGCAGGTAGGCGCCCATGTGCTCCTGCACCCGGCCGCCCTTCACCAGCAGAATGTTGGCGACTTTGGCGGTATCCAGCACGCTGCCGCCGCCCAGACCGATGATCAGATCGCAGCCGTGCGCCCGACCCAGCGCCGCGCAATCCTCGACCGTCTGGATGGTGGAATTGGGCGGCACCTGATCGTAGACGCAGGCGATCTCGATGGCGGTATGCTGGAATCCAGCTCGGACCCGCTCCACCAGCCCGGCCTGGACCAGAACCGCATCGGTCACCAGCAACGCCCGCCGGCGACCGTAATGCGCCACGGCATCGTTGAGCTGATCGATGACGCCGATCCCGTAGAGCACGCGGGTCGGCAGGGAAAATTCAAAGTATTCGGGCAACATGGGCGGATCTTCTCCAAGCATGGCAATGTTTTCAGCATAGCCGCCCGCCCCTATTTCCGGCTTGCCCGAAAGGGTCGGCTCTGCCCAAAACGCCACAGCTCCGCTAAGCTTGCTTTACTCCCTCCGCACTGATGGAAATGCCATGTTCGCACGATTCACCGCAATGCTGCTGTCCCTGCTGCTTCTGGCGAGCGCCGCGCCAGCCCGCGCCGGCAATGGCTGGAGCGAAGTCGCCTACCCATTGTCCGGACCGCCGGAGGTCATCGGTTCTTTTAATGCTGGCTGCATCGTCGGGGCAGCGGCGCTGCCGTTGGTGGGCGATGGTTATCAGGTCATGCGCCCCAGCCGCAACCGCTATTACGGCCATCCCACGCTGGTTCGGTTCGTGGAGCGCCTGGCTCAACAGGCGGCGGCGCGCGGCGGACGGTTGCTGGTCGGCGATCTGGGGCAGCCGCGTGGCGGCCCGATGCCGAACGGCCATCGCAGCCATCAGAGCGGGCTGGATGTCGATATCTGGTTCCTGCAACAACCGCGCGAGCGAGTGCTGTCGCGGGCTGATACCGAGCGGATCGAGATGCCAACGATGGTGCGCGCCACCGAGGGCGCCATCAATCATGCCCGCTGGTCGCCGCGATATCGGGACGTACTAAAACTGGCGGCGCAATCCCCGGACGTGGATCGCATCTTTGTGAACGCGATTATCAAGCAGGCGCTATGCGACACCGAAATGGACCGTGGCTGGCTGAACAAGCTCCGTCCCTGGTGGGGCCACGACGCCCATTTCCACGTCCGGCTGGCCTGCCCGCCCGGCGACGGTCAATGCAAACCGCAGAAGTCGTTTCCGCCCGGCGACGGCTGCGACGCCGATCTCGCCAACTGGGTTAGAGACATCGTACAAGCGACGCTATCGCCCAAGCGGCACAAGAAACCCGAACCGCCGTCGGCGGAGAATCTCCCCACCGCGTGCAATACGGTTCTGTACAATCCGACGGCGTGGGGAAGATAGCTTTTCAAGCCGATGTATCCTGCGACCCCGCCTTGTCCAGCTTCAACGAAGCTGAGTTGATGCAATAGCGCAGGCCGGTCGGCGCCGGGCCATCGTCGAATACATGGCCCAAATGGGCGCCGCAGTCCGCGCACAACACCTCGGTGCGGCGCATGAACCAACTCCGATCCTCGGTGGTCGCCACGCTTTCGGCTTTTGCCGGCTCCCAGAAACTCGGCCAGCCGGTGCCGGAATCGAATTTGGCGTCGGCGCCGAACAGGGGTTTGCCGCAACACGCGCAGCGGTAAACGCCCGGATCGTGGCAATCGTGATACTCGCCGGTAAAAGCCGGCTCGGTGCCTTTCTGGCGGCAAACCGAGTACTGCTGCGGGGTCAATTGCGAACGCCATTCGGCATCGCTCTTGGTGACTTTGTAACTCATGGCTGCTCCTCGCGGTCGTTGGGCCTTGCCGCTCAATAGACCGCAACAGCGTGGATTGGTGTCAGTCGTTCACCCTTTGGACCGGCCGAACGGATCGCTTCTCCAGCACTCCCCCAACCGGCCGGCGTTTCTCCAGCGCTTCCCAAACGTGCTCGGCCAACCCGACGCCGACCTCGTTGAACGCCAGGAACGTCATGTCGGCGCCGGCCGCCTTCAAGGCTTTCTCCTCATCGGGATAACTGCTGACCGCACCGATCAAGCCCTCGAACCCGCGCCGGCGCAATTGCGTGGTGGCGATGCGCTTCGCCTCCGGGTCCGGCATGGCCAGAATCACCGCTTTGATTCCATCCAGGTGCAAGCGATGCCAGAAGCCGGGATCCTCGGCATCGGCGTACACCACCCGTCGCCCCTCGTGGATGTGCCGCTCGACTTTGACCAAGTCCGAATCGATGCCCGACACCATCAGCACCTTGTACGGATGATCGGGCACAGTCTGGCGCTTCTTGAGGAAATCGTAGGCGGCGGTGCCGGCGTGGCCCATGCCGATAATCAGAATTTGCGTCCTGCCCAGCGATACCGGCTGCTCGTCGGGATGGCGTTCCGGCCGCTCGAATCGCGTCAGCCGATCCTCCAGCCGCTCGTACAGCGCATGGGCGAAGCCATTGAGCGGCGCGGCGATGAAAAAGGACAACGCCACCGCAACCGCCAGCAGCACCAGCCAACTGGCATCCAGTTGGCCCTGGTTGACCATGAACTGCACCACGATCAAGGAGAATTCGCTGTAGCTGGTCAGCGCCAGCGCCGACAGGAACGCAGTGCGGGCGCGCAGGCGGAAGCCGATCAAAATGAAGAAGAACAGCACCGCCTTCAGCGGCAGCAACAGCGCCAGCAACACCGCCCCGCCAAACGCCGCCAGGCTCGGCAAACCCATCAAGCCAATTTGCAGGAAAAAGCCCACCAGCAACACTTCCTTGAGCCCCCACACCGCCCGCGACAGTTCCATGGCCTTGGGATGGCCGACCAGCAACACGCCCAGCAACAACGCCCCCAGTTCCGAACTGAGGCCCAGATGCTCGAAACCGAGCCCGCCGACCACCAGCGCCAGCGCCAGCCCATAGAGCACCAGCAATTCATCGTGGCCGCTCCAGTCCAGCATTTTCATGATCAGCGGCCGCAGCAACGGCAGGCCGAGCACCAGCAGCGCCCACGGCGAGGGCGCCGCCGCGCCGGCGAACGCCATCAACGCCAGCGCCGCCAAATCCTGAATGATCAATATGCCAATCGCCAGCCGGCCATGAAAGGCGCGCACCTCCGCTTTTTCCTCCAGCACCTTGGCCGCTAGCACCGTGCTGGAAAAGCCCAGGGTGGTGGCCAGCACCCACGCCTGCCACGCCGGCAACGCGACGACAGCCAGGAAACCCAGGCCCAGCCCAATGCCGCTGATCGTCAGATGCAACAGCCCGCCACCCCAAACGTCGGGACGGGCCAGACTTTTGAGCCGCAATTTCAACCCGACGCTGAACAGCAGCAGCAAAATGCCGGCATGAGCGATATGGTCCAGCAGAGTGTTGCCTTGCTGGCCCAGCCCGTTCAGTACAAACCCGGCCATCAGGTAGCCGATCAGCGCCGGCAGGCCCAGATGGCGAAATACCAGGCCGAGTAAAAAGGCAAGCGCAAGCCAAAGCGCGTCCACGGGTCGGTAGAACTCCAAGAGGAATCAGGAAAACGAAAGCGGGACCGGCGCAAGACCGGATCCCGCCTGGGGCATCAAACGGCGCTGGCCGCACACCGATTTTAACGGCCGCGGACCCACGGTATCGAATTTTTCTCTTTATAACGGATTCTGTTGATAGCGTCTGAAGCCGTTCATGGAGCCTGAGACGAGCAAGTTCTCCAACCAGTTGTCCGCGTACCGTTTACCGTTGAGCCGTTCGGCGGGACATCGCTGGCCGTGATATTTCTTCACGGTACGCGGCGACGAGGGGCAGAAGTTCCACAACAAGGCCAGCGCGCGCACGCGTAATTCGGCGGAGGCCAACGTGCCGTGGAAGTACTGCGCGTTAAAGCAGGCTCGATCGAGAAACTTCATCAACCGATCGACGAGGTTGCTGGTGCGATGGGCTCGCGCATGATCGTAGCTGCGGCTGAACTGCGCGCGCTTGGCACACAGGTCCAGCGTATGGCGTTTCATAGGGGAATCCGGGAGCGTGCGCTCGGCCCATTCCCGCAGCCGGCGCAGGCGCTGGGCAAAGGCCGCCTTGCCCGGCGCTCGATAGGCCCCCCAGACTTTCTGGCTCACCTGCGCGAAGCCCTCGGCCAGCGCTGGGGTGGCCCGATCGCGGATTTTGAGAAACGCGTGCAAGAAACACAGGATGATCGTAATGCCGGGAAACCAGCGCTTCCAGGCCCCTTGGGTGGCGGCCCAGCCGTCGGTGTTGACCGTCGCGGGCGTATAGTCCGCAGCCACGGCTCGGGCTTCCTCGGCAAACACGCCATAGGCTTGCCGCAAGGCCGTCTCCGAGGCCGAGTCGGCGACCGACGCCCCCAGAATGCACCCCTCACCCGCCGTCGTGGCGATGTAGATTTTTTCTCCGTCCAAACGGCTGTGTTTCTCATCGGCCACCAGGTCCTGGGGTAGGCGTTCCGGCGCCTTGACCGTCGTGCCGACCACGCTGAACCGCCCCAGGCTCTGCTCCAGCCGATACCAAAACATCGCGTCGCGCCCGAAAACCTGGGCCAGCGCCCAGCAGGGGACATGAAAACGCATCAACAACACGGCCTTTTCCACCTCCGCCACCGACGCCGTCAGGTAGGGCATCACCCACGCCGGCGCCACCGTAAACACCCCCTCATCGGCCGTGAGCCGAACCCGCCGACACCGCAGCCCGGCTTGCTTGCGCGAGGGTTCCGTAAAGCCACACCACGCATACCCCCGGCCCCAAGCCTCGGGAAACAGCTCCGGATGCTGGCTATGCATCTGATCCAGTTGCGCTCGGGCAAACTCACCATCGCTCATAAACCGCGCGTAGTCGGCTTCAGCCAACGCCAGCCGAATCGTTCGGTATCCTCGCCTCGGGTGATCGATGACAGTCGTCATGGCGGTCTCTGGGTGTTGAGAGGTCGGGTTGGGTCGTGCTAACCCTCAGCATCTCGTACTCGGAGACGGCTTTCAACCCACCTCCAGCTCATCAACAGAATCCGTTACAAAGAGGAATTTTTCAGGCCTTCTTCAGCACCTGCACCACGTACAGCAGTACGATGGCGCCGACGATGGCGGTAATCAGCTTGGCGATCAGGCCCACTGCGGCGAAGCCGATCAACCGGAACAGAAAACCGCCAAGGTAGGCGCCGATCACGCCAATCACCAGATTGCCCGCCAATCCCATGCTGCTGCCGCGCATGAAGTGGGTGGCGACCCAGCCCGCAATCAGGCCGATCAACAGAAATCCAATCAATTCAATCATGGCATGGTCCCGTTCGAGGTTGGTCAGTTACGCCGGTTGTGAAGCATCGTGGTGATTTCAGCCGAGGGTAGAGGCCGACTCAGGTAGTATCCCTGGATTTCATTGCAGTGATTGGATTCGAGAAAGCGTAGCTGAGCCTCGTTCTCCACGCCCTCGGCGATGACCCGCAGCCCCATGCTCTCGGCCATGGCGATCACCGCCGTGGCGATGGCGGCGTCATTCCGTTGGAGGTTGACTTCGCGCACGAACGCCTTGTCGATCTTGAGCCGGTCCAGGGGCAGTTGCTTGAGGCGACTCAAACTCGAATAGCCGGTGCCGAAGTCGTCGATGGCCAGTTGCACGCCCACGGCCTTGAGAGCCTCAAGGGTGTGCAAAGCCCCTTCCGGATCCTTCATCAACAGACTTTCGGTGATCTCGAGTTCCAGCACCTCCGGTTCGAGACCGGCTTCTTCCAGGATCCGCGTCACCAATCCGGTGAAACCGGGTTGCACGAACTGCAGGACGGAGATGTTAACCGCCATCCGCACCAAGCCGATCCCGGCCACTTGCCAAGCCTTAGCTTGCCGGCAGGCGGTGCGCAGGACCCATTCGCCGATGGGGATGATAAGCCCGGTTTCCTCGGCCAGCGGAATGAAATCGAGGGGAGACACCGACCCCAGCAGGTCGTTCGTCCAGCGCAACAGGGCTTCGACGCCGCAGATGCGGCCGCTCAGCAGATCGAGTTGGGGCTGGTAATGCAGGGTAAACTCGTTGCGCTCGATGGCCTTGCGCAACTGGCTTTCCATCGTCAGGCGTTTGAGGGCGGCTTCATTCAAGGTGGCATCGTAGAATCGGTAGAGATTCCGACCTTGGCGCTTGGCCAAGTACATGGCCATGTCGGCATTTTTGAGCAATGTTTCCGGATCCTCCCCGTCTTGGGGGAACACGGCGATGCCGATGCTGGGGGTGATAAAGACTTCATGGCCACCCAGGTTGAGCGGCTGCGACAGATTCGCCTGGATCCGTTCGGCGACGATGGCGGCATCCTCGCTGTGCTGAATCTCGGGCAGCAGCAGGGTGAATTCGTCGCCTCCCAGCCGGGCAACACTCTCGTCCTGCTCGTCCACCTCGTTCCGCGCCACGGAGTCGCTGGCGCGAACGCTCGCCTTGAGCCGCTCCGCCGTCGCTTGGAGCAGAAGATCGCCCACGCCATGACCCAGGGTGTCGTTGATGCGCTTGAAATTGTCCAGGTCCAAGAACAGCAGTGCAAGCGGGCGACCGTAACGTTTGGCTAGCTTGAGCGCCGTGCGGAGTTGATCCTTGAACATCTCGCGGTTGGGCAATCGCGTGAGACTGTCGATGAAGGCCAATTGTCGAATCCGTTCCTCGGCCTGATGCAGGTCGGTAATGTCTTGCAAGGTACCATACAGGTGGCTGGGAGAGCCGGACGGGTCGAGCACGGCTTCGACCTGTTGCTGGACGTAACGCACGCTGCCGCTGGCATCCAGCAACCGGTGGCTGATCGCCTTGGCTGCCGCACCCTCCTGGATTTCCGCGAACCATGCACTCACACCGGCTCGGTCCTTTTCATGAATGTGGTCGAGGACGACCTGGAAGGGTACCTCGGGCACTTGGGGATCGAGCCCAGCCATTTCGCAAACCTCTCGCGACAGGCGGAGAAAGTCCTGGCCCCGGTTCCAGTCCCAGTTTCCCAACCGCGCGATGCGTTGGGCGGTAGCGAGTCGGCGCTCGCTCTCGTGCAAGCTGGCCATCGTCGCGCTGGCCCGCAGCAGATACCGGACCCGATATTCGAGCAGAGTGAAGTTGATGGGCTTGGTGACGAAGTCGGTGGCGCCGGCCATGAACGCCTGATTGATGGATTCATAATCGTCCAGGCCGGTCAGCATCAGGATCGGCACCTGCGCCCCATCGGGCCGCCGGCGCAATTCGACGCAGGTCCCGAAACCATCCAGCTCGGGCATCATGACGTCCAGGGTAACGAGATTGGGGCGGACCCGCTCGAAGACCTCGAGCGCTTGGCGACCGTTTTCGGCCTGTTCGACGCGAAAGCCGGCCTGCTCCAAGACTTCGCTCACCAGAAACCGGGTCGCAAGATCGTCGTCCACCACTAAAATCCTGGCTGACGCGGAAATGGTATCAGCGGTCATCGGCAATTCCACTTGAGTCTAAGATGATAACAATGACGGAGTACGGCGCCCGGTTCGAGCCCACCCGCCACGATCCTGGCTCGAATGGGCAAGGGTGTGGCTCTTGAGAATCAGGGGTCAGTTAACAATCATGGACCATCAGACGCCGGATTTGCCAGCCGTTTTCTCTATTTCTACCGTCAGCGCTTCCCGCACCCGCGCAGAGTGGCGGTCCACCTCCGCGAGCAGGGCGACGGTCCCCTCCAAGCGCTGCTCCCGACCTCGATGTTCCAGCTCCTTGCACAGGCCCGCCAACTGCGTGGCCCCCAGATTGGCGCTGCTGGACTTGAAACTATGGGCCGCCTGGCGCAGCGCCTCGCCATCCCCGGCGGCGACCGCATCCCGCAACCGCTGGAGCAAGGCCGGCGCGCTGTCCAGATAGAGGCCGATGATCTTGCCCAGCACGCTGGGCTGGCCGGGCCGTTGCAAAGCGCGAATTTGGGCCAGGGCGCGTTCGTCCAACGGCGCATCGGTTGGGAAAAGCGGCGGTGCGGGAAGCGAGGTCGTCGGTGGGGTTGCCAGGGCGCCACTTGCCACGGAATCCAATAGTGTTCGGCATAGCAATTGCCATTAACTTTGGGATATAATTTTCTAATTTGTAATCAAGTTGTTATGTGAAATCACAATTCACTGCCTGCCTCGGGACTCTAGTTTAATCCAGCGACAACTGGGGGGTAGAGGAAGCGAGTCACCTGGGTGGGCAGTACCATCTGATGAGATGAAACTATGCTGACTTTTGAAAAGATTATTGAACCTGTGATTCTATTAATTAAGGAAGAACAGAATCGCTTAAAAAATGATGAGAAGCTTTACAAGCTATCACTGTACTATTTTATGGTGAGTCTGATTTATGCAGTGATTAATAAAACCCAATCGATTCGTTTGCTAATCACAGAAATAAAAACAAATCCTGATTTAAAAAAGCTCGGTTTTGTTTTAGCATCGCCATCGATGTATTCGGAAGCATTTTCACGGTATAAGCCGGAGGTATTTCAGCGTATTTTTGCTAAATTAATAGAAATCATTGAGATTAAAGATATTCCTGAGATAAGAACGTTAGGGCGTTTCATATTGTTTGATGGTTCGTTATTTCCTGCATTTAAAAACATGGAATGGGCCAAATATACTTCCAAGTGCCAAGCCTTGAAGATGCATTTAGCTTATGAACTTAATCGCATGATTCCTGTACAATTTATTAGTAGTGAAGCGAATTATTCCGAGCGAAAAGTGTTCATGGAATTGCTGGAAGCTGGGGTGACCTATATCACGGACCGGGGTTATCTTGCTTTTGATATTTTTCAACAAGTTACGGAAAAGCAAGCGTTTTTTATTACTCGTATTCGCTACAATATGCGAGCATCTATTCAAACAGTCCTTGAGGTGAATATTCCCGAATCATGGAACTTTTACCTTTCAGAAGTCACCGATGCGCTCGTTATTTTTTCAGGTGATAAATCGAAAGTGACTTATCGTTTAGTTTGTTTTTATGTTTTTGGTGAATGGTATCGAATTACTACAAATCGTTTGGATTTAAAGACCAGCGAGATCATTATTCTTTATGCTTATCGCTGGCAAGTAGAGTTATTTTTCAGGTGTATAAAGCGAACACTGGATGCCCTCCATTTGTGGAACCACGAACCGAATGGAGTCAAAATTCAATTTTACATTTATTTAATTGTTTACGTTCTTTTAATTTACTTTAAGCAAACGCTTGTTAAAGAGCAAGAAAGCCAAAAAGAAGCCCTGCGAGTTTTAAAAGATTCCTCTTCAAAGAAAGAAGATCATTTACGGAAAACAGGAAGTTCTCGATTGCCAGTAGAATATAGTTTGGTTTCTTTTCTTCGATCTAAATTGAAAAAATTGTGGAAAATTTCTATTCACTGGTTAATCTGTATTAAAAATTTATTACTTCATCCAATGACTGATGAACATCGAGACATCATTTTGTCTACCCAATAAGTGTGCCGAACACTATTGCACAGAGCAACCGGCGGCGGAGGCGGTGCGGGAGTGGCGGACGTGGCAACGGGAGGGACGGGGGCGACTTCCCTGGCCGCCGGCAACCAGCGCTCCAGGAGGGTCACCAGTTGCGCCTGCTCGAACGGTTTGCTGAGGTAGTCGTCCATCCCCGCCGCCCGGCACCGCTCCCGCACGCCCTTGATGACGTCGGCGGTCAAAGCGATGATCGGTACCCGCCGGCCGCCAGTGCTGCCTTCCCGTTGCCGCCAGGCGGCGGTGGCGGCCAAACCGTCCAGCACCGGCATCTGGCAATCCATCAGCACCAGGTCGAACGGCTCGCTCGCTAACGCGGCCAACGCCTCGCGCCCGTCGCCGGCGACCGTCACCCGGCAACCCAGGTTTTCGAGCATGGCAAGCACTACTTCCTGGTTGACGGGGTTGTCCTCGGCCACCAGCACCCGACTGGCAAAGCACGATGGCTTCCCCAGCGGAAAGGAGCGGCGGGATATGGGTTCCGCCACCGGGGCGACCGGCCGCACGAGGCGGCACAGGGCATCGTACAGTTCGGCTTGGCGCACGGGCTTGGGTAAATAGCGGTCGATCCCGGCCGCCGCCGCTTGGGGACCGCCATCGCTCGGGCCGCTCGACGTGAGCATGAGGAGGCGCAGCGAGTTCAGGATGGGATCGGCGCGAATCTGGCGGGCGAGTTCCAGACCGTCCATCTCGGGCATGTGCCAGTCGAGGATGGCGAGATCGTAAGCCGCCCCTTCTCGCGCTGCCTGGCGCAGAGCGGCGAGCGCCTCCGCCCCACTCGCCACGCCGGTATCGCGCATGCCCCAGCCGCTCAACGGATGGTGGAGGATTTCACGGTTGATAGCGTGATCGTCCACCACCGACACTCGCACATGCTGTAAGTCGGCGCGGGGCAGCGGGGCCGGATGCGAGACCGCCTCGGGGCGAGCCAGCGCGAGCGTGAACCAGAACGTTGCGCCCGCTCCAAGGGCGCTCTCGACGCCTATTTCCCCACCCATCAACTGCACCAACCGTTTGGAAATGGCCAGCCCCAGCCCGGTCCCCCATAGCGCCGGGTGGTGGAACTGTCGGCTTGGGCAAAAGCCTCGAAAATCCGGACCTGAACTGCTGACGCAATCCCGATTCCCGTGTCGCTCACCGTAAAGCGCAGCCGCACGTTTGATCATCTATCGCCGACGCCCGCAGCAGATGACCACCTCACCGTGCTCGGTCGACTTGATGGCATTTGCTCCGCAGGTTCATCGCGATCTGCTGCAGCCGCGCAGGGTCCGCCTTGCAGCGTACCCGTCATATCCGAACCAGATCGACCATCAGTTCCAGTCCCTTCTGGTCTCGCCGCTCGGCCGGCGCCATGGCGGCCCCCTCGACGTATTACCATAGATAGAAGGCTACGGTTAAAGCTCCGTCGGCGGGTACGATCTGGGGACGCCCAGGATGTCGCTGATGACCGTCGGGCATGGTTTGAGCCGAGCGCAGAGATAGTATTCAGCAAACACCCGCTGCTCGTGGTCTACACCGTCCCCGCCCAATAATTCCGTGGATTCCTAGTCGCCCATTGAGCGGATCCGAAACTCATGACTCATCATCGCCTGAGCTAGTATTGGCAGAAAAACTCGCCCGATTCGGCCACCGCCTTGGGGTTCCGGCCAGTTTCTTCGTTGCGCTTTTGACCAGACGCTCGGTCAGCGTCTCCAGTTGCCTCAACCCCTAGCAGCAACTTCTTCCTAGTTTGTGGAGTCAATTCGGTCGCTTAGAGCTTGGACAGCGGTCTGCTCGAGCTTGCGCGCGTGTCGGCGCAGGGCCGCATGACCAAGCGCAGACCACGATTCCGAGGTGCCCCCAGCCAGAGTCGCACCACATCACCGCCCAGCCTCGTTAGCCCTTCTCCAGCAACCGGTGGCCGAGCGCTCTCGGGGCTTGATCAGGTCACGAAGGCTTCGTCGACCAGGGTATCGCAGGCTGGCGCAAGTACTGTGCGAAGCGATCTCTTCACGGTAGATCGTTATCTTCTTCTGAAAAGCCTCGGTCACGGCTTCGGCGTCCAGGTCGGCGACGAGTACAGAACTCGGAGCCATCGCCTGACCGGATCGCGACAGGCGCGCAGCTCCACGCCATTTCCTGGCTCAAGCCCCTGACAAAACTCTCGTTCAGTAGCACCCGACGCTCAGCGTGCCGACGATCCTGCCGCCGCGCCCGCAAGGCTCGATGGCGCGGATCTCGACACCCTGTGGGTTAACCATATTGACCAGCATGCCGGCGCCCCCAGAGCCTGTACTCACCCCATACCATAACACGATCACCCCAGCACGCCGGGTCTTCAGCTCGATCGACCACGTTTCACTATCATCGGTGACCTCCAGAAGGTCCATCTTTGAAATACCAGGGACCCGGTCAAGAGTCGCCCCAATCACGGTGACGCAATTCCGCTCCTCGCGCAGGAGTCCCGACGATAATTCGTTCTCAGCCACCGATAATCGCGCCATGTTGCTAGAGGCGTCTGCTTTATTACATCATCAACCCTGCAATAACATGGCTGATCGTGTTGATCTTATCGATCTCGCGCTCGCGTACTCTAATGCCCAGTCAATCGCTCGATTCCTGCTAGGCAACCCCTTGTCAGAGCACCACCAGCAGACAAACAACAGGACCAGCGTCATACTGTGCCCAAGCAGGCTTCATCGATCAGGCGCTGCATCGTTCAAGTTAGACTCTCTCCGTAAGAAGCGACAAGTCAAATCCATTTCATCAGCTTCCGGAGACGGCAGGCAGGACGCCGTGCTCGCGCAAGATGCTGCCGGCGGGAGATCGGACAAAGTCAAGAATGCCTTGCCCACCGGCGTCGGTGCGTCGGGCTTGTAGATCGCCCGAACTCCAACCAGACCGGGTAGCGCCCCTTCTCCACATTCTCCGACGTCGGCTCGACGCCATCGAGCGCCAGATCGACAATCTTGCTGTTGCAGGCGCCGAGGGCCGATTGATTCAGGAGCCGAGGCTGGTCGGAAACCGGTCGAGCAACGTGATCAACTCCGGGTCGAGATGCACAACCTTAACGTCTCGCCATACACCATGTTCTCGAACGGTTTGATCAGGCGTGATCGCTTGCCTGGAAGCATCGGTCGTTTCGCGTCCGATCGCCCGGATGGGGCCCGGGTTGCCGCCCAGTTCGCGCCAGTCGGTCAGCTTGCCGCTGAAGGCATCCACCGCCTGCGTTGGCGTGATGCCGCGCACCGTAACGCCCGCCCCCGCCGCGAACACCACCGGGTCACGCCCGAGGGCGACATAAGTGATGCCCTGGTTGCGCTCGTCTTCCTTGAGCGGCCGGCCAACCCGTCCGAGGCTGGCCGTCCCCGCCTCAACGTCGCGCAGCGCGCCGGCGGTTCCCGTCGATGATGGCACCGTTACGATGTGCTGGCTCTGCTGCTGATTGAACACCTTGGCGAGTTGCGTCAAGACGTATTCCGGATTGCCGCTACCGGGAATGATCCATTCCTCGGCAAATGCGGCGCCGGTCAGTGTCAGCACCGCCAGCCCTGCGGCGATCATGGGTCGAAGGCGAAAAAAGTCATGCGGGCTTTCCTCTGATGCTTGCATTGCCGGCGGCAAGCGAACGCCAATCGGTGTTCCGGTTCACATGGTTGCGTTATTGGGAACGGGAGATTTCGATGCCGCCTTGCCGGTCAGGAAATTTTGGTGGTGCGTTCCTGACGTATTTTCTGCAATTCCTTCTCGGCACATTCTGGACAATAGCCATGCGAGAAACTGGCTTCGGTATGGTCGCGCACATAGGTCTCGACTTTTTGCCAATAACCTTGATCGTTACGAATGTTCTTACAGGAAGAGCAGATCGGCAGAATGCCTCGCAGGGTTCTGATTTCGTTATATGCCTTTTCCAGGTTATCCGCTCGTTCCTTTGCCAGTTGATATAGCCTGGCATTCTCGATCACCAGTGCATCAAAACTTCCAGCCTCGGAAACTTCCTTATCGATAACTTCATACTGCGATTGAGCTTCGTTGTGCTCTATATCGAATGATTTACTGAGAAGCCGCATCGTTTTATGATGCTTATCAGAAAGATAGTACAGACACGCATTCAACGGGCACGCGAGGAACGGATTGTCGGAAACATCGTGTAATTCTTTGTAGGCCGCTATGCCGTACAGATTATGCCATATAAAATTATTGCCCCTGTCCATAGGTACGACATCGAGCGTTTCAGCAAATCCGTTTTTTATAAAAAGTTCAGTCATCCTGGAGACATCTTCGAAATTGCCTTGTTCTTCAAATCCAAAACCATGGCGGTTTAAGTAATCAATCAACTCCTTCCCAACATCCCTGAGAATGGAACCCTGCGCGAAGGCATTGTATTTCGCCAGAATTTTGCCAAAAGAGACCAGAACGCCTTCATAAAGTACTTGCTGAAAATCTTTCATTGGCATCACCTTGGATGATGTGTAGGGACGACCGGCTGGTTGCCCTCTACAGGTTTGGTTGAATGGTCAGACAAGTATGGATCGTTATTGGCGAGAACAAAACCTTGGGCTATTTGAGGTCAGGCATATTAATAATGGAATACTCTTGCAGGACCTTGTACACCTTGGTGGGGTCTACCGGTTTGGTCAGGTAGCGGTCGCAGCCTACCAAAGTACCGTGTATTTTGTTGAACGGCGAACGTTTGCTCGTTAGCATCACGACCGGCGTGTTGTGGATTTTGGGGTCGGCCTTCATGAGTCTGCAGGCTTTGTAGCCGTCCATTTCGGGCAGCATGACGTCCAGAAAAATGATGTCGAAATGTTTGTCCTTCAGTAGTTTTAGGGCAGTCTCAGCGTCTTCGCTAAAATCGACGTCGAGATCATACTCGCGCAAGATCAGCTTCATGTGGGTGCGCATCAGTTGGCTGTCATCGACCACCAGACACTGCTTCCGTTTGACGGTTGGAACGATCGAATCAAGTTCGATGATGGAAGCAGGGTTTTCTTGCAGATGACGTTCGGCAATTTCGTCCATCAGTTTGAGCAGGAGAGCACCCAGTCTGTTGCGCATTAAGGGATACTCACCCGCTTTGCTGACTTCTCTCGCTTCCCGGTTGATCAGGATGACCGGCGTAGAGGTAAAACGCTCGCGGATGAGGGACCATTCCTGCAGCACATCACCGTTATCGGCATCGACTAAGAAGATGTCGGCTTCTTGCTCGTCGGCGGACTCGATCATGTGGTAAGTAGTGCGAATTTGTGCATTTTTGCTCTTAGCACGTAATTTCGAGAGCTTGCACACGCTCCCAATCAGGTTTCTCTCGGTGGGCGAAAAACCTAATACACTTAATGCAAGCACAGAATCACTTTGGGGCGCCGTAACCGAAATTGCATTCATCGTTGAATTCCTAATTTAGCCAAATCATTTCCGCCAAGCTCCTTGGCGACCGTGTTACAGCAGTTCCTACACGCCCACAGGAGATGGCTGAGAATCGCCTGGTTAGCCGCGATCACGGCGAGCAACAAACCGTATTCCGATCCTGGAATCGCCAGCATGATTACCTTGCCGGTTCTCGCTTCGATCATGATGTGTTGGCCCTCCATGACCCCGGTTTCAGCCAAAAGCGCTTCTCCGAACTTATGTATCAGGCTGGTCATCTCCGCCAGCTTGGCGGATGATAACTTGCCATGAGGCACCGCCGCGACCTCGCACCCTTCTGTGGTCACTATCGCGGCGGATAAGATCCCCGGCGTTGCCTCGGCGAGCGCCTGCAGGTTCTCCCGGCAGATCGCTGCCAGAGTCTTGCTGGGTGGACGTTTTACTGTCACGGCTTTCCTCTTGGATGATTAAGCGTTGAGTTCGGTTAGGCTGAAGCGCGCATCGAAACGTCTAAGAGGCTGCACGAAAGCTTCCCTCTCTCCCATGGAGAGAGTTTAATGATTATTTTTCAATCAGTTAGACTCTTAGAGGCCGCACAAAAACGCCTCTAAAACCAAAGCTATCAAACTTGGACACTATCCTATGCGCTACGAGGGTTTGCAAGTATCAGGGAAGAGCCGGATTCGCGGCTAAGGGAAACCCTGATTTTGGGTTAGGGGAATCCTATAGGGGCGTCTAGAGCGCTGACCGGTTTGGCGACTCAAGCGGCCAACCGCTCAAAGGGTTCCGCGTCATTGGCGGCCTGCGCGGTGAGGGCTTGCGCCCGCTCCAGGTTTTGGATCGCACACACCAGCCGTAAGTGATAGGTGTTTTTGCGGGTACCGCAATAACGCGCCTCATTCCCTTGGCGTTGGCTGACATGGGCCAAGCCGTGCTCGACCGCGACCCGTTCGCGCAGGGCGGCCCGACCCTCCACGGTGGTCGGCAGCACTTGAAGGCGTTGCCAGAGGTCTTCCTGCAGGTGAATGGTCAAGGTTCGTCCCCCGCTTTTGCGTGACGTACACTGACTCCGTAAGGTGCAGGCCTCACAGGCGGCGGCTGGAAAACAAGCCGTCTTGCCGGGGGTGATGGGGATCACTTGGCCGGCCGGACAGGTCGCCTGACCGGCGGTGAGATCGAGTTGAAATTCCCGCTTGCCGAACTGCCCGGCCCGCGCGGGCGCCGGCCAGGGCCGACAGAGGATGGCCGCCCCATAAGCCTCGTAGTCCGGAATCAGGTCGTCCCCCAGATAGCCCCGATCGATGTGCAACGAGGTGACCTGGCGCTGCTGGAGTTCGACGGCGATGAGCAGCGGCTCCAGACCGGCCGTATCCGGGGTGTTGGCGGGCAGGACTTCGGCGGCGAGGATCACCCCCTCATCAAGGTCCTGGGCAATGTGCCGTTTGTAGCCATCGAAGCGGGAGGAGGACGACTTGCGGCCGTGCCGCATTTCGGGATCGGTCACGCTGATTTGGCGGTCTTTGGCCACTCCCTGGCGGATCCGGCTCCCGCCCTCGACCGGGTCGGGTTCCAGGTCTTGCGCCCGTACCACCTGCAAGGTGTGCAGCGCCGCCGCCAACGGGGGGACTGGCGCTCCTGCGGGAAGTGCGTGCCAATCCAGTTCTGGAGGGCGTCCAGTTCGTCGCACAACCGCTGCAGGGCCTGCTGTTTTTGGTCGGCGTCGGCCCAGTCGATGTCCAACGCCGCCTTGAGGCTGGGCGCGTCAAACAGCGACAAGCCGATCTGCTCGATGACGTGGGCCACTTCCTGCTGGGCCAACGCCGCCAGGCAGCCGATGACCTGGTGCGCCGCATGGCCCAACAGGTTGAGAGTGTCTTCCACCCGGCCCCGACCCCACAGCGGGCTGGAATCCAACGCCAACCGCAGGGCCTTGGCGTCGAATCCCCCCCGACGACGGGCCAGTTCGACGGTGCGTTCCAACAACCGCTGGTCCATCCCCGTGCCAAGCAACCGCATCCGAAAATCAAACAACGCCCCCTGCGAGAACGCCGGCTCCTCGGCCCCCAGACACCCCAACACCAATTGCCAGCGCTTGGAATCCACCGTCAATTCCACCGCCTCCTGATCGCCGACCCCGGTATAGGCTTGCAGCACCGTCGCCATCGCCAACAGCGCCGGCGGGACCGGCGGTTTGCCCGCCCCCGTCTGCCGGTACATCTCCAGCAGTTCCTCCTGGAAGGCGTCATCGAACAACTCGCCCCGGCTCTCCCGCAAAAACACAAACAATTTCTTGCGCGGCGCGGCGCGGGCCGCCACCTTCTGTTCGGCGGGACTCAGGGCAACGGGCGGTGACCACAAGGGAGGCGTCCACATACGATTTCACTCCAGGGCTGAGATGACAATGAAGCACTATGCCAGCATGAACCGCAGGCGGTTGTCGAGCCTCCTGACCCCACCACCAAGGCAGCCTCGTTCAAACCGGTCAGCGCTCTAGGAGCCTGTCGGACTTAATCAGCAACATACTGATTTTGATTGTTTTTTTAAAATCGTCGAAAATATTAACTTGCTGAAAATCAAATAGTTGAACGACAAGTCCGACAAGCTCCTAGGCAGGGGGGAAAGAAGAGGGAACTTTCGCCAGAGATGGGCTAATCGTCTGCGGTTTGGCCTTTGCGCTGCGCCCACTGCGCGGCAAAACGGGTCAGATCCTGGGCCGATTTGAGACCGAGCTTTTCCTTCAAACTGGCCCGGTGGGCTTCAATCGTCTTGACGCTACGCTTGAGCTTGGCGGCGATTTCCACGGTGCTGAGACCCTGGCCGATCAGCCCCAAGATCTCGAACTCGCGGTCGCTGAGGTTATCGATGAAGGAGATCGGTTCTTGCCCGCCGCTCATGAGGTAGCGCTGCAGCATGATTTCTTGCATCTTGTCGCTGACGTAAACGCCGCCGCTCAAGACCTTACGAATGGCTTGCAGGCTACCCACTTAAGGCGGGACAGTTTAAGTCTTTCACTCCGAGAATGATCAAGCCCAAGGAGCGATGATATGGTAGCGATTTACTGACAGACCGGTGGACGGGATGAACCTACGAGGGCGCTGCCAACAAATTCTCACGGTCCTGCGCGAACGAGGCCCGCAATCGATCCGGAAGCTGGCCCAGGCGACGGGACTACCGAAGAGTAGTGTGGATCGGCATTGTAAAGGGCTGCGCGAGCGCGCCCGGCAGGTGCCGGAAGCGGAGCTGTGGGAACACGAGCAGGGCGCGCAGTGGCTGCGGGTCTTGGTGTTGGCCGTGCTATTTGTCTTTGGCCTGAAAGGCGGGGTAGGCGTCGAGCGGATTTCCGAGTTTTTTCATCGGATCCGGCTCGAGCGTTACCTGGCGGTCTCGCCGAGCGCCCTGAGGGCGTTACGCACGCAGATGGAAGCCGTCATCCTGGCCTACCCAGCGGAACAGGAACAGCGGTTCGGTCAAGCGGGGCATCGGCTGGAGATTATTGCCGGCGCCGACGAGACCTTTTTCGATCAAGTGGTGGTGTTGGTGATGATGGATTTAGTGTCGGGTTACCTGGTGCTGGAAGAGGCGGCCGATAATAGAACCTATGACACCTGGCAGGAACGGGTTCAGGCCGCCGTGACGCGGGTGGGCTTGGAACTCCGGTATATCGTCAGCGATCGGGCCAAAGCCTTGATCAAGCTGGCGCTGAAAGGCTTGGGATGCCCCAGCGTGCCGGATTTATTTCATGCCTTGCGGGATCTCGCGAAAGTGATGGGGGTGAGCCTGGGGTTAAAACTGGCGCAGGTCGAAGAGAAACTGACCCACGCCCGGCAGCAGCTCGGCGTGTTGGAGGCCAAGGGGCACGACACGCACGTCCAACGGCGGTGGCTCGCCCACCTCAGCGCGCAAGCCGAGGTCCTGCGGGCCGACCAGGCGACCTATCAAAGTACGCTGCACCAGGCCTCGCAAGCCGTGCATCCCTTCACCCTGGCCGAGAGCGCGGCGCAGAGTTCAGCCCAGGTCGAGAGCCAACTGCACCAAGCCGTGGCGACCCTCAACACCCTCCGTGCCTCTCATACAGCGCGCGACAATCCAGCGGCGGTCGCCAAATTCCAGCGCCAAATTCCCGGGATCGCCGCCCTGGTCGATGCCTGGTGGCTCGGGGTCGAACACCAGATCGCCCCGCTGGCGCTCGACGAACCGACCCAAAGGTGGTTACAGCAGCTGCTGCTGCCCGTCGTCTACTGGCAGACCCAGGTGGAGAAAACCAAAACCCCCGCTCTAAAAACGGCCTATCAGCAGGCGTTCCGACAGGCCCAGGCCGCGCTCCTGCAGCACCCCCTCACCGCGACGGTGACGCCGTCCGCGTTCGAAACCTACCACGCCTGGGCCCGCGACCTCGCGGGGCAATTCCAGCGCGCCTCCTCGGCCGTCGAGGGCCGCAATGGCTATCTGTCGCAACTCCATCATTGCGCCAGAGGGATACCGACCCAACGCCTGAAGGTGATGACCGTGATTCACAACTTCGACCTCAAACGCGCCGATGGGACCACCGCCGCCGAACGCCTGTTTAGAACGTCCTTCCCGGACTTGTTTGACTGGATGGTGGCGCGGATGGCCCCCTTGCCCCTGCCCCGAAAGTCAAGAACACCGGCAAAATTTAACCCATTGAAATTACTAACTGTCCCGGCTTAAGTGGATACCCGGCTTGCAGCACTTTCTCGGTCGCCTCCTGCTTCATGACGTAGCCGCGGGCGCCAGCGCGCAACGCCCGGTCCCAGTAAAGCGACTCGTCGTGCATCGTCATCACCAAAACCGGCACCCGCGGATAGCGGGCGCTGATTTGCTTGATCAATTCAATTCCTGAAATGCCAACCAGCGAAATGTCCACGATGGCGAGAGCCACCTCCTGAGTGCGCAGGACCGCCAACGCTTCTTCCCCGTTGCTCGCTTCGTAACAGACTTCGAGATCAGGTTCGCGGTTGGTCAACAGCATGACGCCTTGGCGGACGATGGCGTGATCGTCCACGATCAAAATTTTCGCCTTGCGCGGGTTTTCCTGCAGCGTAGTCATGTCGGTTTTTGTTCCACACTGTCTTGTTGCGGCAACGGTAAGTGCACGGTCACGCTCACGCCACAGTCGGGGTCGGCGTCGACGGTCAACTCGGCGCCGATCAACCGGGCGCGGTAGCGCATGCCGGACAACCCCAACCCACTGTCGCTAGCCAACGCCTCAGCATCGGGAACATGACCATCATTCCAAATACGCACTGTCAGCCAGCATCGGGCATCGACGCTGAGCTCGATCTCGACAGTGCGCGCTTGGCCGTGTTTGAGCGCGTTGTTCACGGCTTCCTGCACGATGCGGTACAGATGGTTGGCAATATTGGCGTCGGCGAGCAATACCGGCTCATCCGCCACGACACGACAAGTGATGCCGTAGACTTTCGTCATATCATTGGCGAGTTCTTTAAGGGCGGAATACAGAGCGTTTTCTTCTAGACCGACCGGCCGCAAGCCACGGGCAAGCGCGCGGGTCTGCCCAACCCCCTCATTCACGAGCCGGGTAATCCAAGCCGCATCGTCGGACTCGCGCAGCCCGGCGTCTTGCAGCTTACGTTCGAGCACTTTAGCAAGAAAAGCGATGCCCGTCAGATGTTGGCCCAAGCCGTCATGTAACTCTTGCCCGATGCGAAGCTGCTCCTGTTCGATGGCTTCGATCAGATCCTTGACGGTCAATTCAGACGCCAGGGCAACATCGGTTGGCCTTGAATTTAGCGCCAGCAGCTTGGCTTCCGGCGCGCGCCGTAAAATCGTTGTGTCTTTCGTGCGGGCAAGGTTTTCCGGTTCGCGCCGCAGCTCTTCTTGCACCGCATTTAACTGGCGCACGCTAGCCGCAGCTCGCCAGGTTACAATGACTACAAGCAGCAACAGCAGCAGCGCGCTAAAGATGGCCTTTCGGTATAAATCGCCGCGCCAGGGCGCTAAATAATCCTGTGCGGCCAAACCGGCCGACACGACCAACGCGAAGCCCGGAATTTCACGAAAACTGATAACACGAGCCACCCCATCGACCGCCTGGCCTGGGTTGTGAAAAGTTCCGAGGCGGTCGCCGCGCCGCAAGCGGTTTAGAATCTCCGGTTCCGGCACTGGCTGCTTGAAAAAATCCTGGGCCGCCGATGCATGAGTGGCAAACAGAGTCCTATCGCGGGTGCGCAGCGACGCAAAGCCGTTCTCGCCGAGATCGAGCGAGGCGAAGAAATTCTGAAAGTAGCTGAAGGCGACACCAGCGATGAGGACCCCCGCAAACGAGCCGTCCGGTTCCCCCAGACGAAAAGCCACAACGAGCCGTTCTTTCCCGTTCGCGTCGCTTGGAAAAGGTCCCACCGACCACGGTTCATCTTCTTCGGCATCTCGTAGGGTTTGGAAATGATTTTGATCCGAGAGAGTGGTGGCGCTAGCTGGAAATTGGTCCGAACGGGCGATGATCTCACCCTGTTGGTTACTGATCATTACCAAGTCAACCGCAGGTAGATACCCATCGGTCCGGCGCAGCCACTCGTGTAAAGCACGAGATTGCCGATCCAGCGGAATGGGCTGAGCCCGGTAAGTGCTGGCGGCGCCGCGCAATAACAAACTGACTTCGGTAAACGTGCTAACCACATGCTCTTCCAGCATCCGAGCAATAGCCTGCGCTTTTGCCTCCGCCGTCTGCTGAATTCTCTGCCGTTCAATCCACAGTTCATAGCCAAACGCGCTGGCCAAGAGTAGAAAGAATGCGGCCCCTAATGCATAAACAGTCAAATTTGACTTGCTATGGCTAAAGGCGCCGTCCGCGCGCATTGCATTGATGTCTCCGACCGGACTAGTGGCATAGTCAAACAAGCGCATGATCCTCATAAAGCCAAACTCAGGATTTTTAGGTGATGAAATAGGGGGTTTTCCCAATTGTCAAAAAATCATAAACCCTGCTTTCCAGTCCGTTATTGGTGATGCAGCCTATAGGCGCCAGCCTTGAGCTTGCCCCTCTAAAATAACTGTTCATCCCCGCGCCACCGTCGTCTCAATCTTCCAACAACTTACCGGCTCGGCGGTAACTCAACGGTTCCTTACCCGCCACCTTGCAGAACTTCTGCCCCGGCCGGGCCAGCCGCTCGGTCATTCGGGTGAACAACACACCGCTGGTGGCGCTACGAATCGGCGTCCGGGCCGCGCCTGGCGGTTCGCCGAGCGGGTCCACCAATTCCGCCACCACCTCGCCCGCCGCGACCTGTTCGCCCAAGCGCTTGCGGTAGACCAGCACCCCAGCAGCCGACGCAGTCAGCACGTCCACCCCATCCAGCGGGGTCGGCTCGCAACGCGGTTCCGGCAACGGTCCCGGCTCGCCGGCAATCACGCCGCGCCGTTGCAAAAACCGCAGCAGTCCCGCCGCGTCGGCCGCTGCGTCAGCGTCGTTCACATCCGCCTGGCCGCGTAGTTCCACCGTGGTCGCGAAGCAAGCCAGCGGTATCGGTCCCTCCCCCGCCAGCGCCGCGCGTAGCGTCAACCAGGGTTCGATGCAGGCTTCGTCAAACGGCTGGCCACCCGGATTTTCTTCCAGCAACACCACCGCCGCCCCCAAGTCCGCGCCCAGTTCCACGGCGGCGGCTTGCTGCCACCGGGAGGCGTACAGATGCAGCAGCGCCTCGCTATCGCAGTGCAGGTCGAACACCCAATCAGCGTCAATCGCCAGACCGAGCAGCGCTCGCTTGAGCGCGTCCGTCTCCCGCGCCGCCGCCTGCTCCGCCAGCACGTTCCGCAATTCCTTGCGAATACGCGCCACGTTTGCCGCCGGATCGGCGCTCAACTGTCCTTTGACCCGCTCCAGCACACCCACCGCCAAATTGGGAAAGCCACGGTTAAAATTGCCGGTGCCGTCAAAATCGAATCGCCCCAGCAACCGGCCGTTGAGGTGCTGGCTCAGACCGATGGGATTGGCGACCGGAACCACCACCACCTCGCCGATGAGCCGCCCTTCCGCCTGGGCGTGTTCCAGCCCGCGCAGCAGATGTTGCGCCACCAGCAACCCCGGTATTTCATCGGCGTGAAGGGCAGCCTGGATATAGGCCTTGGGCCGCGCGTCGGGCGCGCCGTAACGATGGACCCGCAGCGTCCGCTCGGTGCCGGGCGCGGCGGATGGCAAAACGATATGGGTGGTGGATGTGGGCATGGCGGATTTTACCTTCCTCAATCATTGGCAATGCCTATCCTAACGCGCCTGGACTCGAACCGTACCGGTATCATGGACTCTAACGCACGGCAAGCCGGCGCCGGATCAAGGGCGCTCGATGCCATCACCCTACTCTCGCCTGTGGAGGACTCTCATGACGACCATGAAGGCTGTGCGTATTCACGCCTACGGCGGACCCGAACTACTGCATTACGAAGACGCGCCCCGGCCCCAGATCCATCCCGACGACATTCTGATCCGGGTACGGGCGGCGGCGGTGAATCCGGTGGACTGGAAGATTCGCGAGGGCTACCTGCGAGGTTTCCTGAACCACTCACTGCCGCTGATCCTCGGCTGGGACGTGTCCGGCGAGGTGGTTGAAGTCGGCGACGCGGTGACCTCGTTCAAGATCGGCGACGCGGTGTACGCCCGGCCCGACATCGAACGCGACGGCGCCTACGCCGAGTACATCGCCGTCAAGGCCAGCGACGCCGCCCCCAAGCCGACCACGCTGGATCATACCCACGCCGCCGCCGTGCCGCTGACCGCCCTGACCGCCTGGCAGTCGTTAGTGGACGCAGCCCAACTGCAGGCGGGCCAGACCGTGCTGATCCACGCCGCCGCTGGCGGAGTCGGCAGCCTGGCGGTGCAACTGGCCAAAGCTCGGGGCGCGCGGGTGATCGCCACCGCCTCGGCGGTCAATATCGGGCTGGTGACGGAACTGGGCGTCGACCAATTCATCGACTACACCAAGACCCGGTTTGAAGATGTCGCCCAGGACGTGGACGTAGTATTCGACACTCTCGGCGGCGACACCCAGGAGCGTTCCTGGCAGGTATTGAAGCCGGGCGGCATACTGGTCTCGGTGGTCAGCCCGCCGCCGGAAGCCACCGCCGCCGCCCGAGGCGTGCGCTGCGCCTTCGTTTTCATCCAACCCAGTGGCCAGCAACTGACCGCCATCGCCCGGTTGATCGACGAAGGTCGGATGAAACCCGTCATCCATACCGTATTGCCGCTGGTCGAGGTCAGACAGGCGCACGTCATCAGCCAGGGCGGCCACGCGCGCGGCAAGATCGTCCTCCATGTCGCCGACTGACGCCACCACCCAGGACTCCGCACGATGCTCAATTTCACGTTTTACAACCCGACTAAAATCCTGTTCGGCAACGGCCAGATCGCCACTATCGCCCGGGAAATCCCCAAGGATCAGCGCATTCTGCTCACCTATGGCGGGGGCAGCATCAAACAGAGCGGCGTTTACGATCAGGTCATGGCGGCGCTGGCGGGTCGGACCGTGTTCGAGTTCGCCGGCATCGAACCGAATCCGACCTACGAGACGCTGATGGAGGCGGTCCAGGTCGCGCGCGAAAAGAACGTCGATTTCCTGCTGGCGGTCGGTGGCGGTTCGGTGATCGACGGCACCAAATTCATCGCCGCCGCCGCGCCGTTCGAGGGCGAACCCTGGGACATTCTCGCCAAACGCGCCCGCATTCAGAAGGCGTTGCCGCTGGGCGCGGTGCTGACCCTGCCCGCCACCGGTTCGGAGATGAACAGCTTCGCGGTCGTCACCCGCCGAGCCACCCAAGACAAGCTATCGTTCGGTCATCCGCTGGTCTATCCGCGTTTCTCGGTGCTCGACCCGACCGTCACCTTCACCCTGCCCCCCCGGCAAATCGGCAACGGCGTGGTGGACGCTTTCACCCACGTCATGGAGCAATACCTGACCTACCCGGTCAATTCGCCGGTGCAGGACCGCTTCGCCGAGGGGTTGTTGCTGACCCTGATCGCGGAAGGGCCCAAGGCGCTGGCAACCCCGGAGGACTACGACATCCGCGCCAATATCATGTGGTGCGCGACGATGGCGTTGAACGGATTGATCGGCGCGGGCGTACCCGGCGACTGGGCCACGCATTCCATCGGGCATGAAATCACCGCCCTGCATGGACTGGATCACGCCCAGACCCTGGCGATTATCCTGCCCAACGTGATGGCGGTGAAACGGGACAAAAAGCGGGCGAAGCTGCTGCAATACGCCGAGCGGGTCTGGGGTCTGTCCAGCGGTGGCGAGGACGAACGCATCGATGGCGCCATCGCCAAAACCCGCGACTTTTTCGAGCGGATGGGGGTGCGGACCTACCTGCGCGATTACGGTATCGGCGCCGACGCCGTGCCCGCCCTGATGGCGCAACTGGAACGGCATAGACTGACCAGGCTGGGCGAGCATCAGGACATCGACCTGGCCACCAGCCAGCGGATTCTGGAGCTGAGCGTGGCGGTTTCTTGACCGGATCGGCCTAAAAATATCCCCTCCTTGGCTAAGGAGGGGTGGCGCGAAGCGCCGGGGTGGTTTGATCGTTCGATCTTCACACTCCCTCCCGTACCCGCCTGCGAATTTCCGCCAGCACCCCCTCCAAGTTCTCCATCACATCCCGATTTTCAAACCGCACGACCCGCAATCTCAAACTCACCAGATAGGTTGTCCGTTCTTCATCCCACTGCCGGACGGTTTCGCTATCGTGGACCGAACCATCGAGTTCAATCACCAGTTTTACCGCCGGGCAATAGAAATCCACGACAAAGGGACCGATGCTGTGTTGCCGTCTGAATTTCAGATGGTCCAGTTGACTGTGTTTCAACGCCTGCCAAAGTCTGATTTCAGCCGGCGTCATGGCGGCGCGCAGCTCTTTCCTGCGCGGCTTGAGCGGTTGCACGTTATGTATGTGCATGATTTTCAACCATGGATCGAACCACCCCGATACGGCGACAGCGCTCGATCAAACCACCCCGGCCCTACGGGCCACCCCTCCTTATCCAAGGAGGGGAATTCAGTGCGATCAGCCGACCAGCCGCAACCCCGGCGGCAACGCTTCGCCGAACACCCGGCCGGCATCGACCTCGTCCAGTTCCACGACGTCCTCGACCATCCGCAGCCACGAGGCCGGGGCTTTCGCCGTCCGCAGGCGTTGAACCACCCGCGCCCGTAATGCCTCGTCCAAATCCCGCTCCCGATCCCCGCTCAACCGTGCCAGCAGCGTCGCGGCGAACGCCGCCGGCGTTACCGCTTTCCAATCCAGCGCCAGCACCCGTTCCAGCCAGGCCGCCGCCGTCGCCGCCGACACCACATCGTGCGCGCTGCCGTAGGCGGGAACCCGCGTGCCCAGGCGACCGACCGCCCACCAGAGTTGCGGCGATTCGTCCTTGCGCGCCAGCCGCGCCAGCAGCACCTTGCCGAGTTCGAGCTTGCGCGCCGCAGGCAATCGCTCCAGCACCGCCGCGAGCCGCGCCATGTCCTCGACGCCCGGTTTCCTGTCCTTGGTGGCCTTGCCAGTCAGCGGGCGTAAATCCAGCAACAGTTCATCGCTCAATCGCAACTGCGCCGCCGCATCCAGCCCACCGGCCACCCGCCGCCACAGCGTCCACCATTCCGCCCAGTTCTGGGCATCCTGATGGTGCTGCACGCCCTGCTCGTACAGCATCCACAATTGTCGGACCCGCCAGTCGTCCAGGGGATAACCGAATCCCGGCCGCAAACAGAAACCGGCCAGACTGAACCACAGCCGTTCGTGTTCGGTCGAGCGGCGCCGCCGCCGCGCTCCTGCCCACAGCACGCCGAACAACTCGCGCAGCAGCGGCGTTTCCCAACTCTCGCGCTTGCCGAGCAAGCGTTCCAGATCGGCACGCAGCATCTTGATTTCCTTCGGTTCTACCTCGGCGCGGGAACCGTAGAACCGCTCCAGCCGCGCCGCCGCATCCGCAAAACGTGGATGCAGACGGGCCAGCGTCGCCGCGTCGCCGCCGCGCAACTGGAACGCCAGCCGCCACCGCCGCGTCGGGTCGTCCGCCGCAACGCACTCCACTTCCAGCGTACCGACCTCGGTCAATTGGGTGACCAGTTGCACCGGAACCTCGCCGGCAACCTCGCTCTCGATCACCGTGGCGATGGGCGGCAAGGGGACAAACTCTTCGGCATCCAACGCCACCACCGCGCCCGGCGGATGGACCGCATCGCCAGTGGAGGACATCAGATGGAATTGCACCGGCGCGCCCAGTCGCAAAGAGAAGGTGCGATCCAGCCGCGCTTCCCGCCCCTCCTCCGCGCCGCGCGGCAACAGACAAACGCCCTGCTTGCGGTCGCGCCCACCGTCCACCACCAGGAAATAGCCGCGGGCCGAGCCGCCGCCGATCCGCAAACCCTGACCGCGCCGCGCCAAGCCGTAAGCCACCGCGCCGCGCGCCACCGCCAGATCGGGTTCGGGATTGTCCAGCCGCAACAAGGATTCCCCGCGCCAGCCGCTCAGAATCTCCAACAGCCGTCCGGCCAGCGCCGCGCCGTGGAACACCCCGCCGTTGAGCAACACCGCATCCGGCATCGGCGGCCGGTCCGTCGGCGCCGGCTCGCCCAGCGCCCGCCGGGCGGCTTCGGCGTGTTGGGCCAGAAACGCCGCCAAGTGGCGACTGATGGCGGGATCGGCGGCATAGGGCAGGCCGAATTCGACCACCGCCGCGCGCCGGCCCTGGGGCCGTTCCCCAGGTTCGACCTGCGGCAGAAACCCATCCACCAGCAGCGTTCGCACCTCGTCGCGGCTCAGTTCCGCCGAGCGGGCGCCGCCGATCAGCCGCGCGCCGCCGCCCAACACCGTCACCGGGACCCGTTCCGGCGCGTCTTCCGCCAGCAGCCGCTCCTTAGCGCCCCGGCACTGCTGCAACAGTTGCGACAGTTCACCGGCGGTCAACCGTCCCCCACCCAAGCGGGTTTCAACGGTCCGGGCCAGCGTCAAATCCATATTGTCGCCGCCCAGCATCAGATGCTCGCCCACGCCGATGCGAGTCAGACGTGGTTCGGCTTCGCCGACTTCGATCTGGATCAGGGTCAGGTCGGTGGTGCCGCCACCCACGTCGCAGACCAGCAGCAGCCGCGACTCCCCCAACCCTGCCGCCACGTCCGCGCGATGGCGGTGCAACCAATCGTAGCAAGCCGCCTGCGGCTCTTCCAGCAGGCGCAGTTGCGGCAACCCGGCCAACCGCGCCGCTTCCACCGTCAACGCCCGCCCCGCTTCGTCGAAGGAGGCTGGAACGGTCAAAACCAGTTCCTGCCGTTCCAACGGCTGGCGGGGAAACTGCTGGTTCCAGGCGGCGCGGATGTGGGCGAGGGTGCTGGCGCTGGCGGCGACGGGCGAAACCTTGGCGATTTCTTCCGCCGCGCCCCAAGGCAAAATCGGCGCGGTGCGATCCACCCCAGCGTGCGACAGCCAGCTCTTGGCGCTGGCCACCAGCCGCCCCGGCACCCGCGCCCCACGTTCCCGCGCCAGTTCGCCCAGCACGACGCCGGCCACCCCGCCAGGATCGACGAACGACCAGGGCAACTGGCTATCCGCCGCCGCCAGTTCGCCCTCCGCCGGGTGATAACGCACCGAGGGCAACAGCGGCCGGGCCGCCACCGCCCCGGGCGCGATCAGTTGCTCGATAGCGAATTGTTGGATATCCGCCGCGCTGGCGGTCTTGAGATCGGCGTAGGCCACCACCGTATGGGTGGTGCCGAGATCGATCCCCACCAAATAGCGGGAGGTACTGGATCGAGCGATGGTTTACCCCTCCCCGCGCACGTCGAACTCGATCTTCCAGCTTTCCTCGCCGGTGCGCGGCACCGCTTCCAGCCGCAACGTGCCCACCTCGGTGACCGCCGCGTGCAGCCGCACCGGCACCACCTCGCCCGGTTGCCGGCCTTCGGCGGGCAGAGTCGCCTCGATCTCCTCCAGCTCCTCGACCTCGTCCGGTGTCCATTGTTCCAGCACCGCGCCGACGTGATCGGTGCGCCGCACCGAGGAACCGAAGAAGCGGAACCGTACCGGCTCGCCGACCACCAGCCCTACTTCCTGCGGCGGCAATTCGGCCTGCGTCCCCTCCTCCATCCCGAACGGCGCGATGCACAGCGCTTCGATCGGCGGCTCCATACCCGGTACCGCCGGCATGGCGCTTTCCACCCCGACGTAATAGGACTTGGCGGTGCCGCCGCGAATCCGCACCCCGCGTCCGCGTCGCACGTAACCGTAATAGGCCGCGCCGCGCGCCACCGCCAAGTCGAGATCGGCGCCTTCCAGCAAGCGCACCGGCGGCGCACCCTCGGCGGCCAGCCAGCCGTTCAACACCTCCAGGGTCCGCGCCAACAGCGGCGGGGCCTTGAACACACCGCCGTTGAACAGCACGGCGGTCGGATGCAGAAAGCTGGCATCCGCCGGCAGGCGGTCCTCGAAACCGGCCAGATCGCGGGTCGCGCCCACCTGGCGGGCCAGGAACGCCGCCAAATGGCGGGTCATGGCCGGGTCCTGCGCGTAGGGTAGGCCCAGCTTGGTCAGGGCCGCCCGCGCCCGGGTCGCCGGTCGCGCCGAAGCCTCCACCCAGGGGAAGAAGCCCTCCACCAGATTCCGGGTCACTTCATCGCGGGTCAACTCGGTCCGCAGGGTGCCACCGATCAGCTTGGAACCCCGGCTCGGCACCACCACCGGCACGGCCTCGACCGCGGCATCGCCGAGCAGGATTTCCTTGGCGTTGCGGCAGCCGTGGGTCAGCCCCTGCAACTGCCAGGGGTCGAGTTGGGTCCCTTGTTCCGCCAGCTTGGTTCGAACCGCGTGGGCCAGCGCCAAATCCATGTTGTCGCCGCCCAGCAGAATGTGGTCGCCGACCGCCACCCGCACCAGTTCCAGCGAACCGTCGCGCTCGGTCACCGCGATCAGCGAGAAGTCGGTGGTACCGCCACCGAGATCGATCACCAGGATGATGTCGCCGACCCGGACCTGTTTGCGCCACTCGTCCTGAGTGGCCAGAATCCAGTGATACAGCGCCGCCTGTGGCTCCTCCAGCAGCACCAGATGCCCCAGACCGACCGCGGCCGCCGCCTCGGCGGTCAACTCGCGGGCGGCGGGATCGAAGGAGGCCGGCACCGTCAGCACCACCTCCTGTTCGGCCAGGGGCGCGTCGGGATGCTGGTGATCCCAGGCGGCGCGCAGGTGGGCCAGATAACGCATCGAAGCCTGCAAGGGCGAAACCCGCGTGACCTCCTCCGGCGCTTCCACCGGCAGAATGGCCGCGCGCCGGTCCACGCCGGGATGACACAACCAGCTCTTGGCGCTGGACACCAGCCGGATCGGGGTGCGGCTGCCCATGGCGCGGGCCAACTCGCCGACCACGAACGGTGGCTGCTCGCCCCAAGGCAGGGTGCGGTCGTCCGGCTTCAGTTCGTCGGGATGCGGCAGGTACAGAAACGAGGGCAGCATCCGCCGGTCCTCGACCGCGCCGGGCGCGGTCAATTGCGGGATGTCCTCGATCCCCTCGACCACTTGGTCGCGGTCGCTCTCGGTCAGATTCACCGCCGCCATCACGCAGTGGGTGGTGCCCAAATCGATGCCAACGGCGTAGCGAATCTCGCTCATAGCTCCACCTCCGCCGGCGCCAACACCCGGACATCGTGACCCTCGGCCAGCTTCGGCAGTTTGATCTGGGCCACCCGCCAGCCCCGGTGCATCAGCGTGCCGCTGAACGGCGGCTGGCCGACCACGTTGCCGGTCAACCGCACCGCTGCGGCGTCGAAACCGGCCGCCAGCGTCAACCGCGCACCCTCGGCCTCGGTCCGCACCGGCTCGATCTGGAGATAGTCGCGGACCACCTTGCGGCAACCTTCATGCACCACCCGGGCGGCCCCGCCAATATCCGCGTCGGAATAGGCGGTGACGTTTTCTTCAAGAAAGTCCACGAACCGACCCTCCTGTTGCAACAACGCCAGCAACTGCAGGGCGGATTCGGGCAGGGTGTCCCGCAGCGGCGCCTTGGGCGGCTCCGCAATCACCGGCGCGGCCGGCGCGGCCCACTCACCTTGCTCCAACCGCAGCACGCCGCCAGCAAATGCGCCGTCGCCCAGAATCCGCCCGAACGCGCGCAGGGCCAAGGTCAGGCGGGCAAAAAACCCCAGTTGTGAATCGCTCATGAAACAAACTCCAGTGAATCAAACTTATTGAACGGTCTATCCTACCACGCGCCCGCGAATCGCCGAGGGCAAGAAAACCTTCCCCCGTCTACCTGAATTTGCCTTATCATGGTGTTGGCAAAGGCCGGCATGGTCGGCTAGATTTATCCAGATAGCGGCGCGGACCGCAGCGTTTCCGCAACCGCCCCAAACCAGCGCGCGGAATATTGCGCGAGATCATTTCAGGAGTGGCAGCATGGCCCGCATATTGATTGTCGACGACTCGCCCACGCAGACGCTGAGTCTCTCCAAGATACTCAAAAAGCATGGGCACGAAATTCTAACCGCCAAGGACGGCATCGAGGGCGTCGAAGTGGCCAAGGCGGAACTGCCGGACCTCGTTCTCATGGACGTGGTCATGCCCAAGATCAATGGCTTTCAGGCCACCCGGCAGATTACTAAAAATCCCTCCACCAGCCATATTCCAGTGATCCTGGTCACTACCAAGGATCAGGAAACCGACAGGATCTGGGGCGAGCGGCAGGGCGCCAAGGGCTATATCACCAAACCGGTGAGCGAGGAGACGCTCGTCGAAGCCATGGGCAAATTCCTGGCCAAATAAGTCGCTTCATTCAAGAACGCGCCCGCTGGCGAACCGCCAACGTTACCTCTGTTCGTCAGCCGCGAAACGGCAGGGCTCGGCGTTTCAACCACCGCTTTCCAGCACCGCCAGCGCCGCATGAATCTCGCGCAACCGCTGGCCATCGCCGCCCCGGTCGGGGTGGTGGCGCATCGCCAGCCGTCGATAGTGTCCCTTGATGGCGGCGGCATCCACCGGATCGCGCAGACCCAGTACCGCCAGCGCCGCCCCCCTCCGCTCATTCGCTCGGCGGGCCATGTGGAACTGGCGCAACCACTCGCCAACCTCGGCGGCGGTCACCGTCGTCAAGCACTGCAAATCGGCATACCAACCCGCCAGATCGAGCCGGCCCGGCGCGAGCGCCGCGACTGTCTCCCCCGGTTCGGCAGCCGCTAACGGCTCCAACGCGATGCGCAGCGGATCGATCGCCAACCGGCCGCGCCGCTCGCGCGCCAGCCGGTCCCGCAACCGGTACAAGACGTGAAACAACAGGTAGTGACCCCGGAACAGGCTGAGCGGTTCGCGGGCGCTGAACCCGGCGAACAGCGGTTGCTCCCGGCGCAGGATTTTCAGCAGTTCGTGTTCGCTGATCCCGGTGGGATGAGCGGCCAGCAACTCCCCAAGTCGCGTCTCCAGCGCCGCCAGCGCTTCCGGCGCGGGCACGGTTCCGTTCATCGCGGCGGCTCCGTCGGGCCATCCAGCGGTTCATCGGGATAGTACCGGCCGGAACTCGGCCCAGCGGGCCTCGGCTTCGGCATTCCGGCCCTGGCGGCGCAGCTCGGCAATTTCCGCCCGCCACTCCGCCGGCGGGCGCCGGTCCGCCCGATCTCGAACGTCCGTTTTTACCCCCTCCCGCCATTCGGCCGGCGCCGGCTGGTGGAATGGCTCCTGGCGCCGCGCCGCCGGCGCGGACAGCGACGCGGGAACCGATTGCGGCGCCACGCCCATCGCTCCGGTCGCGGGCGCGGCGGATTGAACCGGAGCCGCTGGCGCGACGGGCGGCGGCGCGTGGTCGGCGACTGCGGATTCGACGCTTTTGGCCCTCGCGGCATCCTGTTCGGGAGCGGGTTTGGCCAGGGATCGCAAGGCCGTTTCCTCCAACGCCGCCGGCATCCCGCCCGGCTCGCTGGCCGGTGGCAGCAATCGCAGTAACCCCACCGCGAACACCACCGTCGCCGCCAAGGCTACCGGCAGCGCCCAGAAGCGGGTTCCACGCCGCTGGGGCAATGGAATGATCGGCGCCGGGCGCGGTTCCACCCCCGTCCGCGCCGCCGTCAGGATGCGCTGATCCAGCCAAGCCGGCGGTTCGGTATCGCGGGTCGCGCGGTAGAGCCCGGACAAGCGCTCGTCGTGAAATTCATCAAATTCGTCAAATTCGCCGTGGCGAGGATCGTTCATGAGGTACCTCCCAGGCCGCGCCGCAGGCGGGCCAGCGCATAACGCAAGCGGCTCTTGACGGTTTCCCGGCCCGTTCCGGTGGCCTGGGCGATGGCTTCCAGCGACAGCCCGGCTTCCTCCTTGAGCAGAAACGCTTCGCGCTGGGCCTCCGGCAATTCCGCCAGCAGTTCCAGCAACCGTTCGGCCTGGCGGCGGCGGTCTTCCTGGTGCTCCGGCTGGGTTTCCGCCGGCGCCGGGATTTCGGCCCATTCCGGGCAGTCGTCGGCGTAGGAGGCCGGCAAGCGGCGGGCGCTGGCGCGGTAGTGGTCGATCAGCCGATTGTGCGCCAGTCGGTAGAGCCAGGTGGTAAATTTGGCCTGCACGGTGTAGCCGGCCCGACCGGCGATCAGCTTCAGCCACACGTCCTGGAACAGTTCCTCGGCCACCGCCGGCTGGCCGCACTGGCGTAGCAAGTAGCGGTACAGCGGTCCCTTGTGACGGGCGTATAGCCGGGCGAAGGCGTCGGCATCACCCTCGCCATCGCGGTAGCACAGCATGAGAGTCTCGTCGGCATCGGTCGGCATGGGCGGGGACTTTACCCGCCTAGACGGCAGCGGGAAAGCCCCGCCAACCAGGGTTTTGGCGTTCGATCCAAACGGAATCATGAATCCGGGGAAGGTTTTTGATTGAGCGGCGGCGGTTATGCCTGGACCCGCTCGCGGATCCGGCTGTTCATCTCCTTCGCCGGATTGCGATCTCATTGTTCGCGGCGGCGGAGGCGCTCCGTGTAACGAGTCCATCCTGCCTGGCTAATACAGATCAACACCTGCGGCATTGGCCGTGATCAAGGCGGATTCCAGTTGTTCCCGGTGGTCAATCAGCATTTGCGCGGTCGTTCGCCAAGGTTGATTGCCCGTTTTCAACAGAATCACTTTGGGAGGTTGCCCATACAAGGCAGACAAGTCAACGAAATCGCTATCCTTGGAGACGATGATGAAATCATGCTCGCGGGCATAGGCCCAGATTTCGGAATCCGATGCCTGTTCCAATCCCAGTAAAGCAACTTGCGAGGAACCCGGATAGTGCAACGCAATCAGCGGCACCATGCGCCGGGACAGATTTTCGTCGAACAGGAGTTTCACGCGGCCTTGACCCAGGTTACCGCACGTTCCCGATCTGCGGCAAAAGCCAGACAGGCCAAAATATCCTCGTGGGTTAATTCCGGGAAATCTTCGATAATTTCCGCTGGCGTCATGCCGCTGGCGAGCCAACCCAGCACGTCATAGACCGTGATCCGCAGACCCCGGATGCAGGGCTTGCCGCCGCGCTTGCCGGGTTCTATGGTGATAATGCTCTGATATTCCATGGGCTTTTACCTATGCTCGTGTTGATCTTGAGTCAGGCGCGACGCTGCCCGACCTTTTCCTCCGAAGCAAGTTGGACCTTGCGTCCGTTCAACTCAATCCGCGCGGGTTGCGCCTGCTTCCACCCCCCGCCACCCCGAACACCCATGCTCGTTCCAGCACACTCGCCGCCCAGCGGCGAGCGGCAGCATTTCCGCCGAACACGGCGTCGGCCTGACCAGTTAGTCTTGGGTACGGTCAGCTCAACCGGCGAGCGGATAGGCATCCTTATACTGGCGCAGCCAGCGCTCGAACAACGGCACGCGCAGCCGCCAAACGCCGTCCCGTTCGACGATGAAGCCGTGTTCCTCCAGGCGCATCCGGCTGGCCGCGTCGGTGGGCGGTTCGCCGCGCAGGATTTGCTCCACGGTCTGCCGGCTGGCCGGCGTGGCGCAAAACTGCTTCCAGAACACCAGCATGGGGAAGGTTTCCCGTTCGATGGACTCCGCGATGGCCAGATCCAGGTCGGCCATCGTCATGTCGGCTTTCTGGTCCCGGTTGGCGATGTCCACCAGCTTCTTGCACAGCAGTTGCAACAGGGCGGGGTGCCCCTGGGTGAGGTCGAAGAGGCGCTCCAGCACCTCGGGCGGGTAGCGCAGTTTGACCGGTTCCACGATCAGGCGAACGGCGTCTTCCTTGCGCAGGTAATCCACCCGAAAGCGCTGCGTCTGCACGAAATACTCGCTCCAGTTGGGGGCGTCCAGTTCAGAAAGCAGGGCCGATCCCACGAACAGCAACACCACCTGGTTTTGGCGCTGCGAGAAACTGCGCATGGCGGCGAGCAGGCGCGCGCCGGTGGCCGGGTCCTGGCGCAGATAGCCGTGCAGGATTTCGTATTCGTCCAAGGCCAGGATGAGCTTGAAGTCCCGCTGGGCGACCGGCGCAGCAAGGGCGTCTTCGAACCATGCCCAGGCTTGTAGCCAATCTTGCGGTACCGGCTGCGTGGCTTCGGATAAGTCGAGCGCACGGGCGACGCGGCCGCGCAGATCCTCCAGCCAGGCCGGCACCGAGGCGACTCGGGCATCCTGCAAATCCTGGTAGACCACCTTGAAACCAGCGCCCAACAACGGGGGCAGAAAGTTGAGCAGGCTGGTCTTGCCCACGCGCCGTTGTCCCTGGATCAGGAACAGCGGCAGGTTCGGCGCGGTCAGGATTTCCCGCGCCAGGCGCTCGCGCAGATCGTCCCGGCCCAGAAAAAGGGCCTGGTCCGTTTCGGGGCGGAGCGCTCTCGCCGGGGCGATATACGTTGGGCGTGATCGGTTCGAGCTGCTCCGCCTCGCGGTCGAGCCAGTCGCGCTCCCGCTCCGCTTCCTGTTGCCAAACGGCCAGCGCATCGAGGTAGTAGCGATGCCAGCGGGGCGGTTCCCGCAGCGTTTGCCGGCGGAACTTGGCGAGCGCCGCCAGGAAACGCGCGAACGCCGCGTGCTTGAGGCTGATCTGGTTGTGAAGCTGGCTGGCGGTCAGCTCGGATCGTAGCGCTTCAAGTTGGCGTTGCCAGCCGTAGGAAGGCACGAACTGAGGTTCTTCCGCGACGATAGGCGGCGGGGTCAGGTATTCGGGTTGCAGCGGATGCCGGCGCCAGGTTCCAGCCGTGGCGGCGTGCGACAGGTGCATGGCCAACCGCCGCTGGAACGGCCGGCGTGCGAGCAGGAAGTCCACAAAGTCGCGGGCGACCTCGGGCTGCTGCTGAGCAAGCGCGGCGAGCTTGCGGGCCACGCCCGGCAGCGGCAGCCAAATGACGGCGTCGCGCCGGTAGGGGTTGTGGATGAAATCCAGCCGCCACAGGCTGCTCAAGAGATGCCAGACATAGAACGGCAACCTGAAAAAAGCGGGATAATATCCTGCCATCAGAGCCAGGCCCCCAGCGAGGCCCCCAGCGAGGCCCCCAGCGAGGCCCCCAGCGAGGCCCCCAGCGAGGCCCAAAGTGGGGCCTATAGCGAGGGTAACAGGGAGGCCAAAAGTGAGGCCCCCAAAGAGGACCCAAGCGGGGCAAAAAGTGGGGCCTATAGCGAGGCCCAAAAAGAGGCCGTAAGCGAGGCTCATAGCGAGGACCCCAGGGAGAACCCCAGGGAGGCCCCAAGTGAGGCTCCCAGGGATGCTCCCAGCGAGGCCCCCAGCGAGGCCCCCAGCGAGGCCCCCAGCGAGGCCCCCAGCGAGGCTCCAAGCGAGGCCCCACTGGAGGAACATGGAGCCAAAACCGAGGCCAAAAATGAGGCTCCCAGCGAGGCCCACAGCGAGAAATTTTACACTCGAAGAAACCAAAGCGGCCGCTTGCGCCCACCCGCTGGAGGCGCTCTCAAAAGCCGCCACGACTGCGGACTGATAGGCGTCCGGGAAGCGCAGCGGCAGCTCGAACGCAACGGTGATCGCAATGCCGGCCGCATAAAGCAGGACCGCAAGCACGCTCACCCAAAAATAGGCTTTCAGGAATAAATAGGCTTCCAGGAATAGCGGAAACCTCCAATGGGTCGCTTCCCCGGGTAACGCTTCCGAGCGGATCGAAGATGGCCCAGCGCAGCAGAGTCAGCCCGCCGGGCAAGGGTTCGAGCGCGAGGGGGGATTGCGCCGGCGCGTCGGGTGTCCGGGCCATCACGGTTTGTTGCTCCCACCCTTGCCGAGTCGTTCGAGCAGGCGGCCAAGACTACTCCACAGGCCGCCGAGCGCGGCGAACAGTTTTTTCGGGCTGGGCAGGCCGGCCGTCGCCCACCACGCCCTTACGGTTCTCAGCTCGCGGTACAGGCCGCCGGTGTGGACGCCGCCCTGGGCCGCGTCGAGCTGCTTGACCCATTTCTTCAGCCTTTTCCGCACGCGCAGGCCGGCATCTTCCTGATTGGCCCATTTGTTCAGAATCGCATCCAGCAGGTCATAGGCTCGTTCCCGGCTGTGGACGGTCTCCACGATGGCCGCCGCCGTGTCGGCGTCCAAGCCGGGTTGCCGTCGGTCGATCTCGGCGCGCAATTCTGAACGGCCCAAGTCGGGCAGCGGGCATTTTTCAAGGTCCAGCCAGGAGGTGCCGTGCGGTTGGCCCCCGACGAGGACGACGGATCGATCATGCGGTTTGACGGTGACGCACGCCAGCGCCATGCGAGAATGATTCTTGAGGCTGTTGAGGTGGTCGTGAAACCGCGCATCGAACTTGGGATCGATATCGGGGTTGTCGAGCAGGGCGTCGAAGTTATCGAGCAGCAACAACACCCGCTGGCCGCTGTCCTCCAGCTTGGTGACCAGCTTGCCCAGCTCTTGGGGAGCCTTACCGGTCGGATGCGGGAACTGTCGCCACAAGTCGCCCAAAAACCCCGCATAGCTTTGCTTGTAGGCGCGCAGATCGACCAGCAACACCAGAGTGTCCGGCGGCTTGCAGTCGCGCAGATCTTCCAGCAACCGCCGTTTCCCGCAACCCGGCGGGCCGATCAGGTTGACCGAGCGGTGTCGATCCAGCAGCGCGTAGAAGAGGTTGCGGGTGAAGTTGGGGCGCAAGCAATGCGCGTAGTCGAGGCTGCCCGATGGTTCCACCATTTCTGAGTTGCTCCCTTATTGCCAAGCTCCGGGAGAAGGAAAATCACGTTGTTCCTGACCTCTTCCCGGTGTCAGGATTTTAAGCCAAGTTATCACTTGGGAAAGAAGTATCGGACAAATATCTTGGGGATTTTCGCGCCAAAAAAACTTGAATCGCGCCAAATAAAGTGGCGCAATATGGATTATCGCGCCAATTGTGAATCTCGCAATGCCCAAAACCGCCAAACCCCAAGAACCAGACCCAATAATCGCGGTGATCGCGGCCCATGCCGAGGGGATCGGTCTACCCACCTTGATGCAGGCCTTGGGTGATCGCTTCACCCGCCGTACCCTGCAACGCCGGCTGGCCGATCTGGCAACCGCGAGACGGATCGTCAAGACCGGGAAAGGTCGTGCGGTCAAATATCGCCTCGCTCCTATAACCGGCGAATCGCGCACCACACAGTCGCAATCAGCCGAAGCCGTTGGCGAAATCTACGTCCCCCTTTCCCCCGAAAGCGCCGGGATCAAAGCATACGTCCGCCAACCGCGCCAGCAGCGCCGTCCGGTGAGCTACAACCTTGAGTTTCTCGAACAGTACCGCCCCAACCAAACCGCCTATCTCCCCGAACCGTTGCGCGCTCAGCTCCACACCATGGGCCGGTCGCCAATGGACCACGCCCCTGCGGGGACCTTTGCGCGCGACATCCTGAATCGGCTGTTGATCGACCTCTCCTGGGCCTCATCGCGGCTGGAAGGCAACACCTACAGCCGGCTCGACACCGAACGGCTGATCGAATTCGGCCAAGCGGCCGAAGGCAAGGACGCACTGGAAACCCAGATGATCCTGAATCACAAGGCCGCCATCGAATTTCTGGTGCAGGACGCCGACCGGATAGGATTCAACCCGGAGACGATCATCGCCCTCCATGCCCTGCTTTCCGACGGCCTGCTGCCCGACCCGCAAGCGTGTGGCCGATTGCGTCGCCGGCCCGTGGAAATCGGCGGCAGCGTCTACCTGCCCATCGCCCTGCCGCAGCGACTGGAGGAACTGTTCGCAATTATCCTCGGCATGGCGGCGGAGATTATCGATCCCTTCGAGCAGGCGTTTTTTGCCATGGTGCATCTGCCCTATCTCCAACCGTTCGAGGATGTGAACAAGCGGGTTTCGCGGCTGGCGGCGAACATTTCGCTGATCCAGCGCAATCTCTGTCCGCTATCGTTCATCGACGTGCCGGAGCGGGCCTATGTGGACGCCATCCTCGGCGTGTACGAACTCAACCGCATCGAACTGTTGCGCGATGTGTTCGTCTGGGCCTACGAGCGTTCCTGCCAACAGTACCTGGCGATACGGCAGCAACTCGCGCCGCCGGACCCTTTTCGGCTGCGTTATCGCCAGGCGTTGGCTGAGGCCGTGCGCGCCATCGTGCGGGGCAACGACCTTGCGAATGAAGAGAACGTGCGGCGTATCATGCCCGCTACCATCGCCGAGGTCGACCGCGAACCTTTCGTAGCGCTGGTTCTCAACGAGTTTAAAACCCTACACGCCGATAATGCCATTCGCTTCGGCCTGCGCCCGCTGGAATTCACCGTTTGGGAACAGGATAAGGGGTAATAGATGCTGTGTAAAAACGCCTCTCAGAGCCATCGCCAAGCGCTCTTTCCCGGTCGTACCGGCGCCAGCCGGCAGCCCACCTTGGCCAGCGAATGATCGGTTAGCCCCCCACCCCAAACACCCGCGCCCGCTCCAACACCCCCGCCGCCCAACGCCGATGGGTAGCAGGCTCGCAGAACGTGTCGTGCAGCTTGAAGACCGCCGCCGCGTCCGGGGCCAGCACCGCCGAGGCCATGTCGTAGTCGTCGCGGGAAACCTGGTACAGCGTCTCAATCACCGGGATTTGCGCCGGATGAATGGCGGTTTTACCGATCAAGCCATGCTGGAGATCGGCATCCACCTCCCGCGCCAGTACCTCCGGCGTATCCAGATGATCGAACACCGGCGCGCTCAAGCGATACCCGGCCGGATGGAAGATGCACACCAGATCGGCGATGACTCCGCGTAATGGAGTGTCATAAATCGTCGCGCCGCGCGCCCGGCGAATGCCGAGCAGATTCAGCAGATCGTTGCCGCCAATGCGCAGGCACAGCACTTGATCGCTCAGCCCGCTGTCCTCCAGCCGGTTGCACAGCAACGCCATCCGGCGCCGATCAAACACTTCAGCGGTTTCCAGAATCGGCAGCACATAATGGCCGTAACTATCGTCCCAAGCCCGCAACCAGTCTCCCAAGGTATGCGGGCCGAACTTGGGCAGGGCAAAGCCTTGTACCCGCTCGATGCCGTCCATCCGCAACAAGCGCCGTAGCACCGCCGGATTGCGCGGTCGGATGAAACGCAATAACGGTCCCGGTTCCAACGCCGGCAACAGCGCCGCCAGATGGGCCAGCGCCTGCTCCAAATCCCGCTCGTGAACCGCATCCTCGGTGCAAAAGATCACCGACCGCAATTCCGGCAGCTTCCGACCGCTGGCGATGGCCGCCAAATCCGGCCGATTGGCCGGCACGTACAGCGACGCGCCCAGCCGCACCGCCGACAGCGCCGGTTGGGGCTCGTGCAGTTCGGCGTGGAAGTGAAAACCCTCATGCGGCAAGGCGCGAAAATCGACGGGAATAACGCTCATGAAAGATCCTTGATCAGGGCGGTAGCGTGAATGGGCATGGTCGGATCGATGCCGACCGGCACCCGCTTTTGTTCGGCCAGCACGCGCAGATGTTCGACATCGGGGTGGTCGGGATCGCGTAACAGTAATAAATCGGGCAGGCGGCGCAGCAGCACCCGCGTCGCCTCGGCCACGCCCGGCTTGACAAAGTTACGGTCGGAGATTCGGTAACGGCCATGGATTCGCCCCAGAAACTCCACCATGAGCCGACGCCGCTCCCGCCGTTCGTCCGGATCGTGGCGGACGGGTTCCGGCGCGGCGCTGGCGAAATGCTCGTCCACTCGGTCGAGAAACCAGTGGGAACGGTCGTGCGGGGCGAACTCCGCGTAAAACACGCAGCCGTGGAAATCGTCCGGGCCAACGGCGGCGTTGAGAATCGAGCGACTGGTCAGCCCGGACACGGTCGCGTTCAGGATGCCGCTGGGGATGGCATAGTCATCATACGTCGCAGCCACGTCGGCGACGCCACCGATGTCGGAGACCACATGCAGCGTCTCATCCAACCGTTCCGGCTGGCGCGCATTCCAATGGCGCAAGGCCCGCCGCAGTTCCTCGGCGATCACGCCCTTGGCGGTCCAACCGTCCACGAACGCCAACCCCGCTGGCTCCCGCCCCTCCTGTCGCAGGATGAATTTCAGGGCGTTCTCGTCGATGCCCCGATCCCGAACGATCGAAATGGAATAGTGGCGAACCTCTGCACGACCCAGTCCGCGCAAGGCCCGCGCCAGCAGCGCACCGACTGGCGTCCCGGCCCGGGCCAGCGACACCACCGTAATCTGCCGGGGCCGGGTTTCCGCCAGACAACGCGCCAACGCCAGAATCTCCGCCGCCAACCGCCGAGCATAGCGGGTGGTCAGCGCCTCGAACAGTGCCAGATAGCGTGGGTCCGGCGCCCGCTCCGGCGCCAGCAGTTCGCTGTAATGGCGCTGGCCGGACTGGATCAAGCGCTCCTTGGTCGCCACATCCACCGTATCCATGCTGATCGGTTTGAGCAGGAACACGGTGTCCTCGGGACGGTAACTGCCGGAAAACGGCGTCATCGGGTGAACTCACTCCAGGCTGTACACCTCCTTACAGTAACCGCCCGACTGTTACCGTTGCAACGCGGCGCCGGTTTGGATCACCCCGCGGCGGTCGGCTTGACCCGATACCACGCCGCGTACAGCGCCGGCAGAAACAGCAGGGTCAGCAGGGTAGCCACCGTCAGCCCGCCCATGATCGCCACCGCCATCGGCCCGAAAAAGGCGCTGCGCGCCAGCGGGATCATCGCCAGAATCGCCGCTGCCGCCGTCAGCAGAATCGGGCGGAAGCGGCGCACCGTCGCCTCGACAATCGCCTCCCAGGAACCGCGGCCCGCTTCCCGATCCTGGCGGATCTGATCGACCAGGATCACCGAGTTGCGCATGATCATCCCCGACAGCGCGATGGCGCCGAGCATCGCCACAAAGCCGAACGGCTTGTTGAACGCCAGCAGGAACGCGGTCACCCCGATCAGGCCGAGCGGCGCGGTCAGCACCACCATCGCCATCAGCGAGAAGCTCTGCAATTGCAGCATCAGCACGGTCAACACCACCCCGATCAACAGCGGGATGCCGGCCGCGACCGAATGACCGCCCTTGGCGCTTTCCTCGACCGCACCGCCCACCTCGATCCGATAGCCCAACGGCAGCGTCGCCCGGATCGTCTCGATTCGCGGGGCCAGGCGCCCGACCACCACCGCCGGCTGCACCGTGCCGTACAGGTTCGCCCGCACCGTCACCGTCGGGATTCAGCTTCGCCCGTACAGCCTCGCGCTCGGCCGCCCCCCGGGTCAACACCACGAACTGAGCAAAATGGGTCTGGGTCAACTGCTGATCGAGCGGTAGGTAGAAGCGGGGATTGCCCGAACCGAGATAGGCGACGTAGTTCTCGACGCCCGGCTCCTTGGCCAGCAGCGCTTCCAGCCGCTGGACCGCTCGGTCGGTCGGTCGCCAGGGAGGAAGAACCTTCGGCCAGTCGCAGATCCACTAGCAACTCGGGCTGGGTCGAAGCGGCGCGGCCCCGAACCGCTCTCGATCCTTTGGCGGGTTAGCACTGCTGCTCAGGCGTAGTGGTCCCAGGTTTCGCGCTGAATCTGACTGTCTTTCGGCACCAGGGCGAAATCGCAGGCCCGCAGGAAGGGGATGTCGGTGAGGCTGTCGCCACCGCCGAGGGTGACAATCGGTCCCTCCCGTTCCAACTCCGCCGCCACCCGGCGCACCGCATCGTGTTTTTGCGCGCCCCGGACGGTCACCGCCAGATTGTTGCCATTGCAGTGCAAGGCCAGTTCCGGCGGCACGCCAGCCTCCTCCAATTGCACCCGCACGCGGGTCAGCGCCGCGCCGTCATCGTTGGACTTGACGGAGACGTAAGTCAGCCACTCGTCAGCCGAATGGCTGCTCACCCGGTAACCGCCCGCCGCCGCGTGGACGCCCAACCGGGCGGCAATGTCCCACAGCAGCGGTTGCGCCGCCGCCAGCAGTGGCCGCATCTGGGTGTACCACCACGCCGGCAGCGCTCCACCGGGTTGGCGGATCACCGCGCCGTGATGGGTGATGCGCCAGGACGCGAATTCAATCGCCACCCGCGCCAGCGCATCGTCGGTGCGGCCGGTCACCGGAATCACCGTGCCCTGCTCCAGCCAGAACGTCAGCAGCCGTTGCTGAGCGCGGGTCATGAACGACAACGCCCGGCCGGCGCGATCCACCGCCACCGGCGTCACCGGCTCGCCCGGCGGGCACTTCGGCGCGGTTTGCAAGATGGTGTCGTCGAGATCGAGAAAGATCACGATGCGTGGCATGGCGCCTCCACTGCCAGCGCCAGGCCGCCGATCAGGCCGGGCAACGAATGCGCGGGCAGCATGGCGGGATGCTCGTAGACGATGACCGGCAGTCGGTCCGGATCGAGGTTATAGAGGTAATTCGGAATGTCGTCGCCATAGTTGTCGGAAAATTCCCGGCGGCTGGCGATGGCGTCGCCGACCAGGATCGGCGAGCGGGTGGTGGACTGGAAGCGCACGTCACAGCCCTCCTCTTCCAGCGCCAGGGCGATGCGAAACGGGGTATAGGCGTATTCGCCGGTGCCGATGACGGCCAGCGGCCGGCCCGATGCCCTCATCCTAATCCTCTCCTCCGTGGAGAGGGGATTGCTCCAGCGGCCGGCGATCAGCCCGATGCGCGCCGGATCGGCCACGATGCCGTCGTGACTACGGTCCGGACTTGCCACGACCGAGGGTAACACCGGGGGAGGAAAAGCGGGGTCCGGCTCGAAGCTGAAACTGCCCTCAACCAGCGCCGGAAACAACATCGGCCGTTCCAGCAGCGTCGCCAGCTCCCGCCGGCGCGCATCGCTCAACCAATTGGTGATGCAAGCCAGCGCCACCTGCTCGACCCCTGGATTGAGGCGCAAATACGCACCGGCCAATTCCGCCAAGGTGCGCCCGGTGGAAATTTCATCGTCCACCAGCACCAGAGTCCGCGCCGCCCGGAACAGCGGCTGCAACGCTGGATCGGGCAGGTAAACGGCATGATCCGGGGCATGGCTGTGGCATTCGTCGAAACCGAACGCCAGCGGGCGCGCCAGCCGATAACGGGTAGTCTGAAGGTACAGGATGTCGTCCCGTCCGGTTCGCAGCGCCGCTTCCTCGGCCACCCCGCGCCCCAGCGCGGTCGCGGTTTCCGCCATGCCGATTACCAGCAGGGGTCCTGGCAAATCGGCGATTTTGGCGGCCAGTCGAACATGAATATGGCGCATTACGCTAGGCCGAACTGGCCAGTGTTTGCCCAGCACCTTGCTGACGAACAGGTAGAGCCGCTTGGGATTCTGGCGGGTGGCGTAACTCAAGCAACTTTCCAGCGGCAAGTCCTCGCGCCGCGTTTCGACGGTCAACCGTCCGGCTTGAATCGGTATCGTCAGGGTTCGCATGATCCGCTCCGTCAGAGGCTCAGATCGCTCAGGATAGCCTGGACTCGATGACCGTAAGTGTGTTCGGCCAACACTCGCTGACGGCCCGCCTCGGCGATGCGGGTTCCAAAGGCGGGTTCCCGCCGCAACCGGGCCACCAGCGCGTTCAATTCATCGGCATCCCGATACACCAGAATTTCCCGGCCCGGCTCGAAACACCGCGGCAGATCGGGTAGATCGTCGTTCAACACCAGCGCGCCGCAGGCCAGTGGCTCGAAGCTGCGCTGGTTCAAACCGTGTTCCACATTCGCCTCGTTTCGGATGTTGAGCACCGCCTGATAACGCTGGTACAGCCGAATCAGCCCGCCGCGACCGATCTTGCGGTTGGTCACGTGATGAAAGCCGTCGCGCGCCAGGGCGCTCCAGTCGGTGCCGATGATCCGGGCGGGCATCTCCAGACCGCGCGCCACGGCTTCGCGGAATTCGGTGCGGCTGGCTACGAACAGCACCTCCGGAATGCGCGGTCCATGGCCCGGGTGGAACAGTTCCGGGTCCACCGCCAGCGGCAAATAACGGCCGGGCGTGGTAAACCCAGCGGCCTCGGCATCCTGGAAAAAGCGGGTGTCGGTGAAATAGAGTCGGTCGCAGTGGTCGACCCGCTCCCGGCTATCGGTCGGAAACCGGTCGCCCACCAACCCGGCGATCAACGGTCGCTGGGGCAAGCCATCCAAAATGCGGTAATAGTCCAGCGGCACGCCGAATACCCCGGCCACGATTACCAAATCGGGGCGAAATTGCCCCAGCGTCCGCTCGAACCGGGCCAACATCCAGCCGGCGGTCGCCGCGTCGCGTCCCCGCCACTTGACGCGCAGACGCGATCCCAGAGTATCCCCGTTGATCGCAAAAACCTGCGTGACGTGGCTCAGACGGACGCAGGCCCGCTGCAGATTTTCCAGCCACAGCACCAGGCTGCCGCGCTTGCCGAGCAACAGAATACGGGTGGATGGCTGGATCGAGGACATCACAGCGTCACCGCCCGTTCGATCTTGGTCACCCGAACCCCGCTGACCGGCCAAGGGATCGCCGCTGCTTCGGCCGCGCCCACGAACGAGCGCAACAACCAGTACGGCAGATTCAATCCCGCCTGACACGCCATATCGATCCCACCCGACATCCGTGGATTCACCTCCAGAAAGCACTGCTCGCGCCGACCGTCGGGATGCAGGCGCTCGCGGGTCTGCACGTTGACCAGCCCGTTCAAGCCAAACGCGGCGATGGCCCGCCGGGCGATCTCTCGCCCTTCCGGGTCTTCCTCGATCCATTGCCAACGTCCGTGGGCTTCCGCAGGCTTGCGGCGAACCACCGCGCGCACCAATCGCCCTTCATGGGCCAGACAGTCGATGGAACGCTCGTCGCCGGTCAAATACTCCATCGCCAGAAAGGGTCGCTGCCCTTCCGCCATATCGAGCAAACCGGCGAATTCGGCGCTGCCGATGGTGAAACTGTCGTTGGCCAAAAACCGGTCGAGCGGACGCTTGCCATCGTCGATCAGCCGAAAGCCAAGACCGTAGATGGAACGAACCGGCTTGACGCAGACTGGCCGCGTCCCGTTGCCCAGGATTGCCAACGCGTCGGTGAACTCCGCAGCGGTCGCGATGGACCGGGTTTGAGGCAACGGTACGCCGACGGCGGCGAGTCGGGCATTGGCGCGAGCCTTGTCCTGAATCGCGTCCAGCGTGTCGGCATCGGGACACGGCAGGATCAGCCGCACGCCGGTCGCCGTGAACCGGGCTTGCTCTCTCAACAACAGCGACCAGCGGCTTTGCGGCCAAACCACGGCGAACTCCCCCGCCCGGCATCGCGCCAGCAACCACTCCACATAGGCCTCCGGCTCCTCGCCCGCCGGTTCGACGGCAAAGGAATCGGCTACCAGGCGCAGCGGGGTATGTTCGGTGGCGTAGGTGGCGCCCAGATGAAACTCGCCCGGCGCCATCGCTTGGTGAATCAGTGCGATGGCGTCGCGGACGTTGGACAGGCCACGGGTCAGCAACACGCGCGCGGTCATGCCTTACGCTCCAATTTCATGGTTGCAAACTTGGCAACCTGGAAACCACTCACCCTGTGCACAATGGGTTTTCATCCTCTTTGAAACCTCGGGATCGGCGACTATGTTTTCAGGATTTGCCGTTTCCCACTACCTTTTTATCAAAGTCCGGTTAAAACTTAATAGCTTCAATCCCATCCACCGAGGAGGCACCGCATGAACCGTCTTAAAACGCTGACCGCCACCGTCACCCTCACTCTACTGCTGGCCGCCGCCGGCACGGTCCAGGCCGGCGCGACCCTAAACGCCATCAAGGAACGCGGCTTCATCAAGTGCGGCGTCAGCGACGGCCTGCCGGGCTTCTCTTACGCCGATGAGAAGGGCAACTATAACGGCATCGACGTGGATGTGTGTCGCGCCGTCGCCGCCGCCGTGTTCGGCGACGCCACCAAGGTCAAGTTCACCCCACTGACCGCCAAGGAGCGCCTCACCGCCCTGCAATCCGGCGAGATCGACGTGCTGTCGCGCAACACCACCTGGACCTCCAGCCGCGACTCGGCACAGGGCATGAACTTCGCCGGCGTGACCTATTACGACGGCCAGGGGTTCCTGGTCAACAAAAAGCTGGGGATCAAGAACGCCAAAGCGTTGGACGGCGCCACCGTGTGCGTGCAGGCCGGCACCACCACCGAACTGAACCTAAGCGACTATTTCCGCACCAACAAGATGAAGTTCACCCCGATCAGCTACGACAAATCCGACGAAAGCGCCAAGTCGCTGGAAGCGGGCCGCTGCGACGTGCTGACCTCCGACCAGTCGCAGCTCTACGCCCAGCGCATCAAGCTGGCCAAGCCGGATGAGTACGTGGTGCTGCCGGAAGTGATCTCCAAGGAACCGCTGGGGCCGGTGGTCCGTCATGGCGACGATGAATGGCTCGACATCGTCAAGTGGACCCTCTTCGTCATGGTCGACGCCGAGGAACTGGGCGTCAACTCTAAAAATGTCGAGGAGATGAAAAAATCCACCAACCCCGACGTGAAGCGGCTCCTGGGCGTCGAGGGCGACAAGGGCAAGGACTTCGGCCTGGCCAACGACTGGATGGCGGTGGTGATCAAGCAGGTCGGCAACTACGGCGAAATTTTCGAGCGCAACGTCGGCAAGGACAGTCCGCTCAAGATCGAGCGTGGCTTGAACGCGCTGTGGAATCAGGGCGGCTTGCAGTACGCGCCGCCGGTGCGCTGAGGGCCGCAAGCACCCTCACCCTCAGCCCCTCTCCCTCAAGAGGAGAGGGGAGTTCTCACGCAGGCTCTCACTGAATTTCCAGGAATCCCATGACCGAGCCGATTCTTACTCCGGTCAAACCGCCGTTCTGGAACAACCCGCAGATCCGGGCGATTGTGTTTCAGATCCTCGCTCTCGTCGCCACCGTCGCCTTCGGGCTGTACATCTTCCAAAACACCCAAACCAACCTGCGCCAACTCGGCATCGCCTCCGGCTTCGGTTTTCTGTCCTCCCCCTCCGGTTTCGACATTATCCAGAGCCTGATTCCCTATTCCCCGACCTCCAGCTACGGCCAGGTATTCTGGGTAGCCCTGCTCAACACCCTGCTGGTCTCGGTGCTGGGTATCGTCTTCGCCACGCTGCTGGGTTTCATCATCGGCATCGCCCGCCTGTCCAAAAACTGGCTGATTTCCCGGCTGGCCCTGGTCTATATCGAGACGTTCCGCAACGTCCCGTTGCTGCTGCAAATCTTCTTCTGGTACTTCGCCGTGTTGCGGGCGATGCCGGCGCCGCGCCAGAGCTTGAGCCTCGGCGAGACGGTCTTCCTGAACATCCGGGGACTGTACCTGCCCGCGCCACAATTTCAGCCGGGGTTCGGCGGGGTGTTGGCGGCGTTTGGCTTGGCTATCGTCCTAGTGTTTCTCCTGGTGCGCTGGTCGCGGCGGCGTCAGGAGGCGACCGGCCAGCAGTTCCCCATCGCTTTCGGCTTCGCTCGCGCTTTTATTCGGCCTGCCGTTGCTGGCATTCTGGCTGGCGGGTTCGCCGCTGGTCTGGCAAATCCCGGAATTGCAGGGCTTCAACTTCCGGGGCGGCTGGGTGGTGATCCCGGAAATGGCATCGCTGTTGCTGGCGCTGTCCATCTACACCGCCGCCTTCATCGCCGAAATCGTCCGCGCCGGCATCCAGGCGGTCAGCCACGGCCAGACCGAGGCGTCGTTCTCGCTGGGTCTCAATACCGGACTGACGCTGCGGCTCATCATTCTGCCGCAGGCGCTGCGGGTGATTATTCCGCCGCTGACCAACCAGTATCTAAACCTGACCAAGAACTCTTCGCTGGCCGCCGCCATCGGTTATCCCGATCTGGTTTCCGCCTTCGCTGGCACCGTACTCAATCAGACCGGCCAGGCCATCGAATGCATCGCCATCACCATGGCGGTTTACCTGACGATCAGCCTGCTGATCTCGCTGCTGATGAATGCGTACAACCGGCGGGTGGCCCTGGTGGAGCGATAAGACATGACCGAAACGCCCGTCTCCCATGTTCCTCAACCCGATCTACCCCCCCCGGTGAGTATGGTCGGCGCTGTCGGCTGGCTGCGCGGCAATCTGTTCTCGTCGCCGCTCAACGTCGCCTTGACGATCCTGGCGGCTTACCTGCTCTATATCAGCATTCCACCCCTGCTGCGTTGGGCGTTCCTGAACGCCACCTGGAGTGGCGACAACCGTGAAGCCTGCGCGGCGCACAGCGGCGCCTGCTGGGTGTTCATCCGGGCCAACTTCGAGCAATTCATGTACGGCTTCTACCCGGAAGCGCAGCGCTGGCGGGTAAACGCCACTCTCCTGTTGCTGGTTATCGGCGCCGCGCCGCTGTTCGTCCGTGCCGTGCCCGGCAAGTTCAAGGTCCGGCTGGGACTCGGTTTGCTGGCAATCTATCCGGTGATCGCTTTCGTGTTGCTCAAAGGCGGAACGTTCGGGCTGCCGGTGGTGGACACCAGTAACTGGGGCGGGCTGCTGTTGACCTTGGTGATCGCCGGGGTCGGCATGACCGCCGCCCTGCCGCTGGGGATATTGCTCGCCCTGGGCCGGCGCTCGCAGATGCCGACGATTCGGACGCTGTGCGTGACCTTCATCGAATTCTGGCGCGGTATACCCTTGATCACCGTATTGTTCATGTCCTCGGTGATGCTGCCGTTGTTCCTACCCGCCGGGATGAGCTTCGACAAACTGCTGCGCGCGCTGATCGGCGTCGCTCTGTTTCAAGCCGCCTACATGGCCGAAGTGGTGCGCGGCGGCTTGCAGGCGATTCCCAAGGGCCAGTTCGAGGCCGCCGCCGCGCTGGGGCTGGGCTACTGGAAGACCATGGCGTTGATCGTGCTGCCGCAAGCGCTGAAACTGGTCATCCCCGGCATCGTCAACACCTTCATCGCCCTGTTCAAGGACACCTCGCTGGTGCTGATCATCGGGTTGTTCGACCTGATGAACATCGTCCACAACGCCACCACCAACCCGCAATGGCTGGGCTTTTCCACCGAGGGTTACGTGTTCGCCGCCACGGTTTACTGGCTGTTCTGTTTCGGCATGTCGCGTTACAGCCAGAGCCTCGAAAAACGCCTGCACACCGGCCACAAGCGTTAGGAATCCGTCCGATGCCCGAATTGTCGTCTTCTCCCGCCCGCGCGCCGCTGTCCGATCAGGTCATGATCGAGATGCAAGGCGTCCATAAATGGTATGGCGCCTTCCACGTGCTCAAGGATATCAACCTGACCGTTCAGAAGAGCGAGCGCATTGTCATTTGCGGCCCGTCCGGTTCCGGCAAATCCACCACCATTCGCTGCATCAACCGGCTGGAGGAATACCAGCGCGGCCGGATCGCGGTGGACGGGCAGGAACTGAGCAACGATGTGAAGCTGATCGAGCAGATCCGCCGCGAGGTCGGCATGGTGTTCCAGCACTTCAACCTGTTCCCGCATCTGACGGTGCTGGAGAACTGCGCGCTGGCGCCGATCTGGGTGCGCAAGCTGCCGCGCAAGCAGGCGGAGGAGACCGCGATGCGCTATCTGGAACGGGTCAAGATTCCCGAACAGGCGAAAAAATACCCGGGGCAACTCTCCGGCGGCCAGCAGCAGCGGGTCGCCATCGCTCGCAGCCTGTGCATGAACCCCAAGATCATGCTGTTCGACGAGCCGACCTCGGCGCTGGACCCGGAGATGATCAAGGAAGTGCTGGACACCATGGTCGCGCTGGCCGAGGATGGCATGACCATGATCTGCGTCACCCACGAAATGGGCTTCGCCAAGACCGTGGCCCATCGGGTAATTTTCATGGACGGCGGCGAAATCATCGAGCAGAACTCGCCGGAGGAATTCTTCACTCACCCTCGGTCGGATCGGACCAAGCTGTTTTTAAGCCAGATTTTGCATCACTGACGTCGCCCTCGGTCGGTCTCCGCCGCGCAAAAGGTCGATGGTGAGCCGGCTGGCAGCGATTCAGAGCGTTGATAAAAAGTGATTAAATTCGGTTGGTTAAACCCATACCGAAAAAATATTTTTCCGGCTGTCTGGGGCGCTGGGAGGTCACACGGCGGCGCTGAGGGATTATCCTCCAAAAGATTTTCCCTCGACTATTCCGGAGAACCTGATGAGCCACGCTACCGCCGCCCTCCTTCACCGCCGCCAGCACCGGAAGGCGCGCCACACGGCCAAACGTCAAGCCCGGTGCCGCGCCCGGCGGCGCGCCGCCGCGGCGTGCCCCAGCCGCGGGCAGGCGGTCCTGTGCGAACTGTGCAAGACGATCCATCATTTTTTTCCCAATCTGTTCGACCAGCTGCGCCAGTTGGAAGACTGTCGGCAGAAATCCGACTATACGCTGGCGGAAATTCTGCTGGCGGGGATCCTGCTCTTTGTGTTTCAACAAGGTTCGCGCAACGCCTTCAATAACCAGCGGGCCGAGGCGAAATTCAGGACCCATTACGAGCGCTTGTTCAAGTTGCGGCTGCCGCATCTGGACACGGTCCACCAGGTGTTGTGCCGGCTGCCCGAAGCCGAGTTGGAACAGCTCAAACACACCTTGGTGAAGACGCTGTTGGAGAAGAAGGTCCTGCACAAGTATCGCCTGTTCGGATGCTGGTTTGTGGTGGCCGTCGACGCGACGGGGGTGGCGAGCTTTAGCGAGCGGCACTGCGAGCAGTGCCTGCATCGGACCTCATCGACCGGGAAAACGACTTATTTTCATCCGGTGTTGGAAGCCAAGCTGATCACCCCCTCCGGGTTGGCGATCTCGTTGGCGACCGAATGGATCGCCAATCCGACCGGTGAGTATGATAAACAGGATTGCGAACGCAAGGCGTTCGCCCGCTTGGCGGCCCAGCTCAAACAGCAGTATCCCCGGCTACCGCTCTGTCTGACCGCCGATGGCCTGTATCCCTATCAGGGCTTCTTCGAGATCTGCCGCGATTCCGGTTGGGCGTTCATCATCACCTTCAAAGACGGCAACCTGCCCACCGTCTGGGAGGACGTGCAGGGGTTGCTGCCCCTGACTCCAGCGCAATGCCGCCACGAGCGGCGTTACCACGGTTCCACGGTGATCGACCAGCGGTTGCGCTGGGTCAACCACCTCGCCTATGGCGGCCACACCCTGGCGTGGCTGGAGAGCGTGGAAACCGTCACGCCCGCCCAGGGCGCGAACCCCACCCAGCACCGCTTTGTCCATCTGACCAACCTGACGGTGACCGCCCGCACCGTGGCGACGTTGAGCCGCACCGGCCGGTTACGTTGGAAAATCGAAAACGAAGGCTTCAATACCCAAAAGCACCTCGGCTACGGCCTGGAGCATCGGTATGCCCGGGTCAGTTGGCAAGCGGCGAAAAATTACTATCAATGCCTGCAAATCGGTCACCTGATCAATCAGTTAACGATTCTCAGCACGAGCTTTCAGACCCACTTACACGGCAAGATGACCTGCCGCCACCTCTGGCGGTGTCTGCTGGCCTTCCTCCTGGAGGGCGACCTCAGCCCGAGCCTGCTCGACGCCCTGCGTCCCCGGCGGCTCCAAATCCGGTTGCTCTAAGACATCGGGAGATCGCCTGCTCCGCAATCCAGGCGCCACCCGTCAACCCGCTCGGGAGGTGAATCCTACCCAACTGGATCATCGAAAGTGGTGCCGGCTTCTTCAACGCCCACCCCGTCACCGGGGAGGCGTGGAGGAGAACGGGAGAGGTGCGCCCGGTGATGGCGCCTCCGCTCCCCTTCGCCCAACATAGGCCGGACGCTCTGAATCGCTGCCGCCTGGCGTCACAAATTACTGCGTGGCGACGACCGGACGCCAAGCGCGCTTGGCCCCGGAGAACATTCGGGCGATCGTGCCGGTTTCAAAAGGCGCATCACGGTCCGGTCACGTTCCCGGATCCCTGAAAACCAAACAGCGGCTATAAGCCGCTGTTGAAATTGGTGGAGCAGAAGGGGATCGAACCCTCGACCTCCGCATTGCGAACGCGGCGCTCTCCCAGCTGAGCTACTGCCCCATGACGAAATGAGGGGATGAATACTACAATCTTCGGCTGTCATTGGCTAGACCCTCGCGCCGGAAAATCATGTCCCGCATCGCTATCATCCTGCCCGTCCTGAACGAGGAAGCGCGGATCGCTGACTGTTTAACCCTCCTGCAACCGCTGCGCGGACGGGATTGCGAATTGATCGTGGTGGACGGTGGCAGCGGCGACCGGACCGTGGCGCTGGCCGAATCGCTGGCGGATCGGGTCATCCTCAGCCCCAAAGGACGGGCGGCGCAGATGAACGCTGGCGCGCGGCAGGCTAACGGCGATATTCTCTGGTTCCTGCATGCCGACAGCCTGCCGCCGGTGGATGCGGTCGCGCGCATTCAAGCAGCTCTGGCCCGGCCGGATCGGTGTTGGGGCCGGTTCGACGTGCGCCTGTCCGGCCGCCATCCATTGCTACGGGTAGTGGAAGCCCTGATGAATCTTCGTTCCCGGCTCACCGGCATCGCCACCGGCGATCAGGGTATTTTCGTTCGCCGCAACCTGTTCGAGCGTGTCGGTGGCTATCCCCTCATCGCGCTGATGGAGGACATCGCCCTCAGCCGCTTGCTAAAGCGGCAGGGCCGGCCGGTCTGCCTCCGTCAACGGCTGACGACGTCCAGCCGGCGTTGGGAACAAAACGGCATCCTGCGCACGATTCTGCTGATGTGGCGGCTGAGGCTGGCATACTTCTTCGGCGCCGATCCCAACCAGTTGGCCCGGATTTACTACCGCGCATGAGCTTTGCCTTCCCTGACGCCCGGCTGCTGATCTTCGCCAAGGCTCCCGTACCCGGTCGGGTCAAGACCCGTCTGGCTAGACAATTGGGTGCGCGCGGCGCGGCGGAACTGTATAAAAAGCTGCTGCACCGAACCCTGCGCATCGCCTATACCGCCCGGCTGTGTCCCATTGAATTGTGGTGCGCGCCGGATGCGCGGCATGGCTTCTTCGTCGCTTGCCGGCGAGAGTATGGCGCACGGTTGCGGCGGCAATGCGCGGGCGATCTGGGCCAGCGGATGAATCATGCTCTGAACCGGACCCTGGCCGACGGCTACGCGGCGGTGTTGATCGGCGGCGACTGCGCGTCGCTGGGGGAAGTGGAACTGCGCACCGCGTTCGGCCTGCTGACCGCCGACCATGAGGCGGTGCTGGGACCGGCGGCGGATGGCGGTTACGTGCTGATCGGCTTAAATCGGCCCTGTCCGGCGCTGTTCCGGGGCATTGCCTGGAGTACGCCAACGGTGCTGGCGGCGACTCGCCGACGACTTCAGGCAGGCCGGCGATGAACTGGGCCGAGTTGCCGCCCGGCTGGGACGTGGACACGCCCGCCGATCTGCGGCGGCTGCGGCGGTTGAGTCCATCAGTCGCTCAACTTTAGACTCTGGGCCTCGAAAATCGGCATGAACATCGCCATGGCCACCGCCACGAACTCCGCGTCCAGCGGATCGGTGTCCCGGAACGCCAACTGGTAATAGACGTTCTCCCGTTCCGGGGTAAGCTTCTGGTAATCATCGCCTTCCCATTGTCGCCGCGCCGCCCGCAAGGCTTTATCCACATCCTGATTCTTGTCCTTGCGGAGCGTTTCGACATAGGCCAGCGCGCTCTTGGGAAAAAAGTGCAGCAAGCGCCGCGTTCCCCGCCAATACCACTCCAGTAACGCCCGCAGGTGCGCCTCTGGGTCCGCGATCGGCTCCAGCAGCACTTCCTTATCCTCCGCCACCCAGTAACTTTGCAGCGTCACTCCCGCCGGCGCGGCCACATTCAACGCCAGGTGATACAACCACAGATTCAGATAATCATTGGCCTTGATCGACGCCAGCCGATAGCCCACCCGACCCGCCGGCGTCATCCCGGTCAACCGCCCGCTGAGTTCGAACCCATCCAGCTTCAGTTCCAGATCCAGCGGTTCCGGATCCCGGGGTGGCAATACCCGTCCCAGGCGTCCGGCGAACCGCGTCACCCGTTCCTGGGCCTGGACGAACACGCAGTCGCCGACCTGACCGTGCGGCAGCGCCCCACTGCCTCGGGCCACTGCCTGAATTTCCGCCACCGGCCGCCGATCCCGCTGCAGTTCCAACATCCGCCCGAGTAATTGATGGTTCGCCAACCCGTCCAGCACAAACGGCTCGTGGGTCTCCAGTGCGTCCTCGCCTTCGTCGGGGCGGACGCCGAGTCGCTCCCGCAGCAACCACCGGGTCGGGTTGCGGAAGAACCCCGCCAGACTTTCCAGCGTCACCCGCCGCAGGGCTGGGTCCGGCTCCGGCAGTTCCGTGGTCAGCAACGGCGCCGGATCGCGCTCGCCCCGCCCGGCCTGACGGCTGGCCTCGGTCAATTCCCGCGCGTAGCTGAACAAACGGTCGTCGCCGCTGAAATACCGACGACTGAAAGCGTGCAGCGGATGGCGCGTCACCAGTTGCGCGCGGGGTCGGCCACCGTCCGGGCGATAGAAACCCCGATCCACCGCGTCCAGCAACTCGCCGACCAGCACCGACGGCGGCAACGGCATGTTGTCGCGGATGCTCTGGCCGACATAGCTGAGGTACAGACAGCGGCGGGCTGACAGCAAGGTCTCCAGGAACAGGTAGCGGTCGTCTTGGCGGCGGGCGCGGTCGCCACGCCGGAATCGGGTCGCCATCCGGTCGAAATCGACCGGCCGGTGCGGACGCGGATAGGCGTCATCGTTCATCCCGAGCAAGACCACCACTGGAAACGGAATGCTGCGCATCGGCGTCAGGGCGCAACAGGTCACGCCGCCGCTCAGAAACCGCCCTGCCGGACTCTCAGCCGCATTCAACAAGCCGCGCAGAACCGACTTGACCACCGCCAACCCCACCGCTTCGGTGAAACCCGCCTGTTCGGCGTTGGCGCGCAGTGTCTCCAACGCAGCGCGCAACCGTTGAATTTCGTTCTCTTCACGTTCCCGGGGCGCGAAAAACTGGTCCAGCACCGCATGCAGACTCTCCACCCATGCCGCCAGCGACCGGCCTTCCCGCAATTGGGCATCCAACCCGAACAGGGTCTCGACGAACGTCCACCACTGGCCCAGCGCCTGCGCCTCGCCGCCTTCCACCTCGTCATAGGGCAGGATGCCGGCGTACAAATCCCGCCCGCCCCCCGGCAGCGCGTAACCGAGCAGCAACCGGTCCAGTCCCATCCGCCAGGTATGTCCGGCGGTGGCTGGCAACTCCCAGAGCGCTTTCGCCCCGGCGTCGAGACCCCAACGGATGCCCGCGTCCCGCGTCCAGCGGCGAATCCGCTCCACATCCGCCTCGTCCAGCCCGAACCGCCGCCGCACCGCCGGCAATTCCAGCAGAGTCAACACCTGGTTGGCGTCGAACCGCCCGCCTCCCAAATCCAGCAGCGCGAACAAGCCCTCGACCAGCGGCTCCTCGGCGGGCGCGCCCCGATCGGCGATGCTGAACGGAATCTGCCGCTCGCGCGGCGCGCTGGCGAACACCGCCTCGATCAGCGGCCCGTAACGGGCGATGTCGGGCGCCATCACGACCACATCGGCCGGCCGCAACGCCGGGTCCGCCGCGAACAGCGCCAGCAACTGATCGTGCAACACCTCGACCTCGCGCATCGGCCCGTGGCAGGCGTGGATCTGGAGCGAACGATCGTCGGGCCGCAGCGGCAACGGTGGATGCTCGTCGCTGCCCCGTTCCCGCAAATGCAGGATGTCGGCTTGCAGGCGGTGCAACAAATCGTCGCCCTCTGGCTCGACAAAACCGTCCCACTCGACCCGCGGCCAGGCGTTCAGCAAGTCAATGAAATCCCGCCCTTGCTTGCCCAGCGACGCCAGCAGCGGATGACCGACCGTCAAATAAGCCTCGTCGGGATCGATCTCCTCCCCCAACCGGGCCAGATCGCGCTCGGCCTGAATGTCACCCCAGTATTCCTGGCAGGGATTCAGCAGGAACAGGTGAATATCGATGTACCGCGCCAGCGCCGCCAGCAATTCCACATCCAGCGGCGGCAGCACGGACACACCGATGATGCTGACTCGTTCCGGCAACTGGCGACGGTCGAAGTCGCCGCTGGCCAGGCGCGCGTGGAACCGCGCCTGCACCCGCACCCGATGCGCCTCGCTGCCGTGCGCCAGCCGCCGCCACAATTCCGCCTGCCAGTGATCCTCCTCGCCCGCTTCCCACCGGGTGATCCAGTCGGGCCGGTAGACCAGATACTGGTCGAAACAGTCGGCGATGCGGCCGGCCAGTTCGTAACGGCGGAATTCGTCGTGGCCGTCGCCGAGATAGGCCCGCACCGGCGCGAAGCACGGCGCATCCTCCAGCTCCCGCAACAGCGCCATCAGCCGCCAGTGCAACACCGACCGGTCGAAGCTGGAGGTCGGCGGCAGATGGCGCAGCACCGCCCGGGCCATCGTCCACAGGAAGGTCGCCGGCAACTGGAAGCCAAAATTGGCGCACACCCCCAGCCGCTCGGCCAGCCGCAACCCCAGCCAGCGCGCCAGGCCGCTGCTCGATGTCACCACCACCTCGCGCGCCAGCGGCGACCGCAAGGGCTGGCGCACCAGTTCGGCCAGCCGGTCGGCCAAATTTTCGAGGCGGTTGCTCTGGTAGCTGTGGAAGGTCATGGGCGCACTGCAGGTCAAGGTGGGTCAGCGGTTCCGAATCGGATCCTTCAGGCTTCAGGTCCCGATCTCGGCCGGCCATGCGCCGCCAACCGGCGCAGGGCCGCCCCCAGCCGGGAGTCCGTCAGCGTGCGGGCGGCGGCTTCCAGCAACTCGGCGTTGTGCCGGGTCAACGTCAATCGCGGTCGCCGGGGTTTGGAAGGCATCGCCACCGGCGCCACCCGAATCCGGGGCTTGGGCAATACCATGTCAAGCTGTTGGCCCAGCGCCTGACGGATGGTGGGCAGGGCATAACGCAACCGGGTGGCCCAGGCGGCCGAGTCGGTCTGCACCTCCCAGCCTTCCGGATCGAGTCGGACCAGTACGGCGTGATCGTGCAGATGCGGCGGCAGATAGGCGCGAAAAATCTGACTGAGCTGGTTCAGCCGGCCGGCCTGCGCCATCAACTGCCCTAGCATCCCTTGCGGGCGGCGCAGAACCTCGCCCACCGTTGGCATGGAACCCGGCTCGATGCACGGGCGCGGCGGCAAGGGCGGTAGGGTTGGAATGGAATCCGGCTCGACGCACGGGCGCGGCGGCAAGGGCAGCGCAGTGGGTTGCGAAACGGGCAACAGCGACAACCGGCTTGGGATCGCGTCCACCCCTCGGTCATACCCGGGCGTTGCTTCGGCGACGGTGTCCGGCTTCGGCGCAGTAACCGGCGGATCGGGAACTCGCTCCGGTTCGGATATTTCGGATCTTGGCCCGTAACCGCGCAGCATCTTCAGCAACTGCGCGGTGTGGCGACGGGCCATCGCGCGGGCCTCGGCGTCAGCCATGGTCATCGCCTGGTTTATGTTGCGTCATGTCGCACCTGCCACGCTCGTCCACTCCGCCTCCAATCGAGCCAGTTCCTCTGGGGTATTGATATTGCGCCACAACTCCAGTCGGTCGGGAAATTCCACCCGGGCTGGCCGGTGCCGTTGCAGCCAGCGGCCCACACCCCTCTCCCCGGCCGCCAGCCAGGCGGCCAAGTCATCGCGCAAGCCGACCGACATCAGGGCAAACACCGGTTGCCAGCACCCTTCGCCGTAAGCCACGCTGGCGACCGCCCGCACCCGCTCCAATGCCGCCAGCATCCGCGCCGCGTAGTCCGGCGGCAACAGCGGCGAATCGCAGGGCGCGGTCAGCACATAGGGCGTCGCCGCCACGCGCAACGCCGCCAACATCCCCGCCAGCGGACCCCGAAATCGTTCCTCCCCAGCGTCGCCGACCACCCGGCAGCCGAACTGCTGATAAGCTTGCAGATGGCGGTTGGCGCTGATCAACAGCTCCGCGACTTGCGGCTGCAGCCGGCGGATCCCGTGAGCGATCAGCGGTTCGCCGGCCAGCGGCAGCAGACCCTTATCCCGGCCGCCCATCCGCTCGGCGCGGCCACCGGCAAGCAGGACGCCGGTTAACATGCTCCGTCGGTCGCGCACGAGGTTCGGCTCAAACCAGCGGCAGCGCTACGTGCAGGACGCCGGGGTCGTCGGGCGTGGCGTGAATCTTGAACTTGAGAGCGCGGTTGAGCCGCAGCATCGACTCGTTCTCCCGCAACACTTCGCCGTACAACTCCTTGATGCCGCGAGTTTTGGCGTAATCAATAATATAGCGCATCAACATCGGTCCCAGCCCCAAGCCAGTCATGTTGCGATCCACCAGGATCGAATACTCGGCCTTCTCCATGTCCGGGTCGGCGTTGCAGCGCACCGCCCCCCAGATCTTACTCTTGCCGGGCAGGCTGTTGGGCTCGGTGACAACGAACGCCATCTCCCGCTCGTAATCGAGCTGGGTCAGCCGGGCGGCCATTTCGTGCGGCAGCTCGCGCAGCGGCTGGAAAAACCGCATCCGCACGTCTTCTGGAGGGAGGCGCTTGACCAGTCCGCGCAGTTCCGGCTCGTCCTCGGGCAGGATCGGCCGGATCAGGAAGGCGCGGCCGTCCGGCAGATCGTAGCGCTTCTCCAGCTCCTTCGGATAGGGCGAGATCGCCAGTCGCTGCATCGCCGGCAACGTGCTGGACTCGATCCGGATGTTGGCGTCCAACGCCAGCAGATTGTCGGAGTAGACCCAAATCGGATTGACGTCCATCTCGATCACTTCGGCCAGGTCGATCACCATTTGCGAAACTTTAATCAGGGTCAGGGCGATGTCGTCCAGATGCACCGGCCGGCCGCGATTGGCGCAAAGCTGGCGGTACAGCCGGGTGCGCGACATCAAATCGCGCGCCAGTTGCATGTTCAGCGGCGGCAGCGCATAGGCGACGTCGTCGATCACCTCGGCCTCGGTGCCCCCTTGGCCAAAGAAGATCACCGGGCCGAACCGCTGGCCAGTGCGCACCCCGACCATCAGTTCGTAGGCGCCGTGCCGGGACTGCATCGGCTGCACTGCGAAGCCGTCGATCACCGCCTCGGGCGCAAATTCGCGCACCCGCTCCAACATGCCGTTGGCGGCCACCAGCACTTCCAGCGGATTCTTCAAACTGAAGGCCACGCCGCCGACCTCGGACTTGTTGACGATGTCGGGCGACAAGATCTTGAGCGCCACCGGCTCGCGCAATTCCAGGGCTATATCGGAAGCCGCTTCCGGCGTCGAGGCGAAATGGAGCGGCGCGGTTGCGATTTGGTAGGCGTTCAACACCTGGCTGGTTTCGTAAGCGTTGAGCCGGCGGCGACCTGCGGTCAGGGCGATCTGGATAATGCGGCGAGCCGTCTCGGGATCCGGGGTGAACTCCTCCGGGATCGAGGGGGGCGTTTCCATCAGCAGTTCCTGATTGCGCCGGTGCTGGGCCAGCCGCATGAACGCTTCCACCGCCTCGCCGGGCGCCTGGTAGGTCGGGATGTGGGCGCCCTTGAACTGATCGCGAGCCTGCTCCACCGACGACTCGCCGACCCAGCAGGTCATAATCATCCGCCGGCTCTTGGCCCGCTCGACCACCGCCCGGGCGCACTCCTCCGACCGGTTGACCGAGGCCGGCGCATGGACCACCAGCACCGCGTCGGCGCCCGGCTCCTGCAACAGTAAATCCAGCGCCTTGCCGTACTCGTCGGGACCGGCCATGTCGCCCAGGTCCACCGGATTCTCGATCGGATAATCGGGCCGGCAGGCGCGCGCCAACTGCTCGCGGGTGGCATCGCTGATTTCGGCCAGATGGCCGCCGTGCCGCAGCAGGGTATCGCTGGTCAGCAGCGCCAGACTGTAGCTGTTGCTGAGGATAGTCAGCCGGTTGCTGTAGACCGGCTTGGCGGTGGCCAGGGTTTCGGCGGCGCCGAACAGTTGCTCGATGTTGTTCACCCGCAGGATGCCGGCGCGCTGGAACACCGCATCGTACACCGCATCCTCGACGGGTCCGGCCCGGAAGTCGCGCGGCTTGAGCACGATCACCGGCTTGACCCGGGCGGCGGCGCGGGCGGCCGATACGAACTTGCGGCGGTTGCGGGTGTTTTCCATATACATCAGGATGGCGCGGGTCTTGCCATCCCGCAGCAGGTAATCGAGCAGATCACCCAGATCCACGTCCCAGCGGACGCCCACCGAGATCACGTGCGAAAAGCCAATGTTGCGGCCGGTGGCCCAGTCGATCACGCTGCGCGTGATCGCGGCCGACTGACACAGTAACGCGATGTGGCCTGACAGCGGCCGGGTCGCGTTCAGACTGGCATTGACGTTGGCCGACGGCACCGCGTAACCAAAGTGATCCGGACCCATGATGCGCAGCAGATAGGGCTTGGCGGCCGCCAGGATCTGCTGCCTCAGGGATTCGCCCTCATCCGGGTATTTGCGCAGCATTTCCGGACTGAGCAGCGCCGGCTTGACGCCGCGATGGTCTTGCAACACATCCCGGCTGAGTAACAACGCCGCCTTGGTGCCGCGTTCGCCCAGTTGGCTGATCAGGTTGGGCGCCTCGTCGAGCGGGGTGGTCAGAATCGCCAGCTCCGGCGTGACCGGCAGGCTGGCGATGTCCTTGTAGGCCAATACGCCGGACACGGACTGGTGATCCGGGTTGACCGGCATCACCGGCCCCTTGAAGCCACCTTCGATCAGGTTGAACTCCAGAATGGCGTCGGGACCGCCAGCAGCTTTGCCGCGACCGACGACTGCGATGGAGCGGGGCTTGAACAGGTATTCAAGATTGCGAATGGTCATGAGGTGCTTCTCGCGCGAGGAAAACCACCGGGATCGGCCGGCGGATCGAGTCGGAATGTCCTATGGTAACGCGATTCAGATACGGTGGCTTGACTGGCGTCGATGGGCGTAGCGGCCCTCCGGTTTTTCCCTAACAATATACCGACCGATGACGATGATTCGAATGTGAGGAACCGGCATGAGCTGGACGACGATACGCAAGACCCTGAAACCGGGCGAACCCGCGCCGCATTCAGTCGATGACGAGACGGCGCGGGCTCATTTTTCCTGGGATGCGGCCCGCGCCGAACTGGCGGGTTTGCCCGGCGGCGGCCTGAACATCGCTCACGAAGCGGTGGACCGTTGGGTCGCGGCCGGCCTGGGCGAGCGGATAGCGCTGCGCTGGCTGGGTAAAAATGGCGAGCGGCGCGAGTTCAGCTACGCCGATCTGGCCAGCCTGAGCAACCGCTTTGCCAACGGGCTGAACCGGCTGGGCATCCAGCGGGGCGACCGAATTGGCGTGTTGGCCGGGCGGATTCCTGAACTGTACATCACTGCCTTGGGCGTGCTGAAGGCCGGCGCAGTGTTCTGCCCCCTGTTTTCCGCCTTCGGTCCAGAACCGGTGCGGGTGCGGCTGGCCAAGAGCCGGGCGCGGGTGCTGGTGACCACCGCGCTCCTGCACGAGCGCAAGGTGCGGGCGCAGCGCGGCGCGCTGCCAGATCTGGAGCAGGTGCTGCTGACCGACGGCGACGGCGCGGAACCGGGCATTCGTTCGTTCCACGCCTTGTTGGCGGCCGAATCCGACCAGTTCGCCATCCCTTTCACCGCCCCGGAGGACTGGGCGCTGCTGCATTTCACCAGCGGCACGACCGGCACGCCCAAGGGCGCGATTCACGTTCACGACGCGGTGGTCGCCCATCGACTGACGGGCCAGCGGGTGCTCGATCTGCACCCCGGCGACCTGTATTGGTGCACCGCCGATCCAGGCTGGGTCACCGGCGTGTCCTACGGCATCATCGCCCCGCTGACGAACGGCGTCACCCTGGTGGTGGATGAGGCCGAATTCGACGCCCGCCGCTGGTACGCCATTCTCGAACGGGAGCGGGTCAATGTCTGGTACACCGCACCGACCGCCATCCGCATGTTGATGAAAGCCGGAGCCGACCTGGCTCGGGGCCACGACCTAAGCGCGCTGCGCTTCGCCGCCAGCGTCGGCGAGCCACTGCATCCCGAAGGGGTGGTCTGGGGCCTGGAAACTCTGGGCCAGCCCTTTCACGATACCTGGTGGCAGACCGAAACCGGCGCCATCATGATCGCCAACACCCGCGCTCAGGACATTCGTCCCGGCTCGATGGGGCGGCCCTTGCCCGGCATCGAGGCCGCCATCGTCCGCCGACGGCCAGAAGGCGGCATCGAGGCGCTCGGCCCGGGCGCGGAGGGCGAACTGGCGCTGCGGGTCGGCTGGCCCTCGCAGTTTCGCGGTTACCTGGACGACGAGGAACGCTACCGGCGCTGCTTCGCCGATGGCTGGTATCTGAGCGGCGATCTGGCCGTCCGCGACGCGGACGGTTATTACTGGTTCCTGGGTCGCGCCGACGACGTGATCAAAACCGCCGGCCATTTGATCGGACCGTTCGAGGTCGAGAGCGTGCTGCTGGAGCATCCGGCAGTGGCCGAGGCCGGCATGATCGGCAAACCGGACGAGTTCGCCGGTCAGATCGTCAAGGCGTTTGTGGCGCTGAAACCCGGCTACACGCCCGGCGACGCGCTGCGCAAGGAACTGATCGGTTTCGCCCGCACCCGGTTGGGACCGGCGGTGGCGCCGCGCGAACTGGAGTTCATGACGGATTTGCCCAAGACCCGCAGCGGCAAAATCATGCGCCGCCTGCTACGGGCCCGAGAGCTGGGACTGCCGTTGGGCGACCTGTCGATGCTGGAAAATGATGGAGCCCAACCCTGATAAAATTTAGTTGGTTTTAGGACTTACGCATTGACAGATGAAAAAATCTGTGATTCTCTTTAAATACAATGCATTATAAATTTTAGGCAAGTCGTTTTTTCGACGATTTTCATAGGTTTGGTTGTTGGTAGAGTATTCATAACCTCATGACAATTATAGAGAAAACATAAAATTTACTTTGTCAATGCGTAAGTCCTAGGTTTGTTCTAATTTCCGCGCATAAGGTAATACTTGAGATTTCCTGCCATGTCGGCACGAAAATCGCTTGCTTTCTGAAAGCTACGATGTCAAACTTATGTTGCGTCGCAACATGTCGCACATAAAGCAATGACAGGATTTGAGCCTGACTTTACCTAAACAAGGAAATTCCCAATGAACGCCACGAGCCACGAGCAAATTCGCGAGATGATCTTGCGCGTCCTGAGCGATGTCGCGCCAAACGCCGATACCCAGGCGATCAACCCCGATATCAGCTTTCATGACCAGATCGAATTGGACTCCATTGACTTTTTGCGGCTCATGATGAACCTAGAAAAGGAGACCAATGTGACCATTTTCGACTTCGACTATCCGAAATTGTCCACATTGAAAGGGTGCGAGCGCTACCTGACCGAACGACTGGCGACAGCCTGACCGGCCGATCCTCGCGCCGTACTGCGTCGCGGGCACCGCCATGAGTCCCAACCCGGGCCATGCACCCCCACGCCGAGCACACACAGGCCCGGCGTTTACAAGCTATTCACGCTCACGATGTGTAGAGTGCTAAAAATGCCATTAAGGGGGTCCTATTGCCCCAATTAAATGACAAAAAACAGCGCGCCCGAAAAAAAACCGATCCTTTAGGGATCGGTTTTCATATCAAGAAGAGCTTAGGGTGTTTGCTCTAATTCGGAACTTCAAAATTAGACATGCGTGGTGGGGTTTTTAGCCCTTATTATCAGCCACGCAACCCTCCTTTGGTAGTTTGTGGCCGGATAACTGATGTCCGGCCTTTTTTATTATTAAAATTCGGAACTCCGGTAACGTCGCCGAACCAGCGAGGGATCGCCTCTGGCTTTTGGCGCGCGTCGGTAACGACGGGCGCATTATACCGACCACGCCCGATTCCGCAACCTTTTCATGGTAAAAACCGGGCCATGCCTCGGTCTGGCAAGTGAACCGAGATCCAGTGGGAATGCCGAACCAAACCCGCGCCCGCCTGCCACGCAACGTCATCGAGATGCGCCACGCCGGCGGAACGTCTCCACCGCCGCCATCAGCCCGGTCAGCGCCAGCGCGGCGGCAATCACCAGCAGCGAACTCAATGCGTCGCTCAATCCCTCGGGATAGCACAGCAGCATCAGCCCCAACCCTGTCATCATCGCGCCCGACAACAACTTCAGCAACCGCCCTTCGCGCTCTTGCAGCTTGCGCGAACCCAAGGTCCGGACGAACACCAGCACGATCACCAGCAGGGGCAACACGTAGATGACGTTGTAAAGCGCCAGATAGAGATAATAGCCGCCGGTGGACAACGAATGCAGGGTCAGCGTGCGGGTGTAAACCATCGGAAAACCGGCGGTGCAGAGCAACTCGTAGCTGTTGGCGACGATGGCCAGCGCCACGGTTCCCACCAGCAGCGTTGGCAAATGCTCGGCGCCGACCAACCCCCGCATCCGCTTGAACAGCTTCGGCTTGGCCTCATCCGGGATACTCAAGGACGGGCCTTGCCGGAACGCGAAGTAATCCTTGACGTTCAGCCCGCCCATGATCACCGCCAACACGCCCGCCAGCAGGGTGATGATTCGTAGCTCGCCCACCAGCAGAAAGACGTTCAGCCAGGCAGCCATGAACACGAAATACACCAGCCCCGAGCAGAATACGAACACACCGCCGATCAGCACCATCCGTCGCCGGTCGCGCGCATGCACCAGCAGGCTGAGCAGGAACAACAACACAAAGAAGGCGCAGGGGTTGAAGGCATCCAGCCCGGCCAGCGCCACGGTTAACACCGGCAACGACAGCGCGCCGGGGTCCAGTTGACCGATCAGCGGCAATTCCAGCGGCGGCGCGGCGGCGGGCGCGCTAGCCGGGACCGGTTCGGCCATGGTCGCGGTGGGGTGGGTAGCATGGCGGTGGCAATCTTCCAGTTGCTGGCGCAATTGCTGGCCAGTGGTTTCGGGACGGTCGAAACCGGTCATCAT
>CAVRCC010000069.1:0-29405 GCA_963719395.1 uncultured Gammaproteobacteria bacterium | reverse complement strand
TAGGACAGGTAGACCAGGCCGTTCTTGGCGAATTGGGGATGCAGCGCCACATCCAGCAGTCCCCCCTGACCGTGAACGGCGATCGGCGGCAAGCCCGCCACCGGCCGAGGGTCTAGCGTACCGTCGGCGGCGACCAGGCGCAGCCGCCCGGGTCGTTCGGTCACCAGCCCGCGACCGTCGGGCAGGAACGCCAAGCCCCACGGATATTCGAGCCCACGGGTCACGATCGTTACCCGAAATGCGTGCTCCTCGCTGGATGTCACCGGTTCGGCGGCCTGGGCGGCCCCCAGTACGATCATCAAGACCATTGCGGCGAAGCCCTGTGGCGTCATGGATTATTCTCCTGGCTGTGGGCGCCCGCGCGCCGGTTGCGAACTGAGGCTGGTTGTCACAGAGGCAACGGTATCGTGGGGAGGAGTGGCGATCCAGCGCTCAAACCTGAACCACTGCCGCCGCTTGTTCGGCGTTGCGGTCGTGGGCGTGGTCCTTGGCCAGCAGCAGGTACAGCGCCGGCACCACGAAAAGGGTGAACAGCGTGCCGACCGCCATGCCGCCCACCAGCACCAGACCGATGGAATTGCGGGCGGCGGCGCCGGCGCCGGTCACCAGGGTCAGCGGCAGGTGGCCGGCGATGGTGGCGGCGCTGGTCATCAGGATCGGGCGCAATCGGATCAGCGCGGCTTCATGCACCGCCGCCAGTTTGGCGTGGCCGCCCCGCTGGAGCGTGTTGGCGAACTCCACGATCAGGATGCCGTTCTTGGAAATCAGGCCGATCAGCGTCACCAGTCCGACCTTGGAGTAGATGTTGAGCGTGGTGGTCCAGCCCTCAGTCAGGGGAAACGGAATGTTCGGGTTGGGCATCTTCAGAAAGGTAAACAGCAGGGCGCCGAACAGCGCCAGCGGCACCGAGCCGAGCAGGATGATCAGCGGGTCGCGGAAACTGTTGAACTGGGCCGCCAGCACCAGGAAGATCACCACGATGGCCAGGCCCAGGGTGGCGAAGCACCGTCGCCGCCTTCCTGCCGGAACTGGCGCGACTCGCCGGCGTAATCCACCACGTAGCCCTGCGGCAGCAGCTTGGCGGCCTCGTCGTCCAGAAAGCGCATCGCCTGCTCGAGCGGGCGGATCGCGACGCCGCTGATCTCGACCGCGTTGAGCTGCTGGAAGCGGTTGAGCGAGCGCGCCTCGGTGCTGTGGCGCAGGGTGGCGACCGCGCCCAGCGGCACGAGTTGGCTATTTGGACCGGTGACGTAGAGATTTTCCAGTTGCTCGGGATTGAGCCGGTCGATCCGCTCCACCTGCGGAATGACCTTGTAGCTGCGCCCGGCGATGTTGAAGCGGTTGACGAAGTTGCCGCCCATGGCGGCGGTGAGGTCGGCGCTGACCTGCTGGAGATTGAGACCGAGGGCGGCGACCTTGTCGCGGTCGATGACCACCTCGGACGGCGGCCGTTGACCTTGACGTCGATCGGCGGCGGAAAGGCGAACATCCCGCTGCTGATCGCCTTGAGTTGAAGCTGCTGGGCGATGGCGAGAATTTCGCGGGGTGTCGGCGGTCGAGGCGATGATGTATTCACCGGGAACTGACCGCCGCCCGGCAATGCGGGGGCGTCACCGGGAACATCTGAATGCCGGGGATGGCTTGCAGCTTCTGCTGCACTTCCGGCAGGATTTCGAAGACGGTGCGCTGGCGTTCGTCCCAGGGCTTGACCACCATTCCACCAAAACCGGAGGTGGGAAAGGTGATCTGAAAGGTGAACTCGGTTTCGGGCATGCCCAGGAACACCTGATTGGCGGCGGCGGCGAAGGTGCTGGTTTGATCGAGGGTAGCGTTGGCCGACGCCTCGATGATGCCGAAGATCACGCCCTGATCCTCGCTGGGCGCCAGTTCCTCGGGCGAGAACATCCACATTGGCGCCACCAGCACCGCCAGCGTACCCCACACCAGATAAACCGCCGGCCGGGCGCTCAACGCCCCGTTGAGCAGGTGACCGTAGAACCGTTTCAAGCGGTCGAACGCGGCGTTGATATGGGCCGGTAGCCAGTGTTGTTCGTCCTTGGCGTTGAGCAGTTTGGACGACATCATCGGCGACAGGGTGAGGGCCACGATCCCGGAAATGGTGACCGCGCCCGCCAGGGTAAAGGCGAACTCGCGAAACAGCGAGCCGGTCAGTCCGCCTTGCAGGCCAATCGGCGCGTAGACCGCGATCAGGGTCACGGTCATGGCGATGATCGGGCCGATCAGTTCGCGGGCGCCGAGAATGGCGGCGTCGAACGGCGTCTGGCCCTCGCGTAAATGGCGTTCGACGTTCTCCACCACCACGATGGCATCGTCCACCACCAGCCCGACCGACAGCACGATGGCCAGCAAGGTCAACAGGTTGATGGTGAAACCAAACAATTGCATCAGGAAGATGCCGCCGATCAGCGAAATCGGAATGGCGATGACCGGCACCAGCACCGAACGCAGCGAACCCAGGAACAGGAAGATGATGATCACCACGATCAACAGGGTTTCCGACAGGGTTTTCACCACTTCGACGATGGCGTTGTTGATGTAGTTGGTGGCGTCGTAGGCGACCGTGGTCTGCAAGCCGGTCGGCAGTTCCTTATCGATCAGCGCCATCTCGGCGCGGACCCGCTGGATCACATCGATGGCGTTGGCGTTGGGCAGCGGAAAGATACCCATGAACACGGCGGTCTGCCCGGAAAAACGCACCTCGGCGTCGTAATCCTCGGCCCCGAGCACGACCTCCGCGACATCCCGCAGTCGCACCAGCGTGTTGTCTTTCTCCAGGATGACCAGGTTTTTGAATTCCTCGACCGAGCGCAAATCCGTGTTCGTGGTAGGTTGACTTGAACCAGCGCGCCCTTGGTACACCCACGGCGGCCAGCACGTTGTTGGCGGCCAGCGCTTGGCGGATTTGGACCGGGCTGATGTTGAGCGCGGCCAGCTTGTCGGGTTTGAGCCAGACCCGCATGGCGAAGGTGCGGGCGCCCAGAATCTCGGCGCGCTGCACGCCGGCGATGGCGGTGAGGCGCGGCTGCACCACCCGCACCAGGTAGTCGGTGATTTCGTTTTGCTGGAGGATGTCGGAACTGAAGCTCAGGTAGGCCGAGGCGAACTGGCTGTCGGCCGACTCGATGTTGAGGACCGGCACCTCGGCTTCCGGCGGCAGGTCGCCGCGCACCTGATCCACCTTGGAGCCGATTTCGGCCAGCGCCTTGGTCGCGTCGTAGTTCAGCTTCAGGCGGGCGCGAATGGTGGACAGCCCTTGCGCGCTCTGCGATTCCAGATAATCAATGCCGTCCGCCGCCGCGATGGCCCGCTCCAGCGGGGTGGTGATGAAACCGCGCACCAGAGCGGCGCTGGCGCCGATGTAGGCGGTGGTGACCGTGACGCTGGCGTTATCGCTGCGCGGGTACTGGCGGACGTTGAGGGTAAAAATGGCCTGAATGCCGGCGATGATGATCACCAGGTTGACCACAATGGCCAGCACCGGCCGGCTGATGAACAGATCGGTGAAGGATTTCATAAGGTGGTCAGGAATTCGCCGGCGTGGGCGTGAGCTTGGGCTGGGGCGCCAGGGCGTTGTCCACCACCACGCTCATCCCGTTGCGGAGCTTGAACACGCCGGTGCTGACCACGATCTGGCCGGCTTCGAGGCCGGAGGCCACCACCACGAAATCGCCGCGGGCCGGACCGAGCCGCACGAACTTCTGGTTCAGCACCTTGCCGACCGCGCCAGTTTTCTCGTCCTTTTTCTCCTCGAGCACGAACACCGAATCGCCATAGGGCGCGTACAACACCGCCGTGGCCGGAATCATGAGCACCGGCTCGGCATCCGGCAGCACGGCGGCGACCTCGACGTACATGCCAGGTTGCAGGCGGCCGTCGGAATTCGCCAGCGTGGCTTGCAGGCGGACGTTGCGGGTGATGCTGTCCACCTCGGGGCTGATGGCGGTGATCTTGCCCGCAAAGGTTTGTTTGGGAAAGGCATCGGTGGCGACCCGCACGGTCATGCCGGCGCGGAGTTGGGCCAGATAGCGCTGGGGCAGGGCGAAATCCACGTATACCGGATCGAGTGACTGGAGCGTGACAATAGCTGCACCATTGTCCAGAAACTGGCCGAGGTTGACCTGACGGATGCCCAGCCGGCCGGTGAATGGGGCGCGGATCGTCTTCTTAGCGATGGCGGCGCGGATGTTGTCCATCTGGGCAATGGTCTGCTTGGCCTGGGCCTCGGCGGCATCGGAATCGGCGGCGGAAACCATGTTCTTGCCGCGCATGGCACGGGCGCGATCCAGGTTGGCGCGGGCCAGATCGGCGCTGGCGGCGGCCGAACGCAGTTGAGCCTGTTCGATGGCGGTGTCAAGTTCCACCAGCAGGTCGCCTGCCTTGACGGTCGCGCCCGACTCGAACGCGATATTTTTGACCGTGCCCGACAGTTCGGCGCTGACCATGACTCCCTGGACGGCGGTGACAGAGCCGATGGCGGTTAGGGTCGGCTGCCAGCGATCCGGTTTCACCTCGGCGGTGGTGACGGTTTCCGGCGGCGGCGCGAACTTGGCGCCCTGCGCGAACATCGTCTGGAACTGCAAAACCTTGGCGCCGGCCAGCGATCCCACGAGAATCAGCAGGCCAACGATGGTGAGGATGATTTTCTTGGTCATGTTCTACTGTACGCGAAAACCGGTCCCAGGTTCCGTAACCTCGGCCATCAAGTGGTTGAGAGCCGGGCGCGGCGGGTATTTGGAACCAGCAGCGAAAATCCTGTCATGATTAGACATGCTAGAAGAATGGCACGTATTCTGCATATTTTTGTTCATCCGGTATACACACTGGATAATCGCTTGCCAAGAGGATGACTTGTTAGGAGGGAATAAAATGAGCACTACGATCCGGATCCGCCGCGCCCAGTTGCTCGGCGCCATGACTTCGCCGTGCGTGCGGTCGATAGCTGCCCTGCAACAGGGTCGCCGCCTCGTTCACGCCAGCGTCAGTTCCGAACAGCGCGCTGCCTTGGCTGGGATTACCGAATATTGGACCACTCGCGCCCTGCCATCCCGGCTCGCCGGGCACGACCCTCGTGGCGCCTTGGGCCTTGGTGTTTCCTTATTGGGCAACTAATTATTCCTCAAGGAGAAATTGAGGTTTGGTAACATGATAACCCTTCGCCTCGATGTCGCTCAGCACCTTATTAACATCGAGACCGATGGTGGGCTTATCAGCCGACAGTTCGAACTCCTTGATCCAGGAGTTCTCATTTAGAAGACGCTTCACCCCTGCTGGAAGCGAGGCAGGATCGGTCGAAACCGGCATAACGACGAACAGACCGTGAGCCATTTCGGAGGAGTAAACCCGTATTTTCATGATCTTCTTTCCTCGATGCTCGAGCGCCCACCATTCCCGCCACCCGAATCTTGCGCGAAATTGCAAAATTTGGGTGTCGGGAATCCAGATCGAGCCACTCTACTGTCAATTGGCGTCAATTGGATTTCAATAAAGAGTCAATTTTGACAGCCAGAGATTCACATTGAACCCATCTACCCAAAGGCGTCAACCGATTGTTTGACGCGGGCCAGCGGGCCAGTGGTTTGGTCGGATGATTTTTCCCAGTGGTTCCACAAGGCTCAGCTTCATGACCACCGGCTTGTCGAGACCGGGAAAAGTGGTTGGCAATTTAAGCATTGCATTGATAAAGTTCGGGGAGGGGGATCGAACTGTACAACGCGGTTATCACCCCGTCTCGTCGCGATGGAGGGTGAAGCGCGATGGCTAAGGCATCCCATTACGAAAGCCGCGTGGTGACCATTGCTCCCGAGCGGATGTTCGACCTCGTCGCCGACGTGGAACGCTATCCTGAGTTTTTGCCGTTGATGCGCGAAGCGCGGATCGTCCACCGCGCCGCCGACGCTTACGAAACCGAACAGGTCATGGCGCTCGGACTGTTCGTGTATCGGTTTCGCACCCGTACCGTACTGGATCCGCCGCGTTCCATCGCCGTAACGTCGGCGGATCGAGGGTTTCGCCGCTTCGATATCCGCTGGTCGTTCGCAGCCGCGCCCGAAGGCGGTTGCCGCATCGATTTTACCCTCGACTGCGAGGTCCGCTCGCTCTGGCTTAAACCCCTCGGCGATGTCTGGGCGGCGCAGATGGCGTTAACGACGGTCAATGCCTTCGTAATGCGGGCGTATATGCTGGATGCCGCCGGCAATTCCTAAAGGGACCGGGAGCAGGTTTTCCTCCAGGACTTTCGCTTTCCGTCATTCCCGGGCACGCAGGAGTTCAGCCACTCTCTGCAAAGGCTGGGCGCCGGCTTGCGCGGGTAGAACGAATTAAAGTTTGCTGGCAAAAGCCCTGGAACCTTACAGCCAGCGCCGCCGGCGCATGAAGGCGATCATCGCCAGCGGCGTCGCCACCATGCTCAGCAACACCAACCCCAGCACCGTCCAGCCCAACGGCGCCTGGGGTACCTCCAGCGCCGCGCCGAAGAAGTTCATGCCGAAGAATCCAGTGACAAAGGTCAGCGGCATGAACAGCGTGGTCACGACGGTCAGTACTTTCATGACCTCGTTGGTGCGGTTGGCCATGACCGACAGGTAACTGTCCAGCGCGCCGGTGACCAGGTCGCGCACCGATTCGTTCACGTCCGCCAGCCGCACGAAATGGTCGTAGATATCGCGGAAGTACATGCGATTCTCCGCATCCACTACCTCATAGGGATCGCGGGCGAGCTTGCTGACCACCTCGCGCTGCGGGCTGAGGATGCGGCGCAGGCGCAGGGTGGCGCGCTTGACCTGCAGGATCCGTGTAACCTGGTCGGCCGCCGGCGCGTCGAACACCGCGTCCTGAATCTGATCGGTGACTTCCTCGATCTCATCCAGGCACGGCATGTAATCGGTCGCGATCCGATCGTACACCTCATAGAGCAGGTAGTCGGCGCCGCGCGTCCAGTAGCGGTCGTCGCGCTGGGCCTGTTTCCACGCCTGCTCCAACGCCGGAATCGGCTCGAAGTGATAAGTCACGAGCAGATTGCGGCCCAGGAACACATCGAGTTCCCGGGTTTCGAGCCGGGCGATATCCGACTTGAAGACGACTGCGTGCAGCACCAGGTAAAGGTAGCGCGTCCAGTCGTCCACCTTGGGCACATGGGTTTCAAGGAGAGCGTCGTCCACCGCCAGCGGATCGAAGGCGAACACTTCGCGCAGCAGGTGATGGATCTCGGGATCGGCGTTGGACTCGCCGGCGCCCTCGCCATTTTTGCCTGACGCCTCATCGAACAGATCCACCCAAAGCAGGATATGCTGGGTATTGCAGGCGGCGAGCAGCGCGGGCAGTTCGGCGGCGGTCGCATCGACCCGGACGGGCGCGGCGCCGGCTTTGCAGAGAATGCGGATCATGGGAGACGGGCGGGTGGTGAGTGGGGGCAGCATAAAGGTACTTCATAACCCGATTCTGGCCTATCCTTCAAGGGTCTTCGCCATCCATCTTTCATCCTCACGGAACCCTTGGCCATGCCCGATCTCGTCATTTATTTCCACAAACCCGCTTACTGGGCTGATACCGTTCACCTCCACTACTGGGATACCCGGCCGGGCGCGCAAGCCTCCACCTGGCCCGGCGTGCCGATGACGGCGGAAGCCGACGGTTGGTTCGTCCATCGCTTCGAGGGCATCGAGGCCGCGAACCTGGTATTCAACGACAACCAGCGCTGTCAGACCGGCGATCTGCGACGCGAGCACAACGGGTTTTACGCCCATGGCCAGTGGCACGACAGTCAAGCGGCGGCCGAAGCCAGCGCCACCAGCGCCAGCGATCAACCTTCAGCCAACCCAGTGTCTCCAGCCAGCTCTCATGTCCCGGTCGATCCGGCCGGTCCGCTGGGCGATTTCCGCGAGGAGACGATCTATTTCCTGCTGACCACCCGCTTTTACGATGGCGATCCCAGCAATAATTTCTTTTGCCGCGACCGCATCAAGTTCAATCGCGCGACCGGCCAGGCCGAAGACCCGCACTGGCGCGGCGATTTCAAGGGCCTGATCCAGCGCCTCGACTACCTCCGCGATCTGGGCTTCACCGCGATCTGGATCACGCCACCGGTGGAGAACCGCAGCGGCCTCGACTACCACGGCTACCACGCCTACGACTGGACTCGGATCGATCCCCGGCTGGAATCGCCGGACGCGACCTACCAAGACCTGATCGACGCGGCGCACCAGCGCGGTCTCAAGATCATTCAGGATGTGGTGGTGAACCATTCCTGCCAGTACGGCATTCGCGGCAAGGTCCACATCGACCACCTGCCGATCAAATACTACGTGCCACAGGGCTCCGAGCAGGGCCGGGTCAACCACGGTCCCTACCAGGGCAATCTCGGCAATTACGCTTGGCCGAACCGCGACGACATCGACAATCCGGTCGCACCCGAGTGGTATCGGGAGCGATACGCCATGGACCCGGAGGGCAAGATTCCGCTGGTGGACCCCAAGAGTGGCGAGACCGTGCCCAAGCCCGGCTACAACCCCGGCCGCTTCTTCGGCATCGACGCCAACAACCTGGATCCCGACTGGTACATGCAGGAGGGTTTCATCTGCGGCGGCGATTGGGAAAGCGCGGCGGTGCAGCGCAAGCACATCGCCGGGGACTGCATCAACCTCGCCACCGACCGGCAGAACGTCAAGGATTACCTGATCGGGTCGATCAACCGCTATCTCGACATGGGGGTGGACGCGCTGCGCATCGACACGGTCAAGCATGTGCCGCGCGACAACTTGCTGGAATACATCAACGCCTGGAAGGCGCACAAACCGGGGCTGTTCGTGTTCGGCGAGAATCTGGTCAAGGGCTACGGCTGGGGCGATCTGGGTGGCGGCGACAACGGTCCATCGTTCATCCGTCCCTGGTGGTACACCCGGCTCGGTCACGATCCGCGCGACCCCAACTCCGGCGGCGATTCCGGCTTCGCGGTGCTCGACTTCGGTCTGTTCTCCACCTTCCGCGACAATCTGAGCCGGGGCAGTTTCGGCGGGGTCAAGGCGGTGCTGGACATGGACTGGATCTTCGGCAACGCCTCCACCCTGGTCACCTTCCTGCAGAACCACGACGTCGGCCCCGACAATGATTTTCGCTTCCGCTTCAAGGGCGAACAGTGGATGGCGGCGGCGGCCTACAATCTGCTATGGACGGTGCGCGGCATTCCCTGCCTGTACTACGGCGAGGAAATCGAATTCATGAAGGGCGCGCCGCAGGACGTGATCGGCAACGATGACACCCTGGACACCACCGGCCGCGCTTATTTCGGCGATCACCTGACCGACGAGCGGATCGCCGATACCCAAAGCCACCCGCTCTACCAGCACATCAAGCGGCTCAACCAGATTCGGCGCGCCGTGCCCGCCCTGCAAAAGGGGCCGATGAGCCAGGTCAACGAATGGGGCAGCGGCATCAGTTTCATCCGCGACCACAATAACGGCGAGAGCTACGTCGTGGTCGGGCTGACCATCGGCGGCGGGCAGGACATCAGCGTCGGCAACGTCCGTAACGGCGTCTACCGCGACGCGGTGACCGGCAACGAAATCACCGTGCACCACGGTAATATTTCCTTCCATGTGGGCGGCAACTCCGCTGGGATTTATGTGTTGAACGGGCCGGGCAAGATTGGGGTGGATGGGGCGTATCTGCGGTAGCGCCCGCACGGGCCGGCTTCAGCGGCGCATCAAACAATAATCACCCAAGCGCGCATCCAATCGCGTTTCGGGCTCGCATACGGATAGAGCGCTTTCACTTTTTAGAGGGAGGTTGACCATGAATGTTCGTATCTCTATCCGTTGCCAGAGCCTTGCCGCTATGACCGGCCTGTTGCTGTTGGCGCCCGCGCTGGCGTTGGCGCACGTTGGTCAAGGCGATACTTCCAGCGGATTTATCGCTGGCTTCGAGCATCCCATTCTCGGTTTGGATCATGTGGTGGCAATGATCGCAGTCGGTCTTTGGGGCGCGCAATTGGGGCCACCGGCGATCTGGGCGCTGCCGGTGACGTTCCCACTGGTGATGGCGTTTGGCGGGCTACTCGGTGGACTGGACGTGGATCTGCCGGGAGTGGAAATCGGCATCGCGGCGTCAGCGATTGCGCTGGGACTGATGGTGACGCTGGAGGTGCGTCCGCCGTTGTGGGCCGCCGGTGGGCTGGTTGGCCTGTTCGCCATTTTCCACGGCTACGCCCACGGAGCGGAATTGCCCGAATCGGCCAACGCGCTGACCTACGCGCTGGGCTTTGTCATCGCCACCGGATCTTTGCACGTGGTTGGGATCATCATCGGTCTGATCAATCGCTGGCCCTGGGGCAACCGCTCGCTGCAAGCGGGCGGGGCGGCGATTGCCGCTTGCGGGGTGTACTTTCTGTTACCCCATTTGGCTGGAGCCTAACGGCCGTGCGGGCGGGTTTGCGAATGCTCGCCACCCGCGCGGGTGTGGCGCTGGGATTGGCGCTCGGCGCCGATGCGGCTTACGCCCACGCAGCCAGCGCCCAAGCCGGCTCGTTCTACGCCGGCCTGCTCCATCCGCTGACCGCGCCCGAGCATGTGCTGCCGATGCTGGCGCTGGGCCTGCTGGCGGGTCAGCGGGGGTTGCGCGAGGGGCAAGGCGTGCTGCTGGCTTTCGTCGTCGCGCTGGCGGCGGGCGCGGGACTGGCGCCGCCGGGAGCTACGCCGGGTTGGATACCGCCGTCGAACGTCGGGTCGCTGGTGGTGATCGGCGGCTTGGTCGCGGCGGCGTGGCGCTTGCCGACCGTGTTGCTATACGCGCTGGCGTTGTGGTTCGGCATGACGCATGGTTATGCCAACGGCACGGCGCTTTCGCCGAATCTGTCGCCGACGGTATTTATCCTCGGTCTGATCGCCGCCGCGTTGCTGGCGACGGGCTACGGCTTGGTCGTCGCCGATGCCCTGCTGCGCCTGAAGCCGGCCTGGCCGCGCGTTGCGGTGCGCGTGGCCGGCAGTTGGGTGGCCGCCGTCGGTATTTTGGTGTTGGGCATGGGCGGGAAGGCGCTGGGCGTGCCATAGGTCATGACGGCTTCAACCCAGCATTTCCGGCCGCAACTGGCCGCGCAGGAACACCAAGCCGCCGTTGCGGGTGGAGATGGGTGCGTGCCGCGAACCGGGCAGGGCGGCGTGATAGTCGCCGGCGGCGTAGGCGCGGTCGCCGATCAGCATGTCGCCCTCCAGCAGCAGGCATTCCTCCAGGATGTTGTGATCGTGCGGAGGAAGCAGGGTGCCGGGCGCCAGTCGCAACAGGAAAGATTGGAAACCGGCCTCCCGGTCCACCATGAGCATCTTGATTTCCGTGCCCGGCACCAGCATCCGCCACTCGCCTTCCCGCGCGCGCACGGTCACGGTCGCGGGCGGACCGGCCTCATCCAGCGCCGCCTCGATGGCATCCCAGACCGATGTCCGGGGTTCCACCTCTGGCAAGGTGGCCGCCAGCGGAGTCAAACGCCGTTCCCAGGCGGCAACCTGCCGCTGCAACGCCGGATTCCGAGCCAGGTTCGCCTCGAACTCCGCCAGTTCCAGCCCGCTCAGCGCGCCGAGCACGTAATCGCCCGCCAGGCTTTCGGCTTCGTTCCGGTTCATGATTCCAGGCACCCCTTCAGTTGCAACAAACCCCGACGCACCCAGCTTTTGACCGTACCGAGCGGGGTTTGTAACCGCGCCGCCAGTTCCTCGTGGCTGAGACCGTGGAAGAAGGCCAGCCCAATCGCTTGGGATTGATCGGCGGACAGACGCCGCAAGCACTCCTGAATGGCATGAGCCAAATGGTCGACCGATAGCGAGGGTTGAGGGTCGGGTATTTCCAAGGCTTCCTCGGCCAGTGGCGCGGCGTTGATTTCCGCCGCCCGCCGGCGCCGTTGGCGCAGCAATTCGATGGCCCGGTGGCGGGCGATGGCCATGATCCAGACCAGGGCTGGCGCCCGTTCGGGTTGGTATTGCCCGGCGGTGCGCCAAACGGCCAGATAGGTTTCCTGCAAGACATCCTCCGCCGCGTCCTGCTGGCGCAGCAACGCCAGCGCGATCGCGTACAGGCGGCTTCGGGTGAGTCGATACAATTCCGCGAACGCCTGGCGGTCGCCACGGGCGGTGGCTGCCAACAGATCAGCCAGAGGATCGGATTGCGGGGATAAGGATTGGCCAGCCAAGTCCACGACGCTTTGCCTGCTCCCGGTAATGTTGTGCCGAAATTCTAGCTGGCCCCGTCGCGCGCGGCAACGTTGCCCGACCGGCGGGAAGGGTAGTGCGTTGCTCGCGTGCATGGCTTGCCCTCGGAACGCAGTCAACGCGAGACCAGCATCGATATAGCCACGCCGCGCGCCGCCGATGCCTGCAGCAGGTTGATGTTCAGGCCGCGCTCCAGGCACCATACCAAGGCGAGCAGGGCGACGGCGACCGATCCCACCGGTAGCGCCAGCCGCCGATACAGCCAGGTTTGGCGCAGAGCGAAAGCCAGCGGCAGCACGGCCGCGACGATGGCCAGTTGCCCGGTTTCGACCCCCAGATTGAAACCGGCCAGCGCCAGCGCCAGCGCGTTGCTGGGCAGACCCAAGTCCCGTAATGCGCTGGCGAAGCCGAAACCGTGGATCAATCCCAGCCCGAAGGCCAGCGACCAGCGCCGGGTCGTCACCAGTGGGAACAGGTTGTTGAGCGCCGCCAGAAACGACGGTAAGGGCAATCACCGATTCCACCAGCCGGCTGGGCAAATCCACCACCCCCAACACCGCCAAGCTCAGCGTCAGCGAATGGGCGAGGGTGAAGGCGGTCACGATGCCGGCGGTTTCCAGCAGCACCGTCCGCAGCGCCATCGCCGGCCGCCAGCGACCGTTCTCCCACCACAGCACCGCCGGCAGCAGCAAGGCTAAGAGAAATAGGATGTGATCGAAACCGATCCAGATGTGCCACACCCCTTCTTTCCAATAGCTCGCGAATTGTTGCCAACCGCTGGCGGGCGCCGCGTTCAACAGGTGTTGCGGTTGCTCCGGCGACAACACGGTGGTTTCCGTTCCGGTTGATGCGTCCACCCGCAGCAAACCCCGGTGCGAGGGATCGAGGGCGAAGAACAGCCGGTAATCCAGCGTTTGCGCGCCGGTCGCCGGACAGTCCAGGGCGAAATCGAGCACCGCGTAGGTACCGTCGCTGTGTTCGACGACTTGCATCGCGCCGGGCAGCGCGGGACAGGTCGAGTCGCCGGCGCGCAGCGTTAGATGTTCCAGGGCGTAGTTGACCACCGCGCTTTCGCGGGCGCGCAATTCGCCCCAAGTGATCGCGCCGTCGCCGTTGCCGTCCAGGCCGATGGCGTATTCCAGGTCGCGCAGCGCGATGTCCCAGCGTGCTTCCCAGCCGCCGTCGCGCGGCGTCAGGCTCAGATAGCTATCGCTGGGTTTGTGGGCCATGGCGGCGAGGGACAACAACATCAGCACACTCGCTAGTAAACATCGAGTCGACCGCATCTTTATATCCCCCTAAGCTGCTCGCTTAACTGGGCCAGGCGTAGGTCTTCCAGGCCGGTTTGGGCCAGCCAGTCTAAAACCGGGCGGGCAGCTTCTGGTTTTCTGGTCGCCAGCGCTGCTTCTAATACCAGCCGTGCGTCCCAGGGCTCCCGTTGCACCGCCCAGTTGCGCAGCGCCAGTTCCAAAGCCTCTCCGGACTGATCGAACAGGTGCAGCATGGCACGGGCCTGTTCCCGCTGGTGGATGCTGTTGTCGCCACGCTGGCGTCCAGCCTCGAAACGGGCTTTTAGATCGACTAGATGATGGTCCAGCGATGGGTCGCCAAGACCACGTTTCGCCAGTGCCAGCCGCAGTAGCGAACCATCGGTACGGGTCTCGTCTTGCAAAAGCCTACGCACGTCTTCCATTCGCCCTCGATCCAACAGCCAATCCGCATAAGCTCCCAGCAGATAGCTGTCTCGCACACCCAGACCCAGGGCTTCCTGGAAATGCTTTTCGGCCGCCGCTTCATCACCCCGACGCGACTCCAGTTCGGCCAAAACCGTCAGCGCCCAGAGCCGTAGCTGTACATCCGCTTGCGGCGAACTCTGCAAGTTCTGTTTCAACAGCCGCTCAGCTACCTCTCCCTGACCCTGCAGACCCATCACATTACCGATACAAGCGGCAACGACCAGGGGTTCGGCCAATCTTGACAACCGCGCGAAACTTTGGCGGGCCTCGGCATAATCGCCCTGGACCTGCAGGATCACTGCCCGCGTCAACCAAGCCTGGGCATTGCGAGGCTGTACTTCGAGGACTCGCGCCAGGTCATCCAAGGCGGCCGCAAACTCGTGCCGGTTCTGGCGTAGGGTGGCGCGCAGCAGCAACAACGCGGCTGGGGGCTGTGGCTGATCCCACCACGGTCGCAGCGCCGCCTGGGCATAACCGTAATAGCGTGGGTCGGATTCGGCGCGCCCTACTTCGATGTAGCGCTGGGCCAGATGGGTCGCCAGCTTTAGATTACGAGGCTCCTGCGCAAGCTGTTCACGGAGAGTGCGCAATTCGCGCGCAGGCAGATCTGTCGATGTCGGGAGGCGTTCCAGCACCTGATCGTCGTTCGCGGGCAGAAACGGCGCCGCGTAAGGTGTCCGTATCCATGTCACCGCAAGGAACGCGACGAGTAGAAGGAAATAGGAGCGGTTGTTCATCTGAAGTTTGTCCAAGGCATAGTGCGTATCCCACGCTCGAGCAAAGCGGAGAGAGGCTCGAACCTCTCTCCGTACCGGTGGCTCAGTTACACGGGTTGGCGTCGTCTTCGCCGCAGTCGATATGGCGGCGGTTGCGGCCGTCGTGCGGCGTGGGCAGGAACGGGAACACGGCGTAGATACCATTGGCCGTCAGATTCGAGCCTGGCGCGCCGATGTTAAAGTTCACGCCATCGCCCAAGGCCGGTACAGGGCCGAGGAGTGCGCCCGCCACCACTCGCAAAGCGATGTCGGTGACATCGTCATTAGGGCGGCGGCCGTTGGGAAAGCCTGCTGCATCGCCGGCCAGGCCGCCTAGCCGTTTTTGTTTCTCCGACGGCGTCGGCTCCACACCCAGATTCAAGCGCAGCAACTCAGAGCAGCGATCATTTTTTTTCTAGGGTGGCAAACTTAGCTTGACCAAGCGTTCTTCAGCGCCTGCAGATAGGCATCGGATCCTGACGAAACCGCCGGCCCAAGATGCGGGGCAGGCGGCGTTGTGCCAAGCGGGCGCGCGTGATCCACCACTGTTGGAGATCGGCGGATGCCAGTTCTTCCGCCGTAAAGCAGTGAGTCTGACTCGCTACCGCCGCCGGCAAGCGGGCGGCGCCGCACAGATCAGGCTGGCCGGGGCGCTCTTTTGTCCGGTGGTGCGGCGAAGTTGATGGCGCAACCCGCCAAACATTTGCTCCAAGTCATTATTGGTGCGGGGTAAATCGGCCACGTCGTAACAGGTGAACACCTGCGGGCCATAGCTGGCGGTCACTTTGGCAAACTGGTCGGCCATCGCCTGCAGGCTCGCCGAGGGAGCGGCCTCCCCTGAATATCGGCGAGCAGCACGGCATACCGGGCCTCGACGGTAGCGCGATCCGCGCCTTCGGGATTGGCCAAAATCTGAGCGGCTTCCTCCAGCCAACCCTGCCCGATGACCACCTCCGGCCAAAGCGGCGCGGTGGCATCCAACGCCCGTTGCAGCGCTTGCTGGAGACGGCTGAGCGGTGCGGGCCCCCCCCTTTTTGGGCCACCCGGTCGAGGCTGGCGATAATGGCGGACAAGCGCTGCTGGAGGTGGAGACCTCCGGGTTCTAGCGGGGGATGGCCACTATCGCTGAGCGCCCCCGGACCGCCGCACAGTAACCGCGGATCACCTCGGCCTGCGGATCGGTACGGTCCTCCACCGCCCGCTCGATCGGCCGCACCCCGCGCACCCGCTTGCGTAATTCTTTCTGCGCGTGCCGATCCGCTTCCCAAATCGGCCGACCGGCTTCCCGCAGATAATGAAACTGGCAGAGCTGATGCGGGACGTTGGGAAAGACATCGGCGACCGCCTGCCGTAACGCCAGCTGGCCGTCGCTGATCACCCCCACGGCTGGCGGCTGGCGGCGCCGAACCCGGCCTTTCCGGATGCATCGCTGCCGAGCCTGGAGCCGGTGCGCGGTGTGGTGATCCAGAAGTCCAAACCGGGCCGGCGGCGCGCGGCGCGCCGCTATGTCGATGAACGCCCTGCGCGCGACCCGGGCGTGAGCGCAGCGGCCGGCGCCGAGCGGGTCCGCGTCGAATGCGCCGGACGTGCCGAGCGCGCCGGCGCCGGAGCCGGCCCGCGCCGCGCTGATCGATGCCGTGCAGCGCAACTGCGACCGCGCGGACGCGCACCACGGTCAGGATCTGTCGCTGTGCACGTACCTGCTGCAGATGCGGGAGTTTTTCCGCTGGGAGAGCGGCCTGCCGTTGCTGGCAGCACCCGATCGCGCCGCGGTGGGCCGGTGGATCGCGGCACGCGAACGCCACTGGCAATCGCTGGACGACGCCGGCCCGCATGATTTCGACACCCTGCCGCTGCCGGACGCGGTCGACCCGTTCGACGAGGCTGCGGTCAACGACGTGCTGCGCCCGCAGCGGCTGCTCTACGGAGCCGGGTACGGGCGGTTCGGGCACGCCCAGTTCTTCCTGGCCGAGCAGATCGGCGAGCGCGAGTGCCAAGGCGCCCGGGTCATCATCGCCGGTGCCGAGTCGCGCCCGGCCTGAGCCCCGCGCTGGCGGCGAGCCGGGGCGACACCGTCGTCGTGCGACGCGACGCCGTCCGGCGCTGGCTCGGCACAAAGCTGGAACTGTCGGACCCCGGTGACCGCGGCGACCCGCTGATCGAGTCCGTGCGCGCGGCCGGAGCGACTGCCTGCGATGCCGCGCAGCGCCTGGAGCTGCTGACCGGCCAGGCCGTCGAGGTGATGGTGCTGCACGAACTCGGCGAGCGTCGCGCGGCAGGCCTGCTGGGTGCGCAGTGGGCGGTCATGTTGGCGTCGCTGCAGGACCGGCGCGCAGAACTCGTTGCGCGTGCGGTGCGCGACCTGCTGGCCGACTGCCTCACGACGCTGCCGTCGCTGCTGGACGGCGACGCGCGTGCCGGCATCCCCTTCTGGTTCGCGTCGCTGGACGGACTGCAGCGCCAGTTCGCCGCAGACTGGCCGCAGGCGTACCGCGACTGGCGCGACGGCAACCCGCTGCCGCTGCGGCGCGCGGCGCAGGACGGGTGCGACCGCTGGCTGGCCGCGTCGCGTGCGCTGCTCGATGCGTGGCACGACGGGGGCGCCGAGCGCGTGCGCGCGCTCGCGCACGGCTGGCTGCAGGACCCGCCGCACACGCGGCCCTGAGCACCGCACCACCCCGCCCCGCCGCGCGCGGCGATCACGGTGCCACGACCGGTGCAGGCGTTGCGGTTCCGGCCCCAGCAGCGGCGCGTCGTGCTCGACCAGGAACCGCTCGGCCTCCTCCAGCATGAAGTAGCGAAACGCCTCGGCCGCGGGCGACAGCACGCGTCGAGCGGATGCACGAGGTTCCACGTGCGCATCACCGGCGTGCCTTCGACCTCCAGCACGTGCAGCACGCCCGCGCGCAGTTCCAGCCCGAGCGTATGCAGCGACAGGAACGCCAGACCCATGCCGGCCATCACCGCCTGCTTGATCGTCTCGTTGCTGGGCATCTCCATCGCCACGCGCGGCTCCAGGTGGTGCTCACGAAAGTAGGCCTGCATCGCGGCCCGCGTGCCCGAGCCGGTCTCGCGGACGATGAACGGGTAAGGCGCCAGGGCCTGCGCCGGCACGTGGCCGATCGCCAGCAACGGATGCCCCGGCGGGGCCACGAACACCTGCGGGTGCGCGGCGAACGGCTCGGCGCGCAGCGCCAGTTCCTTCGGGGGGCGGCCCATCACGGCCAGGTCCACCTCGTTGGCCTGCAGCAGCCCGGCAAGCGTCTCGCGGTTCTGCGACACCGTGAGCCGCACCTCGACCCCGGGGTGCGCCTCGCGGAACCGGGCGAGCAGTCGCGGCACGAAGTACTTGGCCGTGCTGACCAGGCCGACCGTCAGCAGGCCCGCCTCGACCCGGCGCAGCCGCGCCATCGCGTCGTGCGCGTCCTTCAGCGTTCCCAGCAGCCGGCGTGCGTACACCAGGAAATACTCGCCGGCCGTCGTCAGGGCCACCCGGCGACCCTGCCGGTCGAACAGCGGCAACCCGACCGAGGCCTCCAGCTCCTTGACCTGCATCGTCACGGCCGGCGGCGTCAGGTGCAGCGCCTCGGCCGCGCGCACGAAGCTCAGGTGGCGTGCGACCTCGACGAACACCCGCAGCTGGCGAAAGGTCAGGTTCTTCATGGGGTCGCCCAATATTCATATATTGCTTAATCGAATCACAATAATTCGTGAATTTACCTTATTCGACGCCGTTCCTAAAGTGTCACTCACCGCGAACCGAGGAGCCCGCCGTGAACATGCCCGTCGAAGCCGGCGTCGTCAGTGACGCCCCGATCCAGGACAAGAAGCAGCGCTACAGCGCCGGCGTTCTCAAGTACCGCCAGATGGGTTACTGGGACCCCGACTACGTGCCGAGTGACACCGACACGATCTGCCTGTTCCGGATCACGCCGCAGGAAGGCGTCGACCCGATCGAGGCGGCGGCGGCGGTCGCCGGCGAATCCTCGACGGCCACCTGGACGGTGGTCTGGACGGACCGCCTGACGGCCTGCGACAGCTACCGCGCCAAGGCGTACAGGGTCGAGCCGGTGCCGAGCACGCCGGGCCAGTACTTCGCGTGGGTCGCCTACGACCTGATCCTGTTCGAGGAGGGCTCGATCGCGAACATGACCGCAAGCCTGATCGGCAACGTGTTCAGCTTCAAGCCGCTGAAGGCGGCGCGCCTCGAGGACATCCGGATCCCGGTCGCCTACGTGAAGACCTTCAAGGGCCCGCCGACCGGCCTGGTGGTCGAGCGCGAGCGGCTCGACAAGTTCGGCCGACCGCTGCTGGGCGCCACCACCAAGCCCAAGCTGGGCCTGTCGGGCCGCAACTACGGGCGCGTGATCTACGAAGGCCTCAAGGGCGGCCTGGACTTCATGAAGGACGACGAGAACATCAACTCGCAGCCCTTCATGCACTGGCGCGATCGCTTCCTGTACGTGATGGACGCGGTGAACAAGGCCAGCGCGGCGACCGGCGAGGTCAAGGGCAGCTACCTGAACATCACCGCCGCGACGATGGAGGACATGTACGAGCGCGCCGACTTCGCCAAGCAGCTCGGCTCGGTCGTCGTCATGGTCGACCTGGTGGTCGGCTGGACCGCGATCCAGTCGATGGCCAACTGGGCGCGCCGCCCGACATGATCGTGCACATGCACCGCGCCGGTCACGGCACCTACACGCGCCAGAAGAACCACGGCGTGAGCTTCCGCGTGATCGCCAAGTGGCTGCGCCTGGCCGGCGTGGACCACCTGCACACCGGCACCGCCGTCGGCAAGCTCGAAGGCGACCCGATGACCGTGCAGGGCTACTACAACATCTGCCGCGACAGCTACACGCGGCAGGACCTGCCCCGGGGCCTGTTCTTCGACCAGGACTGGGCGGACCTGAGCCGGGTCATGCCGGTGGCTTCCGGCGGCATCCACGCCGGCCAGATGCACCAGCTGCTCGACCTGTTCGGCGACGACGTGATCCTGCAGTTCGGCGGCGGCACGATCGGCCACCCGGCGGGCATCCAGGCGGGCGCGGCGCCAACCGCGTCGCGCTCGAGGCGATGGTCAAGGCCCGCAACGAGGGGCGCGACATCGCCACGAAGGCCCCGAGATCCTGCAGCGCGCCGCGCAGTCCTGCACGCCGCTCGAGCAGGCGCTCGACACCTGGAGGACATCCCTTCAACTACGCGTCCACCGACACCAGCGACTACGCCGTGACACCGGCGGTCGCGAACTGAACACGAGGACCAACGACCATGATGACCAACCCGACCGGGCGCGTGACACAGGGCCAGTTCAGCTTCCTGCCGACCTGAGCGACGCCGAGATCGCGATGCAGGTGGACTACGGGCTGAAGCAAGGGCTACGCGTGGAGCGTGGAATACACCGACGACCCGCACCCGCGCAACACCTACTGGGAGATGTTCGGCATGCCGATGTTCGACCTGAAGGACGCCGCCGGCGTGATGGCCGAACTGCAGCAGTGCCGCAAGGCGTTTGCGCAGCACTACATCCGCATGATGGCGTTCGACTGACCCGCGGCGTCGAGAGCATCGCGATGAGCTTCATCGTCAACCGCCCGGCCAACGAGCCCGGCTTCGGCCTGGTGCGCCAGGAAGTCGAGGGCCGGACGATGCGCTACACGGTGCGCGGCTATGCGGCCGATCGCCCCGAGACCGAGCGCTATCCGCGCTGAAGCCCGGGACCAGGACACACACCATGCACCGCATCGCCCCGTCGATCCTTCGGCCGACTTCGCGCGGCTCGGCGAGGAGGTGCGAGGCGTCATTGCGGCGGCGCCGACTGGATCCACTTCGACGTGATGGACAACCACTTCGTGCCGAACCTGACCATCGGGCCGATGGTGGCGCAGGCGCTCAAGCCGCACTGCGTGCGCGCCGACGGCTCGCCGGTGACGCTGGACGTGCACCTGATGGTCGAACCGGTCGACGCGCTGGCGCAGGCCTTCGCCAGGCCGGCGCCGACCTGATCAGCTTTCACCCCGAGGCCAGCGCCCACGTCGACCGCACGCTGCAACTGATCCGCGCCGCCGGCTGCGGCGCCGGGGTCGCGTTCAATCCGGCGACGCCGCTGGACGTGCTGGACTGCGTGATCCAGCGCGTCGACCTGGTGCTCATCATGAGCGTCAACCCCGGCTTCGGCGGCCAGTCGTTCATCGATTCGGCGCTGCGCAAGCTCGAGCGCGCCCGCCGGCTGATCGACGCAAGCGGGCGCGACATCCGGCTCGAGGTCGACGGCGGCATCAAGGTCGAGAACATCCGCCGCGTCGCCGACGCGGGCGCCGATACCTTCGTTGCCGGCAGCGCGATCTTCGGCCAGCCGGACTACCGGGCGGTCGTGGACGCGATGCGCGCCGCGCTCGGCGACGCCGCACCGGCGCGCAAGGCCGCCTGATGGCCAGCCCGACCTACGCGATTCCGGGCTCGACCCCGGCCGCGACCCCGGCCGCGACCCAGGGCCCGACCCGGGCGCCGCGACGCGCCCGCTGCGCCCGCTGCGCGCACGGTCGACGAGGTGCTCGCGCAGAGCCAGGTCGAGGCGGTGATCGACGAACTCGACCGTGAGCTGGTCGGCCTCGCCCCGGTCAAGCAGCGCATCCGCGACATCGCCGCGCTGCTGGTCATCGACCGAGCTGCGCCACCGGCCTGGGCCTGGCCGCGCAGGCGCCCTCGCTGCACATGAACTTCACCGGCAACCCGGGCACCGGCAAGACCACGGTGGCGCTGCGCATGGCGCAGATCCTGCACCGGCTGGGCTACGTGCGCAAAGGCCACCTGGTGGCGGTCACCCGCGACGACCTCGTCGGCCAGTACATCGGCCACACCGCGCCCAAGACCCGCGAAGTGCTCAGGAAGGCGATGGGCGGGGTGCTGTTCATCGACGAGGCCTACTACCTGTACCACCCCGAGAACGAGCGCGACTACGGCCAGGAGGCCATCGAGATCCTGCTGCAGGTGATGGAAAACCAGCGTGACGACCTGGTCGTGATCGTGGCCGGCTACAAGGACCGCATGGACACCTTCTTCCAGAGCAACCCGGGCCTGAGTTCGCGCATCGCGCACCATCTCGACTTTCCGGATTACGCGGTGGACGAGTTGCTGCAGATCTCGCAGCGCATGCTCGACGACCAACATTACCGCTTCGGCGACGGCGCGGCCGAGGTCTTCCAGCGTACCTCGAGCGGCGCACGCAGCAGCCGCACTTTGCCAATGCGCGCAGCGTGCGCAACGCGCTCGACCGGCGCGGCTGCGCCAGGCCTCGCGCCTGTTCACTGATCGTGACCGTGTGCTGAGCGAGGCCGACCTGACCACGATCGCCGCGGCCGACCTGCGGGCCAGCCGGGTGTTCGGCGCGCCAGCGGCCGACCCCGACCCCCACTTCGACGCCCTGAAGGATTCACCATGCATCTCGGACGAACGACGCTGTCCAAGTTCCTCATCCAGCAGCTCAAGGGCATCCCGGGGGCGAGCGACCTCGGCGCGCTGCTGGTGGACGTCGCCGCCGCGGTCAAGGCGATCTCGGCGATGACGGCCAAGGGCGCGCTCGGCGGTTTCCTCGGCGAGGTCGGCGCCACCAACGTGCAGGGCGAGACGCAGAAGAAGCTCGACGTGCTGGCCAACGACACGAAGTGATCCGCAGCTGCGAGTGGGGCGGGCTCGTCGCCGGCATGGCCTCGGAGGAGCTCGACGCGCCCTACGACGTGCCGCCCCCCGCTTCGAGCGCGGCCAGTACCTGCTGGTGTTCGACCCGCTCGACGGCTCGTCCAACACCGACGTCAACGTGTCGGTCGGCAGCATCTTCTCGGTGCTGCGCCACGCGCGCGCCGAGCCGCCGCTGCTGCAGGACTACCTGCAGGCGGGCCGCGGGCAGGTCGCAGCGGGCTACGCGATCTACAGCCCGGCCACGATGCTGGTGCTGACGGTCGGCAAGGGCACGCGCGGGCTTCACGCTCGATCGCGAGATCGGCAACTTCATCCTCACGCACCCGAACCTGGCAGTCCCGGCCGACACCAACGAGTTCGCGATCAACACCAGCAACGCGCGGTTCTGGCAGTTCTACATTGACTCAAACGGTTTTCTGAGCTTTGCGGACAATGGCAGGTCATACTACACCTACAGCGGACTCGGCTTACCCATTCCGTCACGTCCCAACAACATCGTCGCGCCGTTTTGGGAAAACTAACCCGGATTCCACGGCGCGGCGGGGCAATTCGCTACCAGATCATGGGAACATCGCCCAATAGCATGCTGGTCGTCGAGTGGCAGAATGTGCCGCTGTATGGCGAGACCACCGGGCAAAATGTGCAGGTGGTGTTGTACGAGAACGGCAACAAGACTTAGTTCAATTATCCCAACACCCGCGCCGGGACGCGGGGTGACTTGAGTGATTCTAGGTCGGGATCGAAAACGACGACGGCAGCATCGGCCTTCTCTACCCGTATATCATCCCGATCAATGTGGCCAAGACCGTCGAGTTCGTTCCTAACCAGGCCGCTTACAATCTCTTCCTTACGCCGGACCAACTGGGCAATTCGGGGACAGCCGGCACGTCTGTCACCTTACGCGTGTTCGTCAAGAACCTGGGCGCCAACCCAGACTCGTATACGATGAGCCGCTCTGCCTATACCGGTTCGGATTGGGCGGTCAGCTTTTACAGGAGCGACGGTGTCACCCCGCTGCCCGGGCAATTAGATCGGTCCCATCGCCTCCGGCTCTCAGGAAGAGGTCGTGGTCAAAGTCGCTGTGCCCGGCGGGGCAAGCGTCGGCAATTGGACTCGCGCGACTGCGAGAGCGACTTCGCAGGCGAATGGGACCGTGCAAGACACGACGACGGTGGACGTGACGTTCACGCCGTCGTTTTATCGATCTATACGGATAATGACAGCGGCGACGGCACGGAGGGATTTGGGAGGTCTATGGGGATCCGGTGGCGAACAGCACAAGTTACACGCGCCGCCTGACGACCGACCAGGCAAATCCGACAATCCGGCTATAGCCGCTATGCCGGATGGTAATGCCGTCGTCGCGTGGAACACAAACTATTTTTAACGGCACGGCTTTGGTGAGCGAGATCGAGTACGCCTTCGTCAACAGCAGCGGAAGCTTTGTCCGGGCGATCACTCGCCTGACGAACAACTCGGCTGCGACGTACAAGACCTTTGCATTTTGCCCCCGCCATCGCCGTTGCGTCAGACGGCAATATCCTCATTGACTGGGCATTGCAGCAGGATATTAGTGGCGATGGCGCTATAGATCGCTACAATGCCAGGTCTGTGGTCGTGAACAGCAGCGGGAGCGTCAAGTCGCCTCGAATTGATCAACGTCCAACACGGCTGATTACCCGCGTGATTATCCCCCCTCGGCAGTTGCGCTGGCCGGCGGCAACTTTTTGTTAGCCTGGGAGCATGCTGCTGCGTCCGGCGGGCCAGTGGACATCTATTATGCAGTGTTGAATAGCAGCGGAGTCATTGTCAAGGACCCCGCCCGACTGACGGATGGCACAGGCTGGAGCGTGACGCCGCGCGAGGCTGCATTACCCAACGGCAAAGGCGCTATCGTGTGGACCTCTTACAATAGCTATGGAAAGGGCGAGATCTACTATGCGGTGGTGAATGCCGACGGGTCGTCTCCCAGTACGCTCACGCCCATCACCTCGAACGGCAATACCGCCAGCAGCATCTATGCCGACATAGCCGCCTTGTCCAATGGGCAACTGGCGGTCGCCTGGGCGCAGACGACCTCTGATCAACAGATTCAGTATACTATTGTGACCGGCGATCCTGGGTTCTGGGCAGGTGCCCATAGCCGGTTTCACCTCTTCCAGCCCGGATACGCTGGGCGAGACGACCGTCTTTTACCAATACGACGGACCGGGACAGAGCCGATCTCGTACCTGTGGGCTTTCGGCGACGGGGGACCAGTTCGCTCAAGAACCCGACTCACATTTACTCCACTCAAGGCAATTACACCGTCTATCTGACGGCTACCAACAGCTACGGTACGAGTGTAATCAACGGTACAGTGCAGATCACACCTGGATCTGGGCAGGCGCCCATAGCCGGTTTCACCTCTTCGAGCCCGGACACACTGGGCGAGACGACCATCTTTACGAATACGACGACAGGGACAGAGCCAATCTCGTACCTGTGGGCTTTCGGCGACGGGGCGACCAGTTCGCTCAAGAACCCGACTCACATTTACTCCACTCAAGGCAATTACACCGTCTATCTGACGGCTACCAACAGCTACGGTACGAATGTGACCAGCGGTACAGTGCAGATCACATCATCAGGCGGTTGTGTCACTATTGCCAGCGAGGACTTTGAAGATTCAAATTCCCCGGGGTCATGGCAGGTCTTTGACAACAATGAGACAGGTCAACGGCGAGTACTATTGGGCAAAGAAAAACTGCAGACCCCTACGCGGGAAGTTACAGCGGCTGGGGTGTAGGGGGTGGAGCCAACGGAGGGGGACTGAGTTGTAGCAGCACCTATGCCAACAATGTTAGTTCCTGGATGGTATATGGCTCCTTCAGCCTAGCCGACGCGACGACGGCAATCTCAGCTTCAAACTCTGGCTGAACAGCGAGCTCAACTATGATGGAGTCTGCCGGATGTGGCCTCGACTGACGGCGTCAATTTCTCCGGGAGTTGCACCACGGGGAATACTGGAGGCTGGGTAGACAAGGTTCTGGATCTGACCAATGTCCCCACGTTGGGTAATCTGATGGGGCGGCCCAGCGTGTGGGTGGCGCTCCGGTTTACTAGTGACGTTTCTAACTACTATCCTGAGGGCGCCTATGTGGACAATATTGTCTTGCGCAAGTGCACTGGCGGGTTCTGGGCAGGCGCCCATAGCCGGTTTCACCTCTTCCAGCCCTGACACGCTGGGCGAGACGACCCTCTTTACCAATACGACGACAGGGACAGAGCCAATCTCGTACCTGTGGCTTTCGGTGACGGGGCGACCAGTTCGCTCAAGAACCCGACTCACATTTACTCCGCTCAAGGCAATTACACCGTCTATCTGACGGCTACCAACAGCTACGGTACGGGTGTGACCAACGGTACAGTGCAGATCGCATCATCAGGTGGTTGGGTCACCATTGTCAGCGAGGACTTTGAAGGTTCATTCCCTGGGACATGGCAGGTCTTTGACAACAATGGAACGGTCAACGGCGAGTACTATTGGGCAAGAGAAACTGCCGCCCCTTCGCAGGCAGTTACAGTGGCTGGGGTGTAGGGGGTGGGGCCAACGGAGGGGGACTGAGTTGTAGCAGCAACTATCCCAATAATGCCGTTTCCTGGATGATCTATGGCCCCTTCAGTCTGGCCGGCGCGACGGCGGGCGATCTTAGCTTCAAACTCTGGCTGAACAGCGAGCTCAACTATGATGGAGTCTGCCGGATGGCTTCGACTGACGGCGTCAATTTCTCCCGGGAGTTGCACCACAGGGGAATACTGGAGGCTGGGTAGACAAGGTTCTGGGTTCTGACCAATGTCCCCACGTTGGGTAATCTGATGGGGCGGCCCAGCGTGTGGGTGGCGCTCCGGTTTAGTAGTGACGTTTCTAACTACTATCCTGAGGGCGCCTATGTGGACAATATTGTCTTGCGCAAGTGCACTGGTGGATCGTGTCCGGCAAGTAGCTCGGTGCCCACTTTGAGTCTTGACCAAGCAGAGAGATTCACCACGCACGTCCGGCCGACGCCGCGCAACGTGCGCACGCCGAGGCTAACGTCCCGCATCTCGCCATGCCGCATGTCATCTATACAGTCCCCAATGCGCTTAACGGTTGGAACATCTATGTCTCGCTGACAGTAGATGACAATGATCGCCTGATCATGACGTGGCTGGACAATGCCAACGCTTACCGCCTGTTCTACGCGTTGGCGGACAAGACAGGAGCCATTGTGACGCCGGCGACCATTTTGCAGCGCACGCGCCGTTCTTTTCTCTGGTCAAGCTGGAATGGTTACGGGAATGCTTACATGCCGCCGCCTGCCATCCAGGGGCCACAAAAAGTTTACCTGCCTGTTGTGCTCAAGGACTATCCGCCGCCGCCTGAAAATAGGGTACTCAACCCAGGTTTTGAGTCGGGCCTGACAAGCTGGACTCTGGCAGGCTCTGGCCAGTTGGCGCCGGCTTCGATTGGTTCGCCGGTGCATAGTGGTAGCGGCGCGGCCGTGCTAGGCTGGATGAACGCCCTATGCCAGAGCGATCCATATGGCGATTCGTCTCTCTCCCAGAACGTCCAGGTGCCCAGTTCTGGTGCGCGCACGCTCTCCCTGTGGTACCGGATCATGAGCTACGACCGCCTGGTAGGTGACAAGTACGACTGGTTTACATCAACGGCGGCGGCGGCGGCGGGCGCACCAGTTCGACGCCTGTCGCAAGCTGTGCGCCGACCCCGCCGACACCGGCTGGCAGCAGTTCGTCTTTGATTTGAGTGCATACGCAGGGACAAACCGTACAACTCAGGCTGGTGAACCACACGTCGAACAGTTCGTACGAATGCATGGACCTATGTAGACGACGTATCGGTAACGCAGTGACACGCCTTGGTATAGTGCTGCGTGTCCCTCCACTTGATTGCCCCGGTGCATCAGGGCGCCGGTGTTGGGGCGACGCCAGCAACATAGGAGCGCCTTCCCTGATCCGAGACGCTACTCTACGACATTGCGCTCGGGAGGGCGCTCCGAGCTTATGATTCTTGAGGCGGTGGAATTATGCCAGAAATAACAATCGGTGGGCGATTAGGCAAGTATCAAATCCTGGGCGAGATCGGGCGCGGGGGTATGGCGATTGTTTACAAAGCCTTTGACCCCGGCCTGCAGCGCTATGTGGCGCTCAAAGTGCTCTCGCCGCGCCTGGCCTCCGAAGAGAATGTCATGCGCCGCTTTGAGCGCGAGGCGACGACCGCCGCCAACCTCAAGCATCCCAACATCGTCATGATCTATGACGTGAGCAGCGCGGACGGTTATCACTTTATCGTGATGGAATTGCTGGAGGGGCGCACGCTGCGCGAAGAGATTCGCGCGACGGGCGCACTGCCTCCGGCGCGCGTGGCACCCATCGTGGCCCAACTCGCCAGCGCGCTGGACTATGCCCACCAGCAGGGGCTGGTTCACCGCGACGTGAAGCCGAGCAACATCGTTCTGGGCGCGGGCGACCACTCGACGTTGACCGACTTTGGGCTGGTGCGCGCTATGCGCGCCAGCCGCCTGACGGAAGCCGGCTCGGCGCTTGGCACGCTGGACTATATGCCACCCGAGCAGTTGAGCGGCGATGACGTTGACTGGCGCTCGGATGTCTACAGCCTGGGCGTGGTCGTCTACGAGTCGCTCACCGGGCAGCGCCGTTCAGCGCGGACACGCCCTACTCGCTCATGCGCAAAGTGATGTACGAGTCGCCGCCGCGCTTGAGCCTGGTGCTGCCTAATCTCTCGCCCTCTGTTGACCGCGTGGTCATGCAGGCGCTTGCCAAATCTCCAGCGGACCGCTTCCGCACCGCGGGCGAGTTGGCCGCCGCGTTTTACCAGTCGTTGTGCAGCGAAGAGCTGGAGCTGGTGGACAGCCTGGGCCAGGTGTTCCGGCTCTATCGCGGCACAACGCGCGTGGGACGTGATCCCGACAACGAGCTGATTGCCGCTACCGCCCAGGTGAGTCGCCATCACGCCGAGATACGTTTCGACGGAACACACTGGAACCTGGTGGACCTGCAGAGCACGAATGGCACGTTCGTCAACAGCCAGCGCATCTGGCCGGGCCAGCCACACCGTTTACAGCCGGGCGACGTGGTGCGTTTTGGCCAGAATATTCAGTTCCAGGTGATGGCTTGCCCCAGCCCGCCCCCGGCCACCTTCCGGCAGGGGGAGACGATCTTTGCGGGCCGGCCAACGTCGCCTCACGTCCCAAGTAGATACTAATGGGTCAGCAATTTATGGGGCCGTACCGATCTCGATCCTCGGTCACGGCCCCACCACGACTGTCTACAAAGCCTGCGGCAAGATAGCGTTGGCCGCCCAGTGACGCTCAAGGTCGTCGCCCGGCCTGATGCGAGCGCGCTGCCATCTCCCAGGCCGAATCACAGTTGGCGGCGGGCCTTTCCGACCCCAACATCCGCCAGGTGTACGAAGCCGGACGACGCCCAACAGCCAAGTGTTCGTGGCACTCCAGTTCGTGGATGGCTCGCTCAAGGATTTGATACGGCAGCGGTTTGCCGCGCGCAAGCTGTTCACGCGCGACGAGGTGGCGGACTTGCTCGCGCCCATCGCCAGCGCGCTGGATAACTTGCATCGGCGACGGATGGTTCACCTGGACATCAAGCCGGAAAACATTTTGGTTTTCAAAGGCACGAATCGCGCCGTCCTGGCCGACCTGGGGATCGCGCAGCAACAGGGAACCAAGACACGCGCCGGAACGCCGCTTTACACTTCGCCGGAGCAGGCCGCCGGAGATCGCCTCATCGGCCCGTGGTGCGACGTGTATTCGTAGGTCGTGCTCGTTTACGAGATGTTGACCGGTCGCCCGCCGTTCCAGAGCAACGTGGACATGGCGCTGCTGCGCCTTCACCTGGAAGAAAAGCCGCCGCCGCTGCGCAAGCACCGCCGCGATATTTCGGCTGACCTGGAGCGGACGGTGATGCGACACAGCAACCTTAGCGTGGCC
>CAVRCC010000068.1:0-15013 GCA_963719395.1 uncultured Gammaproteobacteria bacterium | reverse complement strand
GGGCGCCGGTGCGCTTGGCGGTCTCGACGATCTCCCGTGCCGACTGATCGATCAACCGGTGATCGAACGCCTTCAGGCGGATGCGGATGCGCTGGCTGGCAGAGGTGGTCATGGCGCTCACTCGATGATTTTGGCGACGACGCCGGCGCCGACGGTACGGCCGCCCTCGCGGATGGCGAAGCGCAGGCCTTCGTCCATGGCGATCGGCGCGATCAGGCTGATCCGCATCCGGATGTTGTCGCCCGGCATCACCATCTCCACCCCCTCGGGCAGGTCCACCGAGCCGGTCACGTCGGTGGTGCGAAAGTAAAACTGCGGCCGGTAGCCCTTGAAAAACGGGGTGTGCCGCCCGCCTTCTTCCTTGCTCAGCACGTACACCTCGGCTTCGAATTCGGTGTGCGGGGTGATGGTGTTGGGCTTGGCCAGCACTTGCCCGCGTTCGACGTCGTCGCGCTTGGTGCCGCGCAGCAGCACCCCGACGTTGTCCCCGGCTTCGCCTTGATCCAGCAGCTTGCGGAACATCTCCACCCCGGTGCACACGGTCTTCACCGTCGGCCGGATCCCGATGATCGCTACTTCCTCGCCCACCTTGACCTTGCCCCGCTCGATCCGTCCGGTCACCACCGTGCCGCGCCCGGAAATCGAGAACACGTCTTCGATCGGCATCAGAAACGGTTTGTCGATCTCGCGCTGCGGTTGCGGGATGTAGGCGTCCATCGCGTCCACCAGCTTGACGATGGATTGCTCGCCCAGTTCGCCCGGATCGCCTTCCAGCGCCTTGAGCGCGCTGCCGGTGATCAGCGGTAGGTCGTCGCCAGGGAAGTCGTAGCTGCTCAGCAGCTCGCGCACTTCCATTTCGACCAGCTCCAGCAATTCGGCGATCGTCCACCATGTCGGCCTTGTTCAGGTAGACCACGATGTAGGGTACCCCCACCTGCCGCGCCAGCAGGATGTGCTCCCGGGTCTGCGGCATCGGCCCGTCGGCCGCCGACACCACCAGCACCGCCCCGTCCATCTGCGCCGCCCCGGTGATCATGTTCTTGATGTAGTCGGCATGCCCGGGGCAGTCGACGTGGGCGTAGTGCCGCTTCGGCGATTGGTACTCCACGTGCGCGGTGGCAATGGTGATGCCGCGCGCTTTCTCTTCCGGCGCGGAGTCGATCTGGTCGTAGGCCTTGAACTCGCCGCCAAACTTGGTGGCCATCACCTTGGTGATCGCCGCCGTCAGCGTGGTCTTGCCATGATCCACGTGGCCGATCGTCCCCACGTTGACATGCGGCTTGTTGCGCTCGAACTTTTCTTTGGACACCGTCTTGCTCCATCAACTCGTAAATTCGGCAACCGTCAGGATGCTTTCTTGATCACCGCCTCCGCGATAGTCGCGGGGGCTTCGTTGTATTTGGCGAATTCCATGGAATAGGTCGCGCGGCCCTGGGTGGCCGAGCGCAGGTCGGTGGCGTAACCGAACATCTCGGCCAGCGGCACCTCGGCGCGAATGACCTTGCCCGAGGGCGAATCGTCCATGCCCTGCAAGATGCCGCGGCGGCGATTGAGATCGCCCATCACGTCGCCCATGTAATCCTCGGGGGTGACCACCTCGACCTTCATGATCGGTTCCAGCAGCACCGCTCCGGCCTTGAGGGCGCCTTCCTTGAAACCCATCGACCCGGCAATCTTGAACGCCATTTCGCTGGAGTCGACCTCGTGGTAGGAACCGTCGAAGATGGTGACCTTGACGTCGACCACCGGGTAGCCGGCCAGCACGCCCTTTTCCATCTGCTCCTGCACGCCCTTGTCCACCGCCGGCACGTATTCCCGGGGCACCACGCCGCCGACGATGCCGTTAACAAACTCGTAACCGGCGCCCGGTTCGCGTGGTTCCAACCGCAGCCAGACGTGACCGTACTGACCCCGGCCGCCGGACTGGCGCACGAACTTGCCTTCCTGCTCCACCGGCTTGCGGATGGTTTCGCGGTAAGCGACCCGGGGCTTGCCGACGTTGGCGTCCACCTTGAACTCGCGCTTGAGGCGGTCGACGATAATTTCCAGGTGCAACTCGCCCATGCCGGAGATGATGGTCTGACCCGATTCCTGGTCGGTATGGACCCGGAAGGAGGGGTCTTCCTGCGCCAGCTTGCTCAGAGCGATGCCCATCTTTTCCTGATCGGCCTTGGTCTTGGGCTCGACCGCCACCGCGATGACGGGCTCGGGGAATTCCATCCGTTCCAGGGTGATGACCTTGCTGGAGTCGCACAGGGTGTCGCCGGTGGTCACGTCCTTCAGACCGACACAGGCGGCGATATCGCCAGCCCGGATTTCCTTGATCTCCTCGCGACTGTTGGCGTGCATCTGCACCAGGCGGCCGATGCGCTCGCGCCGGCTCTTGACCGGGTTGTACACCGAGTCGCCGGAATTAACCACGCCGGAATAGCAGCGGATGAAGGTCAGGGTGCCGACGAAGGGATCGGTGGCGATCTTGAACGCCAGCGCCGCGAACGGCGCGCTGTCGTCGGCCCGCCGCTCGCCCTCGCTCTCGGCGGCGTCGTCCAGCACACCCTTGACCGGTGGCTTGTCCAGCGGCGAGGGCAAGTAGCGGATCGCCGCGTCCAACATCGCCTGCACGCCCTTATTCTTGAAAGCAGAACCGCACAGCGTCGGAACGATCTCGCCCTTGAGGGTGCGGGCGCGCAGGCCGGCGTCGATCTCCTCCTCGCTCAACGGTTCGCCTTCCAGGTACTTCTCCATCAACTCGTCGGAAGATTCGGCGGCGGCCTCGACCATTTTCTCGCGCCAAGTCTCGCAATCGGCTTGGAAGTCGGCGGGAATGTCGCCGTACTCGAACTTCATGCCGAGGCTGTCCTCGTCCCAATGGATCGCCTTCATCCGGACCAGATCGACGATACCCTTAAACTTGTCCTCGGCGCCGATGGGGAGCTGGATCGGCACCGGATTGGCGCCCAAACGACTCTGAATCTGCTGCACCACCCGCAGGAAATCGGCGCCGGCGCGGTCCATCTTGTTGACGAACGCCAGCCGAGGCACTCCATATTTATTGGCCTGTCGCCAGACGGTCTCGGACTGCGGCTCGACTCCACCCACCGCGCAGAACACCGCGCAGGCGCCATCCAGCACCCGCAGCGAGCGCTCGACCTCGATGGTGAAATCCACGTGGCCAGGGGTGTCGATGATGTTGATGCGATGCTCGTCGAACTGGCCGGCCATGCCATCCCAGAAGCAGGTGGTCGCGGCGGAGGTGATGGTGATGCCGCGCTCCTGCTCCTGCACCATCCAGTCCATGGTGGCGGCGCCATCGTGTACCTCGCCCAGCTTGTGCGAGACGCCCGTGTAGAACAGGATACGCTCGGACACGGTGGTCTTGCCGGCATCGATGTGGGCCATGATGCCGAGGTTGCGATAGCGCTCGATGGGGGTTTTACGAGCCACGGCTCAGTCCTCGAAACTTACCAGCGATAATGGGCGAAAGCCTTGTTGGCTTCCGCCATGCGATGCACGTCCTCGCGCTTCTTGACGGCGCCGCCGCGGCTGTCGGCGGCATCCAGCAGTTCGCCGGCCAGGCGGCGGGCCATGGATTTCTCGCCGCGCTTGCGGGAAGCGTCGATGATCCAGCGCATGGCCAGAGCGGTGCGGCGCACCGAGCGCACTTCGATCGGCACCTGGTAGGTGGCGCCGCCCACCCGGCGGGACTTCACCTCGACCACCGGGCGGACGTTGTCCAGGGCCTGCTCCAGCAGGCCCATCGGATTGTCCTTGCCCTTCTCAGCGATGGTGTCGAGCGCGCCATAGACGATTTTTTCGGCCACGGACTTCTTACCGCGCTCCATCATCATGTTGACGAACTTGGCCAGCATCTCGCTCCCGTACTTGGGATCGGGAAGGATGACGCGCTTGGGAACTTCTCTTCTTCTCGGCATAACCGCCTCAATCTCAATCGGCTAACGCGAAACTCAGGACTTGGGCCGCTTGGCGCCGTACTTGGAACGCGCCTGCCGCCGTTTGGTGACGCCGGAGGTGTCCAGGCTGCCGCGCACGATGTGGTAGCGCACGCCGGGCAGGTCCTTGACGCGACCGCCGCGGATCAGCACCACCGAGTGTTCCTGCAGGTTGTGGCCTTCGCCGCCGATGTAGCTGGTGACTTCCTGGCCGTTAGTCAGGCGCACGCGCGCCACCTTGCGGAGCGCGGAGTTGGGCTTTTTCGGCGTCGTGGTGTAAACGCGGGTGCAAACGCCGCGCTTCTGCGGACAACTTTCGAGCGCCGGCACGTTGCTTTTGGCTTTCTTGCTGGAGCGCGGCTTGCGCACCAACTGGTTGATTGTGGCCATTGCCCCTACTCCAATCGAACTTTAGAAATTCGGTGAACCCGGCAGCGGGCCTGCGCTGGTCGAACATCCGGGTCTGCAAAGACGCGGAACTATATGGAGACAAGTCACTTATGTCAAGAACGGGGAATTTTGCGCCCAAGGCAATCGCGGCGGCGGTCGCGACCTTGCATGGCCGGCCCTTGGCTCGGCTTCATCGTTTATCCCACCCACCGGCGCGTCAAGGCCCGCAACGTTCGCTAATTCACCCAGCATTTGCGGGAATGTTGGCCGGCTTACTGCACATTTCACAACATCTCGATCCCTGAATCCGCGCGTAGCGCGCTACCCACGCGGCGACCAGTGAACAACGGCTCAGATGGGAGACGAGCACCACACCCGAGAACCGAAGCCGCCGCTGCGGTCGCCCGGCGCGTAGAGCTGCGGGCGGCCAAGCGCGCGCCGGCAGGATCGCCGTCCCAAGACCCCGCCGCGTACCAACGGGTGGGCGTCTCCGGTGAAATTCTACGGATTATTTTGGTAACGCAAAATTAGCGGCATCACAAGCGACGTGCAAACGCCCGGCCTCGTTTTCCCAACACCACCGGCTTTGATTTCCGCAGTGCAGCAAGCAATTATCGAAAGGGGTCCAAATTCATCGGGCCAATTTGGATTGCAAAACCGATCAAAATAGTTCGCTATTGTGTAAAAAACTTTAAGCATTTCACGTTAAATAGCGGCAAAAACAGTGCTGATGTGACAGGAGCTTTAACATCGATGCCAAGTTTTCCCTGGCATGTTTTTTGCGGAACCCAAAATAATCAACATATCAAGGTGGAGGATTAACGAATGGCAACCGCAACTCGCATGCTGCAAAAAGGTCACACGGGACCCGATGTCAAGATGTTGCAGGGATTGCTCAATCAGAAGGTGCCCTTAGCCAAATTACCGCAAGGCCAAAAACTTAAGGAAGACGGTATTTTCGGACCGAAAACCGATGCGGCCGTGCGCGCCTTCCAGCAAATGAAAGGGTTGAAAGTGGATGGCATCGTGGGTCCGAAAACCTGGCCGGCGCTGGGCGTGACCTACTTGGGACCTGGCGCAATCCCTTCGGCTCCCGCTGGCAAACCGCTATTCGAACAGAAGCAGCCCAAAGACGGCTTCGACGGCACGATCACTCCGCCTTGGCAAATGGTGCCGATCAACGGAAACAAGACTGTCATCCTGAAAAACGCCGCCAACCTCGATGTCGTTAGTCGCAACCCAGCAGTCGCCACGGTCGAGGATGTACCCAAATGCTTTATTCACGGCGGCCGCGAGCTGATTGTCCGGGGCAAGATGAAAGGCGTGACCTTCATTGATGTCAAGAATGGAGCACAAATCCTTGCAAGTCTCGAAGTCGCGGTGAAAAACAAGAAGCCCCTTCGGGTCACCTTCAATTTCGTCGAGGATAAAGTCGGACATAAAACCACACGTAAAATTGGCGACGTTGATACCTGGGTCAAGAACGCCAACGACCTCTTGCTCAAGCAAGCCAATGTCGAGGTTATCAAGCAGAACGCTCGCAACGTGAAGATCGATCAGGATCTGGGCACCGTGGTGCGCTACTCCAAACATCTCAGGGGCGTGGACCCCAAAGAGCACGAATGGGACGTTGTAGTGGCGAAACGCGACAATGCGGCGGACTTCAATGTGTTCTTTGTCTGGGAGTACGAACAGGACGAGACTCCCAATATCGATGATTCCGCGGAAGCCGGCACGGCTGGCGGTAATTGCATCTTTGAGGACAATATCGGTTATCAGACCCACGAGACGCTGGCGCACGAAATAGGTCATCACCTGGGCGTCGATCACCCAGCACCGGGTCTGGATCTGTTGATGTCGCCCCATCGCACCGATCACCGTATCTCCAAGGCGCACGCCAACATCATGAACCCATAAGAGGGTTGATTGCCATGAACCTTAGCCGCGCGCGTTTGCTGCCCGTGTTGGGCGCGACGCTCCTGCTCATCATTCAACCCATGCGAGGACATACCATGAACGACGACATCGCCGCACAGGTCGATACCGCTTTCACCGCCGCCCGCGAGGGCCGCTACGAACTGATCTCGCAGCTCGGCGAGCAGGGCGCGAAGGTCATCCCTTACCTGCGGCCTTATGTGCAGGACACCAGCGAGATGGTGCGCCTGCAAGCCGTCGCCCTCCTGACCGCATCCACGGATGCGCGCGCCGTGCCGCTGCTGGAGATCGCCCTGACCGATGCCTCGCAGGATATCCGCACTCGCGCCGCGCTGGGGCTTTACGAACGGCACGATCCCGGGCAACTGGCGACTCGGCCCGAGCTGGGCGAAGCGCTACGCGCCAGCGTGAACCAGGGCAATGACGCCGCCGCCGCCATCTTGTTGCTGAGTTACTTTCCCGGCAAAGCCACGCAAACCGCGCTGACGGCGCTGCGCGAACGCGCCGGCGATGGACAAACCGAGCTGGCGGCCTGGACGCCCGTGGTGCCGGTCCGACTCGTCATCGAGGTGAGTCAATCCCGGCTGGGCGACGCCGAAGCCCGGTTGGCTTTGCTAAAAACCAGCGCCAGCGGCACGTTGGCGGAGCTGGAATTCCTGCTTTCCGTGCTGCGCGAGATTGACGCTCCCGAACTGTTGCACGCGCTGGCGCAATCTCTCAACGATACGCGCGAAATCAGCAGCGGCCTCCCCTCCGGCGCCGAACCAAAGCGACGGCTCTGCGATCTGGCGGTGGTCGCGCTGGTGCAGCGGCTGAATTTACCCGTGAAGTTTGCTCTCAGCGAGAGTCGCCGCTTCACGCCCGCCGAAATCGGCAGCGTCCGACAGGCCATGGTCGATACGCTTCCCCGATAGGCCTCCGCAAGCTGGCGGTTCACGAGCATTATGGATTAAGCGGTGTGGGAGCGGGCTTGCCGGCGATAATCCGGCGTCACCTGACGGCGGTTTCTAACCCTTCCGGTGGAACATCACCCGATGGTCGATGTCCAGCCGGATGCCGATACGCTGCCCCAGTGCATGATTGTGATGGCTGGGCGCCAGACACAGCAACCGCGCGCCGCTGGGCAGCTTGAGGGTGTACAGGAACTCCGCGCCCCGGAACGCCCGCTCCGCCACTTCCGCGCTCAGCGGGCTGGCGTCATCGTGGATCACGTCGTCCGGCCGCACCAGCACCTCCACCTCGTCGCCCGGCGCATAACCGACCGGCGACGCGCCGGCGATGTCGCCCAATTCCGTGCATACCCGCCCATCCTCCCCAACGTGGCCAGCCAGCAACACCCCCTGGCCGATGAAATCGGCGACGAAGCGGTCGGCCGGGCGGTGGTAGAGGTTGTAAGCGCTGTCCCACTGCAACAGCCGACCCTGGTGCAGCACGCCGATTTCGTCAGCGAAGGCGAACGCCTCAAACTGGTCGTGGCTGACCAGCAGGCCGCCGATGCCCTCCCGCAGCAGGATGGTGCGGATCTCGCGCGCCAGATCCTCACGCAGGGTGACGTCCAGGCTGGAAAAGGGCTCGTCCAGCAGTAACAACCTCGGTCGAGGAGCCAGCGCCCGGGCCAGCGCCACCCGCTGCTGCTGGCCACCGGAAATCTGGTGCGGATAGCGCTTGGCGTACTCGTCCAGCCCGACCAGCCGCAACAGATCGCGGACTCGCGCCCGCCGCTCCTCCGCCTTCCAGCAGCGCAGGCCGAAGGCGACGTTATCGGCGAGGGTGAGGTGTGGAAACAGCGCCAGATCCTGAAACATCATGCCGATCCGCCGCTGTTCCGGCGGCAGGGTCCAGCCGGGCCGGCTGAGTTCGACGCCTTCCAACTGGATCGAGCCTTGCCGCACCGGCTCGAAGCCGGCGATGGCGCGCAATAGCGTGGTCTTGCCGCAACCACTGGGACCGAGCAGGCAACCGATACCGGCACAGATCATCCGCAGCGACAGATCCTGAATCACCCGCCGGGGCGGATAAGCGATGTCGATGTCGGTCAAGTCAAGGAACGGCATCATATCCGGGTTTCGCATGGCTGATGGCGCGGCTGAGCAGAATCACCGGCCCGATGCCGGCCAATACGACGGCCAATGCGAAACTGGCCGAATCCGCCAGTCGCTCGTCCGAGGCCAGTTCGTAGGTCCGCACCGCCAGGGTGTTGAAGTTGAAGGGGCGCAAAATCAGGGTCGCCGGCAATTCCTTGAGCACGTCCACAAACACCAGCAGCAGAGCAGTCAGCAGACTGCCGCGCAGTATCGGGATATGCACCCGCCACAGCACCCCCCTGGGTGTCGAACCCAGCGAGCGGGCGGCATCGTCCATGCTCGGACGGATGCGGCTCAAGCCCGCTTCCACGCTGTGCAGCGCCACCGGCAAAAACCGGGCGCAGTAGGCAAACAGCAAAGCGGTCAGCGTCCCGCTCAACAGCAGCCCGGTGGAAACGCCCAACCATTCGCGCGTCCAGCCATCCACGCCGCGATCGATCGCGGCGAACGGCAGCATCACGCCGATGGCGATCACCGTGCCGGGCACCGCGTAGCCCAGCCCGGCGCCGCGCACCGCCAGCCTTACCAGCGGGCGGGGTCGCAGGCGCTGACCGTAGCCCAGCAGCAGCGCCAGCAGCAGGATCAACACGGCCGCGCCCAGCGCCAGCAACAGGCTGTTCGCTAGCAATTGCAGGAAATGCCCGTCCACCACCCGCGGCGCGGTCCGCAGCGCCCAGACCGTCAACTGTACCGCCGGGATCAGGAAGCCGAACAGCAGCGGAATCAGACAGGCCACGGTCGCCAGCCATTGCCATTGGCCTCCGAACGAGAGCCGTGCGGGACGATACTGGCGGTTGCCGGTGTGATGAAACTGCGCCCGCCGCCGGGACAGCCGCTCGAACGTCAGCAATGCAAATACGAACAGCAACAGCAATCCGGCCAGTTGGGCGGCAGCGGTGCTGTCACCCATGCCGTACCAGACCCGGAAGATGCCGGTAGTAAAGGTGCCGACTCCGAAATATTGCACCGTGCCATAATCGGCCAGCGCCTCCATCTGCACCAGCGACACCCCAGCGATCAGCGCCGGCCGGGCCATCGGCAGCGCGACTGCGTAAAACCGCCGCCACGGTCCCGTGCCCAAGGTGCGGCTCACTTCCAGCACGGCGACCGACTGATCGAGAAACGCGGCCCGCGCCAGCAGATAGACGTAGGGGTACAGCACCAGCGCCAGCATGACCACCGCCCCCGGCAGCGAGCGGATCTCGGGAAACCCATAGTCCTGGCGGGTCCAGTGCAACACCTCGCGCAACGTGGTCTGCACCGGACCGGCGAAATCCAGCAAGCCGGTATAGGTGTAGGCGATGATGTAGGCGGGAATCGCCATCGGCAGCAGCAGCGCCCACTCGAACAGCCGCCGGCCGGGAAACTCGTGGATGCTGGTCAGCCAGGCGGCGGGCACGCCGATCAGCAGGGCGCCCGCGCCGACCCCGAGCATCAGCAACACGGAATCCCGGACGTAATCAGCCAATACGGTATCGACCAGATGCCGCCAGACCGCGCCGGGCGGTTGCAGCGCGGTGACGAACACCGTCAGCACCGGTAACGCCAGCAACAAAGCGGCCCCGACCACCAGCAACGTCCAGCGATCGGTTCGCGCTGCCCACGCCCAAACTCCTCTCTCCCAGCGGGAGAGAGGTTGGGGGTGAGGGCTGTCTACTTCCACCCCGCCCGGTCCATCACCTGAACGGCGGCGGCGTTCAGTTCGCCCAGTTTGGCGACGTTGAGGGTATCGGCCTTGAACTCGCCCCAGGACTTGAGCACGGTGCTGGGCGGAATAGCGGGGTTGACCGGATATTCGTTGTTGGTTTCCGCATACCAGCGCTGCGCCGAATCGCCAGCCAGGAATTCCAGCAGCTTGACAGCGTTGTCGCGATTGCGGGCGTGGGCGGTGACGCCGGCGCCGCTGACGTTGACGTGGACGCCGGTGGTCTTAACATCCGGCCAGAACACCGCAACCTTCGCGGCGGCTTGCTTCTCCGCTCCATCGGTAGAGTTGACCATGCCGCCCAGATAGTAGGTGTTGGCCAGGGTTACGTCGCACTCGCCGGCGGCGACGGCCTTAATCTGGTCGCGGTCCCCGCCCGTGGGCGGCCGGGCGAAATTGGCGACCAGACCCTTGGCCCAGGCTTCGGTCTTGGCCTCGCCGTGATGGCTGATCATGCCGGCGACCAGCGACTGGTTGTAGACGCTGTCGGAAGAGCGCACGCAAATCTTGCCCTTCCACTTGGGCGCGGCCAGATCCTCGTAAGTGGACAGTTCGGCCGGCTTGACCCGCTCCTGGGCGTAGATAATCGGCCGGGCGCGGACCGACAACCCGTACCAGTAGCCTTCGGGATCGCGGTAGCTGGCCGGAATATGCGCCGTCAGCGCGTCGGATTTCACTGCTTGCAGCACGCCGACCTTTTGGGCGGCGGACAGACGGCCAGCGTCCGAGGTCAGCAAGACATCGGCGGGCGTGTTGGCGCCCTCGCTCTGCAAGCGTTGCAATAGGGCTTCCTCCTTGCCGGTCACCAGGTTGACGGTGATGCCAGTCTGTTTGCTGAAATCATCCAGCAACGGTTTGATCAGATCCTCCTTGCGCGCCGAGTAAATGTTGACCTCCCCGCTCGCCCACACCGGTGGCGCCAACAGGCTGGACAGTAGACAGAACACAGACAGAATGGCGCGTGGTTTCGGTAAATTCGACATGAACGGCTCCGGGGATTGGGGGGGTTAGTATCAGTGCCATAGCGGCAATCAGCGAATTCTTATCAAATGATAATAATTCTCGTTTACTTTGTAAAGTCCCGTCCTTAAAACGATTTACTGAGAAAAAACTTGTAGTTTATTCCGAGCGGGGCAGGCTCAGGTCACCCAGCAGCGCGATCTGGCCGATCGATTGGGCCTTGGTGAAATAGCGCCGGTCGGCGGTGAACAGCGTGGCTCCGGTCGTGTGCAGGGCCGTGGCGTGATAAAGCGTGTCGAACAGGTGATGATTCAGACGGATGGCGAGGTCGCAGGCGGTCATGTACACCCTCGTGCTTTCCACCCGCCGCAAATCGAGGTTGAACAGGTCGTTCACGTCCGCCCTGGCTTCATCCGGTGGTTTTTTTCTGGCCAGCACCGCAGCCACTTCGGCAATGAAATGAGGCGGCTGATAGAAAAGTACCCTGTCATCCAGGTTGGCGCGCAGCAATGCCAAGGCCGGTTCGAGATCGTCTTCGTCGTCCGCCATCTGAAAAAACCACTTGATGGCGACGCTGGCGTCCACCACGTAGCGGATCATTGGCGTCCTTCCTCGCGGGCGGCGCGAAATTCCTCCTTGGTGATGGATGGAGCGTGTTTGCGCCGCTCCAGTATTCGGTCGATCGCCTCACTCCGCCGTTGCCGCTGCTGGACGCGCTCGACCGCTTCGCGCATCAGGTCAGCGATGATGGCGCTCTTGTTCTGGCTCTTGAAAGTTTCGTTGAACGCCTGCTTAACGTCTTCGGGAACGCTGAAATTGACGGTGGCCATGAGTGACTCCTCACAGAATTGTTAAAGATTTCAACAATAATCTAAGCGCTTGCGGGATGGCTGTAAAGCCGCCACATCATGACAGGGCAAAGACGATTTTCAGGGCATCATCGATCATCTTCGGCATGGGCCTATTGCGAAACCGGCCTCACTCGTGCCGCAGCGCCTCGACCGGCTTGAGCAGCGCGGCCTTGCGGGCGGGATAAAATCCGAAAAACACGCCGATGCCGGCAGCGAACAGGAACGACAGCGCTATCGCGCCGCCGGTGACCACCACCGCCATTTCCGCCAGCTCGCTCACCAACCAAGCACCACTGATCCCCAGCGCCACCCCGATCAAGCCGCCGAGCACGCACAGCAGCAACGCTTCCAGCAGGAATTGCAGCAGGATGTCGCGGCGACGGGCGCCGACCGCCATGCGGATACCGATTTCGCGGGTGCGTTCGGTCACCGACACCAGCATGATGTTCATGATGCCGATGCCGCCGACCAGCAGCGACACCGAGGCAATGGCCCCCAGCATCACGGCCATCGCCCGCGCCGACAAGGCGGCGGTTTCGGCGATGGCGGTCAGGTTGCGGACCGTAAAGTCATTATCTTCCCCCTCTCCCAGCCGGTGCCGGTTGCGCAGTAGTTGGGTGAGATCGGCCTCGGCATCCTCCATATGCTCGGCGGAACGGGCCTGGGCGACGATGAAGCGCACCGTGCCGGGAAAGCGATTGCCGAACAGCTTGGTCTGGGCGGTGGTGATGGGCACCATGACGGCGTCGTCCTGGTCGCGCCCGTCCAGAGTCTGGCCCTTGCGTTCCAACATCCCGACCACCAGGAACGGCAGATTCTTGATCCGAAGGGTCTTGCCCAGCGGATCCTCGCCGCCGAACAGATTGCGGGCCACGAGCTGGCCGAGCAGCGCCACCCGCGCGCCCCGGCGCACGTCGCCGGCGGTAAGCGGCTGGCCGGCCTCCAGACTCCAGGAGCGCACCGTCAAATACTCCGGCGTTACTCCGTAGACGGTGGTGTTCCAGTTGCGGGAACCGTAGACCAGTTGGGCGCTGTTCGGGAACGCGGGAGCGGCGGCGCTGAGCGACGGCAACTGATTCATCGCCCGGGCGTCGGCCAGAGTCAAAGTCGGCGCGGTGCCAGCGCTGAACCGCAGCCCGCTGGCGCTGCTGGCGCCGGGAACCACCAGCAGCAGTTGGCTGCCCATGGCGCTGATCGCCTGATTGACGGTGGTTTGCGCGCCCTGCCCCACCGCCAGCATCAATACCACCGCGCCGACGCCGATGATCATGCCGAGCATGGTTAGGGCAGTGCGCAGCCGGTTGGACCCCAACGCTCGCCAGGCTTCGGCGGGCGCGGCGTGCCAGCTCATAGGCAAACCTCGCCATCGTGGACGATGCGCCCGTCCTTGAACCGCACCAGTCGTCGGGCGTAACGAGCGATGTCGGGCTCGTGGGTGACCAGAATCAGGGTGATGCCCTGCTCGGTGTTGAGCTGGCCGAACAGCGCCATGATTTCCGCGCTGGTCTGGGTGTCCAAATTACCGGTCGGCTCGTCGGCCAGGATCAGCGGCGGGTGGTTGGCCAGGGCGCGGGCGATGGCGACCCGCTGCTGCTGGCCGCCGGACAGTTGATTGGGCCGGGCGTCGGCGCGCTGGCCGAGTCCGACCTGCGCCAACAGTTCCCGCGCCCGCCGCCGCCGTTCCATCTTGCCGACTCCGGCGTACAGCAGCGGCAGGGCGACGTTATCCTCGATGGTGGAGCGTTGCAGCAGGTTGAAACCCTGGAACACGAAGCCGATCTGGCGGTTGCGCAGCTCCGCCAGATCGTTGTGATCGAGTCGCGCCACCGACCGTCCCGCCAACTGGTAATCGCCGGCGTTGGGCGTGTCGAGACAGCCCAGGATGTTCATGAAGGTGGACTTGCCGGAACCCGACGGTCCCATGATCGCCACAAACTCGCCCGGTTCGATGCGCAGATTGATGTCGTGCAGCACTGGCGTGGTCCCGCCCCCCGCCAGCGGGTAGTGCTTGCGCAGGCCAGCGACCCGGATCAGCGGTTCCACGCTCACATCATCCGCATCCGGAAACCGCTGCTACTCCCGCCGGCGTCTCGCTTGCGCGCCTCGCGGGTCACCACCCGGTCGCCCGGCTTGAGTTCACCGCCGACGATCTCGGTCAGCGCGTTGTCGGTGATGCCGGTTTCGACCGGCACCGGCTTGAGCTGGCCCTGGTCATCGAGCACGTGAACCTGGGTTTTGCGCTCCCTGGCGGGTGGGCGCGAGCGGCCCTCTTCCTCATCATCGCGGCGCGGCTGGAAGCTCAGGGCGGCGTTCGGCACCCGCAGCACATCCTTGCGTTCGGCAGCGTTGACGCTGACGTAGGCGGTCATACCGGGCAACAGCCGCCCGTCGGCGTTATCCACATCGACCACCACGTTATAAGTCACCACGTTCTGCTGGATGGTGGGATTGAGGCGGATCTGGCGGATGCGGCCCCGAAAGCGCTGATCGGGGTAAGCGTCCACAGTGAAACTCGCCGGCATGTCGGGCTGGAGGCTGCCGACGTCAGCTTCGGCGATGCTGGTGTCGATCTGCATGCGCCGTAAATCCTGGGCGATCTGGAACAGGGTCGGCGTCTGAAAGTTGGCGGCGACGGTCTGGCCGACATCGACGCTGCGGGCGACCACCACCCCGGAAATCGGCGAGCGGACCACGCTATTGCGCAGATTGATGCGATCCCGCTCCAGTTGCGCCTCGGCCAGCTTCAATTGAGCGGTGGCGGCGTCCACCTGCTGGCGAGCGACATCCAGTTCTTCCTTGGCCACCAGATTTTTCCGCTGGAGCGTGGTGACCCGGTCGATCTTGATCCGCGCCAGATTCAGCGCCGCCTGCGCGCTCAGCACGTTGGCCTCGCTTTGCCGGACCTGGGCCTGGAACAGGGCGGGATCCAGTTCGGCCAGCACCTGGTCTTCCTTCACCCGGTCGTTAAAATCAGCGTGGATTTTGCGAACGGTGCCGGATACTTGGGTGCCGACGCTGACCAGCACCACCGGATTGAGGGTGCCGTTGGCGGTGATGATTTGGACGATGTCACCGCGATCCACGGTCTGGGTGCGATAACGTTCGGAGTTTGGAGACTTGTCAGGGGGCCAATACGCG
>CAVRCC010000067.1:0-159626 GCA_963719395.1 uncultured Gammaproteobacteria bacterium | reverse complement strand
GTCGGCACGCCCATCGCTTGGTGGCTGGCCCGCACCCGTTCCTATTTTAAGGGGCTGGTCGGCGCGGTGGTGGCGCTGCCGCTGGTGCTGCCGCCCACGGTGCTCGGCTTTTATCTGCTGGTCGCGATGGGACCGCACGGACCGGTGGGCCATCTCACCCAATTCCTGGGGCTGGGCGTACTGCCCTTCACCTTCCCCGGCCTGGTCGTCGCTTCGGTGTTTTATTCCACGCCCTTCGTGGTGCAGCCGCTGCAACAGGCGTTCGAGGCCATCGGCGCGCGCCCGCTGGAAGTCGCGGCCACCCTGCGCGCGAGTCCCTGGGATGCCTTCTTCAGCGTGGCGCTGCCACTCGCCCGCCCCGGCTTCATCACCGCCGCCATTCTCGGCTTCGCTCACACCGTGGGCGAGTTCGGCGTGGTGCTGATGATCGGCGGCAACATCGCGCAAAAGACCCGGGTGGTCTCGGTGCCGATTTACGATCATGTCGAGGCGATGGAATACGCCGAGGCCCATGTACTGGCTGGTGGGATGTTGATTTTCAGTTTCCTGGCGCTGCTCGCCCTTTACTCGCTGAAGAGCAGCGCTCGGAAATGCCTGTCGGGTGACCGCCGCGCATGCTTTTCCACATCGCGCGCCATCCTCGCCCGCTTCCAAGTCGTCTGGCCCGGATTCACTCTTGATGTGGACCTGCAATTACCGGGGCGCGGCGTGACCGCCCTGTTCGGCCACTCCGGCTCGGGCAAGACCAGCATCCTGCGCTGCATGGCCGGGCTGGAACAGGCAACGATCGGTTGTCTCGAAGTCGATGGGGAGATTTGGCAGGACAGCGCGCGCGGCGTGTTCACGCCGACCCATCGAACGGCCACTCGGCTATGTCTTTCAGGAGCCCAGCCTGTTTCCGCATCTTTCCGTGCGCCGCAACCTGGAATTCGGCATGAAGCGGGTGCCCGCCGCCGAACGTAGGGTGGGGCTGGAGCAGGCTATCGACCTGCTGGGCATCGGCCCTTTGCTCGACCGCCTGCCGGAACGCCTCTCCGGCGGCGAGCGCCAGCGGGCGGCCATCGCCCGCGCCCTGGCCACCAGCCCGCGCCTGCTGTTGATGGACGAACCGCTCGCGGCGCTCGACCTCAAGCGCAAGGGTGAAATTCTGCCCTATTTGGAGCGGCTGCACGACGAACTCGACATCCCCGTGCTGTACGTCAGCCACTCACCCGACGAGGTGGCGCGGCTGGCGGATCATGTGGTGTATCTGGAAGCGGGCCGGGCGCGTGCCGCTGGACCGCTCAACGAGATCTTGACCCGACCGGATTTACCGCTCGTTCATCTGGACGAGGCGGCGGCCGTGCTCGACGCGTGGGTGGACGGGCACGACGAGGCTTATCACCTGACCCAGGTTAACATCCAGGGGGGGCGGCTGGCGGTGTCGCGCAGCACGCTTCCCATCGGGGCATTGACCCGGGTGCGCATTCACGCTCGCGATGTGAGTCTCGCCCTCAAGCCCCCAGAGCTGTCGAGCATCCAGAACGTCTTATCGGCGCGGGTCCTGGACGTGCATGGCGATCACGACCCGGCGCAGCTTCTGGTCCGTCTCGATTTGGACGGCGGCGCCACGCTGCTGGCTCGCATCACGCGGCGCTCGGCTTCTCGCCTGGGCGTGGTGCCCGGCATGAAGGTCTACGCGCAGGTCAAGAGCGTGGCTCTGATGGATTGAGTCCTCGCGTTTTTTGTTGGATTGGGGCAATCAAGGCCATGTCGGCATCACGGGTAATTTCTCTTTCCCCTTCAGTGTGTGCCGCCGTAGCTGGCGATTTCCAAATCTTCCTCGGTCAGGCCGGACTGGGCTTCGCGCACGCGGCGCCGGGCCTCGCCGACGCTTTCGTAGATGTACGGCGCTACGTCGCGCTGCTCCAGGGCATCGCCCAGTTTCATCCGCAGGAAGGCGCTGGTGGTGTAGCGGGTCACGCCGGAATAAAAGCGATCCATCAGATCCTTGATGATGTCGGTGTAGGGGTCGAGCAAATCCGGGTCGATGGTGAAGTTATCGTAGTTGACCACGGCGTAGGTCTTGCGGCCCAGCGGCGTCAGATGTTGGGTCACCTGCCGGCGGATTTCCTCGGCGTCGTCCAGGGTCTTGATTTCGTAGCCTTCCAGGTTGACGAAGAACAGATCTTCCTCGGGGTCGTAGGTGAAGCGCTGTTCGACCGGCAACCGCAGCAGAGCGCGGCGCAGGCCCATCGACTCGGGCTGGAAGATGCGTTCGTCCATCAGCCGCGGCGGTTGTTTGATGACCGGTTGGAAGTCCATCAGCGCGAGGATGTCCTGATTCAGGTCCACGCCGGGCGCGATTTCGATCAGTTCCATGCCGTCGCGGGTGAGCTGGAACACGCAGCGCTCGGTGATGTACAGCACCGGTTGGCCCTTGGCGACCGCGTGCGAGCCGCTGAAGGTGCGGTGTTCGACTTCCTCGATGAATTTGCGGCCAGCGCCCGGTTTGGCGATGGCAATCTGGCCATTCACGATGGCGACTTCGCCGCCGTTCAGGAAGGTGCCGACGAACACCACCCGCTTGGCGTTCTGGCTGATGTTGATGAAACCGCCGGCGCCGGCTAGTTTGCTGCCGAACTTGCTGACGTTAACGTTGCCCTGCCGATCCACCTGGGCCATGCCGAGAAAAGCGATATCCAGGCCGCCGCCGTCGTAGAAATCGAACTGCGACGGTTGGTCGATGATCGCTTGGGTGTTGCTGGCCGCGCCAAAGTTAAGACCCCCCGCCGGAATGCCGCCCAGCACCCCCGGTTCGGCAGTCAGAGTCATCAGGTTGATGATCCTTTCCTCATTGGCGACGTTGGCGATGCCTTCCGGCATGCCGATGCCGAGGTTGACCACGCTGTTGGGGAGGATTTCAAACGCGGCGCGGCGGGCGATGAGCTTGCGCTGGCCGAGCGGCATCGGCGGGATGGATTGCAGCGGCACCCGGATTTCGCCGCTGAAGGCCGGGTTGTAGGGAGTATCGAAAGTTTGCCAGTGGTGTTCGGGCGGGGCGACCACGATGCAGTCCACCAGCACCCCGGGAATCTTGACGTTGCGCGGGTGCAGGCTGCCGCGCTCGGCCAGCCGCTCGACCTGGACGATGACCACGCCGCCGGAGTTGTGGACGGCGGTGGCGATGGCCAGCACCTCCAGGGTCAGCGCCTCCCGCTCCATCGAGATGTTGCCGTCGGGGTCGGCGGTGGTGCCGCGAATCAGGGCGACGTGGATCGGAAACGCCTTGTAGAACAGGTATTCCTCGCCGCCGAGGGTGATGAGTTCCACCCGATCCCGGGTGGTGATGGCGTTCATCTTGCCGCCGCCAAAGCGCGGGTCCACGAAGGTGCCCAGGCCGACCCGGCTGATGGTGCCCGGCTTGTGGGCGGCGATGTCGCGGAACAGGTGGGAAATGACCCCCTGCGGCAGGTTGTAGGCTTCGATCTTGCCGGCGATGGCCAGTTGGCCCAGTTTCGGTACCAGCCCCCAGTGGCCGCCGATCACTCGCCGCACCAAACCTTCGTGACCGAGATGGTTCAGGCCCCGGTCGCGGCCGTCGCCCTGGCCGGCGGCGTAAACCAGGGTGAGGTCGCGGGGCCGGCCGGTTTCCAGAAAATAATCTTCCAGGGCGACGGCAAGATGCTCGGCGAAGCCAATGCCGACGAAACCGCCGGTGGCGACGGTATCGCCGTCGCGGATCAGCCGCACCGCTTCCTCGGCGGTGACAAGCTTGCCCTTGCTGGTGAACGGCTGTGAGGAGAGCAGGGGGTGGGGGTGCAGAGTCGGCATTAATACAAGGCTCCAAAGGCATGAATCGTGATGCGGGCGGGGTTAGGTCGCTGTCGATGGTCCCGGCTGCTCGGGTCGCGAGTTCAAGGTAGCGGCTTTGCCACGGCTTTAATAAGGTGGCGATGGGCGATGTCCTACCTCCCCGAAACCGGGGATGAAAGGGTCTTGAGTTGGGTATGGCCAAGCCGTATAGCCTTACGAACGAAAGCGCGGTCGAAAGTCAGCAGGATCGCTTCCGCCGGACTGAGCGCCAAGTGTAAGGCATCAGCAAAATCAAGCCGTTGAGCCAAATCCTCCAGAGCAACTCGCAAGGCTTCGGATGCCGTGGTTCGAACATTAGGCAACGCCAATACCTTGCGCAATGCTTCCGCATTCTCGGTAGCGCTAAAGCCATAGCTGTAGCGCAACACCCATTCGGTTTCGAGAAAGAACGTGACCGGGATTATGAATGACGGTGGCTTCAGTGAAAACCTGCCGGGCCAGAGCCGCCTGCGCCAGATCATCCAAGGTCAACAGGCGTACTAAAACATTAGTGTCAACAGCGTATATGCTCATTTTCCCTGACACCTTGAGCGATAGTGTCAACGGTGTATATGCTCATGTCCCCTGACACCTTGAGCGATAGCCGCATCCATCTCTTCCAGAGTTTTGGCGGGTCCGGCATAGCGCAGACAGCCCACCACTTCGTCCAGGCTAACCGCCTTCGGCGCCAGTTTGGCCGGGCGCAACAACAAAGCGCCATCGGCGGTGGATTCGATGGTGAATTCCTGGCCGGATTGCAGGCGCAAACGCCCACGCAACGCTTTGGGAATACTGACTTGGCCTCTGCTGGATAAGCGGGTGGTTTCCATAGGGGGTTACTCTACTGAAACGAAAGAATGACGCGAACTTCAGTCCGCGATCGCTTCCCATTCAACCCTTCAACTTCTCCGCCAGTAATTCATTCACCTGTTGCGGATTGGCCTTGCCCTTGGACAGTTTCATCACTTGGCCGACGAAGAAGCCGAACAGCTTGTCCTTGCCGGTGCGGTATTGCGCCAGTTGTTCGGGGTTGGCCGCGATTATGTCGTCGATCACTTTCTCAATCGCGGAGGTATCGGTAATCTGCTTCAGGCCACGCTTTTCGATAATGACGTCCGCATCGCCCTCGCCGGCCCACAGCGCCTCGAAGACTTCCTTAGCGATTTTGCCGGAGATGGTCTGGTCCTGAATCCGTCGCAGCAACCCGGCCAGTTGCGCCGCGTTGACCGGACTCTGGGCGATGTCCCGATTGTCCTTGTTCAGGAACGCCGCCAAGTCGCCCATCACCCAGTTGGCGCACAGTTTCGGCTCGCCGCCCAGCGCCGCGACCGTCGTTTCGTAATAATCGCCCAGTTCGCGGCTGGTGGTCAGCACGCCGGCATCGTAGCCGGACAAGCCGTACTGCTCCACGAACCGCTGTTTTTTGACATCCGGCAGTTCCGGCAGCTTGGCGCGGGCGGCGGCGATGAAGTCCTCGTCGATGACCAGTGGCAATAAATCGGGATCGGGGAAATAGCGGTAGTCGTTGGCTTCCTCCTTACCGCGCATCGACCGAGTTTCGCCCTTGTCTGGGTCGTACAGCCGGGTTTCCTGCACCACCTTGCCGCCGGATTCGATCAGGTCGATTTGCCGCTCGATCTCAAATTCAATCGCCCGTTCGACGAAGCGAAACGAGTTGAGATTCTTGATCTCGGCGCGGGTGCCGAATTTAGGATCGCCCTTGCGCCGAACTGACACATTAGCATCGCAGCGGAAGGAACCTTCCTGCATGTTGCCGTCGCAGATGCCCAGATAAACCACCATCTGATGCAGCTTCTTCATGTACGCCACCGCTTCCTTCGCCGAACGTAAATCAGGCTCGGAGACGATTTCCAGCAGTGGGGTCCCAGCGCGGTTGAGGTCGATGCCGGACAGACCGTGGAAATCCTCGTGCAACGACTTGCCGGCGTCTTCCTCCAGATGGGCGCGGGTGATGCCGATCACCTTGCTGGAGCCGTCCTCCAAGTCGATGGTCAATTCGCCCTTTTGGACGACCGGCAGTTCGTACTGGCTAATCTGATAGCCCTTGGGCAGGTCGGGGTAGAAGTAATTCTTGCGGGCGAACACCGAACGGCGGGCTACGTCAGCGCCGATGGCCAGCCCGAACATGACTGCCATCCGCGCCGCCTCGCGGTTTAGCACCGGCAACACGCCGGGCAGGCCGAGATCGATGGGGCAAGCTTGGGAATTCGGTTCGGCGCCGTAGGCGGTGGAAGCGCCGGAGAAAATTTTGCTCTTGGTGGCGAGTTGGGCGTGGATTTCCAGCCCGATCACAGTTTCCCATTCCATCAGTCAAAACCTTGGCAACGATGAGTGAGCGTCAGGCAAAGGCGACGGGCGCACGCTGGTGCCAGTCGGTGACCTGCTGGTAGCGGTGCGCCACGTTCAGCAGCCGGTCCTCGGCGAAATAATTGCCGATGAGTTGCAAACCGACTGGCCGCTGGCCAACGAAGCCGACCGGCAGCGACAAGCCCGGCAGTCCAGCCAGATTCACCGCGATGGTGTAGATATCCGACAGGTACATGGTGATCGGGTCGTCTACCTTCTCGCCCAGATTGAAGGCCACGGTCGGCGAAGTCGGCCCCGCGATCACGTCCACCCGCTCGAACGCCCGGCGGAAGTCGTCGCTGATCAGCCGGCGAATCTGCTGCGCTTTGAGATAATAGGCGTCGTAATAGCCGGCGGACAGCGCGAAAGTACCGACCAGGATGCGGCGGGTGACCTCGGCTCCAAAGCCCTCGGCGCGCGAGCGGGTGTACAGGTCCAGCAAATCTTTCGGATTTTCGCAGCGGTGGCCGTAGCGCACTCCGTCAAACCGGGCCAGGTTGGACGAGCATTCCGCCGGCGCGATCACGTAGTAGGCGGGAATCGCCAACTGGCTGTTGGGCAGGCTGATCTCGACCGTCTCCGCGCCCAGCTTGCGATATTCGTCAATCGCCGTTTCAACCACGCAGGCGACTTCGCCGTCCAGTCCCTCGCCGAAATACTCCTTCGGCAGGCCGATTTTCAGCCCGGCCAGCGGTCGGTCGAGCAGGGCGATGTACTCGGGCACCGGGCGATCCACGCTGGTGGAATCGCGCGGGTCGAAACCGGCCATCGCGCCCAGCAGCAGCGCGCAGTCCTCGGCGGTGCGCGCCATCGGTCCGCCCTGATCGAGGCTGGAGGCATAGGCGATCATGCCCCAGCGCGACACCCGGCCATAGGTCGGCTTGATGCCGGTGATGCCGCACAGCGCGGCGGGCTGGCGGATCGAGCCGCCAGTATCGGTTCCTGTCGCGCCGGGTGTCAGTCGCGCGGCCACGGCGGCGGCGGACCCGCCCGACGAACCGCCGGGAACCGCATCCGGATCCCAGGGATTGCGCACCGGGCCGTAGAAGCTGGTTTCGTTGGACGAACCCATGGCGAACTCGTCCATGTTGGTTTTGCCCAGCATCACCGCGCCGGCGGCGTCCAGTTTTTCCACCACTGTGGCGTTATAGGGGGCGATGAAGCGATCCAGCATCCGGGAGCCGCACGAGGTCCGCACCCCGTGGGTGCAGAAAATATCCTTGTGAGCGATGGGAATGCCGGTCAGCGGTCCCGCCTCTCCTCTTTGGCGACGCTGGTCGGCGCCGCGGGCCTGCGCCAGCCCGGATTCTGCGGTGATGGTGATGAAGGCGTTCAGTCCTGGATTGAACTGTTCGATCCGGGCCAGAAAGGCGTTAGTCAGTTCTTCGCTGCTGAACTCGCCGGCGGCGAGGCTGGAGCTGAGTTGGGCGATGGTCTTATCGTGCATGGCGGCTGGCGGGAGGCGGCTCATTCGATGACTTTTGGAACCAGATACAAGCCAGCCTCGACGCGGGGGGCGATGGCCTGGAAATGGTTGCGCTGGTTGGGTTCGGTAATTTCATCGGCGCGCAGGCGCTGCGCCATGTCCAGCGGGTGGGCCATCGGGACGACGCCGGTGGTGTCCACGGCGTTCATCTGCTCCACCAGTTCCAGGATGGCCGACAGGTTGCGGGCATAGGCCGGCACATCCTCGGCGCGGATGGCCAGCCGCGCCAGATGGGCGATTTTGGCGACTTCGGCGGGTCCCAGGGGCATCGAATGGATTCTCCTTGCAACGGAATCAACATATAACCTTACCATATAGGCTAGCTTGCTCCTAACCCCCCTGCTTGCTAGCATTACCTTCTTTTGGATAACCAGGTGCTTTCAACAACATGTTCAAATGGTTGCGCGGAAGGTTCTCCAACGATCTGTCAATTGATCTGGGGACTGCTAACACGTTGATTTACGTGCGAGGGGGCGGCATCGTTCTCAATGAGCCCTCCGTGGTCGCCATCAATCAGGATCCAGTTCGGGGCATCCGCACCATTGCGGCGGTGGGTACCGACGCCAAGCGGATGCTCGGGCGCACGCCCAATAACCTCTCCACCATCCGGCCGATGAAGGACGGGGTGATCGCCGACTTCACCGTCACCGAGAAGATGCTGCAACACTTCATCCGCAAGGTCCATGCTCGCAAGTTTTTCAATCCCAGCCCGCGAGTGCTGATCAGCGTGCCTTGCGGTTCCACCCAGGTGGAGCGTCGGGCGATTCGCGAATCGGCGATGGGCGCCGGCGCGCGGGTGGTGTATCTGATTCCCGAACCGATGGCGGCGGCCATCGGCGCCGGCATCCCGGTCGAGGAGGCGCGCGGCGCCATGGTGTTGGACATCGGCGGCGGCACCTCGGAGGTGGCGGTCATTGCGCTGAACGGCATCGTCTACGCCGGCGCGGTGCGCATCGGCGGCGACCGCTTCGACGAAGCCATCATCAACTACGTGCGGCGCAATTTCGGCGTGCTGATCGGCGAGCCGACCGCCGAACGGATCAAGCACGAGATCGGCAGCGCCTATCCCAGCAACGAGGTGCGCGAGATCGAGATCAAGGGCCGCAACCTGGCCGAGGGCGTACCGCGCAGTTTTACCCTGAACAGTAATGAAATCCTCGAAGCCCTGCAGGAGCCGCTGTCCGGCATCGTCAGCGCGGTCAAGATGGCGCTGGAGGCGACCCCGCCGGAACTGGCCGCCGACGTGTCCGAGTATGGCATCGTACTGACCGGCGGCGGTGCGCTGATGCGGGACATCGACAAGCTGATCATGGAGGAGACCGGCTTAAACGTGATCGTCGCCGAGGATCCGCTGACCTGCGTGGCGCGCGGCGGCGGCCGGGTGCTGGAGTTGATCGCCAAGGACGAGCGCGCCGTCGAAGCCTTCGCTATCGAATGACTGTTGGCCGCCCTCAAACCCAGCCGGTGTCCGATACTTGCTCACGGTCAACTCGACAGCGATTCTGCGGCTTGGTCTTTGGAGTGCGTTGTCTATTGTCATGATGACGGTGGATCACCGTTATCATCATCTGGATGGCGTGCGCGATGTATTGTCCACCGCCGTCTATCCCTTGCATTACCTGGTTCGTTTGCCGATCGATACCCGGAACTGGCTGAGCGAGAATTTGTCCAGTCGCGGCGCGCTGCTGGAAGAGAATTCCAGCCTGCGCGAGAAACAGATTTTTTTCAACGTGCAGTTGCAGAAACTGACCACCCTGGAAGCGGAAAACCGCCGGTTGCGCTCCTTGCTGGAGTCGGCGGTCAATATCCCGGAGCGGGTGCTGATCGCCGAGCTGGTGGCGGTGGATTTCGACCCGTACCGGCATCACATCCTGCTTAATCGCGGTCGCCAGCACGGCGTGTACGTCGGCCAGCCCGTGCTCGACCAGCACGGTATCATCGGCCAGATCATTCAGGCTGGCCCCTTCACCGCCACGGCGATTCTCGTTACCGATGCCAACCATGCCCTGCCGATCCAGATCAACCGTACCGGAGTGCGTACCTTGGCGCTGGGTACCGGCAATTACCAGGAACTGGAACTGCCGCACATCCCCAACAACGAAGACGTAAAAATCGGCGATCTGCTGGTAACCTCAGGAATGGGCGGGCGGTTTCCGCACGGCTATCCGGTGGGCACGGTCTCCAAGGTGGAATTTGACCCCGGCAGCCCCTTCGCCCACATCATCGCAAGGCCGGTCGCACAACTGGACCGAATCCGGGAAGTGATGCTCCTGGAAAACGAACCGGGCGCGGCGGAACCATTTGCACCGGCGACGGCCGGGGCGGCGGTCGCGCCATCGCTGCCATGACCCCGGCGCGTCCCCTGGGGAGCTGGGTCATCGCGGCCAGTGTTCTGCTGGCCTTCCTGGCGGCCAGTATCCCTTTGCCGGGTTGGCTCGACCGATTTCGGCCGGACTGGGTGGCGATGGTGCTGATTTACTGGTGCATGGCTTTACCGAATCGGTTTGGCATGGGCGCGAGCTGGCTGGTCGGGTTACTGGTGGACGTGGGGCGCGGCGCTCTGCTGGGCCAGCACGCCCTGGCGTTCACGGTCCTGGCCTATCTGACCTTGCAGACCCACCGGCGCATCCGGGTGTTCTCGCCTTGGCGGCAGGCGTTCAGCGTGCTGGTGTTCCTGCTGATCGAGCAGATATTGGTGTTCTGGATCAGCGGTGTGATCGGATACCCTCCCCGCGATGGTTGGTATCTGGCCCCGGCGGTGGGTGGCATGATTGGTTGGCCTTTGCTGTTCGTGATCCTGCGCGACCTGCGCCGGTATTTCCAAGTCACCTGAGCTTTCCTGGCCGCTGACGATGAGCATCTGGCGTCTGTTTGCCCCTCTGCCCACTGACGAATTGCTGGCCCGGGAAAAGGACAATACCGCCGAAAGCGAACTTTTCTTTCGGCGCGCGCTGGTGGCGCTGTTCGCGGTGTTCCTGGGATTGCTCGCGGTCGCCGGCCGACTGGTGCATTTGCAGGTGCTCAACCACGAGCGCTTTACCCTGCTGGCCGAGGGCAACCGGATCCGGTTGCAGCCGCTGCCGCCGACCCGCGGTTTCATCTTCGACCGCAACGGGGTGTTGCTGGCCGACAATCTGGCTTCCTATCACTTGGAGATCACCCGCGAACAGGCCAAGGATTTGGACGCCACGCTGATGGAATTACGCCGGCGCATCGAACTGACCGACGCCGACATCGAGCGCTTTCACAAGCTGGCCCGGCGCGCCCCGCCCTACACCGGTGTGCCGCTGCGCTTTCGGTTGACCGATGAGGAGATCGCCCGGCTGGCCATCGACCTGTACCGATTGCCCGGCGTGGATATTAAGGCCGACCTGACCCGCCGCTATCCGCTGGGGCCGTGCGCCGTGCATGTGGTCGGCTACGTTGGGCGCATTGACGAGACCGAGATGAGCAAGTTGGACCTCGGCCAGTACAACGGCAGCACCCATATTGGCAAGACCGGGGTGGAGCGTTCCTACGAGGACGTGCTCCGCGGGCGCGCCGGCTGGCGGGAGGTCGAGACCAACGCCGACGGCCGGCCGCTGCGGGTGCTCAACCGTACCCCGCCGACCCCCGGCCAACATCTCTACCTCACCATCGATATCCGCTTGCAGGCTGTTGCGGAAAAAGTGCTGGAAGGCCACAACGGCGCCATCGTCGTCCTCGATCCCCGCAACGGCGAGATCCTGGCCTTGGCCAGCCAGCCGATCTACGATCCCAACCCCTTCGTGAACGGTATCGACTTCGCCTCGTATCGCGCGCTGAACACCTCCAAGGACAAGCCGCTGCTCAACCGCGCTCTGCGCGGGATTTACCCGCCCGGCTCCACCATCAAGCCGCTGATGGCCCTGGCCGGGCTGGAATACGGGGTCGTCAATCGCAACAGCAGCGTGTTCTGTCCCGGGTTCTACCGGCTGCCGGGCGTGAGCCACCGGTTTCGCGATTGGAAACACAGCGGTCACGGTAGCGTGAGCATGGATCGCGCCATCGCCCAATCCTGCGACGTGTACTTCTACAACCTGGCGTTGAATCTGGGTATCGACCGCATTCACGACTTCTTGGACAAGTTCAGCATGGGGCGGCCGACCGGCGTCGATTTGCCTGGCGAGAAAGACGCGCTGCTGCCGTCCCAGGAGTGGAAGCGCCGAGTGCAAAAACAGCCGTGGTTTGGCGGCGACACCCTCAGTGTGGGTATCGGCCAGGGGTTTTTCCTGGCGACGCCGCTGCAACTGGCGCATTCCACCGCCGTTATCTCCCAGCGAGGCAACGCCTTCAAGCCGCGGGTGCTGCACGCCACCGAACATCCCGGCACCCGGGTCAAGACGCCGGAAGCGCCGCGGCTTTTGCCGCCAGTCGCGGTTAAAAATCCCCGTTTCTGGGACGCGGTGATTACCGGGATGATTCATGTGGTCGAGGGCGGCACCGCCCACAAGATCGGTGCCGGCGCCAAGTACCGAATCGCCGGCAAGACCGGCACCGCCCAGGTGTTCACCCTGGACCAGGGCGAGAAATACAACGCCAAGCGTCTGGCCAAGCACCTGCTGGATCACGCGCTGTTCATCGCCTTCGCTCCAGTCGAGGAGCCGCGCATCGCCGTGGCGGTGATCGCTGAGCACGGTGGAGGCGGCAGTGCGACCGCCGCGCCATTGGCCCGCAAGGTCATGGATGCCTGGCTTCTGAACAAATACGACGATTCCGCCACCGCCGGGATTCAAGCCGCTCAGGACAGCCAACCGCGTGGCGAGTGACCATAAACCCACGTCGGCCCGAATCGGGTCGCTGCTGCTGACGGCCGACCGCGTGGAGGATGCCAGCGGCAAGTTCCTCAAGCTGCTCTACCTCGATCCACTGTTGTTGATAGGGCTGCTAGCGGTATCGGGTCTGGGGATGCTGATGCTTTATAGCGCCAGCCAGCTCGATCTGAACCTGGTAATTGGCCAGGCCATCCGGCTGGGCCTGGGGTTCGTCATCATGCTGGGGTTGGCGCAACTGCCGCCGCGCTACTTTCGATTCTGGTCGCCGTGGATTTTTCTCCTCGGAATTGTGTTGTTGCTGGCGGTCATGGTGGCCGGTGACATCTCCAAGGGCGCGCGGCGCTGGCTGGATCTGGGCGTAGTGCGGTTCCAACCCTCGGAGATTATGAAGCTCGCCGTACCGATGATGATGGCTTGGTTCTTCGCCGACAAACCGTTGCCGCCGCGCTGGTGGCATCTGCTGGGCGGGGCGCTGGTCGCCGCGGTTCCCTTTATCCTGATCGCCAGGCAGCCGGATTTGGGTACGGCGCTGGTGGTGGGCTGCGCTGGGGCGTTCGCGCTGTTTCTGGCGGGCCTGAGCTGGTTTTTACTGCTCGGGCTGGCCGGAGTGCTAAGCGCGGTGGTTCCGCTGTTCTGGATTTACTTCATGCACGACTACCAACGACAGCGGGTGCTGACCTTTCTGGACCCGGAAAGCGATCCGTTGGGGGCGGGCTACCACATCATCCAATCCAAGATCGCCATCGGCTCGGGAGGCATCTACGGCAAGGGCTGGCTGAACGGCACCCAGTCGCATCTGGATTTTTTGCCGGAGGGTTCGACCGATTTCATTTTCGCCGCATTTTCGGAGGAGTTTGGCTTGGTTGGCGCCTGTTTGCTGCTGGTTCTGTACTTTTTGATCATCGCGCGCGGCTTGTACATGGCCAGCCGCGCGCCCGATACCTACACACGGTTGCTGGCCGGTAGTCTCATTTTAATTTTTTTCCTCTATGCTTTTGTGAACTCCGGCATGGTTGCCGGCTTGCTGCCGGTGGTGGGTTTGCCGCTACCGCTGTTCAGTTATGGCGGAACCTCCCTGGTAACGCTGATGGCGGGCTTCGGTATCGTGATGAGTGTGTATGCCCACCGCAGGATCCCGACGCGATGACCGCCATCCTGGCTAACGACGAGACGAACGAGTGAAGAGCCTGTATCTGCTCAGTGTCGCCCTACTGTTGAGCGCCTGCGCGCCGTCAGCTCCGGTTCGGCAGCCTCCGGACCTTTCCAACCTGCCATCCACGGTTCCCTCGCCCGAGACGACTCCGGCCGGCCCTTCCGCCGCGAACGCCGGTCAGCCGCTGGCCAGCCGGGCCGACGTCCAGGGTTTCATCCGCGAGATGGCGGCCCGGCATGGTTTCAACACGGCGAGCCTGCAGGCGGTGTTCGACCGCGCTTACGCCAAGCCCGACATCATCGCCGCCATGTCCCGTCCGGCCGAGGCCAAGCCCTGGTATGCCTACCGGACGATCTTCGTCAATCCCAAGCGTATTCAGGGGGGGGTGGAATTCTGGCGGGCCAACGCGGCGGCGCTGGCCCGGGCCGAGCAGGTCCACGGCGTGCCGCCGGAAATCGTGGTCGCCATCATCGGGGTGGAAACCCAGTACGGCGGCAACATGGGCAAGTACCGGGTGCTGGAAGCCCTGTCCACCCTGGCCTTCGACTATCCCCGGCGCGCGGCCTATTTCCGTAAGGAACTGGAGAATTTCCTGCTGCTGACGCGGGCGGAAGGCATCGATCCGCTCGCTCCACGCGGTTCCTACGCCGGGGCAATGGGATACGGTCAGTTCATGCCCAGCAGTTTCCGCTCCTACGCGGTGGACTTCGACGGCGACGGTCACCGCGACCTGTGGCGCAATCCACGCGACGCCATCGGCAGCGTGGCGAACTATTTCAAGAAGCACGGCTGGCGCACCGCCGAACCGGTCGCCACGCCGGCCGAGGTCAGCGGCGCGGCCTATCTGGCCCTGGTCAGTCGCCGGTTGGGCCAGCCCCAGTACAGCGTCGCCAGCCTGCAAGCCCGCGGTGTTGTGCCCCTGGAGCAAATCGGCGGCGCCCAAGCCGCGATGTTGCTGGAATTACAGGGACGGGATGGGCCGGAATATTGGTTGGGTTTTGATAATTTCAACGTCATTACCCGTTATAACCACAGCCAGTTGTACGCCATGGCGGTTTACCAACTGGGTCAGGAAATCCGCGATCGTTATGAGCGGCCTTATGCCGGCGCCCCCCTGCCGGAACGCGTGACTCGCACCGACTGAGTCATCCTGAAAATCCACAAAAACCGCACCGTTCGGGCGCGTCCCCGGCGCGCCCCGGTGGAAGGGAGGAATATTTATGGCCAAATCTTCCTTGAATCATGCCTTGGTATGGGTATCGTTGGCGGGCGCGCTGGCCGGCTGTAGCACCGTTCCCGACAGCCAGCGGCCTGCGGCGAATCCGCCAATAAAGATTCCAGATGCCGCCGGGACCAGCGACGAACCCGTTCCCCAGGCCGAACCGCCCAGCCGCAGTGGCAATCCCGATACCTACGTTGTTTTTGGCCGGCGTTACCGGGTCAAGGAGACCAGCGAAGGCTATCGCGAGCAAGGTCTTGCCTCTTGGTATGGCCGGGCTTTTCATGGTCGCAAGACTGCCAGCGGTCCGCCCTACAACATGTTCGATCTGACCGCTGCTCATAAGAGCCTGCCGATTCCGACCTATGCGCGAGTGACCAACCTGGAGAACGGCCGCAGTACCGTGGTCAAGATAAATGATCGCGGACCCTTCGTCGGTAGGCGGCTGATCGACCTGTCCTATGCCGCCGCCGAACGGCTCGGGATGTTACATTGCGGCACCGCCCCGGTGGAAGTCGCCGCAGTGGCGCCGTATCAGATACTGCCGAAGCTGGCGGCCCGCCGCGCCGAGCAGCGGGAACTGCTGGCCAGCCGCGCGATGCAGGCGAAACCGAAGGCTGAAACAGCCGAGATCGAATTCGCTCGCCTGGAGCCGATTCAACCCACAACGCAGACGCCGAGCCAACCCCCGGAACAGGTGCTGGCCAGCCTGGAGCCGAACCCGCCCCAGGTTAAGGCACCAGTCCGGCTGGCGCTGGCCGACGGGGAGCGCCGCGGGCCGAAAGCAGTGGCCAAGACGTCGGTCCAAAGGGCACAGGCGAACGATGAGCAAAATCCGCCACAGGCCAAAGCGCCGGTCCGACTCGTACTGGTGGACGGTGGGCGGAACGCGCTCTCGACGAAGGCGCCGGTCCGGTTGACGCAGGCGGACGTGAAGCGCGCCGCAGCGAAAGCGTCGGCGAAGGTCCCGGTCCGGTTGACGCTGGCGGACGTGAAGCGCGCCGCGCCAAAAGCCGTGGCGAAGACGGCGAACCTGAAACTGACCAAGGTGGAGGATGACCGCAATCCGGGGCGCACGAGCATTCGCCCGCCGTCCGCCGCGCCGGCGCCGAAAGGCAGGGAAGCCGTGGCCAAACCGCCTCTTCCGGCCACCCCTGCCAACCGCAATGGCAAGCCGGTTCCCGCGCGCCAGGCCAGCGAATCCGGGCCGATGGCGGTGCGGCTGGCCAGCCTGAAGATCAACCGGCCGCGCGGCGTGGCGGATTGACGCGGACTTTGATTGTTCCCATTACCATAATCCGCAACCGCCTGGCCGCGTCATTACGGCCAGGCGGTTTGTTTTTGGGCCGGACTTCTGGCTAGAATCCCCCGCTAATGAGTTTGCCACCACGGAAGACCGCCCCGACATGCCGTATTCAAATGTAGTCCGTACCCTGTTTTTGCCGTTCTTCGCCGTTGCCCTGCTGATGCTGGGCTGGGCCGCCGCCCGGGCCGAACCCATCCCGCCGCCGCCGCAAGTGCCGGTGCGCGGCTATATCCTGCTGGATCACCAGAGCGGTAACGTTCTGGCGGAGATGAAAAGCGACGAGCGGATGGAGCCAGCCAGCATCACCAAGCTGATGACCGGTTACGTCATCTACAAGGCGCTGAAATCCGGCAAGATTCATCTGAACGATCAGGTGACCATCAGCGAAAAGGCCTGGCGCACGTCCGGTTCCAAGATGTTCATCAAGCTTGGGACCCAGGTGTCGATGGAAGACCTGCTGATGGGCATGGTGGTGCAGTCCGGCAACGACGCCACCGTGGCGCTGGCCGAGCACGTGGCCGGTTCCGAGGAGACCTTCGTCAAGCTGATGAATCAGGAGGCGGAGCGGCTGGGCATGAAGAACAGCCATTTCACTAACGCGCCGGGCTTGCCCGATCCCAACCACTACATGTCCGCCCGTGACATCGCCACTCTGACCCAGGCGCTGATCCGCGACTTTCCCGACCAGTACGCCCGGTACTCAGTGCGCAGCTTCAAATTCAACAACATCGAGCAACAGAACCGCAACCGCTTGTTGCTGACCGATTCGTCGGTGGACGGCGTCAAGACCGGCCACACCGAATCAGCCGGCTACTGTCTGGTGTCCTCGGCCAAGCGCGACGACACCCGGCTAATCGGCGTGGTGCTGGGCGCCCAGAAGGAGAAAGAGCGCTTTCAGGCCAGCCAGGCGCTGCTGAACTACGGCTTTAGTTTCTTCGAGAGCCGCAAGCTGCACGACGCCAACGCACCGATCGTGACCGCCCGGATTTGGAAGGGCCAGGAAAACGAGCTGCCGCTGGGCGTGATTTATCCATTGTACGTGACCGTGCCGAAGGGCCAGGCCGCGCAGGTCAGCACCACGACCACGGTGCAGCCGACGATCGTCGCGCCGGTCCAGAAGGATCAGTCGTTGGGTGAGATCGTGGTCAAACTGGGCGATCAGGAAGTGAGCAAAACGCCGCTGGTGGCGCTGAAGGAAGTGCCGGAAAGCGGCTGGTTCGGGCGAATGATCGACGCCATCCTGCTGTTCTTCCATTCCCTGTTCAGTTGAGAATGGGAACTGCCGAAAGCAGCCGCCATGCATGATGAATCGTTGTTGCAGTTCCCCTGCGATTTTCCCATCAAGATCATGGGCGCCGGCGGTTCCGGCTTCCAGGCGCTGGTGGTGGAACTGGTGCGCCGACATGCTCCCGATCTGGACGAGGCGCGGGTGCGGATACGGGAAAGCCGCGATGGACTCTACCAGTCGGTGACGGTGGTGGTGTTGGCCCGCGACCGCGCGCAACTGGACGCCATCTACCAGGATCTCAGCGGGCACCCGCGAATCAAGCTGGTGCTGTGATTCCGGGTATGACCGCGCCCGCGCCGCGCTTTGATCCCCTGCTGTTTCGCCGCCTGGGCCGCCGTGACTATATTCCGGTATTCGAAGCCATGCGGACCTTCACCGAGGCCCGCGCCGCCGACACGTTGGACGAACTGTGGTGGGTCGAGCATCCGCCAGTGTTTACTCTGGGACTGGCCGGCAAGGATGAGCATCTACTGGCCCCGGGCGATATTCCCGTGGTGCAGGTGGATCGCGGCGGCCAGGTCACTTATCACGGGCCGGGGCAGGTGGTGGTGTATTGCCTGTTGGACGTGCGGCGGCTGGGTTTCAGTGTACGGAAACTGGTGACGGCGCTGGAGCGGTCGGTGATCGACCTGCTCGCCGCCCATGGCGTCGCCGCCCACGCCCGGCCCGAGGCGCCCGGCGTCTACGTCGGGGACGCCAAGGTGGCCGCCTTGGGCCTGCGCCTGCGCCAAGGCCGCAGTTACCACGGCCTGAGCCTCAATGTGGCCATGGATCTGGAACCGTTCAGCCGCATCAATCCCTGCGGCTATCCCGGCCTGCGGGTGATCCAGTTGCGCGATCTCGGCGTGGACCTCCCGCCCGCCGCGGCGGCCGAGGAATTGTTACCGCGCCTCGGCCGCAACTTGGGCCATGTCCACTTTGGCGAGGTCGAGGGGTTGCCCTAATTTCCAGAATCCAGCCGTGATCCGGCGCGGGATTTATGGGTGAATTCGCGGCATAATCCCGAGTCGAAAGCTTGGATGTCCGCCCCATCCTACCCAGGAACAGCCCATGTCCGATTCCCCCGTTTCCAACGATACCTCCTCAGCGGTGGCGCATCAAACGGCTCCCCAGCAGGGAGAGAAGCTGCGGGGCGCGGACAAGGTCGCCCGCATTCCGATCAAGATCGCGCCGACCGACCCCAAGCAGCGTTTGCGCAAGCCGTCCTGGATCCGCGCCCCGTTCCCCGGTACGCCGGACGTGCTGCGGCTTAAGCAGATCCTGCGGGACAATCGCTTGCACACGGTCTGCGAAGAGGCCAGTTGCCCCAATCTGGGCGAATGCTTTGGCCATGGCACTGCCACTTTCATGATCATGGGCGCCATTTGCACCCGGCGCTGTCCGTTTTGCGATGTGGGCCATGGCCGGCCCAACCCGCTTGATCCCGAGGAGCCGGAAAATCTGGCGCGCACTGTGGCGGCGATGGGACTCAGCTACGTGGTGATCACCTCGGTGGACCGCGACGACCTGCGCGACGGCGGCGCCGCCCATTTCGCCGACTGCATTCGGGCGACGCGCACCGCCCGGCCGGGCATCGTCATCGAAATCCTGACGCCCGACTTTCGCGGCAGGATGAACGCGGCGCTGGAAATTTTGGAACAGGACCCGCCGGATGTGTTCAACCACAATCTGGAAACCGTGCCGCGCCTGTACCGGCAGGCCCGGCCCGGCGCCGATTACCAGTATTCGCTGGATTTGCTGAAGCGCTTCAAGGAACGGCGGCCGCGCATTCCGGCCAAATCGGGACTGATGCTGGGGCTGGGCGAGACGACGGCGGAAATTGAAGCGGTCATGCGCGATCTGCGCGCCCATCAGGTGGAAATGCTGACGCTCGGCCAGTATTTGCAGCCCAGCGTCCACCACCTGCCGGTGGAGCGTTACGCGCCGCCGCAGGAGTTCGATCACCTGCGCGCGTTCGGCGAGGCGCTGGGTTTCACCCATGTCGCATCCGCGCCGCTGGTGCGCTCGTCCTATCACGCCGATGCCCAGGCCAAGGGCGCCGGAGTGGCGTAGGCGCGAGACGATCCGGTGACCCCGACCGAGTCTCGCCGGACTTATTTCCGTCCTGTCCACCCTTGAGGAAACTTGCGGGCCGCGTATTATCTAATGGTGAGCCCATGATCCTGGCGGAACGGCGCAACCGGGGCGCGTCAGCCCCGGACCCTCAACAACTTTACATCCTCACCGCAGATGCCTTAGCAATGCCATGAGCACGGAATACTCATCGTCATCCGATCAAGAGCGCGGTTTGGTCGTTGAACCGGCGAAACCGGAACTCAAGCAACCACCGTTGTACAAGGTGATCCTGCTGAACGACGACTACACGCCGATGGAATTCGTGGTGCGGATTCTGGAACACTTTTTCGGGATGGGCCGGGAACAGGCCACCCAGATCATGCTGCACGTCCACACCCGAGGCCGGGGGGTGTGCGGGGCTTATACCCACGATATCGCGGAAACCAAGGTGGCGCAGGTGACCGAATTTTCCCGCCGCCACCAGCATCCGTTGCTGTGCACCATGGAAGAAGCCTAACTTTTCAAATCACCGAGTGCGATTCGAGGTGCGAGTATGTTGAGCAAGGACCTGGAATTCTCCATCAATCTTGCCTTCCGCGAGGCGCGGGATCGGCGCCATGAATTCATGACCATCGAACATCTGCTGCTGGCCCTGCTGGACAATCCGGCGGCGGCGGAGGTGTTGCGGGCCTGTGGCGCCCATCTGGACCGGCTGAAACGCGATTTGCAGATTTTTATCCGCGACAACACACCGATCCTGAGGGCTGACGACCCCCGCGAGACCCAGCCGACCCTGGGGTTTCAGCGAGTGTTGCAGCGGGCTGTGCTGCACGTGCAATCCTCCGGCAACCGGGAAGTTACCGGGGCGAACGTGCTGGTCGCCCTGTTCGGCGAGCAGGAATCGCAGGCGGTGTATTTGCTCAAGCAACAGGAAATCAACCGGCTGGATGTGGTGAATTACATTTCCCACGGTATTTCCAAGGTGGGCGACGAGCAGGAGTCCGCCGCGCCCCAGGCCGAGGAAAACGCCGAGAACCAGAGCGCCAAGCCGCTGGAGAATTTCGCCAGCAACCTCAACGAACTGGCGCGGCAGGGTCGCATCGATCCGCTGATCGGCCGCCGCGAGGAAATCGAGCGCACCATTCAGATTCTCTGCCGGCGGCGCAAGAACAATCCTCTGTTCGTCGGTGAGGCCGGAGTCGGCAAGACCGCCATCGCCGAGGGCCTGGCCAAGATGATCGTGGACAGCGAGGTGCCCGACGTGCTGCTCAGCGCGACGATGTACGCCTTGGATCTGGGCGCGCTGGTGGCTGGCACCAAGTATCGTGGCGATTTCGAGAAGCGGCTGAAGGCGGTGCTGGCGCAGTTGCGCAAGGAGCGCAACGCCATCCTGTTCATCGACGAGATTCACACCATCATCGGCGCCGGCGCGGCCTCCGGCGGGGTAATGGACGCCTCGAACCTGATCAAGCCCATGCTGGCCTCGGGCGAGATGAAGTGCATCGGCTCGACCACCTATCAGGAATATCGCGGCATCTTCGAGAAGGATCGGGCGTTGGCGCGGCGGTTTCAGAAGATCGACGTGGTCGAGCCTTCTATCGAGGAAACCTATCAGATTCTCAAGGGCCTGAAGACCCGGTTCGAGGAACATCACGACGTCAAATACGCCGACAAGGCGCTACGCGTGGCGGTGGAGCTGTCGGCGCGCTACATCAACGACCGCCACCTGCCCGACAAGGCCATCGACGTGATCGACGAGGCGGGCGCCAGCCAGCGGCTGCTTCCCGTCGCCAAGCGCAAGAAGGTGATCAATGTCACCGACATCGAGACCATCATCGCCAAGATGGCCCGCATCCCCCCCAAAACGGTGTCGTCGTCGGACAAGGATGTGCTGCGCAACCTGGAACGGGATCTGAAACTGGTGGTATTTGGCCAAAACGAGGCCATTGACACCCTTGCCACCGCGATCAAAATGGCGCGAGCCGGGCTGGGGAACGAGCAGAAACCCATTGGCAATTTCCTCTTCGCCGGTCCGACCGGGGTGGGTAAGACCGAGGTGACCCGCCAGTTGGCCAGAATCATGGGCATCGAACTGATCCGTTTCGACATGTCCGAGTACATGGAGCGGCATACGGTTTCGCGGCTGATCGGCGCACCGCCGGGTTATGTCGGCTTCGACCAAGGCGGTTTGTTGACCGATGCCATTCTGAAACACCCACACGCGGTGCTGCTGCTGGACGAGATCGAGAAGGCGCACCCTGACGTGTTCAATCTGCTGCTACAGGTCATGGACCACGGCGCGCTGACCGACAACAACGGTCGCAAGGCTGATTTCCGCAGTGTCATTCTGGTGATGACCACCAACGCCGGCGCAGAACAGATGGACCGGGCGTCCATCGGGTTTACAACGCAGGATCACAGCAGCGATGGTTTGGAAGCGATCAAGCGGATGTTCACGCCGGAATTTCGCAACCGGCTGGACGCCATCGTGCAGTTCAAGGCGCTGACTCCGTCGATCATCGCCCAGGTGGTGGACAAGTTCCTGATCGAACTGGAAGCGCAACTAGAGCCGAAAAAGGTCACGCTGGAGGTGGACAAGGACGGCCGGGAGTGGCTGGCCAAGCGCGGCTACGATCCCCGGATGGGCGCGCGGCCGATGGCGAGGATCATCCAGGAGAACATCAAGCGCCGTCTGGCCGAGGAGTTGTTGTTCGGCCGGCTGATGAATGGCGGCCATGTGATCGTCACCGCGCGCGACGGTGATCTGCAGGTGGAAATGGCCGAGGAAGAGGTCGTGCCCTGAGATGGGGGCTAGGGTAGCCGGCGGCGCGCGGCTCTGGGCCGCTGGCTTCCATGCAACACCGAAGGAGCAATCATGATCGGGATCAGCGCCCGCGATAGGTGATGCGGCCCTTGCTGAGATCGTAGGGGGTCAGTTCCACTTTCACCTTGTCGCCGGTCAGGATGCGGATGTAATTCTTGCGCATCCGGCCGGAGATGTGCGCCGTGATCACGTGACCGTTCTCCAATCGTACCCTGAACATGGTATTGGGCAGGGTATCAACCACGGTGCCCTCCATTTCAATGTGGTCTTCTTTCGACATAGATCCTCGCTGGCAAGTTGTTTCTGGCCTTGAAAAAGACTTAACACCATAGCGAAAATCCCGGGGTGCGGCAAGTGAAGGCGCAAGGTGGAAGGCAAAAGAGGCTTCATTGACCTTATAACCTTTGGCCTCCCTCCATGAATTCCACCAGGCATTTGCTCATCGTTTATCACTCCCAGACCGGTCATACCCGAATCATGGCGCAGGCGGTTCTGCGTGGCGCGAGGCGGACGCCGGAGGTTGAAACGCGGCTGAAAATGGCGTTGCGCGCCGGCTTGGACGATCTGCTGTGGGCGCATGGCCTGCTGTTGGGCACGCCAGAGAATTTCGGTTACATGTCGGGGGCGTTGAAGCACTTTCTGGACCGCACCTATTATCCGGCGCAGGGCAAGGTCGATGGTTTACCCTATGCGGTGTTCATCAGCGCGGGCAACGACGGTCGCGGGGCGCTGACCAGCATCGAGCGCATCGCCCGCGGCTATCCGCTCAAGCCAGTCTGTGAGCCGATCATCGCCCAGGGTGAACTTACCGCTACTATTTTGCAACGCTGTGAGGAACTGGGCGAAACCATGGCGTCGGGGCTGGCATGGGGCATTTATTGAGGCTGAGGCGTCGACTGCGAACCACCTCTGCCTGTTTGCCGTCGGCGCAACGCCAGATATTATCCCGGATTGGTCGTTGGTTGTGGACGACGGCGCGGGTCTTCGCGGTTGGGTCCGTGGCGCTGGTGCTGCTGCTGCGCTGGGTTCCACCGCCGGCGTCCAGTTTCATCGCGCAGGGCTGGCTGGGCGCGCTGTGGGCGGGGGAGATCGCGGCGTTCCGTTACCACTGGACGCCGATGACGTCTATTTCGCCCCACGCGGCGCTGGCGGTGATCGCCGCCGAGGACCAGCGCTTTCCCGACCATTTGGGCTTCGATTTCGTGGAGATACAGGATGCGCTGGAGGATCGGGACGAGGGCAGGCCCTTGCGCGGCGCCAGCACTCTCAGCCAGCAGGTGGCCAAGAATCTGTTTCTGTGGCCCGGCCGCAGCTTCATCCGCAAGGGGTTGGAAGTCTGGTTCACCGTGTTGCTGGAGTTGTTGTGGTCCAAGCAGCGGATTCTGGAGGTGTATCTGAACATCGCCGAATTTGGCGAAAACACCTTCGGGGTTGAAGCCGCCAGCCAGCGGTTCTTCAATAAGCCGGCCGCGCGCCTGACCGCCGGCGAGGCGGCGCGGCTGGCGACGGTGTTACCCAATCCGCTGCGCTACCGGGTAGACAGGCCCACGGTCTACGTCCTCAAACGCCAGCGCTGGATCGAACTGCAAATGCGGCAATTGGGCGGCGCCGCTTATCTTGACAAACTTTGATCAGAGAGTTCACGACCATGTCGGATTCCCAAATGATGGCTGTCACCAGTCCCGGCCGATATGGACTGGACTACTGTCGGTTGTTGAACGGCGGTTGTCTTCTTATCTGCGCGGGTGGCTTGGGTTTTGCTTACTACGCGCAGTTTTACCTTGGGCTTGAGCCGTGCCCGTTGTGCATTCTCCAGCGGCTGGCCCTGTTGGTCCTGGGGGTGTTGTTTCTGTCGGTGACCGTTCACAACCCGAACGGCAGGGGCGCCCGGGTGTATGGCGCGCTGATCGGCTCTGCGGCAGGCATCGGCGCCTGCATCGCCGCCAGGCACGTCTGGTTGCAGCATTTGCCGCTGGAGGAAACGCCGCGCTGTGGGCCGGGGCTGGATTACCTGCTGGAAACCTTGCCGCTGAGGGAAATCGTAAGAGAGGTACTGACCGGTTCCGGCGAGTGCGCCAAGGTGGATTGGACCCTGCTGGGATTGAGCATTCCGGAGTGGACCTTGCTGTTGTTCCTCGGCTTAGGCGTCCTGGGCGTGATGGGTAACTGGCGGGGGAGGTGATAAAGTCGCCGGCGGGAACGCGCCGGCGGGATCATTCAGGAATTGTTGTTCGGAAGGAGGGCGCACCCGTGGCCGTAATGGTGCTGCAGGGATTGCCAGACTTCGAAGGGGTATTGATGGGTATCATCGTCCCGCGCCGGGGTTTCGTTGACGTCAATTCCGGCGGGATCGAGCACCGCCAGGGTGTTGCTCGGCGTGGGGAGGTGGCGGGTTTCCAGCAAGGCGACAGCCTGATGGGCATACGCGCCATTGGCCCGCTCGCCGACACCGATCCGGTACAGCCGGAAGTTCTTCATGCGCGCCATCCGGGGTAGATAGCGCAACAATCGGGCGGCGCCATCGTCGGGAGCGGCGACTGCGCCATGGTTTAGTCCGAATTCGATATAAGCTGAATGGATTCGGCGCAGTTCCCGAGCCTTGTCGGGATCGGTGTGCTCGAATCGCAGGGCGATTTGTTGCAGAACGCTATGCATGATTCTTGACCTCGTTCGACCGTGGCCGTGGCCGATGCCTTTCGTCGGAGGAGAACCTGTTCGCACTGAGGGCGGATTCAAACGGGTTCAAACGATGAAACCGGTTTGTCAATGCTTGAACGGAATATTATTGTAGTCCAAAAGGGTTATTTTGGTAGGGGAGGGTGAAGCTATTTTCGCATTGTGCATTCGCACAAAAAAACCCGGCGGCGCCGGGCGTCAGGAACGATCCCAGGTGATCAGGCGTTGGAGCGGTGAACGGCGGCTTCCATTCGCTTTTGCAATTCACCGCTTTGGTGGAGTTCGAGCGTGATATCACAGCCTCCGATCAATTCGCCGTTGATGTAAATCTGCGGGAAGGTTGGCCAGTCCGCGTAACGAGGCAGATTGTCGAAGATTTCCGGGTCTTCCAGCACATTCACGTAGGCGAACGGCAGACCGGTGGTGGCCAGCGCCTGGGAGGCGCGGTGCGAGAAGCCGCAGCGTGGCATGTCCGGGGTCCCCTTCATGTAGATCACCACCGGATTGGATTCAACCTGCTCTTTGATGCGTTCCAATACGTCCATCGTTCGACCTCAAATGGAAAAGACTCAAGCATTGACCCGCGCGACCGGGTCTACGTTCAATTGTAGCCACAGTTCCAGCAACGCCGCATGCCACAGTTTACTGCCCAGCAACCGGGTCAAATGCGCCTCGGGTTCGGCCAGCAATTTGTCCAGATAGGCCCGCTGGAACAGACCCCGCTCCCGGCAGGCGCGCGAGTTGACAATTTCGAGCATGAACTCCAGGAACGGCCCGCGCACGAACTTGAGCGCCGGTACTGGGAAATAGCCCTTGGGCCGGTCGATCACGGCATCGGGCAACAAGCCACGGGCGATTTTCTTCAGCACGTATTTGCCGCCGCCGCCGACTTTCAGGTCAGTGGGCAACTGCATCGCCAGTTCCACCAGTTCGTGATCCAGGAACGGCACCCGCGCTTCCAGCCCCCAGGCCATGGTCATGTTGTCCACCCGCTTGACCGGGTCGTCCACGATCAGGGTGGTCACGTCCAGCCGCAGCACTTGGTCGAGATACTCGTCGGCATCCGGCAGCGCCAGCCGCTCGGCGATGAGTTCGGCGGTATGGTCGGGGCCATGCCAGGCTGGCGCGACTGTCTCCAGGAACTCCGCATGATCGCGGTCGAAGTAATGCCGCCGGAACCGCTCCAGATCGCTCCCCGTCTCGGCGGCCATGCGCGGATACCAGAAATAACCGCCGAATACCTCGTCGGCGCCCTGACCGCTTTGCACCACCTTGACCGCCTGGGAAACCCGTTCGGCCAGCAGGAAGAACGCCACCGCGTCCTGCCCGACCATCGGTTCGGCCATGCAGGTCACCGCTTCCGGCAGGCGCTGGAGGACCTGGTCGTTGGGAATCATATACTTGTGATGGCGGGTCTGGTAACGGGCGACCACTTGGTCGGAGTATTCGAACTCGCTGCCCTTTTCCTCGGGCTGATCCTCGAAGCCGACTGAAAAGGTCCGCAAATCGCGGATGCCGGTTTCGGCCAGCAGCGCTACCAGCAGGCTGGAATCCAGCCCACCCGACAGCAGCACGCCCACCGGCACGTCGGCGACGTCCAGCCGTCGCCGCACCGCCAGCCGCAGGGCGGCATGAACCGCCTCGATCCATTCCGCTTCGACGCGCCTTTCAGGGGGACGTAAGGCTTTGAGATGCCAGTAGACGCGGCTGCGCTCGCGGCCATCGGGAGTGATCGTCAAGGTAGTGGCAGGTGCTAGCTTGCGGATGCCCAGCAGAATGGTGCGCGGCGCGGGAACGACCGCGTGCAGGGTGAGTTGGTGGTGCAGGGCGATGGGGTCGAGCGCGGTATCCACGTCCGGCGCTTCCAGCAGCGCCTGGCTGTTGGAGGCGAAGCGGAAGGCGTGAGGCGTGCGGCTGAAGTACAGCGGCTTGATGCCCAGCCGGTCGCGGGCCAGGAACAGGCAACGCTCGCGGATGTTCCAAATGGCCAAGGCGAACATGCCGATTAGGTGTTCGACGCACTGTTCGCCCCATTCGGCGTAGGCCTTGAGGATGACTTCGGTGTCGCCGTCGGAGAAGAAGCGGTAGCCCTTCGCCAGCAGCTCGCGCCGCAGTTCCCGGTAATTGTAGATGGCGCCGTTGAACGCCAGCGCCAACCCCAGGTCGGGATCGACCATCGGCTGATTGGAACGGTCGCTAAGGTCGATGACCGCCAGTCGGCGGTGGCCCAATAGCAGGGGCCCGTCGGACCAGATCCCTTCGTGATCGGGGCCGCGCCGAGCCAGGCGTTGCAACATTCGTCCCATCAGGGCTAAATCGGGTTCGCCGCCGTCGAGGCGCAGTTCACCCCCAATGCCGCACATAGCGTTATATCGTTGCGGAAAAAATGTTGACCGGATTAGAGTGGGTACAGCAGATTGGTGACGTTGACCGGCGGGCGCACCCCGAGGACGTTACGGGCCAGGGAACCCGCCCGCAGATAAGCCTGGACGTTGGGCAAGTTGCCACTCAGGCTAACCACGCCCTTATTGACCGTGATGGCGATGTTGGCCGCGGCGAGTTCCGGGTCTTGCTTGAAAGCGGCCTGAATGCTCGAGGTGATTTCGGAATCACTGACCGTGGGGCCGCCGCGCCCGCCTCCGCTGAGGCTGGTGGCGCTGGGGGTGTCGCTGTCGCCGCCGGAACCAGCGCCCAGATTCAGGCCGGAGCAACCGGTGGCGGCCAGGATGGCAAGAAGTGCAGGGATAATAATGATCTTGCGCAGGTTCATGGGATTCTGTCTCCAATAGTCTGAAACGGGAGGCGCGGTTCGGTCCTGGGCAGGGCTTGCGCGCGGGGGTCGGCGGCAAGAATAGCATACCCGTACCGTTCGAGACCCGCGTTGCATCGGCCGGAACCGCCGTCTAGACTAGCCCCGCATTCCTGTCCGGCCTCGTGCTGGCGGCAAAACTTCGCGCCGCCCCGAGGCTCTAAACAGGCGCTTAAACCACCCACTGGTTAAATGGAGAGACGACGCATGGTTCACCAACTTCCCGAACTGCCCTATGCAAAGAACGCTCTGGAGCCGCATATCTCGGCGGAAACCCTGGAGTATCACTACGGCAAGCATCACCAGACCTACGTCACCAACCTGAATAACCTGATCAAGGGCACCGAATTCGAGAATCTATCACTCGAAGACATCGTGCTGAAGTCCTCTGGCGGCATCTTCAACAACGCCGCGCAGGTATGGAACCACACCTTCTATTGGAACTGCCTGAAGCCCAATGGCGGGGGCGAGCCGAGCGGGGCGCTGGCGGCGTCAATCAACCAGAAATTTGGTACATTCGCGACGTTCAAGGAGGAGTTCACCAAGTGTGCGGTTGGCACTTTCGGTTCCGGCTGGGGCTGGCTGGTCAAGAATCCGGATGGTTCGGTGGAACTGATGAGCACGTCCAACGCCGGCACACCGGCGACCGCTGGCAAGAAGGCGCTGCTGACCTGTGACGTGTGGGAGCATGCCTATTACATTGATTACCGCAACCTGAGGCCCAAGTACGTAGAGGCGTTCTGGAATCTAGTCAACTGGGATTTCGTGGCGAAGCAATATGCCGGGTGAGCCGGTGAGGCTGGCGGATTCTAACCGCCGTTAATTTCAAAGCCAGCAATCCATTCGGGTTGCTGGTTTTTTTTCGATCTCAATATCAACAACGAGAACCAATATGATCGAACTGCTTCCCTACACGCATGGCATTTACGCCTTCGACGCCGGCTACATCCGGCCCCAACTCGCCGCCATCCACCTCATTGTTGAGAACGGCCGGGTTGCGGTGGTGGACACTGCCAGCAACGCATGCCTGCCTCGCGCTCTGGAAGCGTTGCAAACCCTGGGGTTGTCGCCGGCCAGCGTCGATTATGTCTTTCTGACCCACGTACACCTCGATCACGCCGGCGGCGCCGGGGCCATGATGCAAGCGTTTCCCGATGCCCGGCTGGTGGTTCATCCGCGCGGGGCGCGACACATGGCCGATCCGACCAAACTTTTCGCCGCCGTGCAGGGTGTGTACGGCGCCGCCGAAGCCCACCGGCTGTATGGCGACCTGTTGCCGGTGGCCGTCAACCGTATCCTGGAAGCCGGCGACTGTTTCAGTTTCAACCTTGCCAGCCGGACCCTGGTGTGTCTGGATACTCCCGGCCATGCCCGCCATCATCTTTGTCTGCTCGATACGCACAGCGGTTGCTTGTTCACCGGGGACATCTTCGGTTTGTCTTTCCGCGAACTGGACGTGGACGGGAGGCCGTCGGTCATTCCCACCACTACCCCGACCCAATTCGAACCTGAGGTCATGCACCAGTCGGTGGACCGGATTCTGGCATACCGGCCGGAAGCCCTCTACCTCACCCATTTCGCCCAAGTCCGGGACGTGGCCCGTCTTGGCGACGACTTGCACCGCCTCATCGACGCACACCTCGCCGTGGCCGAGCGCGAACGGGACAGCGGACCGGAGCGCGGAGCGCGCATCCTGAACGGCCTCTGGGCACTGATGGATGCCGAGGCGGCGCGCCAAGGCTGGCGGCTGCCGCCCGAACAGTGGCGGGCGGTGCTGGAACCGGATATCGAACTCAGCGCCCAGGGATTGGATTACTGGCTCGGCTGAAACGATCCATACGGCAACCGGGCAGGTATTGTAATGCCTGCCCGGTTGCCCAACCCCGGCGATGGGTTATGACCGTCACCTTCACCAGTCCCGAGGATAAAACGCGGTCACGGCGAGGCCAGTTGCCCGCGCATCTCGGCCGCGTACTGATCGGCGTTCAGGCCGACCACCAGATGCAGGGTGCGGTTGGTCAGCCGCATCACGCCATCCACGCCGGCGGCCCGCAGCGCTGCCTCGTTCACCGCAACGTCGTCGCCGACCACCAGCCGCAGCCGGGTCTCGGCGCAGGCGTCTACCCGCTGGATGTTGCCGACTCCGCCCAGCGCGGCGATGAGGTCCCGCGCTTTATTGGCCGCCGCGGGATCGCGCAGCTTGGAGACGATGCCGGCGGGGGCTGGAGCCGTTATCGGCGAGGGTTCCTCCACCGCGTCCGCCTCCGGTCCGGCGGTCTTCAAATATTCCTCCATGTCGGTTTTCAGGTTCTCGGACCGGGTGCCGAAGATTGCCTGCAAGCCCCTGCCGACCGTCACCACCCCGGCCGCGCCCAGCGCCTTAAGCTTGTCGGGGCTGGCTTTGCTCACATCGTTCAGTTCCACCCGCAGCCGGGTGATGCAGGCGTCCAGATTCTTGATGTTGCCGCGCCCGCCGAAGGCCAGCACCAGTTGCTTGGCGAAACCGTGGGCGATGTCGGTGGCCGCGTCGCTGGACATGACCGCTTCCTCGATCTCGCGGCCGGGCGTCTTGAGGTCGAACCGGGTGATGACGACGCGGAAGACGGTGTAATACACCAGTGCCCACAGGGGTCCGAGCACGAGTAGCCACCAGCCATGGGTGGACTTGGCGTAAAGCACGACGTAGTCGATGGTCCCGTGCGAGAAGGTCATGCCGTGCTTGATGCCGAGTTCGATGCAGAGGAAGTAGGCGACGCCGGCCAGCAGGGCATGGATGACGTACAGCACCGGCGCGACGAACATGAAGGCGAATTCGATCGGCTCGGTGATGCCGGTCAGCCACGCGGTCAGGGCCGCCGAGACCATTATGCCGCCGATCTTGGCGCGGTTCTCCGGGCGGGCGCAGTGCCAGATGGCAATCGCCGCCGCCGGCAGGCCCCACATCTTGAACAGATAGCCGCCTGCCATGTTGCCTGCGGTGGGGTCACCGGCGATGTAGCGCTGGATTTCCCCGGTAATCACCTTGCCGGTGGTCGGGTCCAGGTAAGTGCCGACCTCGAAGAAGAATGGCACGTTCCAGATGTGGTGTAGGCCGAAGGGAATCAGCAGGCGTTCGATGATGCCGTAGATGGTGAAGGCCAGCGCCGGATTGCTTTCCGCCGCCCAGTGGGAAAAGCCCTTGATGCCGGCCCCGATGGGCGGCCAGACGAAGCTGAGTACGAGCCCGAGTCCGATGGCGGCGAAGGCGGTCACGATCGGCACGAAGCGCTTGCCGGCGAAGAAGCCCAGATAGGGTGGCAAGTCGATGCGGTAGTAGCGGTTGAACAGCGCCGCCGCGATGCCGCCGATCAGGATGCCGCCAAAGACGCCGGTGTCGATGGACACCATGCCCATCAGTTCCTTGCTTTCGACTCCCAGCACCTTGGCCATGACGCCCAGCGTGGCCAGCATGACCACATAGCCGACCACCGCCGCCAGCGCCGAGACGCCGTCGTTGTTGGTCAGGCCGAGCGCCACGCCGATGGCGAACATTATGGCCATGAGGCCGAAAATCGCGCCGCCGGACTGGGCCATGATGTTGGACACCACGTCAGGGAAGATGGCGAAATGGGCGCTGCCGATGCCGAGCAGGATGCCGGCGACCGGTAGCACCGAAACCGGCAGCATCAGCGCCTTGCCGATTTTTTGCAGGAATGCGAATGCGTGTTGCCACATGACAGCGATCTCCGGATGGTTAGGCGGTTGCGGCGAAGGGATCGGGACAGTACGCGCGCACTTCGGCGGCGGTTTCCAGGGTCAGAGCCCGTCGCGCCAGCTCCTGACATTCGTGCAACCACAGCGTGCGGATTTCGGCCTTGATACTGGGGATGGTCGGCAGGCTGACGCTGAGTTCGTCCACACCCAGGCCGATCAGCAGCGGTACGGCCTGCGGGTCGCTGGCGATGCCGCCGCAGACCCCGACCCATTTGCCCTGCGCGTGGGCGGCTTCGACCGTCCAGGCGATCAAGCGCAACACGCTGGGATTCAGTCCGTCCACCTTGGGCGCCAACTTGGGATGGCCGCGATCCATCGCCAGGGTGTACTGGGTCAGGTCGTTGGTGCCGATGGAGAAAAAGTCCGCCTCACGGGCGAACTGTGCGGCCATGATCGCCGCCGCCGGGATTTCCACCATGATGCCGGTTTCGATCGGCTGGGCGCCCAGCCGCTGCCGTTCTTCCTCCAGCATGGCCTTGGCATCGCGCAGTTCGGACAGCAGGCCGACCATCGGAAACATCACCCGGACCTTGCCAAACGCGGCGGCGCGCAGGATCGCTCGCAGTTGAGTGCGCAAGATCTCCGGACGGTCCAGGCCGATGCGCAGGCCGCGCTCGCCGAGAAACGGGTTTTCTTCCTTAGGAATGGGCAGGTAAATCAGCGGCTTGTCGCCGCCCACATCCAGGGTGCGAATGATCAGCGGCCGGTCCGGTCCCAGCGCCTCGGCGATGGCCTTGTAGGTTTCGAATTGCTCGTCCTCGTTAGGGGCGGTGCTGCGCTCCAGGAACAGGAATTCCGAACGCAGCAGCCCGACGCCTTCGCCGCCCAAACCGGTCACCTGCTCGGCTTCGGCCAGCCCGCCGATGTTGCCGACCACTTCCATCCGGTGACCGTCCAGCGTGATGGCCGGCTCGTGCGCCACCGCCATCTCGGCTTGCCGGCGAACCGCCAGCCGCTCCTGGGTTTCGCGGATGCGGGTGATGTCCTCAGGCGTAGGGTTGAGTCGCAGCGTGCCCTTGCCGCCGTCGAGAATCACCGGCGTACCGTTGGGCAGTTCCAGCGCTCGGGGTTCGATGCCGGCCACCGCCGGGATGTCCAACGAGCGGGCCAGGATAGCGACATGCGAGGTCGCCCCGCCCAGCGTGGTGCAGAAACCCCGCACCCGGTTGCGGTCGAGGCTGGCGGTGTCGGACGGGGTGAGTTCCTCGGCCACCAGAATGGCGTTGATCGGCGGTTTCTGGCGTTCCGGTTCGGCCCCGGTCAGCAGGGTCAGCACCCGCCGGCCCACGTCGCGCAGATCGTTGGCGCGGGCCGCCAGCAGTTCGTTGCGCAGACTGGCCAGCCGGTCGGCATGGGTGGTAAACGCCCGCTGCCAGGCGAATTCGGCGCTCTTGCCCTTGGCCAGCGCCGAATGGGCGATGTCTAGCAGGTCGGGATCGTCGAGCAATTCCTGATGGGCGGCGAAGATGGCGGCCTTGTCGGCGGCGCGCTGGTCGTGCAGTCGCGCCTGCAAGGCTTCCAACTGCCCCCTGGCCTGATCGACCGCATCGTCCAGCCGGCCGCGTTCCCGTTGCGGATCACCCTCGGCGGTTTCGTTAACCTGAATCTCCTGATGCCGGACCTGGAACACTTCGCCGACCGCCAGCCCTGGCGAAGCGGCCACGCCGATCAGCAGGTTGGGATCTTCCGAGCGCGGCCGGGGCGCCGGCGCGGCGCTGGCCGATACTTCGAAGCTGGCCGGCGCCGGCGCGGGTTTGGAACCCTCGTCGCCCAAACCTTCCCAGAGAAGAGGGGTCAGCGTCTCGACCGCCGCCTCGGCGTCGTCGCCTTTGGCGACCAGGGTCACTTTGTCGCCGTAGCCGATTTCCAGACCCATGATGGCGACCACGCTCTTGGCATTGGCTTGTTGATCGCCTTTCTGGACGCGGATGTCGGCCTTGAACTTCTTGGCGACGTTGGCCAGCACCGCCGCCGGGCGGGCGTGCAGGCCGGTGGGGTTGGGGATCACAATCGCTTCGGAGGTGACGATTTTGACCGACTCGGTTGCGGCTTCCGCCTGGGCGCCGGCCAGCGTCAGTTCCAAAATCACGTCGCGGCCGGCGACGACAGCGCCGGAACGCGGGGCGAAAGCCGCCACCCGCTCGCTGTTGGTGATGACGATCTGGGTGAGCAGGCTCTTGGCGTGAGTGGCGACGTAATCGGCGTCGAAGTCGATCAGAGCGTCGCCGGTCTTGACCGAATCGCCCGCCTTGACCTTCGGGGTGAAGCCGCTGCCCTTCAGGCCGACGGTGTCGAGACCGATGTGCATCAACACTTCGATGCCTTGCGGGGTGGCGACAGTGACGGCATGGCCAGCCGGGTGCAATTGCACGATCTGGCCGTCGCAGGGCGCGCGCAGGCATTGGTCGAGCGGGTCGATGGAGATGCCGTCGCCGACCATTTTCTGGGCGAACACCGGGTCGGGAACCCGTTCGAGCGGCACCAGCGGGCCGGAGAGCGGTGCGGTCAGGGCGAGCCGGATGGAGGCCGGGTCGCGGGGGGTAGAGTTATTCATATCGTTATGCTCGACGTTTGGTGTAGTGGAGAGCGAAGCTGTGAGCGGGTGGTTGGTGGTTCACAGAAAATTCCTCCTGGAGGTGTTGACGGGGGTGATTGTTGCAATTATTAAGTGGTTATTTTATATACGTTTTCTCACTCTCTTACCGAATTCGTGCACTGCCCGGTACGCTCGAACTCGGCGAAGTTGCCAAGGGTGGTTTCGGCGATTTTGCGCAGGGCGTGATCGGTGAGAAAGGCCATGTGCGAGGTGACCAGCACGTTGGGGAAGGTCAGCAGCCGCGCCAATTCGTCGTTGGTCGGCACCTTGTCGGACAAATCCCGGTAGAAATAGTCGGCCTCTTCCTCGTACACGTCGATAGCCAGCAAGCCGATCTTGCCGCTCTTGAGGAACTGGATCACCTTGCCGGTATCCAGCAGGGCGCCGCGACTGGTGTTGACGATGAACACCCCGTCCTTGAGATAGGGAAGGGTTTCCTCATTAAGAATATGGCGGGTTTCCGGGGTCAGCGGGCAGTGGAGGGTAATGATGTCGGCCTCGCGGGCAAAGGTGGGGCCGTCCACATAGGTCGCCCACTGTTTCACGGCTTCGCTGGGAAATTTGTCGTAAGCCAGAATTCGGCAGCCGAAGCCGCTCAAATTCTGGATCACCATCTGGCCGATCTTGCCGGTGCCAAACACGCCAACGGTTTTGTCGCGCAATTCGAACCCTTCCAGCCCAGCAATCTCGAAATTGAATTCGCGGCTGCGGTTGTAGGCTTTATGGATTTTGCGCCCCAAGGTCAGCATTAGCGCCACGGTGAATTCCGAGACCGCGTTGGGAGAGTAGGCCGGTACCCGTGCCACAGCAATTCCATGTCGGTTAGCCGCATCCAGATCGATCTGGTTGTAACCGGCACTGCGGGTGGCGACGAGTTGCGTGCCGTGCCGGGCGAGGTCGGCGATCACGGTGGCGTCGCAGGCATCGTTGACGAAGATGCACACGCCGGGAAAGCCGCGCGCCAGCGCCGCTGTTTCCGGCGACAGACGCGGCTCGAAGAACGTCAGGTCGTGGCCAAATGGGGCGTTGTAGCGTTCCAGAGACTGGCGGTCGTAGGTTTTGCTGCTGAACACGGCGATTTTCATGGGAAGCAACCTCACTTGAATTGGAAATAACCACGGACGGAGTCTGCGCAGTCCGTGGGAAGGTGTGGGGGATGTTCCTACATGGCTGTGCCACCGCCACACCGATAGGCTATACCGTCACCGTCGTGGTCACGGCGTAGCCAGTTGCCCGCGCATCTCGGCCGCATACTGATCGGCGTCGAGGCCGACCACCAGATGCAGGGTGCGGTTGGCCGGCCGCATCACGCCATCCACGCCGGCGGCCCGCAGCGCTGCTTCGTTCACCGCAACGTCGTCGCCGACCACCAGCCGCAGCCGGGTCTCGGCGCAGGCGTCTACCCGCTGGATGTTGCCGACCCCCCAGCGCCGCGATGAGGTCGCACGCCTTGCCGGCGGCTTCGGGGTCGCGCAGCTTGGAGACGATGCCGGCGGGGCTGGAGCCGTTACCGGCGAAGGCTTCAGCCTTAAAGTTCCTCGCCATTGGTTTGGACAAGCTTCCGATACCAGAAGTAGCTCTGTTTTTTTATTCTCTGCAACCCTTTTTCCAGATCAATATAGACGAATCCGTATTGTTTCTGGTAGCCGTTCAGCCAGCTCAGAAGGTCGATAAACGACCAGGCAAAATAGCCGATCAAATTGACGCCGTCTCCGATGGCGCGTTTGCACCAGCGAATATGCTCGCGCAGGTATTCGATTCTCGGGTAGTCCAAAATCTCCCCATTGTCTCCGACAGGGTCTTTGTCTCCCAGCCCGTTTTCCGTGATCATGATGGAAATGTCTCCATATCTCTCTCGAATTCTTTTCATGCCCTCGTAGAGTCCTTCCGGAAAGATTGCCCAATCCCAGGGAGTATATTCAATTTTCGGGTTAATTACTTTTTTAAATAGTCCGGGGATGCCGCTTTCTTTCTGGGTTCCCTTGTCGCCAGTGAAGTTGATTACCGCAATGCCCACCCCGTCGATTGGATTGTGAGCCAGAAACGCACTCTGATAATAGTTGATGCCAATAAAATCGATAGTTGCACTTCCAATCAGATCCATATCCCCGTCCATGATAGTTGGCGCTTGCCACTGATTTTGATAGTACGTTCGCATCCGCTCCGGATATTTGCCCTTCAAGCTAGGATCATAAAACCATTGAAAATCCATTTCCTCGTAAAATTCACAAGCTCGAATATCTTCCTCGGTTTTGCTGATAGGAAATCCTGGCAGAAGAACGTGAGCAATTCCAATCATGCCGTCCAGCATCTTTTTCTCCCGGACCAATTTTCTGTACTCGATCACCGACTTGGCGTGAGCCAGATTGACAATATGCGAAACTTCCAAGGCTCGCTTTTCATCCCTTGCTCCCGGTGGATGCAGGCCATCCCGGTATCCGAGCATGATGAAATTGATCGCTTCATTAAACGTAATCCAATACCGGACGCGATCACCGAAGCACGCGAAACAGGTTCTGGCGTAGTGAGCGAAAATGTCGATTAAATTCCGATTTTCCCAACCTCCAATTCCTTGTAAATCTTGCGGCAAATCCCAGTGATAAAGGGTTACAACAGGCACAATATTATATTTCAGCAGTTCATCAATTAAATTGTTATAAAATTCGATTCCTTTTAGATTAATCTCTCCTGTTCCTTTAGGGAAGATTCGCGTCCAAGCGATGGAAAATCGATAGGATTTGAGTCCCATTTCGGCCATTAATTCAACATCTTCCTGATATCGATTATAGTGATCGACGGCAATATCGCCATTAGTTCCCATGTATGTTGTGCCGGGCAGGTGAGAATAAACATCCCATATAGATAAACCCTTGCCGTCTTGTTGCCAGGCCCCCTCCACCTGATAAGCAGCCGTCGCCGCGCCCCACAAAAAATTCCTTGGAAAACTTTTCATTTGATCATCATTAATTTTGATGTCGCCGTTTCCAGCGATGGACGTGGCTCGAAGAATGTCAGGTCGGGCCGAATTGAGCGTTATAGCGTTCCAATGATTGACGGTCGTAGGATTTGGTGCTGAATACGGCGACTTTCATAAAACGCGGCCTCCGGTCAACCCATTCGATCATGTCTTTCTTGCGGTTGTCGTGTGCGACCAGTGCGATATTCTTTCGATCATTCATGCGGAACAACCTCGCTTGCGTTTTGAATCCCACGAAAAAACCTACGGACGGAGTCTACGCCCGTCCGTAGGAAGATGTGGGGCTTCCCCACATTGGACCACTCACCACTCAAGACATTAGTGCGCGCCGGCGGGATTCAGCTTTGCTTTGACCTCAACCGGCTTTTTTAGGAAGAACAGCGCGGCGGTCGTCACCAGGGTTCCCACCAAGATGGCGACCAGATAAGGACCGAGGTTCGTTACAGCGTTGGGAATCCACAGCACGAACGCGCCGCCGTGCGGGACCCGCAACTCGCAACCGAACACCATCGCGATTGCACCGGTGACAGCCGAACCGAGCATCAGGGCCGGAATCAACCGCAGCGGATCCTTGGCGGCGTAGGGAATCGCGCCTTCGGTGATGAAGGAGATGCCGAGTACGGCGGTCGCGCCAGCCGCTTCGCGTTCGTCCAGCGAGAAGCGGTTTTTGAACAGGATGGAAGCCAGAGCAAGGCCGAGCGGCGGGACCATGCCGGCGGCCATCACCGCCGCCATCGGCGCGTAGACTTGGCTGGTGATCAGGCCGGTGGCGAAGGCGTAGGCCGCCTTGTTGACCGGACCGCCCATGTCGAAGGCTATCTTCGAACCGAGCAGCAGCCCGAGGAACACCGCGTTGCTGCCTTGCAAGCCCTTGAGCCAAGCGGTGATCACGGCCAGCGCAGCGGCGACCGGTTCGCCCACCACGTAGTACATCAGCAAGCCGACGATGAGGGTGCCGAGCAGGGGCAGAATCAGCACCGGCTTGAGGCCGGCCAAGGTGCGCGGTAGTGGAATGTGATCGCTCAAGAATTTGACGACGTAGCCGGCGATGAAACCGGCGGCGATGCCGCCGAAAAAGCCCGAGCCGATGGTGCTGGCGATCATGCCGCCGATCATGCCCGGCGCGGTGCCCGGCCGGTCGGCGATGGAGTAGGCGATGAAGCCGGCCAGGATCGGCACCATCAGGGTGAAGCCGGCCTTGGCGCCGATCTGGAACAGGGTCCAGCCCAGGGTGCCGTTGTTGGCGTCCTCGAACACGTTGATCCCACCGAGCGCGAAGTTGACCGCGATGAGCAACCCACCGGCCACCACGAGCGGAATCATGTAGGACACGCCGGTCATCAAGTGCTTGTAAGCGCCGGTGCGGGGAGCGGCCTGCGGAGCCTTGGCCTGATCGCCGGAGTGCGCGGCGGCGGTGCCCGATGCTTTGGCCTCTGCGATGGCGGTGCGTACCAAGGCGGCGCCGTCATGAATCGCCGCCTTGGTGCTGGCCTCGTAAATCCGCTTGCCGGCGAACCGGCTTTTATCGACCTGGGTGTCCGGCGGCGATAATCACCAGATCCGCTGCAGCGATGTCCTCGGCGGTCAGGGTGTTCTTGGCGCCGACCGAGCCTTGGGTTTCGACCTTGACGGCGTGGCCCTGGCTCTTGGCGCCCTGTTCGAGTCCTTCGGTGGCCATGAAGGTGTGGGCGATGCCGGTGGGGCAGGAGGTGATGCCGACGATCTTCAGACCGGCCGGCGGGGCAATGGCGGGGGTCGGCACGCTGGCGAGTGCGGCGGTGATCACTCCGGCGCCGTTGCGGATCGCTGGTTCGGTGGTGGTTTCGTAAATCGGCTTGTCGACGAAGCGAGCAGTGTCTACCCGGGTGTCGGCGGCGATGATGATGACCACGTCGGCGGCGGCGATGGTGTCATCCGACAGCGTGTTTCGCGTCCCGACCGAGCCTTGGGTCTCGACCTGGATGTCGTGTTTGAGCGCCTTGGCGGCTTGTTCCAGCCCTTCGGCGGCCATGATGGTGTGCGCGATGCCCGTCGGGCAGGCGGTGACGGCAACGAGTTTAGCCATGTTCGGGGTTCCTCTTAATCGTTTCGTGATCTTCGGTGCCCTCTCCCTCGGGGAGAGGGCTAGGGTGAGGGGATGGGGGCCACGCTGATTTGTTGGGCGAGGGCGCGGACCTCCGCCGGTCGTGGCAGGTGCGGGCCGAGTCGGGTCAGCTTGGCGGCGGCGAAGGCGGTCGCCAGCCGAGCGGTGTCGGCCAGCGGCAGCTCGTCGAGCTGGGCCGCGACCAGTCCCGCTACCATGGCGTCGCCGGCGCCGACGGTGCTGCTCACGTTCACCCGCGCCGGCAGGACGCGCAACGCCTGCTCGCGGGTGAGAAACAGCGCGCCGTCGCCCCCCAGCGACACCACGACCAGGTCGGGCGCTGGCGAACTGGCCAGCAGTTCCCGCCCAGTGGCGACCAGGGATTCCAGCGTGTCGAGCGGTCGGCCGACCAGTTCGGCCAGCTCGTGCCGGTTCGGCTTGACGATCTTGGGGCCGGCCGCCAGCGCCGTTCGCAGCGGTGCGCCGCTGGTGTCGAGCACGACCGCGCCGCCGGCCGCTTGCACCCGCCGGGTGATGGTGGCGTAAACGTCTTCCGGCATCCCCGGCGGCAAGCTGCCGGACAGCACCACCCAGCGCGCGTGTCCGACCAGCAAATCCAGCCGCTGCAACACCTGCTCCAGCAACTCGGTGGCAGCTTCCGGGGCGAATTCCGGCCCCGGCATGTTGAGATCGGTGGTTTCGCCGCTGATCGTATCGACCAGCTTGGAATTGATCCGGGTCAGGCCGTCCAGATAGCAGCAGTGGTTGGCGATCTTCTTGCGCTGGAACAGCTCCTCGAACAGCGCGGCGTTGTCGCGGCCGATTTGTCCGGTCACGGCGGCGCTCACCCCGAAATCGGACAGGCAGGAGGCGACGTTGACGGCTTTCCCGCCGACATCGACTTGCATCCGCAGGGCACGGTTGACGGCGCCGGGGCGCAGGCCCGCGATTTCGATGGTCTGGTCGAGGGCCGGGTTGAGCGCGACGGTGACCACCCGGGGCGATTCGGCAAAGGGATTCAAGGGATTCATAGGGCGCGGACCTCTTCGGCGGTGCGGGCGCGCAGCGCGCGCCGGGCCAATTCCTGCATCGCCGCCCGCGATTCGCCGCGAAGCGCAGCTTTCACCGGGGCGATGTCCTGGGTGCTCATGCTGAGTTCATCGACGCCGAGTCCGGTCAGAATGCGGGCGCCCAGCGGATCGCCGGCCAGCCCGCCGCAGACGCCGACCCAGCCGCCGCCGACCGACCGGGCAGCCGCTTGCGCGCCGCGCACCGTGGTGTCGATCAGGTTGAGCACGGCCGGATGCAAGCTGTCGGCTTGGTCGGCGAATTCGGGGTGCTGGCGATCCACCGCCAGCGTGTATTGGGTTAGATCGTTGGTGCCAATCGAGAAGAAATCGACCAGCGGCGCGAAGCGGTCGGCCATCACCGCCACCGCTGGCACCTCGACCATGAAGCCGAGCTTGACCTCGGGACCTTTGACCTGCTCGCGAGTCAGTTCGCAATGGCCGCGCAAGGCTTCGATCTCGCTGACGTGAGTGACCATCGTGAACATGATCCACAGCGTGCCGTGCTGAGCGGCGCGATAGAGCGCACGCAACTGCGCGTACAGCAAATCCTGACGTTGCAGCAGCAGACGCGCGCCGCGCACCCCGAGGAAGGGGTTCTCTTCGTGCGGTAGATCGAGATAGGGCACCTGCTTGTCGCCGCCGATGTCCAGGGCGCGAATGATCAGCCGGCGTCCGACCATCACCTCGGCCATCTCGCGATAGACCTGGTATTGCTCTTCTTCGTCCGGCGCGCTGTTGCGTTCCAGGAACAGGAACTCGGTGCGCATCAGGCCGATGCCCTCGGCGCCGGCATCGAGCGCCGCCGCTGCCTGTTTCGGATTGGCGACGTTGGCGGCGATCTCGATGGTGTGGCCGTCGGTGGTGGTCGCCGGCAGATGGCGGATCGCGCGCAAGCTCTCGCGCGCGGCGGTTTGGCGGGCGATCACTTCGGCGACGCTGCGTTGGTCGGCCTCGCTGACGTCGAGATAGAGGCAGCCGCTGCCGCCATCGACCACCGCCATGCCGCCGTCGGGCGCGGCCAGCAGCGCCGGGCCGGCCGCCACGATGGCCGGCAGGCCCAAGGTTCGGGCGAGAATGGCGGTGTGCGAGGTGGGGCCGCCGACACTGGTCGCGAGTCCCACCACATGGCGGGTGTCGAGATGCAGGGTGTCGGACGGCGTGAGGTCTTCCGCCGCCAGGATCGAGGGTTCGGTCAGAGTGATTTGCTGGCGTTCGATGCCGAGCAGTTCGGCCAGCACCAGTTCGCCGACATCGCGCAGATCGACCGCGCGGGCCGCCAGCAGTGGGTCGTCGATCTTCTGGAGCTTGTCGATGCGCGCCCGCAGCGCTCGCTGCCAGGACCAGGCGGCGCCGTGGCCTTGCATGATGGTGGCCAGCGCGTCGCGGGTCTGCACCGGATCGGCCAGCAATTCGCGCTGGGCTGCGAAGATGGCGGCTTCGGCGGCGCTGAGCCGCTGGCGGGTGCGCCCCTCCAGTTCCTCGCGCTCGGCGCGCACCGCGAGCAAGGCTTGTTCGAGCGCTTCGCCTTCGGCCACCACATCTCCGGGCTGGTCGGTGATGTCGAAACGCTGGGAAACGTGGCGCATCAGTTTTCCGATCGCGAGTCCGGGGCTGGCTCCGAGGCCGTAGAGCGCGCGCACCGCGCCGCTCGGCGTCCATTCGGGTGCGGTCTTGCGCGCGGCCCGCGCGTTGCGGCGAGCGCGTTCGGCGTCGGCCTGTTCCACGGCGGACAGTCCGCGCACCGTGTCGAGCAAGGCGTTCAGGGCGCGGTGGGCGTCGGGGCCGTGCGCCGCGAGCCGCAGGGTTGAACCGCAGGTGACGCCCAGCGCCAACAGGTCAGTCAGGGTCTTGGCGTCCGCGAATTCGGCGTCTTTGTAGACGCGCAGTTCGCAGGAATAGCGCTTGGCGGTTTCGACCCAGCGGGTGGCCGGGCGGGCGTGCAGGCCGTTGGGATAGTCCATGGTCCAAGTGACTTCGGCGTCGGCCGGCCAGGGGGGCACGGCTTCCGGTTCCGGGGCGGACGGGGCGGGAGCATCGCCGAGGGCGGCGATCAGGACTAGGGGGTTGTGGGCATGGACCAGGGCGTCGATGGTGTCGGGTTGCTGCATCAGCCGGGTGAGCCGGCGCAGCAGGCCGATGTCTTCGTCTGACTGCGCGGCAATGGCGACCACCAGATAGGCTTTCTGGCCTTCGTTCCACTCGACGCCGTCGTGTAGTTGCAGAATGGCGATGCCGGTGTGGTGGATCAGGTGGCGGTCTTCGATCATGCCGTGGGGAATGGAGACGCCGCTGCCGAGGAAGGTGTTCGCCACCTGCTCGCGTCCCAGCATGCTGTCGATGTAACCGGTTTCGATGTAGCCGGCGTCCGCCAGCAGTTGTCCGGCCAGCCGGATCGATTCGTCCTTCGTACCGGCCCGCGCGTCGAGCCGGATGCAGGATCGAGTAATCGTTTTCATTTATTTCTCTTGTGGTGAATCGCTAATTGCACGATGACATTTGTAATCGTTTACAAACACGAAGCCAAGCGGAAATCGGCAATTTTCTCCTTGCCGCTGCGGCTGGACCGATAGGTCGGGAAATGCACCCTGAAGGTTGCACTCGACGCCGCCTCCGGCTTAAGGTGTTTCCATCAAGTTGTTCAAGGTGCTGCCATGATCGTGACGAAGAGCGATCCGCCCGCCAAGCCCGGCGGTCCCATCTTCATCTCCCACGCCAGTGCGGACGACGCTTTCGTTAGACAACTCTGCAAGACGATTAAAGCTTGGCACAAAGTTAGGATTGTTATGATCACCAAGGGGATTTCGTCTTGACCTCACGCGCAGGCTCTCATGCCGGGCGAGGCTTCCGATACCAAGACGCTGTGGGGACGCGACTCATAGTCGGTGCTTGGGCTGGCGAGCTTCGTTACGGGGGACTCACCCCCGAAGGGCTCGACGATTTCGAGCTTGAGGGAGAAGCTGGTCATGTTTTCGTCCAAGCCAAGTCTCGCCGTGATCGACTCGGCTGTTTCCCGGCTGGTGAAATCGCCGGTTTTGTTCGAGACCTCTGGAAACGATGGAGTACGAGCGACAAAACGCGATCCGAGTTGATCTTGGTGCTTGAGCGCTCGGTCGCCAGACTGCCCGATGGGCCAGATTCAAGGAGTGGTATTCGTCTTTCACCCTCTGACCCCGTGGGACGACTTCTCGCGGACGATCCGTGCGCTTCAACATTGCTCGAACGAACGCGCGTCGTGGTGATGGGGGCTCCGATGGAAGAAGCCGTTCGCCTGATTTCGGAAAGGCTTGGTTGTCCGCCCCTCGCCGCTCGAATCCACTACGGTGCAATTGCTGATCGGGTGGGCGAGCTGTCCGATAGCAATGGTGAACGCTCGCGAGGCGGTTTTCTCAGCTTGTCGCTTTCCGATGTCGAACGGATCATTGATCGATTAAGCGTTGCAATCTCGCTGGACGACATGGAGTCAGCATTCCGGCTGGGTCTGTGCGAACCGGTCGATTTCCTTGAGCCGCTGGATGAGCCTGATTTCTACAACGGTGTCGATGTGCAGCCGGGGCATTTGGCTGCGGGACTTCTTGCCGAGCGCCCGGAGGCACGTGGACGGGTGTTCGATGCGCTGGCCCATCGGCGTAGCGCACTGATTGTCGGTCCTTCGGGTTCCGGCAAATCGGGACTGATGTGGGAGGCGGCCCGTGCCGCTAGACATACCGTGCGCTGGTTCCGGGTGCGCCGTGCAACTACTACTGATGTGCCCTCTTTATTGCGATTGGCCGATACCTTCCGCGCTTCCGTCCATGCGCCCGTCGGATACGTGATCGACGATGTTGGCCGAGATCGAACAGACCTCTGGGACATACTAGTGCGAGATGTGGTCGGGCGACCGGATGTCGTCGTCTTGGGATCCATCCGCGAGGAAGATATTTTTCTTCTCGGCGAACGCGCCCGCGTTCCCGAACTTCGCGAGAATCCAGACGAAGGGTTGGCGGAGCGCATCTGGACCGAACTGAAGGCTCGCCGTGAAACCGACTGGGTGGGCTGGGCGGAAGCGTGGGCTCACAGTTCGGGTCTTCTACTCGAATACGTCCATATCCTTACCCAAGGTCGCCGACTGGTGGATGTTCTTCGGGAGCAAGTGGATCGGCGCTTGCGCGAAGAACGTGATTCCGAACTCCAGATTATCCGGTTGGCTTCCGCTGCTGGTCGCACCGGTGCAGCGCTCGATGTCGAGCGAATTCAAGCCGAGCTATCCCTGTGCGATGAACAGATAGGTCGAGCGCTTAGACGATTGATCGACGAGCATCTGGTACGCGAGATGGGCGAAGCGCGAATCGGAAGTCTTCATCAGATTCGCGCAACGCACCTTTTCGAAATCGCGCATCGAATTCCGCCGCCGACCATTACCGCCACGCTCAGCCGGACAGTGCGATGCGTTGCGTCCGAAGATATCGAAAGCTATATCGCGCGGACGCTTGCCTTGCAGCCAGCGTGTGTGGCAAACCTCATCCAAGCGCTGGGGAATCGTTTGAGAGAGCAACCGAACCTACGTGAGATTACAAGTGCTTTACGGGGTTTGGACAGAGGTCGTATCGCAACCGCAGTCGAGGAATGGTTGCCGGAATTAGAGAGGCTTGGTGTTCCAACTACACAGGCGACCTCTGCAGTCTGGTTTGCGGTTGCTAAAACCGAAGAACTTGGCATTGATCAACTTAAGCCGTTATTGGACGCAGCCCAACTACTCCATGCCAAGTTTCACGGCGACGATCCTCGCCCATCGCTCATCCAAGAACTACGTGCGGAGTTAACAGCTCTACTCGTAGTCGCATCTTGGGTGGACTTGACGGAATTTCTTGCTGTGCTGTCGGGCGCGAACATTCCGCAAGAGATCATTGACATCCTGAGTTCGCTACGTCCCGATCTGCTGCATGGTGATCTGGCTGCCGTACAAGCCTTACTTGAAACGGTGTGTCATATCAGCACCGAAGTAGCTCAAAAGTGGGTTGATCAAGTCGGTCAGGATTCTCTCCTACAGCGCGTGTCTGCCGAAACGCCTTGGGCATCGAAACCAGCACTCCGCCGCGAACCCGAAGGATTTGCTGTAGCCGCCGACATCTTTCATATCTCGGATCGATTACAACCCAATATTCACGATGAAGTTGTCGCGTTTTGCGAGCGATTGTTGGCGCTGGCTCCAAGCGCGGAACTCGTGATTTCTAGTGCGGTTGACCCCGATGGAATTCCAAGCCGTGTTGGCGACTACACTCTTGCCAGTAAGCGCATTCCGCGCACTAACCTACCGCCGAAAGCATTTCCCCAAAGGAACCGAAGATGGATAGCAACGGTCGCCGAATGCGTGGGGACACAAAGCGAAACCCACTATTTCGCGACTGGTAGAGATTTGCTTGATCGGCTGATCAAACCCTTGGAAGAGGTGATCGACGACGCGCTTCGCGGCAAGGTGCATAATCAGCGCAAGCATCTCGACGCGCTCGGATCGATTCACCAAGCAGCAAGGATGCTAGCTCAACCGGCGAATGTGGATAAGCTAACCTCAAAAGGGATGGTGGCTGTTGGTGTTTCCGATCTACAAAACATTCTCTTCCATTGCTCCATCGATCTGATTCGCAACCTCATCAATCTGCCCGAGCGTTGGGCAGCCTCCACTTGGAATTGCGACCAAATCATCGAGCAGATTGATCGTGCAACTCAAGAACCGTGGCACTTGATCGGCGGTGTGCCTCCCACCTTGGTGCGGTTGCGCGGTCTTGTAGAGTCCTTGAGGATCGTAATCGGCGAGGCCGGCTCTCAACACATCAAGGCAACCCAGTTGTTCGGCGGGCTAGGTAAAAAAGCGAATCGGAAAAATGCACTCCGGCTCGTTGCGGCTAACGTCGAGGTATCGGTAGAAACCAAGTTGAAACAGTTACAGCGACGTCTTGAACAAGCAGTAGCGGCAGTTGGTTTTTCAGCCAAAGCAAGCGTCCGGCTAGTCAAGAAAACATCGGGACCTTGGCCGTTCGCCGAAGCCTTGGTCGTGGTTTCAATCGATACGGTATTCGATTGGATGAAGCGAGTGGGCGCGTTGCTCGAATCGCTTCGTAAAGTTGCAGGTGACGGCCGTCAGCTTGCCGTCTTACCCGCACGCGGCGATTTTGCCGTCTCGGCCTTAGCCTTTTCCGGTGTATCTTCGTTTTTTCCGTTTCCCTTCCTGGATGGTGATTGGCTGAATTCCTTGGGCTTCCGCATTCTTGAAGGGAGATACACGGAAATTTTTGAGCGCCTTGTGATGGCTCTGGTAGAGGTCTCCGCCATCCACGATTTCGATTGCGCAACAAAAAATAGGGCACCGGCTGAACGCGAAGCCCTCAAACACGCGCTGGACGATCTTGAACATACCGACTCCGAATTTGAGACGCTTTTTTCTGGTGAAGCTGCAAAATACTGGGAAGATTTCAAAAACTTGATAGAAAACATCCGTGAGGGAAAAATTCCTTTCGCTTCCATAATCCGGAAGTTGATGCGTGGCGAAGAGACGGCGACTGCCGAAATCGAGGCATTCCTGGCCATGCGTCTGATAGTGCTGGAGTTTGACGCCTTGACAGCACTTGAAGCTTGAACGCGTCCTGTAACTCAACGAAATCTCGCAAAGCCACGGTCAAGACCCGCGCGCTCGCCGCGCCGTGACCGTTTCGCCGCCGATCCCCCAATTGTCGGTATCCACCTCGTCAATCACCACCACTGAGATGGCCGGGTTTTGCCCAGCACCTCGTGCAGCAGTTCGGTCGCGCCCGCGATAAGCTGGCTTTCTGCGCCGCCGTGGCGCCTTCGCGGGTAATCTTGATGTTGACGTAGGGCACGTTTCCACGCGGAGAAACCGCGCCCCTTTTATCTGGTTGGACGGCAACCTTTCAATTGGCCGAACGTAAACTTTGCGTTTGGCCGAATTAAAAAGTTACGATTAGCCGGCCATGTCCGATGCCGGCCTCTACCCGCGTTATGCCGACCGGCAGCAGGACACAGCCAATCTTCGGCTTATTCCTGTTCTGACCGAACACTCGATCAATTATTGCCCCAAGCATCCCGAATTATTTCTTCTCACCATAAACCTGCTCCCGGGTAAAAACTTTTTCGGCAATGAGGGTGCTGTCGATATTGTCCTTGGTGATCGGCACCACGGGAGTAACGACGGTTGGAACCTTGGCGAAACCGTTGTCGATCATCGCAAATCGCAAATTCCCCTTGCTGGCCTCCTTGGCGATAGCCTCGGCCGGCTTGTTGGGATTCTTGGCGATCTCGACCGCGATTTCGGCAGCCTTGAATGCCAAGGGCTCGATTTTCTTCCAGATGTCCATCACTTGCTTGCCCTGGACAATGTATTGAACGTTCTTCAAATCCGCGTCCGATCCGGCGACGAAGGTTTTTTCCGCGTTCGCCAGCCTCTCCAGTTCCAGCGACGCGATCACTCCGCTAGCTAATCCACTGTTGTTGCAGGCGAAAGCATCGACCCGGTTATCGTGCTTCAACAGCAAATTGCTCGTGGTTTCGGCGGCTCGATCCGGCGACCAATCGACGTGCGATATTTGAGCGATCAGCTTCAAACCAGGATTTTTTTGAATCGTATCCAGAACGCCCTGACTCATAGCTGTCGCATTGGAATCGCCGGGCTGTCCCATGATTAACGCAACATTCCCTTCGACTTTCCCGCGTTTCTCCTGGAACCATTTAATCATCGCCTCTCCCTGCAACTGGCCAACCACCCAACTATCCTGCATCACCATAACGTCCAAGGGCCCGTTCGTCAGCAGCGAGTCGTAACCGACGACCTTGACACCCTTTTTGTTCGCTAAACGTACCAGCGCGCCGGCAGTGCCGGTATTGACGGGCTGGAGCACGATCACTTGACACCCTTCGTCCAGCATTTTTTCGAACTGCTGTAGTTGAGTCAGTTCGTTGTTGCCGCTGGAGTCGAACACGACTTTGGCGCCCAACGACTCGGCATGAGCAATAAACCGAGCTTTGTCGGTTTGGTACCGCTCTTCCTGCATGGTCTTGAGCAGAAAACCAATTTTGACAGTCTGTTCGGCGGCTTCCGTAGCAGGTCGGAAAATCAGCAGCGCTGTCATCAGAATGGAAAGCCCTATTATTTGGGCTATCGAAGGAACCCTGCTATTTTTCACACGCGGTAGCTTTGACATGTGCATGATATCCACTGGGTAAAATTGACGAACGAACAAGCCAATAAAGCAGATATTGGTTCTGCTCCTCCAATTAGCCCTTACCCGCGTTTTTTCTTGCTCAACACGTCAAACCATACTGCCAAGATAATGATAAGGCCCTTGATAATGAGCTGGTAAAACGTCGGCACTTCTAACAGGCTCATGCCGTTGTTCAGCACGCTGATAATGAACGCGCCAATAACGGTGCCAATGATTGTACCTACTCCACCCGAAAAGCTCGTTCCACCAATAATGACGGCTGAGATCGCATCGAGTTCGAACATGTTGCCCAGATTTGGGGATGCGCCATTGAGTCGCGATGCCAACAAGATACCGGCCAACGCTGACAGTGTAGTAATAATGCAATAAATGCCGAGCTTCATGCGGTAGATGTTTATTCCGGACAGTCGCGCTGCCTCTTCGTTACCGCCTATCGCGTAGACCCTGCGTCCGAACTTGGTGTTTTGGAGCACGAAGGTTCCAAAAAACACGATCACCGCAAAAATCGCGACCGGATAAGGTAATCCGCGATAAGTAAACGCGTACAAGGTGATGCCGCCGGCCAGCAAGGTAACGACCACTGCGGTAATCAAGTCTTGCCGCTTGATTTCAACGCCGTATTGTTGTTTCTGTTTCAGATCGCGATATTGCGAGAAGAACAAAAACCCAAGGATGATCAATACCACAACCGTGGAAACCGTGACGGAAAAGAACCCTCCACCGATTTCCGCAAAGGTTGGATCGGTGACGGGTACCGAACCGCCACCGGAGAGCGTGAGCGCTACTCCTCTAGCGATTGTCATCATACCCAAGGTAATGATAAACGGCGGAATATTATAATGCGCGATCCAGAATCCATTCCAGATTCCAATTAGAAAACCGGTGAGGAACAAGGTGATAAGGATCGCCGCCCAGATATTGACGCCGGACTGCATGAGAAGGGTAACCACAATTGCAGCCAGTCCGACAATCGAACCCACCGACAGGTCGATGCCGTTGATAATAATGACCAGAGTCATCCCGACCGCAATGATGCCAACAATGGTCGTTTGTCGTGCCAGATTGGTTAAATTTCTCGGCGTGAAGAAAGACTCATCCCAAAAACTAAAGATGAGCATCAAGACGACCAAAGCGACTAAAGTTCCATTGTCTTTCAAGAACTTCAACAAGGTTTGCACAGTTTCACCTTGCAGGAAACTCTGCACATTGACGTTGCTGGGCGCCGTATTTGCCATGGTGGTTATCCCTCTTTTCTCCGACTGCCGGTGGCATAGGCCATAATGAGTTCTTTGGTGGCTTCGTTGCGCGCCAATTCGGCGACGATTTCCCCCTCGCACATCACCAGTATGCGGTCACTGATCCCCATCACCTCTGGAAGCTCCGAAGAAATAACGATCACGGTAACCCCATCTTCAACCAATTTATTCAATAAATTGTAAATCTCGACTTTCGCGCCCACATCGATGCCGCGGGTTGGCTCGTCCAGAATGAGGACTTTCGGTTTGGTGTTGAGCCATTTGGCTAAAATGACCTTTTGCTGGTTACCGCCGCTGAGCGTATCGATTTTCACGTCGAGTCCTGGAGTTTTGATTGCCAGTCGTTTCACGTAGTCCTGCGCCAGGTTCCGTTCCTTGGATTCGTTGATCACGCCCAAAAGATTGGCGACGGTTTCCAGCGAACTGATCATCATGTTCTGGATGATGCTTTGCCCCAGGATCAATCCGATGCGCTTGCGGTCCTCGGTGACCAGGCCGATCCCTTTTTCGATCGCATCGTGCGGGGAACGGAAACGCACGGGTTGGTTGTTCAGGTAAATTTCGCCCCGAGCCGGCCCGGGCGGCGCTCCAAAAATTCCCGAGACCAGCTCGGTGCGTCCCGATCCCATCAATCCAGAAAAGCCAAGAATTTCGCCCTTATAGGCGCAGAACGACGCATTTTTGACTTTCTTCTGACCGGGGATATCCAGATTGCCGATTTCGAAGTTCCTGACTTCCAGAGTCTTTTCGCCGCGCTGACATTTCCCTCTGGGAAACATGTCTTTAACATCCCGCCCGACCATGCGGCTGATCAGTTGATCCAGCGTGATCTCGGCTATTGGAGTCACTTCGCCAATAGTTTTTCCATCCCGCAGCACGACTACGCGATCCGCGATTTGCTGGAGTTCTTCCATCTTGTGCGAAATGTACGACATACACACGCCTTGACGCTTTAGCTTCCGAATAATTTCGAACAGCGCCTCGACTTCCTTGTCGGTCAAGGCGGAGGTCGGCTCATCGAACACTAAAACATTGGCTTTCTTGGACAGCGCTTTGGCAATTTCCACCATCTGTTGTTTCCCGACCGTCAGATCCTTGACCTTATCCGTCGGCTTAAAGTCCTGGATATGCAGTTCGTCCAACAAGCGTTGCGTCTCCGCAAACAGCTTGCTCCAATTGATCACTCCAAACGCATTGGTAATTTGCCGATCCAGAAAAATATTTTCAGCGACGGTCAATTCTGGAATCAGGTTCAATTCCTGATAGATGATCGCCACGCCCGACGCCTCCGCGTCTTTGGTGCTGTAAAACCGATTTAGCTCCCCTCGAAGATAAATGTCTCCCTGATAGGTAGGATAGGGCCAAACTCCGCTCAGGACTTTCATTAATGTTGATTTGCCCGCGCCGTTCTCGCCCATCAATGCCAACACTTCTCCCGACCGCGCCTCGAAATTGACCTGATCCAAGGCGCGTACTCCGGGGAAGTCTTTGACGATATTCTTCATTTCCAAGACGATTTCGCTCATTCGATTCACCGTCCTATTTCGTTCCGGAAACTTTCAACAAAAAGCCCACCTTCAAACGTGCCAGGAAGGTGGGCTTCAGCAAGTTGTCCTTTGTTGCGCGAGGCAGCTTGATTAGAACCAGTCAGGTATTATTTTTTGCCATAGACCTGTTCTTTGGTATAGAGACCTTCCTTAATGATGGTGGAATCCAAGTTGTCCTTGGTGATCGGCACGATCTCGGTGACAACGGTAGGCACATCGACGGCGCCGTTGTTGACCGTTTTGTCGACTTTGACGAGGTCGGCGGGTTTCTTGTCGGGATTCTGGGCCAGTTTGACAGCGATTTCGGCGGCGGTTTCCGCCAGAGGTTTGACCTTCTTCCAGATTTCGACAGTTTGCTTGCCCTGCGCCACGTACTGAATATTGGCCAGATCGGCGTCGGAACCAGCAACAAACACTTTATCGGTGCTGGCGAGTCCTTGGGCGTCGAGAGCCGCAACCACGCCTCTGGCCATGCCGCTGTTGTTGCAAATGAATGCATCAACCTGGTTTTTGTATTTGGTCAATGCGTTTTCCGTGGTTGCCATCGCCTTGTCGGTAGACCAGCCTTCGTGGGATTGCTCCACCACCAATTTCAATCCAGGATTTTTCTTGATGAGTTCCAACGCGCCGCTGCTCATGGCCACCGCGTTGGAGTCACCCGGCTGCCCCATGATCAGCGCCACATTGCCTTCGATCTTGCCTTTATGCTGTTGGAACCAGGCCAGCATCGCCTCGCCTTGGAGTTTCCCTACCGCCCAGCTATCCTGCATGACCATGATGTCGAGGGGGCCATTAACCAGCATCGAGTCGTAGCCAACGACTTTTACCCCCTCTTCGTTTGCCGTCTTGACCATTTTACCGGCCGTTCCGGTATTCACCGGTTGCAGCACGATGACTTTGCAGCCCTTGGATAGCATGTTTTCAAACTTGGATAACTGCGCCTGTTCGTCGTTGTTGGCCGAATCGAACACGACGTCGGCGCCCAGGGACTGGGCTTTCGCGGTAAAGTCGGCCTTATCATGCTGATACCGCTCTTCTTGCATAGTTTTCAGCAAAAAGCAGACTTTGACTTTGTCCGCGCCGAACGCGTTGTTACCCAAGGCCAACGTCACCATGGCGGACGCGGCGAATAGGATCTTGAAGGTTTTTTGAGTCATGCGATCCTCCTGCGGAATTATGAAATCGCGCTTTGAAACGCTCGATTATCCGGCGGCCGCGAACGGTCGACCGGTATTTGTTTGGTCTAACGGGGACGGATCATGATTGCTCGGGTAGTTTGATTATAGGTTCTCCGCTACATTTTGCCTGGATGGAAGAGCAGATTGTGTTGTCGCGGACAGTCACCGGTGGCGTAGGAAATCCAGCACCCGTTCGCGGTCTGGCAACGCCGGAATCGCGCCTCGCTCCAGGGTAGCGAGCGCTCCAACCGCGTTGGCGAAGCGGCACAGTCCGCGCAGGCGCGCTTCATCCTGGAGCGTGGCCGGTTCGGCGAGCAGTCCTTGCAGCAGACCGGCCACGAAGCCATCGCCCGCGCCGGTCGCGTCGACCGCCTCGACCGCGAAGCTTTCTACCTCGCCGGAGAATTCCGGAGTGAAGTAGACGCAGCCGGCGCGTCCCCGGGTGACCACCATCAGCTTCAGTTCGTCATGCCAGAGCGCTTTGCAGGCATTTTCCAGGTTGCTCATCCCGGTCAGGAACTCGCTTTCGTCGTCGCTGAGCTTGACGATGTGCGCTTTCTGCAAGCCCAGCAACATGCCTTCCCGCGCGGCGCTCGCGTCCGGCCACAGCGGCAGCCGTAGATTGGGATCGTAGGAAATCAGGCAGCCGGCGGCGCGGGCGGTGTCGACCGCGTACAAGGTGGCGCTGCGCGACGGTTCGCCGATCAGGCTGATCGAGCCAAAATGCAACAGCTTGGCGCGTTGAATCGCCTCGACATCCACTTCCCTGGGGTTGAACAGCATGTCGGCGCTGGGGTGGCGGTAGAACATGAATTCCCGCTCGCCGTCCGCCCGCAGCGAGACGAACGCCAGCGCGGTGCGCGCCTCGGTCGAAAACCGCAACGGGCCGACGTCCACGCCGGCTTTCAGCCAGCGTGTTGGCCAGGAAATGGCCAAAGGGATCGTCGCCCACCTTGCCCATGAACGCGCTTGGAACCCCGAACCGCGCCAGCCCGACGGCCACGTTGCCGGGTGCGCCCCCCGGCGCTTTGATAAAGGCCGGCGCGTCGATCAGGCCGGTGCCGGTGACGGTGGGGACGAAATCGATCAGCAGTTCGCCCAGACAGATGGCAGCGGCCATGTTGGGATTCCTCGTAAACGGCAAGGCTGTAAGATTCTTCAGAGATAACCGCCGGAGAGTGTCGAACCACCCCGGCGCTTCGCGCCACCCCTCCTTAGCTAAGGAGGGGATAGCTTCCGCTCGGCGGGCGGGGTGTCCGCTTACTTCGTAACCCAACCCTTGTAGTCGTTGACGTTGTCGCGGGTGATCAAGTCGACCGGGATGAGAATGGTGGCTTCCTTCGGCGTTTTGCCCTGCTTGATCTGGTAGCCGATCTCGACGCCTTCCTTCGCCATTTGCAGTGGATTCTGCGCGGCGGTGGCGAGGAACAGGCTGTCCTTGTCCTTTAGCGCCTCGACCGCCACCGGCGCGCCGTCCACGCCGGTAATGAAAAACTCGGTGCGCTTCGCCTGCCGCGCCGCCAGATCAGCCCCGGTGCCGGTGGGATCGTTGATCGCGAACACGGCGTCGATCTTGGGGAAGGCGGTGAGCAGGTTGGTCATGGTCTCCAACCCCCCTTCGCGGCTGCCCCGGCCGTTCTGGTTGTCGGACAGGATCTTGATGCCGGGATTTTTCGCGAAGACCGCCTTGCAGCCTTTGATCCGGTCGGTCACGGCGGTGACGGGCGGACCGTCGATGATAACCACGTCGCCCTTGCCTTTCAGCCGGTCGACGATGAACTGACAGGCTTTTTCGCCGGCCTGGACGTTGTTGCTGGTGATCATCGCATTGACGCCCTCGGCGGCCGCGTCCACGGCGATCACGGGAATGTTCGCTTCCTTGGCGCGCATGACGGCGGGCATGATGCCCTCGGGGTGGACGGGGTTGAGCAGGATCAGGTCCACCTGGGCCGCAATGAAGTTGTCGATCTGGTTGGTCTGCTTGCCGAGATCGTCATCGGCGGAATCGACGGTCACCTTGACCTTGTCGCCGCCGAGTTCCCTGGCTTTTTCCTCGGCTCCCTTGGCCAGGGTGACGAAGAACGGGTTGCCCATGTTGCCCATGGTCACGCCGACGGCTTTCAGGGGCTGGTCGGCAGCGAGGGCCGCGCCCGAGCAGGTCAGCGCCAACACGGCTGTGGAAATCAGGGTCTTCTTCATGATGTTCTCTCCTACGGGGTTTGGACGGGTGGGGGTATCAGTGAATCAGGTCCGAGCGCCGGCGCCCTTGTGTCGGTACTTGTCGAGCGCGACCGCGATGATGATGACCAGTCCCTTGACGACCAACTGCCAGAAGAACGACACGTTCATCAGGGTCAGGCCGTTGTTGAGGGTGGCGATGATCAGCGCGCCGAACAGGGTGCCGATCACGGTGCCGATGCCGCCGACGAAGCTGGTGCCGCCCAGGATCACGGCGGCGATGGCGTCCAGCTCGTAGCCGGTGCCGAGCACGCCGTTGGCGCTGTACAGCCGGCTGGTGGTCATCACCCCGCCGAGACCGGCCAGCAGCCCGCTGAAGGCGTAGACGAACAGCATCACCTGCCCGACCTTGATCCCGGTCAGCCGCGCCGCCTGCGGGTTGCCGCCGACGCCGTAGATGTAAATGCCGAGCACCGTATGCCGGAGCAGGAACCAGGTCGCCAGCAGGACCAGAAAGGCGATTACCACGATCCAGGGCAGCGGTCCCAGGTAGGCGTTGCCGATCCAGGCGAAGTCGATCTTGCTGTTGATGACGGTGGTGCCGCCGGCCAGCAGGTAGGCCAGGCCGCGCAAGGTGGTCATCGAACCCAGGGTGACGATGAACGGCGGCAGTCCCGCGTAGGCGACCAGCAGGCCGTTGAGCGCGCCCAGCACCAGGCCGATCAGCAGCGCGATGGGCACCGCCGCCCAGCCCAGTTCGGGCATGAGCGACACCACCATCGCGGTGACCGCCGACACCGCCAGCACCGAGCCGACCGACAGGTCGATACCGCCGGTGAGAATGACGACAGTCATGCCGGTGGCCAGCACGATGTTGATCGACGCCTGCCGGACGATGTTCAGCAGGTTGTTCTCGGTCATGAAATTGGGCGCGATGAACGAGAACACGATGGCAATCACGATTAGGACCGGCAGGATGCCCGCCGTCTGAATCAGATTCGCCCAGAATTTCTTGTCGGGGGTTTTCGCTGGGGTGATGGCTTGTTCGGTCATGAGTGCACCATTTCGGTCGTGCCCGTCGCCAGGGCCATGATGTTTTCCTGAGTCGCCGCCGTGCCGCTGGAACCGCCGACTTCACCGACGATGACGCCTTCCCGCATCACCAGAATGCGGTCGCTGATGCCGATGACCTCCGGCAGTTCGCTGGAGATGACCAGAATCGCAACGCCCTTGGCGGCCAGTTCGCTGATGATTCGGTAAATTTCGGCCTTGGCGCCGATATCGACGCCCTTGGTCGGCTCGTCCAGAATCAGCACTTTCGGGTTGATCGCGATCCAGCGAGCGATCAGCAGCTTTTGCTGGTTGCCGCCGGACAGCGCGCCCGCCGTGACGAAGGGACCGGCCACCCGAACCCGCAAATCCTGAATCGAGCCGGCGGTCAGCCGCGCCATGGCGGCTCGGTTGAGCAGTCCGCCAGCCAGGGCGTCCCGGCCCAGCACGCTGATGGTGATGTTCTCGCGCACGCTCATATCGAGAAACAGGCCCTGCGCCTTGCGGTCCTCGGTCAGGTAGGCGATGCCGGTGTTGATCGCATCCAGCGGATTGCGGAGAGTCAGGCGTTTTCCTTCCAGCCAAACCTCTCCGCTGGCGCTGCGGTCGGCACCGAAAATCAGCCGCGCCAGCTCGCTGCGGCCCGCGCCGACCAAACCGGCCAGCCCCAGCACTTCGCCGGCATGGAGCGTCAGGTTGGACGGTTTCACCCGCCGGCCGCCATCGGTGAGTCCCTTGACCTCCAACACCACTCGGTTCGTGGCGTGACTGTGCTTGTCGAACAGGTTGGAGAGCGGCCGTCCGACCATCATCTGCACCAGCCGCTCGGCCGACAGTTCGGCGCGATCCAGCGTGCCAACATAAGTACCGTCCCGCAGCACGCTGACCCGGTCGGACAGCTCGTAAATCTCCGCCATCCGGTGACTGATATAAATGATGGCGATGCCCTCGTCTCGCAATCGCTTGATCAGGTCGAACAGGCGGTCGGTTTCGCGGGTGGACAGCGCGGTAGTCGGTTCGTCCATGATCAGGATGTGGCTGTGCTGGTGCAGCGCGCGGGCGATTTCCACCTGCTGCTGTTCGGCGATGGACAAGGTATTGACGACGGTGTCGGGACCGAACTCCGCGCCGAGTCGTTCCAGCACCTTGGCGGTTTCCCGGCGCATGGCCGCCCGGTCGGCGAGAATGCCAAATTGCCTGGGTTCGTTGCCGAGGTAGATGTTCTCGGCCACGGTCAGGTTCGGGGCAAGGCTCAACTCCTGATAGATGATGGCGATGCCGGCCGCGCGGGCCGCTTTCGGCCCGGTGATGGGCGTCGATCGGCCATCGATGCGGATTTCGCCGCCGGGATCGGCGGTATAGGCGCCCGAGAGTATCTTCATCAGGGTGCTTTTGCCGGCGCCGTTTTCGCCCATCAGCGAATGAATCTCGCCGGTCCAGGCTTGTAGTTGCACGTTGTCGAGCGCCTTGACGCCAGGAAAGGTCTTGCTGATGCCGCGCATGTCCAGCGCGGGCGCTCGGGCTGGGGCGGAGGTTGGAGAGGGGGAAACGGGAGTGGTCGCCATGTCATTTCACCTCGCGGTCCAGGCCCATGGACGCCCGATAGGCGGCGCGCTGCGGATCGCGCCCGAAACGGTCGGTCAGGGCGTTCCAGGCTTTCGCTACGTTGTTCAGGGCTTCCTGGGGCGAAATTTCAAAGTTCAGCGCCCGGGTCAACTGCACTTCCAGCGCCTGGGTGTAGGCGAAATGGCCGGGGATGCGCAAATCCAGGGCGACGTTCGGTGAATTCAGGCTCTCCAATTGCGCGTCCAGATACAGCTTGGCTTCTTCGGGGGTAAACAGCTTGAGCCAGCGATCTCGATTGAAATGGCTCTGGCGATAGGGATTGATGCCCGCTTGCGGGGTGACGACCGCTTCGCCGCTGACTTCGGGGCTGGACAGCCAGGCGATGAAATTCCAGGCCGCCTCGATGTGCTTAGCGTTGGCGGGCACCGCCGCCTGCCAGCCGCCGAAGGCCAGGAACGGCGCGCGCACGACGTCCGGGAAGGTATCCCACTGTTGGGTTTTGTAGTTCCAGACTCGCTTCGAACCCGGCAGCAGGGCCGTACCGACCTTGCCGGGGATCAGGCTGGTCTTGGCGTCGGCGGCGTTGACGCCGGTATCGCCCCAGTCGAAGTTCATCGCCACCGAACCGCCGGCGAAGATGTTGTGAATGTCGGCCGAGGTGAATCCCAGCGCGCCCGGCGGGGCGACGTTGAGGCCGTTAATGTAGTCTTCCAGCGCCTTGACCCAACCAGGGTTGTTGATTTGGGCGTCCATGCTGTCCGGATCGAAGAACATGGAGCCCGGCAGGGCCGGATGGTGGGTGTACGCGGCCGCATGGGTGAAGAAATACCAAAACTGCTCGCCGCCGCGCCGGTAGGCTTCCGCAGTGCCCCACAGGTTGGCCGAGGGGCGGTTGAAGAACTCGGCGATCTGGTAGTACTGCTCCCAGGTCGCCGGCGGGACCAGCGCGTAGCCGTACTTCTCCTTAAAGCGCTGTTGCTCTTGCGGGTTCGCGAACAGGTCCAGCCGGTAATACAGGATGTGCTGGTCGCCGTCGATGGTTTGCGACAGGTGGCGGCCTCCCCAGACCATCAGGCGTTCGCGGTAGACCGGCAGGATGTCATTCCAGGCGTCGTTGCCGCGCATCGAAGCCGGCATGTCCGACAGATAGGGCGCAAAGTCTGGCGTCCAGAATGGCCCGAAGGTGATGACGTCGAACTTGCCTTCGCCCGCGACCAGGGCGCCGAGATAGGTTTGGTAAAGCTGATCGACCGGAAACTCGATGATGTTGACTTTGCCGCAAGTCTGTTTTTCCCAGCCTTTGGCGGCTATCTCGATGGCGCTGGCGATGAACGGACGGGTGCGGGTCCCGACATCCAGGGTGACGCCGCTGAAGTCCGGATTGCACTGGGCCGATGCCGTCGCCGTCGCGACGAGAGCCAGGCTGAGCAGGCTGGTCCGGATGACGAGAGAGGGCGCTATTTTCATCAGAGTTCACACCTCAACGGGGGCATGGTTTTAGGAATAGTGGTAACGAAGGTTGTCGCGCGCGCCAACGCCGCGCGTGGGAACCACGTCGCCGTGCTCCGCGCAGTGGTAAGTGACGATGGGAAAGCCGTCGCTGGCAGCGAACCGATACTCGGCCATCGGCTGCCGGCAGCGCGAGCAGACTTTGGCGGAAATCTGCGTGTCGCCGGGTTGCGTAAGGCCAGGGGCTGGAAATGCACGATCTTGGCGACGCGGATTTTCGCGGAATGATGGTTGTGCTATCCGACGCAGCGACGGTGATGCCGGAGATGGATTGAGTTGCACCCACAGAGGGATGCAGCAACAAGGGCATTTCACCGTGGTAATGACTGAAGCTTGCGTGATAGGAAAGTGGATCGTTTGCATACATGAGGGACAGTACGCTTCATGCGTGTTCATACCACGATACCCTTGCAGCGGAGTGCGGAATGATGGATGCGGTGGATTTCCCGGAGCACGGGCGCCATGCCCGCGCTCCGGGTTTTCAAGCGCCGGCGCTCAACTTAGAAGTAGTGTCGAGTGCCAATGGAAACCACGTCCTGATCGCCGTAGAGGGGGGTGTCGGCGTCTCGACCGCTGTACTCGACCCAAACCAAGGTCCGCTTGCTAAAGTTGTACTGGTAACCCAGCCGGTAGTTATCGATCATGTCCTCGCCATCGATCCCGGTATCAGTCTGACCGTAAGCGGCCCGGATGATGTTGTTGCCGAAGGCGTATTGGCCGGTGAGGTACCAGCTCTGGGCATCGTCGCCGTTGGCGAGCGGTACGCCGTTTACCCGGACTTGGCGATCAAAGTTCACGTCGGTGAAGTTGCCCTGCTCGTAAATCGCGGCCACCAACCACTGATCGGTCTTATACCCCAGGCCGAGGCCCCAGTTGCCCAGATCGAGATCGGCGGTCCGACCTTGGCCGAGGTTCACGTTGTTGTCGCCGTTGAGCTGGATGTAGGTCAGACCGGCAAAGTACGGACCTTGGTTGTACTTGACGTTGATGCTCCATATATCGACGCTGTTCGAGGTGGGCGGGATTCCCAGCCCCGTGTTCGCCTCATCTGCATCCAGCACCAGCATCGCTTCGGCGCTGAAGCCGTTGAAAATCGGTGTCTGGTAATCGATGTTGTTGGGCAGGGTGGACAGGGCGCCGTTCACGTTGGTTTCCGGGGTGGTCGAGCCGCCCAGGTAGGTCGAACCGTTGAGCACCTTGGAACTGTTCCAAATATCAATCACGTTGAGCACTTTCCAGTAAGGCGTGTCCTGGGTGCCTAGGGTCAGGGTGCCGAATCCGCCCTTGAGACCGGCGAATTTCTGGTTGAGGCCGCCAAAATTCCCGCCCTCGGTCATGTCGACGCTAAATTCCCACATATAGAGGGCGCTCAGGCCGCCCCCCAGATCCTCGGTGCCCTTCACGCCCAGCTTGGAGCCGTCATCGAGCACGTCCCAATAGGGATCGCTGCCTTGGATATGGTTGTCGATATAATCCACCGATAACCTGGCCTCGCCGTACAGGATCGTGTCAGCTTGGACGGCGAACGGGGTGGTCAGGGCGACGGCTACGGCCAGGGAGAGAATAGTTTTGTTCATGGTTTGAATCCTCGCGGCTGGGGGTACTGGGTTGGGCGCCAGTAGTTGTAATAATTTGCATCGATAATGCTAGTTCAAAAATAGTCAATTCGTAGCTGTATTTGTAATCGATTACAAAATCATTGTCAAGAACCCCACATGAAGAAGTTGATCATCGTGTACAAACCGCCTATCAACGTGCGATAATACTTGTAATCGTTTACTTTTTATTCAAGAGGAGAGGCATAGATGACTCAGATCAAGGATGTCGCCAAACAGGCAGGGGTCTCGGTGGCGTCGGTATCGCGGGTGATGGCGGGCCATGCCGGGGTGAGTGAAGCAACCCGCCAGCGGGTGCTGGAAGCGGTTCAGGCGCTGGATTATCGGCCGGACCTGGCGGCGAGGCGCCTGCGTTCGCGTCGCACCGACACCATCGGCCTGATCGTCTCGGACATCCGCAATCCGTTCTTCACCGAGGTCAGCCGCGCGGTCGAGGACGTGGCCTATCAGCACCGGATGCGAGTGATTCTCTGCAACGCCGACGAGGATATGGAGAAGGAGGCGCTCTATCTCGACCTGATGCAGGACGAAAACGTCAGTGGAGTGATCCTGTCGCCCACGCTGTCGACGCTGGCCCGTTTCCGCCTGAGCGACTACCCGTTTCCGGTGGTGCTGGTCGATCGCTGCGAGCGCGAGACCGCCGCCGATGCGGTCGTGCTGGACAACGTCGATTCGGCCTACCGCCTGACCACGCACCTGATCGAAAGCGGATATCGGCGGAACGTCTTTTTCTATGGCACGACCAGCGCCACCGGCCGCCAGCGGCACGAGGGCTACGTGACGGCGATGGCCACCCACGGCCTGGAAACGCAGGCTAAGGCCGTACCGGCAACGGTCGAGGCCGCCCGCGCCGCCGCCAGCGAATGGGTGAGTCGCCGTCCGCTGCCCGATGCGCTGGTGGGGAGCAACGGTCTCATTTTACTGGGGTTGGTCGAAGCGTTGCGGGCAGCGCAACTCCGATTTCCCGAGCAGATCGGGCTGGCTGGTTTCGACGACCTGCCGTGGACCCGGCTGGTGGAACCGGGCATCACCGTGATCGCCCAGCCGATTTACGATCTCGGGCAAGCCGCCATCGAACTGCTGTTGCAGCGAATCGCCCACCCGGCCCAGTCGATGCGCCGGGTGGTGATGCGCGGGGAATTGATCGAGCGGGGATCGAGCGCGAAGCGGGGCGGGTGACTGATATGATCGTAACCTTGGATCCCTTTATGACCACGCTCGGCCTGCAAGCCGAGGTTCCGATGCCCGGTCAGGCGCGAGTGTGGGGCATCATCCGGCCGGAGTTCCTCAACAGTTGGGGCTCGGCGCACGGTGGTTTTCTGTATTCCGTGGCCGATGCCGCCTTCGCGTTGGCGTCCAATTCGCACGGGACTCTGGCGGTCGCGCTCGCCGCGCACATGGAGTATTTGCAAGCGAGTCAAGCCGGCGCGGAGGTGGAAGCGCTGGCGACCGAAGTTCACTTGGGGCGGCGCACGGCGGTCTATCGGGTGGAGGTGCGCAGCGGGCCGGCCCTGCTTGCGATCTTTACCGGAACGGTCTATCGGCGAACCGGACGCCACAGTTCGCTGTTACCCCCGGACAATCGCGCTACGTGAATTAATGCTGGGACTCTCCGTTCCGCGCCAGCGCTGCTTGCAAATACTTTCGCACCGTCCGCCGGTCCAGCCCGGTGCGTCGGGCGACTTCCTCGTAGTTGCCGCAGCGCTGGTAGAGGAGGGTGCAGTAATGGGCCAGCAGGCCGCGCGCATCCAGCATCCCGGCTTGGGCCTGTCGCCAGAAATCGATTTCGGCGGCCGCCGGTTCGCCTTCGTAGCGTCCGGTCAACAGAATCCGCCGTACCGCCTGTTCCAACTCCCGCACGTTGCCCGGCCAGGCGTAATCGGCCGGCAGGTCGCGGCGCAGCGCGGTTAGCACCAGTTCGTCGGCTTCGGGACTGGCCGCGCCGAGCAGGCGGGTCACCAACGCATGCACCAGCAAATCCAATTCCGCTGGGGTTTCGGCCAGACGTTGGCGCAGCGGCGGCACGGTGATCACGTCCGAGCACAGCCGGTAGAAAAAATCTTCGCGGAATTTCCGCTGTTGGCGCAGTTCCGCCAGCGATTGATGGGTGGCGGCGATGACTCGTCCGGAGAAGCGTTGCGGTTTGTGGCTGCCGACCGGGGTGAAGATTCGCTCCTGCAACACCCGCAACAGCTTGATCTGCACGCCGAGGCTGGCGTCGCCGATCTCGTCGAGAAACAGCGAACCGTAGGGACTGCACCGGGCGAACACGCCCTGATGGTCGTCCACCGCGCCGGTGAACGCGCCCTTACGATGGCCGAACAGTTCCGATTCGATCAGGCTTTCGGGGAATTCCACCAGATTGACGGCGATGAAGGTGTCGGTGAAGCTGTGGCGAAAGCGGTTGCTGGCAGGATCGAAGGGGATGTACACCGAACGGCCGATGGCCGCCGCCGCGGAACCTTTGCCGCTGCCGGTTTCGCCCAGCAGCAGGGTGGAAAAATCTTCCATCCGATTCCACAGATAACGCTCGTAAACCCGCATATCACGGCCGAACACGTTGTTCCACAGCGCGCGCCGCAGTTCCCCCATGCAGGGGCTCGGGCCGATCAGCGCGCCGTCGATGAAGTAGTAGGCGCGGCGCAGTTGGTAAAATAAGCCGAAATAGCGCGTTGCTTCCGCCTCGCTGAAGCCCTGCTCCCGCAGCAGCGCCAGCGCTTCATCGGCAAAGGATACCGTCGCCGGTGGGTTGGGGTGGGCCACTTCCCGTTCGATCAGTCGATCCAGTTCCGGCAGGAAGCGATGGTAGCCGCGAAACAGCCAGGCGTCGGCCAGCCATTGCCGCTCCTCGCCCGCGTACTGAGCCAGACTGCCGGCGTTGCGCTGGATCAGACGGTCGAGCCGCGCGGTCAGCGCCGGCAACAGGGCGGTCATCGGATGGCTGTCGCCGATGGCAGCCAGCGCCGAGGTCGGTACCAGCGCGGCGACCTGCTGGCGGGTCACCTCGAACGGATTGGCCATGATCAGCGCCGAGGCGGCGGCCAGGAATGGGTGATCGTCCGGGTCGAGATGCAGCCGGCTGCCTGCCATCACGGTTCTCCTAATTCTTGAGGGACCAGCAATAAATGTAATGCCAACCAGCATGAAATGTCCCCACCATTTTGGTGTTCGGTGTGGCTGCCTGCGAATCAACGAATCCAAACAGAGGGTTAATAGTGGAATGACAGCTTGGCACAATATTTGGTTGAGATAGGGAAATCACACAGTTGGAGATCCAAAATGACCCCGAGCCGTCAGGCCAGCGAGCATGGTTTTCGGAGCTGGGATGGCGCCGAATTGTTTTACCGGGCATGGCTTCCCGAGCAGAGCACCACCCGGGCAGTGATCCTGTTCCATCGCGGCCACGAGCATTCCGGCCGCTGGCAGGATGCGGTCGATAAACTCGATCTGCCCGATTTCGCCCTGTTTGCCTGGGATGCGCGGGGTCACGGCCGCAGTCCCGGCGAGCGCGGCTATGCGGAAAATCTTGGCGTGCTGACGCGGGACGTGGATGCGTTCGTCGGCCACGTTTCCCGGCACTACGGCATTCCCATGGAGAACATCGTCGTGTTTGCGCATAGCGTCGGCAGCGTTCTGGTGGCGAACTGGGTCCACGACTACGCGCCGAAAATCCGCGCCCTGGTGCTCGGCAGTCCGGCGCTGCGGGTTCGGCTGTACGTCCCCTTCGCCATTCCGGGTTTGCGCCTGCTGCTGAAGTTCAAGCCGAAAGCCTTCGTGAACAGCTATGTCAAGGCCAAACTGCTGACCCACGATCCGGCGAAAATCGCCAGCTACAACGCCGATCCGCTCATTACCCGTTGCATCGCGGTCAATCTGCTCGTCGATCTGTTCGACGCCGGCCGCAAGCTGGTGGAAGATGCCGCCGCGATCACCGTGCCCACCTTGGTGCTCACTTCCGGGGCGGACTGGGTGGTGGATCAGGACATCCAGCGCCAGTTTTTCGAGCGGCTGGGTTCGCCGGTCAAGGAGATGCACGTTTATCCGGGCTTTTTCCACGACACCTTCAACGAGCAGGACAACCACCTGCCGCTGGACGCCGCGCGTCGTTTTATTCTCGAAGCGTTCTCCCGGCCCCGCCACGAAGTCCTCGCTGCTGGAGGCCGACCGCAACAGCGCGGCTCAGCGCGAGTATGAAACCCTGGCTAACCCACTGCCGCTGTTTTCTTTCAAGGGCATCCGGTATGCACTGACGCGCTTCATGATGAGAACCCTCGGCGCCCGGTTGAGCCAGGGCGTGAAGCTCGGTGTGCGGACCGGCTTCGATTCGGGCGCGACTCTGGATTACGTCTATCGCAACCAGGCCGAGGGTGTGGCCACCCTGGGCCGGATGATCGACCGGAATTATCTGAACGCCATCGGTTGGCAGGGTATTCGCCAGCGCAAGACGCATCTGGAAAAATTGCTGCGTCGAGCCATGACTGAGTTGCGCGTGGCCGGCAAGCCGGTTCACATCGTCGATATCGCCGCCGGTCACGGTCGCTACGTGCTGGACGCCGTGCGCGAGCATCCCGACATTCCCGCAACCGGCCTGCTGCGGGATTTCAGCACTGCCAACGTGGAGGCGGGGCGGCGGCTCATCGCCGAATACAGCCTCGGGGATCGCTTGACCTTTGTCCAGGGCGACGCCTTCGATCCGGCCAGCCTCGCCCAACTGCCAAAGACCGCCACCGTCGGCATCGTTTCCGGCCTGTACGAACTGTTCCCCGAGAACGCGCCGGTGCGCATGTCTCTGGCCGGTTTGGCCGAGGCAGTGATCCCTGGCGGCTATCTGCTCTACACCGGCCAACCCTGGCACCCGCAGATCGAATTTATCGCCCGGACATTGACCAGCCATCGGGAGGGCGCGCCGTGGGTGATGCGGCGGCGAACGCAGCAGGAGATGGATCAACTCGTCGCCGCGGCCGGCTTCGAAAAAATCGCGCAGGAAACCGACCCCTGGGGAATTTTCACCGTGTCGCTGGCTCGTCGCCACGCGGAGATGGCTCATGTCTGAACAAGCGGTTACCACCGAAGCGTCGCGTCCCTGGCGCGCGGCCATCGCCTGGATGGCGCTGGTGCTCGGCCCCGGATTTTTTCTGGTCTACGGCGCTTGCAACGGGTTGACCTCGCTGCGGACCGATGTCGGCAGCTTCTTTTTCGAGTGGGAACGGCACATTCCGGTGCTGCCCTGGACCATCATTCCCTACTGGTCGCTCGATCTGTTCTATGCCTTTTCGGTGCTACTGTGTCGAAGCCGGTTGGAATTGGATCGGCACGCCTTGCGCATCGTGACCGCCGTGCTGCTGTCCGCCGCAGGGTTCCTGCTGTTTCCGCTCCGGTTCGCCTTTCCCCGGCCGGAAGTGGAGGGGGTGTTCGGGCCGTTGTTCCAGGCTCTTTACGGCTTCGACCAGCCCTTCAATCAGGCGCCCTCGCTGCACATCAGTCTCGGCATGATCATGTGGTATCTCTACGCCAAATACACGCGAGGGCCGTTGCGCTGGCTGCTGCACGGCTGGTTTGCGCTGATTTGCGTATCCACTCTGACTACGTGGCAGCATCATTTCATCGACCTGCCGACGGGCGCGCTGGTCGGCGTGATCGCGTTCTGGCTGTTTCCCGACCCAGCAGTCGCCCCGACTGGACAAACCATCGCCTACCGGCCGGTAAGCGGCGGGGTTCGACTGGCGTGGCGCTATCTGGCCGGCGCCCTGGTCTGTCTCGCGCTGTCTCTGCAAGGTGGCTTTTGGCTGATTTTGCTTTGGCCGAGCGTTGCCTTGGGGATCGTTGCGGTGGCCTACGCTGGCCTCGGGCCGGTGGTGTTTCGCAAGAAAGGCGGGCGGCTGTCCATGGCCGCAAAAATCCTGTTGGGACCGTACCTTGTCGGCCAATCACTTTCCTGGCGGCGGTATCGGCGCCGGATGGGAGCACCGCTTTCCCAGATTATGTCGGGGGTCTTGATCGGCGCCCGGCTCGATGACCGGGAAGCCATCGTCTTCGCCGCCGCCCATCCCGACCGCTTTGTGTTGGATCTGACCGGCGATTTCGACGAATCCGGCAGCTTGCGCGAGGGCGATTATGTCAATCTGCAACTCATGGATCTGATCGAACCGCCGCCCGATGCCTTGCGCGCCGCCGCCACGTATATCGAAACGGCGTACCGGCAGGGTAAAACCGTATTCATTCACTGTGCTTTGGGCTATTTGCGCAGCGCGTATGTCGTGGCGCACTGGCTGACGACCACCGGCCGCGCTCGTTCGATCCAGGAGGCGCTCGAACAGATTCGGGATTGTTTCGATAACCGTTTGAATATATTAAAATATAAGATGATAATTCTAGTTTTTGGACGGAGGTTCATGATGTTAAACCCACTGCATTGTCCTGACTGCTTTTCGGAACACGTAGAAGAGTACAGTCACTACGAAACGAAGAGCAATGGAAGCCGAAAATTATATCAATGTACGGCGTGTCAAAAGATTTTTTCTGAGACAAAAAGCTCTTTTATAGAGGGACTCAAGAAACCGATTAGTTTCATTATTCATGTTTTAAAAGCGCGCAGTGAGGGTCTAGGTTTTAATGCGACTTGCCGGACCTTTGATATCAGTAAAAATACCTTATTGAATTGGGAACGTCGATTCGCTCTTTTGAAAGGCCCCTTAATGATTTACGCCTTGCTGCATACCTTTTTGACTCAACTCATTGAAGGCGATGAGGTCTATACTAAAGTTGGAAAGAATGATCCAGCGGCAGCGTCCGAAGGCTGGTCGATCCATCCTGATGGATCGCGCCAGCCGGTTTATTTGGGCTTTGGACTGTGGGAAGAAAGACAGGGATTTATTTTTATCGGCAATACAAAAGCTTAAAGAGATTATCCTCCGAACAGGCGATGTCACATTAGTCACTGATGGTGAACGCCGCTACAGTCTTTTGCTCTTTGTTGCCGAACCTTCACTGGCACGGGAGCCGGCATGATCAGCGTCTACTCGCTTAAACCCGGTTTTCAGAACCTGTTGCGGCCGGTCGCGCGCTGGCTGCATTCGCGAGGTGTCAGCGCCAACCAGGTCACGCTCGCCGCGCTGCTGTTGGCAGTCGTGACGGGGGGAACGATTTCACTCTGGCCAATACCGGCAACGCTGCTGCTGTTGCCACCGGTGCTATTCCTCAGAATGGCGTTGAACGCTCTGGATGGGATGCTGGCCCGCGACTTTCAGCGGCCGACGCCGCTGGGGGCGATCTTGAACGAACTGGGCGACGTGCTGGCCGACGCCGTGCTGTATCTACCCCTGGTCCTGATTCCCGGCGTCCCGGCTGCTCTGGTCGTGTTGCTGGTGCTGCTGGCGCTACTGAGCGAATTCTGCGGCGTGGTGGCGGTACAGATTGGGGTCAGTCGTCGCTATGAGGGTCCGATGGGCAAGAGCGACCGCGCCTTGCTGCTCGGGGGTATCGCTTTGTTGCTCGGTCTCGATGTGCCATCCGATTATTGGTTGACCGTTACGTTATTGGTCGCCAATGGCTTGTTGGTGCTGACCTGTTTCAACCGGCTGCGTGCCGCGCTGTGGGAGGTGAAGCCATGTTCGTGAACCTGACATCGCCCGTGATGATCGTCTTGGGTGGGGTGTGGGCGTTGTTGGTGCTGGCCACCGTCGTGGTGTGGCGGCTCGCGCCCGCGCCGGACAGCGAACTGCGCCAGCGCATCCGCAGTTGGTGGCTGATCGTGGTGCTGTGCTCGCTGGCGTTGACTTTCAGCCGCACCGCTGCGCTGCTGTTTTTTGGCTTGGTGAGTTTTCTGGCCCTCAAGGAATATCTGACCCTGATTCCCACCCGCCAGGCTGACCGGCGGGTGCTGTTCTGGGCTTATCTGAGCATCCCGGTGCAGTACTACTGGATTGGGATCGAGTGGTACGGGATGTTCATCATCTTCATCCCGGTCTACCTGTTTTTGCTGTTGCCGGTGGCGATGGTGTTGACCGGCGAGACCCAGGGCCATCTGCGCGCCGCCGGCACCCTGCACTGGGGCCTGATGAGCATGGTGTTCGGCCTGAGCCATCTCGCTTATCTGCTGGTGTTGCCACAGAGCGAGTATCCGCAGGTGACCGGGCCGGGTCTGGTGCTGTTCCTGTTGTTGCTGACCGAGTTGAACGACGTGGCGCAGTACTGCTGGGGCAAGCTGCTGGGCAAGCACAAGATTTCACCCACGGTCAGTCCGAACAAGACGGTGGAAGGCTTCGTTGGCGGGGTGTTGACCACCGTGCTGCTATCCGCAGTGCTGGCGCCTTGGCTGACGCCGTTCTCCGTCGGCGATGCGTTGTTGGCCGGTACGCTGATCGCGGTGGCTGGCTTCTTTGGCGATTTGAGCCTGTCGGCGCTGAAGCGTGATTTAGGCATCAAGGACAGTGGCAATTTGCTGCCGGGCCACGGTGGCATTCTCGACCGGGTGGACAGCCTGACCTACACCGCGCCGCTGTTTTTCCATTTCACCCGCTACTTCTATTTCTGAATATCGCCATGTGGTACGCCGCGCTGCGTTTGTTGTTTTTCCTGGTGGTGGTCAAGCCGTTCCTGCTGCTGGCGGTGGGCGTCAACGTGCGCCACCGCGATCGCTTGCCCGCTGCCGGTCCTGCCCTGATCGTCGCCAACCATAATAGCCACCTCGATACGCTGGTGTTGATGGCGATGCTGCCGCTACGCTTGTTGTTGCGAGCGCGGCCGGCCGCTTCAGCAGAGTATTTTCTGCGCGGCCGTCGGCGGGCCTGGTTCGCCACGCGCGTGATCGGGATCATTCCAGTAGCGACCTGCGGCGGCCGATCTCATGCTGAGGTGCTGGAGCCGGTGCGAGATGTTCTGGCGGCGGGCGACCTTGTGATTTTCTTCCCGGAAGGGACGCGCGGCGAACCGGAATGCCTGGGGAAACTGAAGACGGGCATCGTCTGGCTGGCCGAGCAACTGCCGACCGTGCCTATTTATCCGGTGCGCCTGTGCGGGTTGGGTAAGGTGTTGCCCAAAGGTGACTGGTTGCCGGTGCCGTTCTTCTGCGATGCCTGGGTGGGCGAGCCTTTGCGTTGGGAGGGTGATCGGCGACGGTTCATGACGGCATTGGCGGCGAGTCTGGGAGGATGATCGCAATATTGATCGGCGCTGCGGTTAAATGATTTGATCAACAAAATTGATGCGCATAGATTATGCGCGTATCTTGATTTCCAAGAGGCCGCCATGTTACCCATCTACGATCACAACGCCCCAAAGAAGCCGACTAACCTGAGTATAAACAGTGACTTACTAAGAAAAGCCCGCGAACTGGACATCAATTTATCGTCCAGCTTGGAGGAAGCCCTTGGGGAGATAGTCAGGCGTCGTCTTTGCGAGCAATGGCTCTCGGAGAACAGAGAAGCCATCGCATCTTATAACGAACACGTTGAAGCTAACGGCGTGTTCAGCGATGGTATCAGGAGCTTTTGATGTCGCAGTTCACGGTCTATCGAAACAGGAACTCGAAATCAAAAACAGACATACCCTACCTGTTAGACGTTCAGAGTGACCTTCTGAGCGAACTGGGAACCCGAGTCGTCATTCCTCTCTTTGAAAAGAAATCGCTCGGTATCAAGCCACTCACCAAGCTCACGCCAGAGTTTCAAGTCGACGGCAAAAAATGCATTAGGGGTATTCCGTTGGCTCCAGTGGCCACTATATGTAGTATCCTAAAGCATGGAAGAATATCCGAAAACCCTGGCAGAGCTCGAACGGGAATTTGCTACCGAAGAGGCGTGTGCGCACTATCTTTTTCAGTTGCGCTGGCCCGAGGGGTTTGTCTGTCCACGCTGCGGCGGTACGCAATATTGGACAACGAAGAGAGCGCTGTTCAACTGCGCGCGGTGCCAGTATCAGATGTCGGTCAAGGCGGGGACCATTTTTGCGGGATCGCGCTCGTCTCTGGTGACGTGGTTTCGGGCGATCTGGTGGGTAACCAGCCAGAAGAACGGAGCCAGCGCGAAAGGGCTGCAACGCATCTTGGGGCTGGGCAGCTATAAAACGGCGTGGACCTGGCTGCATAAGCTGCGTAGGGCTATGGTGAGACCAGGCCGTGATCGGCTGGCGGGTGTGGTCGAAGTGGATGAAATCTATATTGGCGGAGAAAAGCCTGGAAAACGCGGGCGTGGCGCTGCGGGTAAGGCCCTGGTGCTCATCGCAGCCCAGGTGGACGGCGAGCGGATCGGGCGCATTCGGCTTCGGCGAGTCAAGGACGCTTCGGGGGCCAGCTTGGAACCGGCGGTTCAGGAAACCGTGGAACCGGGTAGCATCGTTCGGACCGACGGTTGGGGTGGGTACAATAACCTGGATCATTTGGGTTACGTGCGTGAGATTGTGCGAAAGAACGCGGAGGTCGGTGATAATCTGCTGCCTCGCTGCAACCGCGTGGCCGCTCTCCTCCAGCGATGGCTACTGGGTACTCATCAGGGTGCGGTCAGTCACGCGCATCTGGACTATTACCTCGATGAATACACGTTTCGGTTCAACCGCAGGACATCGCGATATCGCGGCAAACTTTTCTACCGGCTGATTCAGCAAGCCGTAGCCATTGAGCCAGTTCCGTACACCGCATTGGTAAAACACGTAAGAGGGCCGAAACCCAAGAACTACAAGATATAGTGGCCACTGGAGCCAAGGGAATACCCCTAAAATGCATTTTGATGACGCCACAACTCGCTGGCATACCGATCAAGGAGTTGGGCGAGCCGGTCGAAGAGCTGGCGCAATATCGAATCGGGCGTAACCAGTCGAGTGCGCCCCTAACTTGTTGAAAAATAATAAGGTGAGCATTTTGAGTCCCGGAATTTGGCGTTTATTGGCCTTCGTAACCTGTTGTTTTTCAAGCCTGAGCGCTCGACTGGTTACGCCCTATCGAATCGACATTATTGGGGCGCTTGATTCCCTTCGGGATACATACCCCGCAGCTTGCTGCGTACCATCGTCTGTGAATACCCCGCAGCTTGCTGCGGGGTCGTTTATTACGGGATTTTAGTCGTCTAACGCTGTGGTTAACCGGCTGGTGAAGGAGTATAGCGACTAAGCCAGTCCGAGTTAAACCGCTTGTTAGGTTTGGTTTAAATTCGCTTCCGCCAGTAGCCTGGCTTCCGATGAAGATGAGCCACTGCCACGATTAAGATTTCATCCCCATCTTCACGAATTTGATAAATGACCCCGTAGGGGAAACGATTGGTTTGACAGCGGCGGGCACGCGGGCTGACAGGTTACCACGCTTCAGGGTATTGTTCTATTCGCTCTATTGCCGCCCAAATTTCCTCAAAAAGCTCAAAGCCTAAACCCGGCTCTTGAGCTTCATAAAACTCGACAGCTTCGCCTAGCTCCCGCTCAGCCGGCTGTAAAAATTTAATCTTCAAGATTTCTTATACTTCTTAAACACTGCTTCACCCGGAATGGCTTCTAATTCTCCAGCTTCATAGGCACTGATTCGATCTTCGGCTTCCTTAGAGGCTGTCTAAAAACTAAAATATTGAATTTTAATAACTTTTTTAGTAAAATAGGAGGCAAAAATGGGGTGGAAATAGAAAATCATTTTAAGCGTAACAATTCTATTCGAGGTGATCGATGGCATGGCCAAAAGAAGTTCCAGTCAAAAGATATCCGAGTGATCTCACTGACGAAGAATGGCAACTCTTGGAGCCTCTTTTTGAAGAGGCCGAGCCTTATACCACGGGCCGCCCTAGAACCCACGACTTGCGTGAGATTATCAATGCCATTTTTTATCTGAACAAGACCGGATGTCAATGGCGATATTTGCCTAAAGATTTTCCCTCCTATAAATTAGTGAGCTATTATTATCATAAGTGGATTGATAATAATACTTGGGTGAAGATTAACACAGCCCTCCATCGAAAGCTCCGAAAAGAACTCGGCCGCAATGAAGAGCCGAGCGCCGGGATTATCAATAGCCAAACGGTTAAAGGAACCCCCGAGTCGGCCAAAGAATCGGGGTTCGATGGGGGGAAACTCATCAAGGGTCGAAAACGACATATTGTAGTTGATACAACAGGTTACCCCCTCGTTGTTGTTGTCCATGCGGCCAATATTTATGACGGTCATGCGGCGGAACGAGTACTGAATGCGTTGTTTTCCATCGTGAAGACGGTCAAAAAAATTTGGGCGGATGGAGCCTATAAAGGTGAAAAATTTATTAAGTGGGCCAAAGAAAAATTTGGTTGCGTCATTGAAGTCGTCAAGAAAAACAAAAGTAAAGGTAAAGGTTTTCATGTTTTACCTCGGCGATGGATCGTTGAAAGAACCTTTGCGTGGCTCAATCGATACCGTCGGTTAAGCAAGGATTACGAACGAAAACCAACATCCAGTTCCAGTCATGTTTATGTGGCTTCAATCCGGTTAATGTTGCGGAGAATCTTTAAAGAGCGCGCGAAGGAAACTACTCAAGAGCTTCCATTATTACCAGCGGCTACTACTGCAATGGCTTAGGTAATAAGAGTTTTTCGACAGTCTCTTAGACCATAATGCATCAACGGCTGTATCGGGTTGATCAAGACTGGCTAGAAGCTTTTAAACCAAAGCTGCTCTGTCTTTCGGCGAGAGCACCAACGCTTGTTCTAAAATAGCTTTTACGTACTCTGACATAGCGTTACCTCAACATTCAACGCCTTTATGATAGCCCTTCAGGGTGGTTGCCGTGCTAAACCTACCGATTGCAGTCACCGTTTGACAAAAGCAAGTGAAGCACGGCCTTTGGCGATACGGTGGACTGCTTGGTTATGTCACCTTTTCGATTATGCTTTCGCATCGCAGGCACTTCTGCACAGACGGCTTTTCATCCCGAGGATGATAGCTGCACTGATCACAGTAGTTCCTCATGCATTTTGGGCAGTCGAAAATGGCGGTCGCCACCTGTCCGGTGCGCTGGCTTTCCTCACCAACCGAAGCTCCACAGAAAGAACAATATGCTTTTCTTTTCTCTGTCATTCTTGAGTTCCCCTTATTTCTCTCTGACATAACGTCCCGTATGAGTGGCCGAGCGACAGCAAGGTCCGGTGGCCCGTAGGGACATGAACTCGATGCGGTTGTTGGGCGGTATTCGCTCACGCAACACGTTTATAGGCTTTGAGACTTGCTGCATTCTCGATGTCGGTCTTGAAGTTGCGCAATAAAACTATTACCTCGTCGGCAAGGTCCCTGTATTGGTTCGCATTTACATCAATATATTCGCCGTGCGCGATTCTATTTCTTCTATTTAGCAGGCTCTCGTCAATAAAGTTGTATTTTGTCTCATACCCAGAAGAGCATATGCCGACGGAGTTGCAGATGTTCTCAAATACAGCCGAACTCAGATTTGATTCAGTCCTGATGGCGGAATCCAACTTGAGATTAGATTTCTGACCAAGACCATTTCGAATAAACTCTAGGGCATCAATATTCGCCTTAGCCTGTTTAGATTGTGTAATCTCGCCGAGATTCTTTTTCAAACCAATTGCGACAAAGCAATTCGTAAGCTCATCGTACTTATGCCCTTGGAAATCGACATACTCTAAATACGCTCTTGCAGCGTTCTTGACGAAGCCCTCCCAATGCGCGTACAGCAACGGGGTTGCTGCACGTATTACGGTTTTCTTACTTACGGTCTCGATTCGACAGACCGCAATCTTCATATCGGCGATTTCTTTAATTCGCCAGCTAATCTCCTTGTCCAAGTAATCTTGGAGAAGGTTAAGAGTTCGTACTCCGCTGCTCATGGACGGAAAAAGCGTTCCGCCATGGGCAGGAGGTTTGCAAGCCGCGTTGTTCCGCGGATTCCCGCGCCCGAGTTGCGCTGAAAAACAGGATCAGTCCACAGTTCCTTAGTTTTTGTTTTCACGAAATTTATCTGGTCGGGTGGTGACATGGCTCCGATCGAGTCAAGGTTTTTTGAAACTCCAGTTGTAACTACTTCGAACACCGACAGCAGAAACATGCCGAGGAACCGGGTTCCATCCCATCTCTTGAAGACGTCTTCGCCTAATGCTTGGTTTAATAGTCTGAATGTTCTATTGAAGATGTCTTTCTCAGAAGCTAAATTCCCAACCTTCCCCGCTGCCATCTCAATTAGCGCTCCGTCAAGATATTCATGCACATCAAGTCCATTTTGGTAGGGCACATTCCTGAATGCAAAAAATCTAAGGGCCAATTCGACATTGTATTGTTTTTTGAGGGAGTTTTCTGTTGCAACAATAGTGCTATTGAAATCCGCATTATTCGCGGCGTCCAATAGCCACTGATGAAACTGCCTGTTTAGCATGATTGCCGTGCAGTTCCGAACTTCCTGTTCGGACAACTGAGAACCACCGGTGTTGATGCGTTGGAAGAGCTCAAATTTTGCGTGGGGGTCGCTTTCCATTTTGAGAATCTCTACGCGCAGACGCGCCCGCTTAATCTGTAACTGTTGGGTTTTACCAATGCCATCGGTCGTAAGTTGGTCGGAGTTTTCCCATCGCTTCCCGGCTAAACTCGGAAGCATCTTGGTTCCTTCGATTATCGAGGGTTCCATTATCTGCCTATCAGGACCTCGCAACATTCCAGCGAACTCAAAAACGGTAGACAAGCGTTGCAAGCCATCTATAAGCTCCCATAGCCCTTTCTTTGTTTGAAACACAAAAATTGGCGGAATCGGAATGCCCAGAAGAAGCGATTCAATAAACTTGGTTTTTTGCGACGTATTCCAACGGAAATATCTTTGGAACTCAGGGTCGATGATCAATTCTTCATCTCGGTACAGATTCATCACCTCGCCGATCGACATGTCATATCCATCTGAGACGATCTCCTTTCGGGCAACTGATATTTCTTCGTCTAGGTTGCTCATGCCCCATCTCCCCTCCAAGGAATCCCCTGTTCAGTTCTCAAGGCCGCCCCATTGTCGCGGGCGCGAAGCGTCCGGCACAACCAATAATTATATGAATTCCGCATAGCATGAAGTCAATTCCCGAAAGAAGGCTTCTAGCCCGGATATTTCATGAATCAGAGAAAAACTTACTTAACCAATTGATTTATAATGACTATGCTAAAATTTTCTTCGGAAAAATCAGCAATATCATTATGTTAAAAAATCAATAGGTTAGCTTCATATATGAGTAATCCGGGCTAGTTCCACTTGGGGATATAAACAGTCTCTGCCTATCATGCAGTGGCCTTTGCAAACCACGGGGTATTATAGCTCATCAGCGACGAGTTATGGACACTACATTACATATTGCTTGATCGTGTGGGCTCCGGGTCGGAAAGCGCGACGCATGATTCAAACTTGTTGATCGTGGTATGGCGGCAAGCGAATCCACGCGATTGCCCATGCGATAATCACCCTCGATGACGAGAGATTTGGGCCAGCAAGCCAACGTCGGTTGTTGACCCTTGGCACCGCGCGAACCTACAGTTCGACTTTGCCGGCGACCGCTGCCCGGTGTGCTCGATAGCCTCCCGACCGCGCACGGCCAGACCCACCCGATTACCCACAAATGCCAACTCATTGTATGATATAGGTTTTCATAGCCTTGCGGAGTGGTGGCATGAGTTGGGCACAGGCAGAGTTTCACGATTTGGAGTTGGGGGATGCGCGGCAGACCCACCGGTTGATCAAGCTGGTGGACGATCTGTCGGCGCAACCGACGGGGAGCATCCCGCTGGCCTGCGGGGGCTGGCCGGAGACCAAGGCCGCCTACCGGTTGCTGGACAACCCGGCGGTGGAGTGGCGGGAAATCCTGGACGTTCATACCCAGCGGACCGTGGAGCGGATGGCGGGACAACCGGTGGTGTTGTGCATTCAGGACACGACGGAACTGGATTTCACCACGCAACCGGGGATTGCCGGGCTGGGCCGGTTGAGCTATGAGGCCCAGCACGGGCTGTACATGCATCCGACCCTGGCGGTGACGCCGGCGGGGGTGGCGTTGGGGGTGCTCACGCCTGGATGTGGGCACGCAAACCCAAAGACCAGCCCGACGTCAAGGAAAGCACCCGCTGGGTCAGGGGTACGAGATCGTCGCCGATCTGGCCGAGACCGTGCCCGAGACCCGGCTGGTGTACGTGGCGGATCGGGAAGGCGATCTGCGGGCGTTGATCGACGCCGCCGCCCGGCGCGGCACGCCAGCGGACTGGCTGATCCGTCCAGCGTAACCGCAAGACCACCACCGGTGAGAAGCTGTGGGAGCGGCTGGCCCAGAGCGACCCGCTGGGGGAGGTCGAATTCACCCTGCCGGCCGCACCGGATCGCCCGGCCCGGTTGGTGCGGCAGACGCTGTATCGCACCGTGGTGACGCTGCCGGCCCATCACGGCCAACCCGCCGTGACCGTGACCGCGATCCTGGCGCGGGAGGAACAGCCGCCGGCGGGTCAAAGGCGATTGTGTGGCGATGCTGACCAACCGGACGCGGAAACCCTCGAGGCGGTCGTGGAACTGATTCATTGGTATCGTCGCCGCTGGCTGGTGGAAATTTTTTTCCGGATTTGGAAATCCGCTGCCGGTCGAGGCGCTGCAACTGGGGACCCTGGAGCGGCTGGAGCGCGCTTTGGTGATTTACCTGATCATCGCCTGGCGCATCCTGCATCTGGTCACCTGGGCCGGACTGCCCGAATCTGCCCTGTGACGTGGTGTTCGATCCCGCGGAATGGCAGGCGGCCTGGATCGTCGCGCACCGGACCCAACCGCCGGAAACCCCGCCCCCCTCCGGCTGATGTGCGACTGATCGCCCGCTTTGGGGGCTTTCTGGGCGCAAGCACGACGTCACCCCGGTCCCAAAGCCATCTGGGAAGGCCTGCAGAAGGTCAGAGCGTTTGCCATCGCGTTGGAGGCTGGCCATCCCATATATCGCGGTGACGGTATGCGTAATCGGTGGGCCAGACCCTGTGGCCTTTGCAAGCCACGGGTATTATAGCTCATCAGCGACGAGTTATGGACACTACATTACATATTGCTTAATCGTGTGGGCTCCGGGTTGGAAAGCGCGACGCATGATTCAAACTTGTTGATCGGGTTATGGCGACAAGCGAATCCACGCGATTGCCCATGCGATAATCACCCTCGATAACGAGCGATTCGGGTCAGCAAGCCAACGTCGGTTGCTGGACCCTTGGCACCGCGCGAACCCACAGTTCGACTTTGCCGGCGACCGCTGCCCGGTGCGCTCGATAGCCTCCCGACCGCGCACGGCCAGACCCTCGAAATTGAGGAAGAACAGATTCTTGGCCGGATCGTAGGACAACCGTTCGTCGAAGTGCGGCGACGACCGGTGCCTCCAAGCCGCCAATCGCTTCCAGCACGATTCAAATATACAAGGGGTTGGGAGTGAGGGGTTTTCAAGCGGTTAAGCTGCTAGAGGCTGTATCAAAACCCCTCTAAAATGGGTTTCAATAGCAGCTTCCGATGATCCTCCCGAACGATGAGGTGGCGGCGATGGCGGACGATGACCTGAGTTCCACAATTTTATTGAACAGACTGGACGACAGCCGGCGCGCTTTACTGGAGCTGCTCGAAGGTATGCGGCGCACGCTGTACCTGTACACGCCCCTGGTGCGCCCCGAGTTGTACAACGATCCCGACGTGCTTGCCGCCATCCGCACTCGGGCGGTGGCCCAGCCCAAGGTCCGTCTGCACCTGCTGTTGCCGCCGGCCCGGGAATGGCGCAACGCCTGTCCGGGGCTGGTGCGCTTGGGCGAGCGGCTGACCAGCGCCGTGGCCTTGCGCACCCCGATCCCGGAGGAATTCCCGAACCGGCCGGAACTCGGGCAGGCATTCGCCATCGCTGACGAACAGGCGCTGCTGCACTTCAGCGACCCCCGCCGCTTGGTCGGCGGTTACACGCCACAACCGACCGAGCGCATGAAGGAACTGCTGGAATTGTTTCGGATGCTCTGGAACCGGGCGCAGGCCGATCCCGATCTGCAACGCCTGGGGATTTAGGCTGGCGCCAGACCCCACCGTTCCAGTAGCTTCGGCCGGTTCAACTCCAGCCATTGCAGGGCGATGATCGGGGCGGCGGAATTGATCCGGCCGGCATGCAGCAAATCCAGCGCCTCAGCGCGGGAGACCACATGGACCCGGATATCCTCGTGTTCGGAGGCGATGCCGCGCACGCCACTGGTGACGATAGCGGTATCCACCCGCCCGCAGAACAGGGTAATGCTCTCCGACGTGCCGCCTGGACTGACCAAATAATGGCAGATCGGAACCAGGTCGAGGAGTTCGCAACCGGATTCCTCGACGGTTTCCCGCCGGGCCACGTCCTCGGTGGTTTCGCCGGGATGATCGATAATTCCGGCGACGATTTCCAGCAACCAGGGGCCGCCGGGAAATTCCAACGCGCCGACCCGGAATTGCTCCAGCAAAACTACTCGATCCTGTTCGGGGTCATAGAGCAAGACGGCGACCGCGTGACCGCGTTCCAGGCACTCGCGGATAATCTCTGGACTCCAGCCGCCCGAGAACAACTCGTGCCGCAGCCGGTATTTCTCCATGCGGAAAAATCCGCTATAGCAAACAGACTTGTCGAGGACTTCAAACCGATGGTTCATGGCGCGTTCCGCGTGGATAGGGATAAATGAACAGACTGGACACTGATTGTAGTCCGGACCCGCGAATGAGGAGAGTGAGGCTGTTGCGGTCGTTGACCCAGCACCGATCGAGGCCCTGGCTTTGGATGGCGATCACGCTGGCCTTGGCGGCGTGCTCGCGCGACGCCGATTCGCCCGAAGCTGAAATCCGGGCGCTGGTCGCCCACGCGCAAACTGCGGCGGAGACGCGCGACGTGCGCGGCCTGCGGGCGCTGGTCGCGGATGATTACGCTGATGCCCAGGGCCACGACCGCAAGGCGGTGGAAAATCTGATCCGCCTGCACGTCCTGCGCAACCAGTCCATCCATTTGTTCGCCCGGGTTCGCGACATCGCCTTCCCGCAACCGGATCGCGCCACGGCCAGCGTGGCGGCGGCGATGGCCGGCCGGCCGGTGGCGAACGCCGGCGAACTGGTGGGGATGAACGCCGATCTATATCGTTTCGACCTGGAACTGGTTCGGCGCGGCGGAGAATGGCAAGTGCAACGGGCCACCTGGGAACCGGCGCGGCTGGACGACTTCTGGTAGCCGCGCTGTAGAGACGGCAACGGTCTAGGCACGATAGTTGCTATTGAGGACGACTTATTTCTCCATCGAACTTCCATTGAATTCGGCGAGCCGGCGAACGCAGGGCTTGCTCCAGTCCTTCCTTAACAGAGGATATTGAATGCGGCTTAAACTCTTGAAATATTCTTTATTAACAATGGGATTGGCCTGCCTGCCGCTGCAAGCGAGCATCGGCGATGATGATCTATCCCTGGCTCTGGCGACCGAGACCGCCCTGGACAGCGATAGCAACGATCCCGATGCCGTTTACATCCCCAACGATACGGCGGTGACCGCCCAGGACCTGCCCAATCCGGTCACCCTGACCGGTTTTGTCAACCAGCCTGGTAGCGGTCCCGAAGGCCGGTCGCACGCCGCCGGCGATGTGGTGGACGTATACCGGGTCAGCCTGCGGGCTGGCCAGCGGGTCATGCTGACCCTCGCCGGCGATGGCGTCCAGGCCGATCTGGACCTGGGGCTGGCCGATCTAAACGGCAATTTGCTCGACGCCTCGGCCGGTCAGGGGCGGGTGGAGTCGCTGACGGTCAAGACCGATGGCGACGCTCTGGTGTTGGTGGGAGCGAACCGGGGCGCGTCCCGCTACGAGCTGACCATCGGCTCGGCGCAGGGGTCGGCAGCTCCCAGCATGCGATTGAGCGATTCGTTCGCCGCTGGCGAGGCCATCGTGCGCTTCCCGGATCGTCAGATCGGAACTCGGCGTGTCCTGCGCACCCAGGCCCAGGCCCTGGGTGCGCTGGCCGGCCGGGAGAGTGAAACCCAGCAGCGTAACGCGCTGTTCAAGCTGGCTGGATTGCGGCAGATAGAAAGTTATCGGACACTGGCTACTACCGAAACACCCGGTTTCCCTAGTGGGTTTCAGCCCGCCGATCAGGCCGCGCGGAGCAAACTGGCAACCCTGTACGGGGTCAAGGCGCTGAAACTGGATCCGGAACTGGAGTACGTTGGACTTAACTACATCCGCCGTATTCTGTTCACCCCCAACGATCAGTATTACTCCGCGCAATGGCATTACCCCCAGATCAATCTGCCGCAGGCTTGGGACGTGACGACCGGCGCTAATGCCATCGTGGCGGTGATCGACACCGGCGTCGTGACCAGCCATCCCGACCTGCAAGGGCAGTTGGTAGCCGGATACGATTTCATCAAGGATCCGGCCGTCGCCGGCGATGGTGATGGCATCGACTCCAATCCCGACGATCCCGGTGACCGTTCCGATCCCATTAGCGGTAGTTCCTTCCACGGTACCCATGTCGCTGGCACCGTGGCGGCGGCAACCAATAACAGCGTTGGCGTAGCCGGCGTCGCGTTCGGGGCCAAGATCATGCCGCTACGGGCGCTGGGGATCGGCGGTGGCTTCGATTACGACATCGAACAGGCCGTGCGTTTTGCCGCCGGGCTGGCCAACGATTCAGGCACCGTACCGCCGCGCCGCGCCGATGTGATCAACCTAAGCATCGGCGGTCCCGACTTCTTGCCGGGCTCCCAGGCGGTTTACGATCAGGCCCGCGCCGCTGGCGTTGTCATCGTCGCTGCCGCTGGCAACGATGGCGCCAACCAGCTTACTTATCCGGGCGCCTTCCCCGGCGTTATCGCGGTCGGCGCCGTGGACATTAACAAGGCCCGGGCGCTGTTACTCCAATTTCGGCTCCTGGGTGAGCGTGGTCGCGCCCGGCGGTAATACGGGGCAGGATGTCAACGGCGATGGCAGGCTGGACGGGGTGCTGAGCACGGCGACCTCGGATAGTGGCGGCACGCTGGTTAACGACTACCTGATCGAGCAGGGTACCTCGATGGCGACGCCGCATGTGGCCGGGGTGGTGGCGCTGATGAAGGCGGTCGCGCCCAGCCTGACGCCGCAAAAAGTTGCCGAACTGCTGGCCAGCGGCGCGTTGACCGACGATCTTGGAGCGCCGGGCAAGGACGACGAGTTCGGTTATGGCCTGATCAACGCCAGCAAAGCGGTCGCCGCCGCAGGTGGTGGATCGGTTCCGAGTGGTTCGTTCCAGGTTATTGACCCCACCTTGCAGAACTTTGGGGTCAATGTCGGCACCATGGTCCCAGTTCCATGAGGCGCCGGGGCGGGATATGGGCGTTGGCGCTGATGGTATTGGCTGGGGTGCGCCCAGCCTGACGGCGACGCGGCGGGCGATGCGACCGTGCCGATAACCTCATTGGCTAGTCAGGGTCAGTGCGGTGGACAGAACCGTCCCGCCGTGCGCTGGATCGCCAGTTCGGGTGAATGGCGAGAGCTGCACGCGCGGGTCAATAGCCAGTGGATGAATCCACCGCCCCCGCCGGCGGTGGATTTTCCCCGCGAGGGTGTGTTGCTGATCGCGATGGGCCAGCGATCTACGGCGGGTTATGGGCTGGCGCTGGCCGACGATACCGCCACCGTGCGCGACGGCGTGCTGACGGTGCGGGTGAACTGGCGCGAATCGTCGCCCGGCCATCGACAGGCGCAGGTTATGACCTATCCGTGCCTGCTGGTGAAGCTGCCGGATGCCGGGTTCAACCGCATCCAGGTGGTGGATCAGGAAGGGCGGTTGCGGTTGGAGGGAGAGCGCTAGCCTGCCGGGCCAGCGGATCCTGTCGGTAAAACGCCCGCAATTGCTGGTAAACCTCGGGATAAGCGTCGGCGACCACCGCTGGCGTTTCAAAGAATGCTTCGCTGGCGACGGCGAAGAACTCGGCGGGGCTGTCGGCGGCGTAGGGATCCAGCGCCGTCGGTCGGCCCCGGTCCGCCTCCCGGCTTAAATGCGCGTAAGCCGAGCTAAGGGCGCCGCTCCAGTCTTCGACCGCCATGCCCCGGTGCAGCGGCGGCAGGCCGTTAACCGCGCCGGTCAGCATGTCCAGCTTGTGCGCCATTTCGTGAATCACCACGTTGAGGCCCGGCTGGTCGAGTGTGCCCACGATGTCGGCCCAGGACAGGATGACCGGACCGCGCTCCCAGGCCTCGCCGATCAGCGGCCGGTGGACGCTGTGGACCAGGCCGTTGGCGTCGGTATATTCGTGATGGGCGAGGAAGCCCTCGGGATACAGGATCACCGCGCTCCAGTCCCGGTAGTAATCCAACCCCAGCTTGAGGATCGGCAGGCAAGCCTGGGCGGCGATCAGTGGCCCCATGGCCGGGGTCAATTCCAGCCCGCCCGCTGGTTCCAACGCCTTTTCGGCCAGAAACAGCGTCGCCAGATCGCGCAATCGTTCCAGTTCCGCCGTGGTCAAGCCCGCCAGCACCGGCAAATTGGCGACCGTCGCTCGCCATTCCGCTTCCGGAAGGCGGGCGCGTTCGAGCCTCCGCCGCCGGCGCCAGCGTTGGAACAGTCCGAACATGGGGAACGCGGGTACGGTACGGGTTTCAGTCCGGCGTCTTTCGCCCTTGGGTGCGAGCCTCTCGCACCCGCGCCAGATAGCGGTCCGACCAGCGCGCCAAGGCATAGATCGGATAGCCGATCACCATCACCGCCAGCAGGATGAAGAGGATCAGGGCGACCGCCTTGGGCAGCCGCCCCCACCATTCGGTAACGAAATACACGAGACCCCACAGCAGCAGGCCGGTGATGCCGAGCGAAACCAGAAGAGTCAGGATGTCATCGCGATGCATGGGAGCGTGATCGGGTGGAAGTGGCCGGGGATGCGCTAGCGTAGCCGGCGCGGATGGTTTTGCAAACCGCGCCGCCCGGTTGTAGCGGTTGGAGATAGATTTCTGGTCTCAATCAGCATGAGGTGATCGTATCGGTTAAGCGGCGTTGGCGCCCGCTTCCCGCAGAGCGCACAACAATGCCCCGGCCGCGTTCGACAGGGTGTGGCCGGTATGACGCACCACTCCCAACATCCGTTCCAGGCGCAGCCCGGCGATGGGTAGTTCCACCAGTTCCCCGTCCAGCATGGTGCGCGGCAGCACGCTCCAGCCCAGCCCGACCACGACCATCATCTTGATCGTTTCCAGATAGTTGGTCGCGAACGCCACCGATATTTCGACGCCGAGCCGCGTGAGTTCGTCCTCGATAATCCGCCGCGTGAACGTTGCCTCGCTCGGCAGAATCGCCGAATGTTCCTTGAGTTGTTGCGGAGCGACGGTCGCGAGTTCCGCCAGGGGATGAACGCGCGATGCCACCACCACCAACGGATCTGTCCAAAGCGGCAACGCTTCCAGCGGTGGATCGACGTTCGGGGGCAAGGTCACGATGGCCAGTTCCACCTCGCCGCGCAGCATCACCGCGCAAGCGACTTCCGAATCCATGAAGCGCATGTCCAGGCGCACTTGCGGATAGCGGGCGGTGAAGGTACGCAACACCGGCGGCAGGCGGTGCAGGCCGATGTGATGGCTGGTGGCGAGAATGAGCGGTCCGGTGATAATGCCCGATAAATTGCGCAGCGCCCGGCGGCTGTCGTCCACCTCGGCCAGAATCCGCCGCGCCCGTGGCAGCAGCACGGTTCCGGCCTCGGTCAACCGCACGGTTCGGCTCAGCCGGTCGAACAGACGGACGTTCAATTCCGCCTCCAAGGTCGCGACCCGCTTGCTCACCGCCGGTTGGGTGAGGTGCAAACGGTCGGCCGCCAGTGAAAACGAGCTGTTGTCGGCGATAGTGACGAAGGCGTGCAGGCTGGCGATGTCCATAGCTGGGTTGGTAACCATGAGAAAAGTAACATTCCATTATTTTATATAAATTATAAAAAAGATGAATTTGTGTTATCAAAACCCGCGCCGTAAGCTGGGCGACACTTAATGCAGGAGGTGAAAAATGGCCGGTAAAACGCTCTACGACAAGCTTTGGGATGCCCACGTGGTCCGAACCGACCCCGACGGCACGACGCTGCTCTACATCGACCGCCATCTGGTGCACGAAGTCACTTCGCCGCAGGCGTTCGAGGGACTGAAACTGGCCGGGCGCCAGCCGTGGCGGCGGGATTCGATGGTCGCGATGGCCGATCACAACACGCCCACCGATCCCGGCTTCACCACCATCGCCGATCCCGTCTCCCGCCTCCAGGTCGAGACGCTGGACGCCAACGCTCGCGAACTGAAGCTGCGGTACTTTCCCATCGGCGACCGGCGGCGTGGTATCGTGCATGTGGTCGGCCCCGAGCAGGGCGCGACACTCCCTGGCATGACCGTGGTCTGCGGTGATTCGCACACCTCCACTCACGGCGCATTCGCCGCGCTGGCCTTTGGCATTGGCACCTCCGAGGTCGAGCATGTGATGGCGACCCAATGCCTGATCCAGAAAAAGGCCAAATCCATGCTGATTCGGGTGGATGGGCAGGTCGAGCCGGGCGTGACCGCCAAGGACATCGTGCTGGCGATTATCGGCCACATCGGCACCGCCGGCGGTACGGGTTACGCGGTTGAATTTGGCGGTTCCGCCATCCGGGCGTTGAGCATGGAAGGCCGAATGACGATCTGCAACATGGCGATTGAGGCCGGCGCCCGGGCGGGTATGGTGGCGGTGGATGACATAACGCTTGAATATGTCAAGGGCCGGACGTTTGCGCCACAAGGCGAACTGTGGGAACGGGCAGCCGCCGCCTGGCGGGATTTGCACAGCGATGCCGATGCGGTGTTCGACCGAGTGGTGACGCTGGACGCGGCGAGAATCAAGCCACAGGTGACCTGGGGCACCTCGCCGGAAATGGTGACGGCGATAGACGGCCGCGTCCCCGATCCCGCCAGCGAGTCCGATCCGGTCAAGCGCGGCGGTATGGAGCAGGCGTTACGTTACATGGGCTTGCAACCGAACACGCCGATTACTGAAATCAGGCTGGATCGGGTGTTCATCGGTTCCTGCACCAACGGTCGCATCGAGGATTTGCGCGCGGCGGCGGCGGTAATCAAGGGTCGCAAGGTCGCGTCGAGCCTGAAGCAAGCCCTGGTGGTGCCGGGGTCCGGGCTGGTGAAGCAACAGGCCGAGGCTGAGGGGCTGGATCGGGTGTTTACTGCCGCCGGGTTTGAATGGCGCGAGCAGGGCTGTTCGATGTGCCTGGCGATGAACGCCGACCGCTTGCTGGCCGGCGAGCATTGCGCCTCGACGTCCAACCGCAATTTCGAGGGGCGGCAGGGCGTGGGCGGACGCACTCATTTGGTCAGTCCAGCGATGGCGGCTGCGGCGGCGCTGGCCGGTCATTTCGTTGATATCCGCACGTTTTAGGAATCGCGCCGATGCGTCCGCAACTGGTGATTGGCAACAAGAATTACTCCTCCTGGTCGCTGCGGCCGTGGCTGGCGGCGCGTCACGCGGGGATCGAATTCGACGAAATCCGCGTGTCGCTGTTCACCCCGGAGGGCACGGCCCAAATCCGGCAATACTCGCCTTCGCTCAGAGTGCCAGTCTGGCGGGAGGGCGATTTAGTGATCTGGGAATCGCTGGCGATTTGCGAATACCTCGCCGAGCGCGTGCCTTCGCTATGGCCGGCGGATGCCGCCGCTCGCGCCGTGGCGCGCTCGGTCAGCGCCGAGATGCACGCGGGATTCAGCGCGCTGCGCAACGCCATGCCGATGAACGCCCGCGCTCGTGGTCGGCGGGTGGCCGTCACGCCGGAGATTGCGGCGGATATCGACCGCATCGAAGCCATTTGGACCGATGGCCGCCGTCGCTTCGGCGCGGGCGGTCCCTGGCTGTTCGGCGCGTTTTCCATCGCCGACGCCATGTTCGGCCCGGTGGTGCTGCGCTTCGTGCCCTACGGCGTGAGCCGGCCCGGCGTGGTGGACGATTATGTCGCTACGTTCATGGCCGATCCGCACTTGCAGGCGTGGATTGCCGCCGCCGAACAAGAACCCGAAATCATCGAACAAGACGAAGCAGGTCTCTGAACGCGAGGCCGGGAGTTGCAGCCATGAAACCTTTTACCAGACTCGATGGCTTGGTGGTCCCCGTGGATCGCGCCAACGTGGACACCGACGCCATCATTCCCAAGCAATTTTTGAAAGCCATCAAGCGCACCGGTTTCGGGAATTTCCTGTTCGACGAGTGGCGCTATCTGGATCACGGCGAACCGGGGATGGACTGTTCGGAAAGACCCCGGAATCTCGATTTTCCCCTCAATCACCCGCGTTATTGGCAGGCGAGCATCCTGCTGGCGCGGGAGAATTTCGGTTGCGGCTCCTCGCGCGAGCACGCGGTCTGGGCGCTGGAGGAATACGGCATCCGTTGCATGATTGCCCCGAGCTTCGCGGACATCTTTTTCTCCAACAGTTTCAAATCGGGCCTGCTGCCGATTTGCCTCGGTTCCGAAGTGGTGGATCGCTTGTTCCGCGCGGTCGAGGCGACGCCGGGCTATCGGCTGGCGGTGGATTTAGCGGCGCAAACCGTTGCCACCCCGAGCGGTGAAATATTCAGGTTCGAGGTCGATCCGTTCCGCAAGGAATGCCTGCTCAACGGCTGGGACGACATCGGTCTGAGCCTGTGCCATGCCGACGAGATTCGCGCCTACGAAACTCGGCGGCGGCAGGAAGCGCCGTGGCTGTTCGCTTGAATGATTCGTAAAGGAACGTGAGTTATTCCTTTTTAAACAGATACTTAAATTTTAGATGATAACGGGTAGCGTCTGAGGTTCTACCGTTTCCAAGTGCAGAGAGGGTTTTTTCTCTTGATACGTATAGGCGATGAGAGCGCCTAACACATTGAGCATGAAGCCGGTAATACTGCGATGGCGCGTATGTTCGACTTGAGAGATATTCTTGAGTTGATCATTGACGGTTTCAATCAACGCGCGTTTTCGCAACAGAATTTTGTCGGCCATCGGCATCAATTTGTTTTTCATATTCTTCTTGATTTTAGTAATGAGTTGGAGGTTTTGTTTAAAGAGCAGCTCAAACAGAGCTTGGGAAATATAGCCTTTATCGCCGAAGAGTTTGCCCCACATCCCGCGAGTCATTTCAGGAACGGGAGTCCGATCATCGGTATGGGCAGGCGTCAGTTTAAACGCGAGTAAATCGCCCCGATCATTGATGATGAGATGGAGCTTAAACCCAAAAAACCAGCCGACGGAAGTCTTGCCACGTTGAGCTAAGCCTTTGAAAACACGATGAGAATAAATACGGCGATTGTGACAAACGACTAATCGAGTGGAATCGATGAAGGCAATCCCGGTGATGGGACCTTTGCGACTGTTGAGATAGAGACATAAGGGGACCAGCAAGTAAGGCTGCAGGGCGACGAAGCGGGGATAGCTGACCAACCCGGGAAATTCCGCGCGCCAATACCATTGGACATGCTGATAAAAATGCTTGAAAGTCCGGTAATTGGAAAGATGAAAAGCGACGACTAACGTCATCATTTCACTCGGCGATAAGGTACACGGAGGTACGGTCCACGGGAAATTAATTCTTGGGGAAGCCGTTAACAAATGGTTGGGAATGCTCTGTTTAAAGGTGCGATAAAAATCGTCGATTTCACAAAAGAGTTTGGTGAGCTGAATGTTCATAGATGATCTTTTTGATTACAAATGGATTAATGTTCATCATCGAACATAGTAACATATGTATTACAAAACGCAAGATCGTACAAGTTCATAAGTATAAGTTTATGAAAATAAAAGAATAACTCACGTTAAAGGAAAGTCCATGACTCACAAGATTCTCGTTCTTCCCGGCGACGGCATCGGTCCGGAAATCGTGATCGAAGCCGCGAAAATTCTGGAATATCTGCGCCAGGAATGCGGCCTCGATCTCGCGCTGGAATATGGCCTGCTGGGCGGCTGCGCGGTGGATGCGCTCGGCTCGCCGTATCCCGAAGAAACCCGCCGTCAAGCCCGCGCCGCCGATGCGATCCTGCTTGGCGCGGTCGGCGGTTCGCAGTGGGACAAGCTTGACCGGCCGTTGCGCCCGGAACGCGGCCTGCTGGCGATTCGTTCCGATCTGGAACTGTTCGCCAACCTGCGCCCGGCCATTCTCTACCCACAACTGGCGAGCGCCTCTTCGCTCAAGCCCGAACTCGTAGCCGGACTGGACATTCTGATCGTGCGCGAGTTGAACGGCGACGTCTATTTCGGCCAGCCGCGTGGCATCCGCACCCTGGAGAGCGGCGAGCGCGAGGGCTTTAACACCATGCTCTATCGCGAATCGGAAATCGAGCGTATCGCGCGGGTAGCCTTCGAAGCGGCCCGCAAGCGGCATCGCAAGGTCTGTTCGGTGGACAAGGCCAACGTGCTGGAAGCCTCCGAACTGTGGCGGGAAGTGGTCGAGCAGGTGGCGCGGGATTATCCGGACGTGGCGCTGTCGCATCTGTATGTGGACAATGCGGCCATGCAACTGGTCCGCGCGCCGAAGCAGTTCGACGTGATCGTGACCGGCAATCTGTTCGGCGATATTCTATCCGACTGCGCCGCCATGCTGACCGGCTCCATCGGCATGTTGCCGTCGGCCTCGCTGGACGCGAACGGCAAGGGGCTGTACGAGCCGATTCACGGTTCCGCGCCCGACATCGCTGGCAAGGGCGCGGCCAACCCGCTGGCGACCATCCTGTCGGCAGCGATGTTGCTGCGCTACAGCCTGAACGCGCCGGAACACGCGGAACGGATCGAACGCGCGGTCGGCCGGGTGCTGGATCAGGGCTTGCGGACGCTGGATATCATGGCGGAGGGCATGACCCCGGTCGGAACGCAAGCGATGGGTGATGCCGTGGTGGCGGCGCTGGTGGATTCTTGAGTCAGGATGGAGCGCGGTAGCTTCCTTTGTCCCAAGGCAGTAACCGACATGATAAGCTTATCTTTATGCTCCACATATCTTGCCATACTGCAGGATATGCGGAACCGGATAATCATATGTTGTCGCGGGCGCTTCGCGCCCGCGACAACGGGGCGGCGGATTAAGTATCCGCGTGGTTGTGCGGCGCTTCGCGCCAAGCAACCACGCGGATCAAGCCGACTCCGGGCGGAAAAGCCCGCAGCTTTCCCGCCCGTCGCGGCTTATCCGCCGCTCCGTTAGGTCCCGGAGGGCGCATGGTTATTAAGGTACTTTTTTTCGACACAAGCGCCTTGCTAAAAATGTTTGTCGAAGAGGAAGGAACTCCGAACGTAAAGTGGCTTACGTCTTCAAACACCAAGGTATCCAAGAGTCTCCACTTTGTCGTGAACGAGCAGGTCTACACTGAATTTGACCGGAAACTCAAACATTTCACGCATAGTGGCAAGATATCCGCAGAGAAGGCTGATCGAATCAGTCGCATGTTCGCTAGCCACTACAAAAACAAATATTTCCGTGTGATCGGACAGGAAATAATCTCCAATACCAAGCAGGAGAAGAATATTGACACAATCTCTCAGGAGATGAATCTGAAGGCGGGGAAAAACGATTGGGACGGTCTCATATATCAGTCAATTGTCAACGCCCTCGCGTTTCTTGGCGGTGAGTCTCATCCGATACTGGTTACTTGCGACGGTTCTTTTGAGAGAAAGGTTAAGAGCAAAGGCTATCGGGTAATAAATCCAGCGAAACAGAGCTTAGATGAAATTCGTGCGATCATTGCCTAATCTATCATTCCACAGGACCTGCGCGAAAAGCCGTGTAGGCCGGTTAATTCAGACGTTATATCATCATAATCAGGAGTGCAGGCCATGTCTATCTTCTCAAAAGTTAAAAACAAAATAACTGGCATCGACTCATTCTACGGAGAGGTTCAGAGAGAACAAATCGGCTTATACCAGCACTATTTCGACAAAATCATCGATTCAATTGATATCGACACCCAGACAAAGTGGTCTAAAAGCGAAAAATACAATCGAGAGCAAATGGAAAAGGATGAAGATGCAATGGAGATAATTGCCAACGAAGCTGCAAGAGAAGGCCTAGCTCCTGCGATATTGCAGGTCATGGTAAACCAATACTTCTTTAGCTGATGTATGCCAACGGGAGTTGGATAGGAAAAATTGGGTGAAGCGAGTAATGTACCGAAAGGATGTAGACTATTTTCCGGCTGGTTACTCAATGCGTTTTTTATTGGAACAGGTAACATGATCCGCTCTAACAAGCGCGTGAACATGGACCGGCTTTTCCGCTACGCTCTAATTCTACTTTGTCAGATTAGGGGCAAGCGTTTGATTTATAAAGATTTATCAATTTCGCCAATTTTAATGCTGATCTAACAAAATCAATATCTTGCGTTTTAATCTGACAAAGGAGCTATTTGCAAAATAGCACAATTTGTGTGTAAGCCTGCACAAAATACACAATATGTAGCGGTAAGACTACGGCTCTGCCGTAATTTTGCAAATAGCTCAAAGTAGAACTAAAATCGTCCTGTTACTCGTAGCGTTAGGGCGTAGAGCGAGTTATCGTAGTTTAACCCGCTGGAACTGGATGACGACAATCGGCGGGTTACGGACTTGCACTCTAATTCGCCATACCCTCATTGTGTTACACTCCCCAAGAAAGCTCAGCGGGAGAATCGATATGACTGATAATGTTGAAAATCTAATTCTCGAACATCTACGGGCGATCCGCGCCGATATCGGTGGTATCAAGGAGAACGTGCGCGAAATCAAACAGCGGCTCACCAGTTTGGAGGCGGCCGTTGCGGGCCTTCGACGCGATAACGCCAACTTGTATGGCGACGTGATCGACCAACAGGCGAGATATGATCGTCTCGCGGAGCGCGTGGAATGAATCGAACGTCGTTTGGATTTGGCTGAAGGTTGAACCGGCGTAAAGCGGTAGCGCGAGGGGCGGGTTACCGACCTGCGCCTTAACTAGCCCTGCTACGCGCTCAATCAATCGGCTAACGGGTGCTGTACCTGGAGGCATCTTGGAAGCAAGAAGGCTAAAGACCGTAGATGATTTGCTGCAATCCGACGATGAGCGTGTCGAGCTGATCGACGGCGAGATCGTTAAGCGCCCTATGGCGCGCTCCGAGCACGCGCTCATCCAGTCGAGCATTTCCGATGAAGTTTTGCAATTTAAACGGAAAGATGGTCCGGGAGGATGGTGGATCATGACCGAGATCAGCGTTCGGTATAACGACCACCAATGCCCTAGCCACGATCTGGCCGGATGGCGGAAAGAGCGCGTACCGCTCAGACCTACGGGGATTATGAATGCCATACCCGATTGGGTTTGTGAAATTACTTCACCCAATCATGAAAGGAAAGATTTGTTTCATAACTTCATGCTATTGCAACGGAGCAAGGTTCCGTATTATTGGGTGATTTCTCCAGAAGACAAAACACTGATTGCTTATCGGCTGGCTGATGACAAATATCAGGTGAGCTTTTCCGTAGAATATAGTGGCGAACAAAATATCGATAAAGCAAGAATACCGCCGTTTGAAGAAACCGAGATAGATTTGCAATATATTTTTGGTAATCAATAATGAAGCAAGCTTGAGGTGGGGTTTTGCAAACCCCTCAAAATTTGGTTTGTTGAGTTGAGGATGATTTTATGATGCGAGTCGGTCTAGTGGGTTGGCGCGGCATGGTGGGTTCCGTGCTCATGGATCGGATGGTGGCGGAAAATGATTTCGCCCTGATCGATCCGGTGTTTTTCACCACCTCCAACGTGGGTGGCCGGGGTCCGGTCATCGGCAAGGATACGCCGGTCCTGAAGGACGCCAAGTCCATCGTCGACCTCAAGGCGCTGGACATCATCGTCACCTGCCAAGGCGGCGATTACACCAACGAGATTTATCCGCAACTGCGCGCCGCCGGCTGGCGGGGTTACTGGATCGACGCCGCCTCGGCCCTGCGGATGAAGGACGACGCGGTTATCATTCTGGACCCGGTCAACCGCCAGGTGATCCAGGATGCGCTGGCGCGGGGCGTGAAAGACTACATCGGCGGCAACTGCACGGTCAGTCTGATGTTGATGGGGCTGGGCGGACTGTTCGCTCACGGCTTAGTGGAATGGATGACCGCTATGACCTATCAAGCTGCTTCCGGCGCCGGCGCCCAGAATATGCGCGAGTTGATCCAGCAGATGGGCGCGATCCACGGCGCGGTGGCCAACCGGCTGGACGAGCCGGCCTCGGCGATTCTGGACATCGACCGCATCGTGGCCGAAACCCTCCGCTCTGGCGATTTCCCGACCGCCAACTTCGGCGTGCCGCTGGCCGGTAGCCTGATCCCCTGGATCGACAAGCAGTTGGAGAACGGCCAGAGCAAAGAGGAGTGGAAAGGGCAGGCCGAAACCAACAAGATTCTGGGCCGTTCGGACAATCCCATCCCCATCGACGGTATCTGCGTCCGAATCGGCGCGATGCGTTGCCACAGCCAGGCGTTGACCATCAAGCTGGCCCGGGATGTACCGTTGGACGAACTGGTGGAGATCGTCGGCGCCGCCAACGACTGGGTGAAGGTGGTGCCGAACGAGCGGGAGATTTCGATGCGCGAACTGACGCCCGCCGCCGTCACCGGCACCCTGAGCGTGCCGGTGGGCCGGTTGCGCAAGCTCAACATGGGACCGACGTATCTCGGCGCGTTCACCTGCGGCGATCAGTTGCTGTGGGGCGCCGCCGAGCCGCTGCGGCGGATGCTGCGCATCCTGCTCGAACGCTGAGCCGCCCAAGGCGGTGAATGCGCCTCGGCCGTCGAATTCTAAAGCATATCGAAATCGCGGAAATCTCGATTAAGGAGTATCTTTAAAGGGAAGCTTCGAGCCGCCGCGCATCTCGCCAACGGTTCCAAGCGGAACGGTCGCTGGCCCGATGCGGCCCGCGGCGGTATCCAAGCTAATCCCGCCGGCACAATCCTCTTCCGGCGGCGGAATGGAGACAGGTCCATGCCGACCAGGATATTAATCCGACTCTTTTTTTTGGCCGGGCTGGTGGCGCCGCTGCACGCCTTTGCCCTTGGTGTTGGCCAACTTGATGTACGCTCGGCGCTCAATCAGACGTTTGAGGCCGAATTGCCTCTGGTTGTCAACAATCCCGCCGAGTTGATCGGCTTGGCCGTCCGGGTTCCTCGTCAAGAGGATTTCAATCGGGCTGGAGTCGAGCGGCTCGAGTTTCTGTCGAAGCTGCGATTTTCGGTGCAGACCCCGCCGGGTGGCCCGAGTATTGTCAAGATGACGTCGCTCGAGCCGATTCGCGAGCCGAACTTCAATCTGCTGCTGGAACTGGTCTGGCCGCGCGGCCGGTTGATTCGCGAATTTACGATTCAACTCGACCCCGAGTTGTACGCGAACCGGCGGCCACCGCCGCCACCGCCACTACCGCTGGTTGTGACGCCGCCGCCGGTGGTGGCCCCGCCTGCGGCGGTGGCTCCCGCAGTTCCACAATTGCCGCCCGCGCCGCCAGTCAGCTTCGAGGGTGCTTCGTTCTACGGACCGGTCAAGCCCGGCGAGACCCTGATGGCTGTTGCCAACCGGGTCCGGCCCTCGACCGCCATCAGCTTGCCACAAATGATGTCGATTCTGATGGCGGGTAATCCGGCGGCGTTTGCCAACGGCAATCCCAACGCGCTGCGTACCGGCGCCACGCTCAAGGTGCCAACGCCACAGGCGCTGGGCGTGCAAGGAGCGCCATCGGTGCTGGCCGCGTCGGCGTCCCCAGAGTTGGCCGCGACGCCACCCCCGACCGAACCGACGGTCGCGCCCCCGCCGGTTGTGGCGCCCCCCAGTCCGGCCGCCGTATCCGCGCCGGAAACGGTGTCCCCGCCCGCGCCCGCCAAGCCCAGTGAGCTACCCCCCGCGACGACTCCGCCGCCACTGCCCGCGATCCCACCGGTGGCTGCACCGCCGCCGCCCGCCGAATCGCCGCAGGAAATCGTTCCCCAGGCCGCTGTTCCCCAAACGGAAGGATCTCCGGCACCCACTGCTGCCGTTACTCCGCCACCCCCGGAGGCGGCCGCGCCGGCTACTGCTACTCCGCCACCCCCGGAGGCGGCCGCGCCGACCGCCGCTACTCCGCCCCCGGAGACCGCCGCGCCGGCTACTGCTACTCCGCCGCCCCCGGAGGCGGCCACGCCGACCACCGCCAAGCCGCTGGCATCACCGCCTGATGAAGCCGAGCCTAGTTGGATGAGTAACCCGATCATCTGGTTGGCTATCGCACTCATCGTACTGGCGATTGCCGCAGTGATACTGCTTCCGTTGTTGCGGCGTCCTGCCCGGCCAAAGTCGTCGGCGGTGGAGGTGGACGCGTTGGAATATCCGGACACCGCTGCCGTGGCTGCGGAACCTCCGGTTGTCTCGACCACCACCCAGGTCCAGGTGCGCGAGCCGCGTTCCGTGCGCCCGCGGCCCGCCGCGGGTTTGGCGGCAGCCGCCCCCGCAACTCCGGGTGGAGTCGAATTGAAGTCCGGTCCCGTTGGCGTGGAAACGCCCAAGGTGATCGAAGACCTGCTCAAGGATTTCGATGTTGACCTTGCTGGAAGCGGTTCGCCGCCCGTAGGCGCTCACCAGAGCGCGGCGCCCGCGCCGGATCTCAGGGCGCCGCTGTTCGAGGTCGAGCCGCCCACGGCAACGGGTACTCGTCGACCCGTCAATTCGCTTGCGGGTACGCCAGCCGAACCGTCGGAGCAGGAGAAGGAATCCCCATCGCGGCTGCATGCCGAACTGCCGTCCGAGCTGCGGCTGGACGGCCTGGATTTCGATTTCGGCGACTTCGGTTTGGACAAGACGGCTCGACCGCAACCGTCCGAACTGCCGCCATTGGAGATGAAGCCAGCGGTTTCGGGCGCCAAGCAGCCGCCCAAACTGCCGCTGTTGGAACTGGGCATCGCCGAGCCCGCGACCGAGCCGCCCTCTCTTGCGTCCCCCGCTGCCCCTCCGGCGGCAGGTCCCGCGATGGCGGATTTGAAATTCGAATTCACCGATGTCACCCAGGAACTGGCCAGGCACGGCACGCAAGAGGATTCATTGAAGCTGGATGAGGCCTTGCAAGGCATCGGTAGCGATACCTTGAAGCTTGGTGGCAAGGAACAGAATAGCGGTGGCGCCTTCAGTGGAGGCATGGATGCCGCCGATTATGTGGAAACCAAGCTGGATCTGGCTTCGGCCTATCTGGACATGGGGGATCAGGTCGGCGCGCGCGGTCTGCTGGAAGAAGTGTTACGGGAAGGCAGCGCCACGCAGAAGGAGCGGGCCGAGGAGTTTCTCAAGAAGCTGGGTTGACACCCGGCGGCGAAAACCAAAAAACCCCTCCCAAGTGGAGGGGTTTTTTTAGGGTGAAATGGCTGGAGGTGGCCGGTCGTCGCGCCGGTTAGCGTACCCGGCTGGTGGTGACCGGGTCGGCCAAAGCAAGCGCCCCGTCGGCGGCGCCCCGTTGCGCCAAGCGCGCCACCGTTCCAGCGGGCAGCCATACCAAGGTGCCGCCTGGTAGTGGGATTCGGCTGTTCTGAGCCGCCGGGTTCCAAGCCTTGTTCAAACTCGTCAATTCCCACGGACTGACGTCGTAATAATTCGCCAGAGTCATGGCATCCACGGTTTGCCGCAGCCGAACCCGGTCCAGATCCAAGGGGGGTTCGTAGCGGATGCCTTCCCGGAAGAAGCGCTGGGGATTGCGAGCGATGTCGCGGGCCGCCAGGAATTCCGCGTAGAAATTGCGCGAGGCGAAGCCGAATCCTTTCCCAGAGTAATTCCGCACGATGGCGACGAAATCGTTGCCGAAAGCCTGTCGCGCGCCCGTCATCCCCCCCACGCCATGGTTGTAGGACGTGAGCGCGAACGGCCAGCTTCCCAGGCGGTCGTGGGCGTTGCTCAGATAGCGGGCCGCGCCCTGCGCCGAGGCCACGGGATCGCGCCGCTCGTCCACCGCTGCGTTCAGCATGCCGAAATGCCGTGCGGTGCCGGGCATGAATTGCCACATACCCACCGCGCCGGCCGAGGAGGCAGCGTGGTTCTGGAAGGACGACTCGACATGCGGCAGGTAGGCCAGATCCTCGGGCAGACCCGCTTCGCGGAACACGCCGCGAAACGCTGCGTCGTAGCGGCCGCTGATTTCCAGCCCCCGTTTGAAGCGCTCGCGCATGCCGCGCTGCGTGCGTAGCCGATCGCTGGCGCCGATGATGGCGCCCGGGCCACCGCTGCTGGCCCGAATGCGAGTCGCCAGCGCCTGTTCGGTAGGCGCCAGCGGGGCGTTGGCGGCCACCTTGAACTCGAGTTGGCGCAGGATGGTTCGCAGATTCTCCTGATGCCCCTTGACGAAGTCCTTCTGTTCGGGGGTTTGGTTTTCGTCGACGTCGCCGGGCAGGGTCAGGACTCCGTACACCAGATCGAGGTAACGGTCGTCGTGCAACGCAACTCGGTTGCGTCCCCAGCTTGCGTAGACTTGCTGCCAGAACCCAACTTGGGGTTGCAGTTCCGGCGGCGCCGGGAATGCGGCATCGCTGCTGGCGGTGGTCAACGACGGCTTGACCTTCGACGGTGCTGGTTGGCTGGCGCAGGCGGCCAGCACCAGCATCGTCAGGATGATCAAGAATCCGCGCGGTTGTAATTGCATCGGCGCTTACCTCCCTTAGTAATTCCTCAGAATCGGACAGTGGATGAGCGGCGTCCCAAACTGGCCCTTACCGGGTCAGTACGCCGGAAAAGTTCAAGGCCCAGCGGCCATCACCGCCGGGTGGTCCCAACAGGCTCATCGCCTGCCGGAGCGCCGGGTTGCCGGCATCGCGCACTGCCGCCTGGCCGGTAAAACGGTAGCGGCCATCCGGCAACAGGTTCAGCGTACCGTCCAGCGCCAGCGGCCCGTCGTCTTTGTCCTTGATCGCGCCCTGGATCCCCTCGGGATTGGCGGGCGTCAGTTGGACGATGAAATCACCCAGGTTCAGCGGCTGGCCCAAGGTGGTGCGCATATTCAGCAGATAGACGACGCCGTTGGCAGTTTGTGGCTGGCCGGCGGCGTTCAGGTACAAGTCCCGCAGATTGAATTCCACCACGCCTTGCAATGGCAACTTCGTGTATCCAGCCAGGGCGCCCAGCCGGGCGAGCGGCAGCCGGCCGCTCAGATCGCGGAAACGCAAGCGGCGGCCCGGGTTGATCGCGGCGTTACCGATCAACTTGATCTCGGGATCGTCGATGCCCAGCCGGAGTTCCAGCCATCCGGTCAACAGCGCCAGCGCTTGCCAATTCCAGTTTAGCCGCTCGATCCGCGCCCCGCGCCAGTGGACGCCCCGCGCGGAACCTTCGCTGGCCAGGCCCTCGACGGTTTGCACGCTGAAGCCGGGCAGGCGCTCGGCGAGCAGGCCGGTCATCAGGCTGGCCGGCGCCAGCAGCAGCAGGGATAGCAGAAAGACCAGCAATCCCAACAGGCCGTAACGCAGGACGCGCTTCATGGCCGGCTACCCTGGACGATGGCGCGGGCATTTACCTGACCGGCGGCGGTGGCGCGGTCCACGCTCAGGTTAATGATAGCAATGCGGTGGTCGCGTTCCAATGCGCCCAGCCAGGGAATGAGTTTGTCGAACTCGACCGCGTCGAACTGGGCGCTGAGCCGGTCCGCGCCCTGCGGCGTGACTCGCTTGAGAGCGGCGCCCAAGCCGGCCGCCCGCGCGGTCTGATCCACCAGGGTCAAGAGGGAGCGGCCATCCGTCGCCGGCGGCGTATCCCCCGATCCGCCCAGCCGTTTGATTTCCTCAGCCATTTGCCGCATCGATGCCAGCTCGGCGCGCTGCTCGGCGACGCTCTGCCGCAGGCGGCGGTTGCTGGCTTGAAACGGTTGCCACGCCAGCGCGTAGAGCAGCAGCGCCAGGGTCAGTATCGCGCCGCCGGCCACCAGCAGGCGTTCGCGGTTGCCCAGACTCTCCCACCAGGCTTTCATGAAGGCGTCCTTTTCAGCGTGACCTTGCTTTGTAGTTGGCCTTCCCGCTGGGTGGTGCGCATCTCGATCTGCAAGCCCGTCTGCTGGTTTAATTTCTGCTGGAGTTGGTCCAGCACCGCCGGGTTACCCCCTTCCAAATCCAAATCCAGTTGTCCGTCGCGATAGCTGAAGCCGCGCAGGGTGACGTCCGCGAAACCGACCAGCGCCTGTCCGCCCCGGTGGAGCAGTTCGAGGAACGTGCTGCCACCGGCGTTGGCCGGACGCAGTTCCCGCAGGCGGGTTTCCAACTGGACCCTGGGGTTCACGATCCGGGTCGCGCCGGGCACGGCGTCCCTGTAAACCTGTTCCATCGCGGCTCGCAACGCTACCTGCTCGTGTCGCAGGCTCCAATGCTCGTGCGCTAGGCTGAAGCCTTGCACTAGCAGCCACGCGCCCGCCAGAGCCGCCGCCGCGCGCCAGGGCCGCAGCCAGCGTCCCCAGTGCGCCTGTGGGTTGTAGACGCCTTGCAACAGGTTGATCGTGGCGGCCGGTTGATAAGCGCTGGCGAACACCTGGAGCGGTTGGGGAGCGCTATCCTCGATCAGCGGTTCCAGCCCGGCTTCGGCCAATACCGGCGGTGGGTTGCCCCAGACGCGCAGCCGTTGCGGTTTGGCGTCGCCGGCCTCGGCCAGCGTCTGGTTCAACAGCAGTTCCAGCAGGTCCCGTTCGGTGGCGAAACCGTCCCAGCGACCCGTGCGCACCACTGCCCGCCGCTCTTCCAACAGGAGGCTCCAGTCGCCCTCCCGCCACGGGAGCAGCAGTGGCTCCGGGATGATCGCGGCCGGAACCACCCCGGCCCCCGCGCAGGCGTCCAGCCAGTCACGCAGGGCGTCCCGGCCGACCACCGCCACCGGCAGGCAGTCGCCATCGGGCAGAGCGCCCAGCGCGAAGTGCAGCGCCTCGATGTCCTCGACGACCTGGTCTTCCAAAGCATACGGCACGGCGCGCGCCCAGGTGGATCGCTTGCGGCTGGGCAGCGGAACCCGGTACAGGCTGATCGCCTCGCCGGGCGCGATCAGCAGCAACCGGGCTCCGGTGGTTTGCTCGGCCAGTTCGGCCAGCGAGCCGCGCCGCGTCGTATCGTTGACGCACAGCCACTCGGCCTGGTCGGGCGCTGGCAAACGAAAAAAGCAAAGGGGAGCAGGCAAGGTGGTCTCAATCCTGATTGCCGAAACGGCGCCGCAGAACTCGGACGCCATTCTCATCGCGATAGAACATACTGTATAGCATCGCGCGGCCATCGCCCACCCGCGCTTCGGCCCGCAACAGAAAATACTGGCTGTCGGTGCTCAGCAACGCTTTGACCGGCGCTTCCACGGTGGTGAGCTTGGCCGCGTTCAGAAAATCGTCCACGTTTTTGTAGCCTTCCGCCGGCCGATTTTTCAGCAGGGACTCAAGATCCGTCGGTTTCAATTCTTCCTCGCCCAGCGCCGCCAGCACCGGCGCCAGCGCGGTGTTGACGTTCAACGGCACCCCGGGGGGCAGGGCGCAGACCACGGGCGCCAGCTTGTTGTAAGTCTCTTGGTCCACGCCCTTGACCAGCCGTAGTTCGGACACGCTCAGGAACGGGCGGTTTGCGGCCAAATAGGCCGGATTCAGGACCGTGTAATCGCTGTCCTCGGCCCCGTCGGGAAACTGGGGATCGGCATCGGGATCGATCCAGTCGGCGATAGCCTGGGCCAGACCCGGCTTCAGTTCGAGAGTTTCCAGCAGACGTTGCAATACCTTGATTTGCGCTGGCTCCACCCCCGCCTTGTTCGAGGATTCGTCCGATTTCGGGGGTTTGGGCTGGGCGGGAGTGGGTTTGGCCTTGGCATCCGCCTCCGCATCCGCTGGATCCTGGGGTTCCTTCTGGTCCTTGTCTTCGGGCGGTTCGTCGGGGGAGGGCGACCGTTCGCCGGCCGCCGGCCGCCACAGGTTATTGAGGTTGAAACAGCCTTGCAGGTCGGTGAGGCGGGCGGTGAGCGTGCCGCTTTCAACGGGCAGGGTCGGCGGCAGATTGGCCCATTCCTCGCCGGGATGGTCGGTTTCGTTCTGCTGGCGGTCGCGCGCCAGGATGATCATGGCCCACTGTTCGGCGCCGAGCGTGTAGAGCCGGGCCTGTTGCTGGTGTTGGAGCACCGTACTCCGGCGGATGGCCAGTTGTTGCAGGGTGGCGAGGCTGGTGGCGGCGATGCTGGCGAGAAACACGATCAGCAGCACGGTGATCAGGGCAACGCCGCCCTGGGATTTGGCGCGGTCCGCTCGATTCCCCGGGCAAAGGGCGGGGAGCGCGTCAGCCGGGCAGGGGCAGCAGACGGGTGATTTCACCCCAATCCTCCAGGGTCAGGCTGATTTCCACCGCGCGCGGCAAGCGGTCGGGATCCGGTTTGTCTTGGTCGTTGCTGGTGGGTAGCGGTGGCCAGCCGTCGCGCCAGTCGTCTTGATCCACAAGAAACCGCACCTTAAATTCCCGCACCCGGTCCAGCAGCAGCGTCTCGCGCGGTTCGATCAGGCCGCCCCGGTCGAGCACTGGCCAGTGCAGTCGCCACAGCCGGCCGTCCCGCAGCCGGTAGACGACTCGTTGCAAGGTGGCGCGCGGCTGGCCGAGAGGATTGTCCCAACCGGCCCGGGTCAGGGTCAGCCGGTCGTCGGCGAGCGCGCCGCCGAGCAGGGCCGCTTGGGGTTCGCCGTATTCGTCGCGGATGCCGCGCGGCACGGTTTGTTCGATGTCCTGCTCCAGCCGGTAAACCGCCAGTTGCACCGTCGCCAACCGCCGGTTTTGTTCCTCCACGGCAGCGCGGGTGTACAGCACGTTGCGCAGGCCGCTGTAGGCGGCAATCGCCATGATCGAGAACACCGCCAGGGCCACCAGCAGTTCCAGCAGGGTAAAACCGCGCGTGGGTTTATTCATGACGCGGGCTGCGGTTTTTTGGGCGTTGATGGCTTGTCCTTGGCCCCGTCCGGTTGGCCATCGGGCGCCGTCGAGTCCTTGGGCTTCTCCGGCTTCTTGCCCTTAAAGGCCACCCATTTGCCGAGTTCCGGTCCGGTTTCGCCGGCGCGCACTGTGAGTTCGAGGCGGCGCAGGTCGGGATCCTCGGTCTGGTGGAACCGCGCCTCCCAGCGCCAGTTACGGTTGGCCAGCTCGGCGTTGCCCTTGCGGGAGCCATCCTCGGGCCAGGGTTTCGGATCGAGCAGCAAGGCGTTGATCTGATTGAGGGCGACCCAGCCGGCAAAGGTTTGGTCGCGCAGCGTGGCGACGGTGTTGATGCTCTGGGTGGCGGCGCCGATGATCGCGCCCATGGCGATGGCCAGCACCGCCAGCGCCACCAGGACTTCCAGCAGGGTGAAGCCGGGCTGGCGCTTCACCGGGTGACCTCGCCCGAGGTCAGTCGACCCAGCGCGTCGCTGGCTACCCGATAGCGCGGCGTGTCCGGGGAACGGTCGTCGGTGAAGCCGAACACGGCGACGAATTCCGTGGTTTCACCGCTGGCCAGCAACACCACCTGCGGCCACTTGCCGGCGGTTTTCAGATCGACCGGCCGGTCCTCGACCCACAGGCCCAGGGCGATGTCCTCGGGCAACGCATGGCGAATCAGAGTGTCGGCGGCGGCGGGGGATTGCCATTCGCCTTTCTCGCCCAGGCTCAGCATTGCGTAGCCGGCGCGGCTGAACTGGATGCCGCGGGTTTCGCCGCTCAAGATCGCTTCCTGTTGGTGCAGTTCCACCAGCGCCGCCAGCCGTTGCCCTTCCTCCGCCAGCCGTTGGCGTGGGCCACCGCCGACCGACAGCAGGGCGAAACTGGTGATGATGCCGACCAGCACCAGCACGATCATGATCTCGAGCAAGGTGAACCCGCGCGCGGGCGTGGTCATGTTAATGCCTCGGCGCTTCGATGCCGGCCCAGCCTACTCGTCCAGATTCCAGTTGCCGAGGTCGGCGTCCACGCCTTCGCCGCCCGGCTGGCCGTCGGCGCCCAGCGAGTAGATGTCGATGTCGCCGTGCTGGCCGGGGCTGAGATACTGATATGGTTTGCCCCAGGGATCCTTGGGCGGTTTGTCCAAGTAGCCGCCCTCCTGCCAGTGCGGCGCGTCGGCCGGTTTTTGCACCAGCGCCTCCAGGCCCTGGTCGGTGGTTGGGTAGCGGAAGTTGTGCAGCCGGTACAAATCCATCTGGTTCTTGATCACTCGGATATCCTGCTTGGCTTTGACCACCCGGGCTTTGTCCGGGTTGTCCATGATGCGCGGCACCACCACGGCGGCCAGGATGCTCAGGATCACCACCACGACCATGACTTCGATCAAGGTGAACCCACGCGGGCGGAGGGGACGGTGGTGACACCGTAAACGGCGGGACACGGAGGGGTGAATCAGCATGAGTTGATCTCCAAAATTCGGTCTCGAACGCGGCCGGTCAGGCGCGTCCCAACCGGTACAGAGCGATTTCGCCCAGCAGGTTGGGCCACAGCTTCGTTCCCAGCCGGGGGCGGTGGGCATGGTCGAGAACCATGCGTTGCAGGATGTCGATGTGCTTGTGACGGCACAGTTTCTCGAAATCGCGGATGGTGAAAAGATGCACGTTTGGGGTGTCGTACCACTGATAGGGCAGGGTTTTGCCCACCGGCATCAAGCCTTGCAGGGCGATCTGCATCCGGCAGCGCCAGAAACCGAAATTGGGAAAAGTCACGATGCCTTGCCGGCCCACCCGCAACATTTCGTCCAGCAGCGTTTCGGTTTGGCGCACGGCCTGCAGGGTCTGGGTCATGAGCACGTAGTCGAAGCTGCTGTCGCCGAAGTCCGCCAGCCCCGCTTCCAGGTCGGCATGGATGACGTTCACCCCGGTCTGAATACATTGGAGCATGTTGGCGTTGTCGATTTCCAAACCGTAGCCGCTCACCTGGCGGCGTTCGCGCAGATAGGCCAGCAGCGCGCCGTCGCCGCAGCCCAAATCCAGCACCCGCGCGCCGGGGCGAATCCAGTCGCTGATCAGTTCCAGTTCAGGCCGCATGAGCGTTCACCTCGCGGCCGACCCGCGCCAAGTAGCCGCGCAACACCTCGTGGTACAGTGGAATCGGCATCAGAAAGGCGTCGTGGCCGTATTCCGAAGGAATCTCGGCGTAGCTGACCTCGCGCCCGGCCCGCACCAGCGCCCGGACGATCTCGCGCGACCGGGCTGGCGCGAATCGCCAGTCGCTGGTGAAGGCGATCACCAGGAACCGCGCTTGGGTTCGGTGAAAAGCCGCCGACAAATCCTCGTCGAAATCCGCCGCCGGGTCGAAATAGTCCAGGGTCTTGGTGATGAGCAGATAGGTGTTGGCGTCGAAGCGGTCCACGAAGGCGTGGCCCTGATGGCGCAGATAGCTTTCCACCTGAAATTCGGTATCGAAGTTGAAATTGAAATTCATTTTGCCTTCGCGCAACTCGCGGCCAAACTTGGCGCGCATGCCCTCGTCGGACAGGTAGGTGATGTGGCCGAGCATCCGGGCCAGCATCAGCCCGCGCCGTGGCACCACCCCGAATTCATAGTAGTGGCCGTGGTGAAAGTCGGGATCGGACAGGATCGCCTGCCGCGCTACTTCGTTGAAGGCGATGTTCATGGCCGACAGGCGCGGGGCGGCGGCGATGACCAGGGAATGGCGCACCCGCTCGGGAAAGGTGATGGCCCACTGCATGGCCTGCATCCCGCCGAGGCTGCCGCCGATGATCGCCGCCCACTGCGCGATGCCGAGTTGGTCGGCCAGTCGGGCCTGGCTGCGTACCCAGTCCTTGACGGTGACGATGGGGAAATCTGGGCCGTAGGGCTTCAGGTTGTCCGGGTTGATCGCAGTCGGGCCGGTGGAGCCCTTGCAACCGCCCAGGTTGTTGCAGCACACCACGAAGAATTCGCGGGTATCGATCGGCTTGCCGGGACCGATGCAGTTGTCCCACCACCCGGGTTTGCCGGGATCGTCCTCGTCGTGATAGCCGGCGACGTGATGGTCGCCCGACAGCGCGTGGCAGATCAGCACGGCGTTGGTACGATCGGCGTTGAGCGTGCCGTAGGTTTCATAAACGATTTCATAGCCCGCCAGCGACCGGCCGCAGTCCAGCGCCAGCGGTTCTTGAAAGCAAACGGTCTGGGGGGTGACCAGACCCACGGAATCCGGGGGAAACGTGTGCGGCATAGGCTCCTAACCGTCGTGGTGAAATCCTTGGGGATGGGGCGAAAAAGGGGGACAAGTCTAATCGGCGCCGGGTTTGGCGGCAACCGGGCGTCGTTTAGGATAAATAAACAATATTTTCAGTAGTTTGAATAATTCTTCCTCCCAGCGTCGCATGAAGTTGCCGGCGGTTCGATGCCCGGCGGCAACCGCTTCGGCGCGGCGATGCGCCACCGCTTGTCGCGGCCGGTTTCTCCCGCCAGCAGCGTGACCTGGCTTTTCGCCACGCCGAACAGCGTCGCCAAAAACTCGCGCAGATGAGCGTTGGCTTGGCCGTCCACCGGCGGCGCGGTGACGCGAACCTGGAAGCGGTCGTCGCGTAGCCCCACCCACTCATCGCGGCTGGCGCGCGGCTGCACTCGCACTCGCAGGATCAAGTCCGCGCCATCCCAGGCATGGCCGCCGCCCATTGCCTCAACGCAACCCGGTCAACAGTCCAAGAAAATCCTGCAACAGCAGGCTGAGGAAGATCAGCGCCACCACTACCAGCATCGGCGACAGGTCCACGCCGGAGATCGGCGGTAGCAGGCGTTGGGCCGGCCTCAGCAACGGTGCGGTCAACTGGGTCAGCACCCGCGCCGCTGGATGACGGGGATCGGGGTTGATCCAGCTCAGCACCACCTGGATGATGATGCTCCACAGGTAGATGTTGATCAGCAGCTTGAGCAGTTCCATCACGGTCAGCAGCAGCAGGCCGCCGACCCCGAGCGGTTGGCCGAGCAGCAGGGCCACCAACAGCACCTCGACGAGCTGCAAGGCGAACGCTAGCACCACCGACGCCAGATCCAGTCCCCGGTAGCCCGGCACGATCCGGCGTAGCGGCAGCAGCGGTGGGTTGGTGATGCGCACCAGGAATTGCACCAGTGGGTTGTAGAAATCAGCCCGCACGCATTGCAGCAGAAAGCGCAGCATCACCGCCAGGAGATAAAACCCGAACACGGTCTGTACGAGAAAGACGGTCGCCGTCATGGCTGGCCTCCCAACAGATCGCCCAGTTCCACCGAACGGTGGCGGGCGGCTTCCAGCGCCCGGACCACCAAGGGTTCCATCCCGCCATCGCGCAGGATCGTCAAGGCCTGCTCGGTGGTGCCGCCCGGCGACGTCACCCGGACCCGCAAGGTCGCGGGGCTTTCCGCGCTTTCCAGCGCCATCTTGGCGGCGCCGAAGGCGGTTTGTAGCGTCAGCAGCCGGGCGGTGTCGGCATCCAGCCCCAAAGCCACGCTCGCTTGTTCCAACGCTTCCATCAGCAGGAAGAAATAGGCCGGTCCGCTGCCGGACAACGCGGTGACCGTATCCAACAGGCTTTCGTCGTCCACCCAGACCGTCACTCCGACCGCTCGCAACAGCGATTCCGCCTGTTGCCGGCGCGCCTCGGACACGAATTCGTTGGCGAACAGAGCGCTGGCGGCGCTGCCGACCAGCGCTGGAGTATTGGGCATGGTCCGCACCAGCGCTGGCGATCCGCCGCCCAGCCAACGGCGCAAATCCGGCTCGCGCACTCCGGCGGCGATGGAAATCACCAGCGGTCGGCGCGCCTGAATGGTCGGGGCAAGCTGCCGGGCAACGCCTTGCAGAACCTGCGGTTTGACCGCCAGCACGACCACCTCGGCCTTGGTGGCGATTTCCGGGTTGTCGGCGCTGGTATGGACCCCAAAGCGGCCGCGCAGGAATTCGCGCTGGTCGGCGTTGGGTTCGGCGACCCAGAGTTGGTTGGGGTCGCTACCGCCGGCGATCAGGCCGCCGATCAGGCTGCGGGCCATGTTGCCGCCGCCGATAAAGGCAATGGGGGTATCTTTCATCTCCGCCTCGTGGGTTCAAGACGTGGGTAGATTTCGGGCGAAACCGGACACCCGTCCGCATGGAGCCGGTTCGTCCGCTTCAGGGTTTGCCGCTCAGCAGTTGGGCGATCCGTTCGCTGATGCTGGTGAGCTGATTGTCGTTCTGGTAAGCCTGATAGGCTTGTTGTTTGCGGTTGGCGTCGAGTTGCTGATAGACCGTGTAGGTGCCTGGCAAATTCTTACGCAGGGCCTGCTCGAACGCCGCCGGATCCAGTCCGGCCTCCAACTGGTCGGTTTTGACGCTGGTCGGGTCGGCCATCGCCGTTGGGGTGGATTGCTCCGGACTGGTGATCAGTATCACCGCCTGCCGCTTGGCTTCTTCCTCGATTTCGCGCAGGTAGTTGTCGTCCGCGCCGAGCAGGAAGGGAACGGCCAGCAGCAGGCCGGGCAGTCCGCCGCGCGCGGCGGGAGCGAACAATGAACGGGATGACGGCATCGTTGGGTTCTCGGGGTGGCGCAATGGGGCTGGTGGGCCCGAGCGGCGCGGTTCGGTCGAGTGTTTCCTTAGCATATCGTAAGTCGCCGGTCAGAGGCGCGGTCCGAACAGGGCGGCGCCCACGCGCACCAGCGTGGCGCCCTCGGCGATGGCGGCTTCCAGATCGTCGGACATACCCATCGACAGCGTGTCCAGCGCCAGTCCGGCGGCGATGAGTTGCTCCCACAAGATTCGCAGCCGGGCGAAGGGCTGTCGCTGCGCGGCGAAATCCGCCGTCGGCGCGGGAATCGCCATCAGGCCGCGCAGCCGCAATCTCGGCAGCGCGGCGACGGCGGCGGCGACGTCGCTCACCTCGGCCACTCCCAGACCATGCTTGGTGGCTTCCCGGTCGATATTGACCTGCAAGCAGACATTCAAGGGCGGCAGGGGTTCCGGTCGTTGGGCGCTCAACCGCTCGGCGATTTTCAGCCGGTCCACGCTGTGGACCCAGGCGAAATGCTCGGCGATGCTGCGGGTCTTGTTGGTCTGAATCGGACCGATGAAATGCCATTCCAGCGCCAGCGCCGCCAGTTCGACCTTTTTCTCCAGCGCTTCCTGGACGTAGTTTTCCCCGAAGCAGGTCTGGCCAGCGGCCGCCATGGCGGCGATGGCGGCGGCCGGCTGGGTCTTGCTGACCGCCAGCAGCCGCACCGCGCCCGGCGGGCGCTGGAAGCGGTGCTCGGCGGCGTGGATGCGGTCCCGCACGGCGCGGAGACGGTCGGCGAAGTCGGTGATCATGCGGGCGGGATTCCCTGGGTGAATGGCGCGGTCGCGAGGCTTTCCGGTAGATATATACTACATTTGAAATCCGATTCAGCGGCGCGGCTCGCTAGCGGGCCGCCATCCAACGCCTTCGCGGGAGCAACCTCCATGAACCTCGACGAACTATTGAACTTTTCCGTTACCAACAATGCTTCGGACCTGCATCTGTCGGCCGGTCTGCCGCCGATGATCCGGGTGGACGGCGATGTCCGTCGCATCAACGTGCCAGCGCTGGACCACAAGCAAGTCCATGGTTTGATCTACGACATCATGAACGACAAGCAGCGCAAGGACTACGACGAATTTCTGGAGTGCGACTTCTCGTTCGAAATTCCCAAGCTGGCCCGGTTCCGCGTCAATGCCTTCAACCAGAATCGGGGGGCCGCGGGCGTGTTCCGCACCATTCCCACCAAGATCTTGTCGCTGGAGGATCTGGGGTGTCCGCCGGTGTTCCGGGAACTGATCGATATCCCGCGCGGGTTGGTCCTGGTCACCGGTCCCACCGGCTCGGGCAAGTCTACCACCCTGGCGGCGATGATCGACCACATCAACAAGAACGAATACGGCCACATCCTGACGATTGAGGATCCGATCGAATTCGTTCACCAGGGCCAGCGCTGTCTGGTCAACCAGCGCGAGGTGCATCGCGACACGCTCGGGTTCAGCGAAGCGTTGCGCTCGGCGCTGCGCGAGGACCCGGACATCATTCTGGTCGGCGAAATGCGCGACCGGGAAACCATCAGCCTGGCCCTGACCGCCGCCGAGACCGGTCACTTGGTGTTCGGCACTTTGCACACCAGTTCGGCGCCCAAGACCATCGACCGTATCATCGACGTGTTCCCGGCCGGCGAGAAACCGATGGTGCGCTCGATGCTGTCCGAGTCCTTGCGCGCGGTCATCTCCCAAGCGCTGCTCAAGAAGAAGGGCGGCGGCCGGACGGCGGTGCATGAGATCATGGTCGGCATTCCCGCCATCCGCAATCTGATCCGCGAGGACAAGGTGGCGCAAATGTACTCATCCATTCAGACCGGCGCGTCTTCTGGCATGCAGACGCTCGATCAAGCCTTGCTGGAGGTGGTCAAGAAAGGCTTGGTCACCCGCGAGGAGGCGGTCACTTATGCTCAGAACAAGGCATCGTTCAAGACGATGTGAGCGGTCCGGCCGTGCCGCCGCCCGGATCGCGCGGGAGCGGCGCGTCTGATGCCTTGACGCCTCACGCCTCGCGTTCGTACGCCAAGCGTCCTTCCAGCAGGGTATGCGTGACCTTGCCGTGCAGCTCCCAGCCCAGGAACGGGCTGTTTCGACCCTGGCTGCGCAGGGTGTCGGCCGTCACCCGCCAATCGGCGTCGGGATCGAAGATGCAAACATCGGCCGGTGCGCCCACTCCCAGATGGCCGCTGTCCAACCCCAAAATCCGCGCGGGTCCGCAGGTCAGGCGTTCCAGCACCGCCGATAGCGGCAGCGTTTCGTCCCGCGCCAGCCGCAAACTCAAACCTAACAGGGTGTCCAGACCGGAGATGCCCGGCTCGGTGTCGCCGAACGGGGCCTGTTTGGCGTCGGGTTCGTGCGGCTGGTGGTCGGAGCAAAGCGCGCCCAACACGCCGCTGGCCAGACCGGCTCGCAAGGCGTCCCGGTCGCGCGATCCACGCAAGGGGGGGCGCACGTGGCATTGACTGTCGAAACCGGCCAGATCGATCTCGGTCAGGTGCAACTGATGCACGGCGACGTCGGCGGTCACCGGCAGCCCCTCGGCTCGGGCGCGCGCCACCAGTTCCACGGAACGGGCGCAGGACAAGCGGCCGAAATGCACGCGCACACCGATATCGCGGATCAGTTCGAGATCGCGGGCGAGGATGCCGGTTTCCGCCGCCGCCGGAATGCCGGGCAAGCCCATCCGGGTCGCGACTTGTCCTTCGTGAGCGACGCCGTGGCCGAGCCAGGGATCGAGCGGGGTTAGAAATACGGTCAGATCGAAAGTGGCGGCGTATTCCAGCGCCCGCCGCAACACCAGGGTATTGGCGATGGGTCGGCCCCCGTCGCCGACGCCGACGCAGCCGACTTCCTTGAGCGCCGCCATTTCCGCCAGCCGTTCGCCGCGCAGCCGGTGGGTCAGCGCCCCCAGGGTCAGCACCCGGGCCAGCCCAGCGGCCTTGGCGCGGCGACGGATCAGTTCCACCACCGCCGGCTCGTCGATGACCGGATCGGTGTCGGGCGGGCAGACCAGGGTGGTAATACCGGCGGCGGCGGCGGCCCGAGTCTCGCTGGCGATGGTGGCTTTGTGTTCTTGGCCGGGCTCGCGTAGCCGGGCGCAGAGGTCGATCAGGCCGGGACAGACGATGCGGTCGCGGGCATCGAGTGTCCGTTCGACCGCGAAGCCGTCCGGCGGTTGGCCGATCCCGGCAATCCGTCCCTCGGCGATGAAAAGATCCAGCATTGTGTCGATCTGGTGGGCCGGGTCGATCAGCCGGCCGCCGCGAATGGCGATGCGCATCAGGCGTTCTCCCCGGCCGGGTGGGCGTGGTTGCCCAGAGTGATGGACATGATCGCCATCCGCACGGCGATACCGTTGGTGACCTGCTCCAGGATGACCGAGCGTGGCCCGTCGGCCACTCGCGAGTCGATTTCCACCCCGCGATTGATCGGGCCGGGGTGCATGACGATGGCGTCTGGCTTGGCCAGCGCCAATCGCTCCTCGGTCAGGCCGTAGCGCTGGAAGAATTCCTGCTCGGTCGGTAACAGCGCGCCTTCCATCCGTTCCTTCTGCAAGCGCAACATGACCACCACGTCCACGTCGCGCAGACCTTCTCTGCGGGTTGTGAAACACGCGCACGCCGAGGTTCTCCACGTAAGCCGGCAGCAGGGTGCGGGGGGCGATGACCCGGATAGCGCCAGCGCCGAGGATGTTGAGGGCGTGGATCAGCGAACGGGCCACCCGCGAGTGCAGAATGTCGCCGACGATGGCGACTTGCAGGTTGGGGAAATCCGGCTTGTGGCGGCGGATAGTGAACACGTCCAGCATGGCCTGGGTGGGATGGGCGTGGCGGCCGTCGCCGGCGTTGAGCACGGCGATGTGCGGCTTGACGTGGCGGGCGATGAATTCCGCCGCACCGCTCTGTTCGTGGCGCACCACGAACATGTCGCACTGCATCGCCTCGATGTTTTGCAGGGTGTCCAACAGGCTTTCGCCCTTGGTCGTGGACGAGTTGGCGATGTTGAGGGTGAGCACGTCGGCGGACAGCCGCTTGGCCGCCAGTTCGAAGGTGGTGCGGGTGCGGGTGCTGGCCTCGAAGAACAGGTTGACCACGGTTTTGCCGTGCAGGGTCGGCAGTTTCTTGACCCGTCGCTCGGCGACCCCGCGCAAGGATTCGGCGGTGTCGAGGATCTCGGTCAGGTGGCGGCGGCTCAGTCCTTCCACGGTCAGGAAGTGCAGCAAGCGGCCCTGGCGGTCCAGTTGAACGTTGGCGGTACTCATGGCGTGGTTTGGATGAGCAGTTGCAAGGGTTCGGGGCCGGTCAGTTGGATGTGGCTGTCGGCGGGCAGTTCCAGGCGGGAGCCGGCCACGTGCGCTTCGATCGGCAGTTCCCGGCCGCCGCGATCCACCAACACCGCCAGCAGCACCGAAGCCGGCCGGCCGTAATCGAACAGTTCGTTGAGCGCGGCGCGGATGGTGCGGCCGGTATAGAGCACGTCGTCGACCAGCACCAGATGGCGGCCATCCACGTCGAACGGCAGTTCCGAGGGCCGAACCTGCGGATTGACGCCGATTCGGCTGAAATCGTCGCGGTAAAAGGAAATGTCCAGTTGGCCGAGGGGGGTGGTAATGCCGAGCCGTTGCCGCAACCGTTCGGCGACCCAGACGCCGCCGGTGTGGATGCCCACCAGAGCGGGTTCGGCGATACCGCGCCGGGTTAGCAGCTCCCGCAGTTGCACCGTCATCGCTTCGATCAGGAATTCGGCGTCGCGCATGAGGCGAGGCTCCGTTGGTGGTTGAACCAGCTTTCGAGAATGACCGCCGCCGCTTGGGCGTCGAGCGCGTCGTGATTCCGGCGGTGGCGCCGGCCGGCGCCGGCGGTGGCGAAATGGCGTTGTTCGGCTTCCCAGGACGACAGCCGTTCGTCCAGGGTCGCGACCGGCAGGTGAAACCGGCCGTGCAACTGGCGGCTGAAACGCAGCGCGGCCTCGGTCGTGGCGCTGGCGGTATCGTCGGCATGACGCGGTACGCCAACCACCAGCAGGTCCGGCTGCCACTCGGCGATCAGCCCGGCGATAGCGTCCCAGTCGGGGTGTTGCTGGCGGGCGGTCAGGATGCGCAGGGGACGGGCCGAGCCGGTCACGGCCTCGCCGACCGCGACGCCGATCCGGGCGCGACCGAAGTCGAAACCCAGGGCGATCCGGCAGGCGGCGACCGGCGACGAGGGGGATTGGGCCTCGGCCGCCGGCGCGCGGTCAGGCGTGGCCGGCATCGGTGGACAGCAGGTTGAGGTCGATGCCCAGCAGGGCGGCGGCGGCGAACCAGCGCTGGTCGCTCGGGGTATGAAACAGGATGTCGAAATCGGCGGGACTGGACAGCCAGGCGTTTTCCGCCAATTCCCGTTCGAGTTGCCCCGGTCCCCACCCGGCGTAGCCGAGCGCGACCAGCAGGTGGTCGGGACCCTCGCCGTCCGCCACGGCTTGCAGGATATCGCGGGACGTGGTGATGCCGATGCGATCGGTCACGCGCAGGGTGGCGTTCCAGCGGCCGATGGGGCTGTGCAGGACGAAACCCTGTTCGGGTTGCACCGGACCGCCGTGGTAAATCGGCATCGTCCTGAGGTCGAAGCGGTCGGTGGCGATTTCCAGGTGATCCAGCAGTTGTTCGAGCGTGAGGTTGAGCGGCCGGTTGACGACCAAGCCCAGCGCGCCGCTGGCGTTGTGCTCGCTGATGTAAGTGACCGTCTGAAAGAAATTGGGATCCGCCAGCGCCGGCATGGCGATCAGGAACTGGTTGGTCAGATAGGTGGATTTGGTCATGGTCATAGTATCGGAATTCGCCCCGGCCTTGACAAGTCGCCGGGACAGGCGGGCTGGGTGGGAGGTCGGGCGAGCTGTTTTCAACGGTCTGGAATCCCGGTTCAGCGCTTCCGGTACCCCGGTGCGTAGACCGCCGCCAGCCGAATCGCTTCCGTCATGCTGAGCGGGTTGGCGACGCCCGTGCCGGCCAGGTCGAACGCGGTGCCGTGGTCCACCGAGGTGCGGATGAAGGGCAGGCCGAGGGTGATCGCGATGGTGCGCTGGAAATCCACCATCTTGGTAGCGATGTGGCCCTGGTCGTGGTACAGCGACAGTACGGCGTCGAATGCGCCGTTCAGGGCGAGATGGAACACCGAATCAGCGGCGATAGGTCCCGCGACGTCGATTCCCAAAGCTCGGGCAGCGGCGATGGCCGGTTCCAGTTCTCGCACCTCCTCGTCGCCGAACAGCCCGTGCTCGCCGCCGTGGGGATTGAGTCCCGCTACTGCCAGCCGTGGCCGGGGAATGCCTAAGATTTCCAGAGACTGGGCGCAGCGTTGGAGGTAATCCAGCACCCGCTGCCGGGTGACCAGTTTGATCGCTCCCGCCAGCGAGACATGTCGGCTCAGAAAGAACACTTTGAGATCAAAGACCTGGAACATCGTCAGCGGATCGGCGGTTTCGGTCAGCCGGCCGAGCAGTTCGGTATGGCCGATGTCGTTTACGCCGGCGGCTTTGAAGGCTTCCTTGTTGATCGGGGTGGTGGCCAACGCGTCGATCTGGCCGATTTGGCATAGCGCCACAGCGCGTTCGATGAACTCGTAGGCGGCGCGGCCCGCTGCCGCCTGGACTTGGCCGAACGCCACCCGTTCGGCGTCCACGTTGGCCAAATCCACCAGATCGATGACGCCGGGTTGATAGCTGCCCTGGGCCGAATCGGTCACGACCCGCAGCGCCAAATCCAGCCCGGTGACCCGCAAGGCCCGGCGCAGCGCGCCCACCTCGCCGATGACCAGAGGTTGCGCGGTTTCGTAAACCGCCGGATTCGCCAACGCCATGGCCACGATTTCCGGGCCGATGCCGGCGATGTCGCCCAGGGGAATGCCGATGATGCTGCGTTTCACGTTGCGTGCCTCCGCGTGGCGATGAAGATGTTCCGAACGGCGGGTGGAATTCCGAAGACGGGCCAGCGGTCATAGGAAGTGCGGTCCCGGGCCGCGACGGTGATATACTCCATCGCTTTCCTAAACCGGTGGGTCCGGGCGGCGCGTCTTTCGCGGCTGTCCTTTCGTCATTATGAATGAGTACCAGCATGGCAGAGAATCGTTATCTTCTGAACGCACAACTGGCGCAGATGCTCAAGGGCGGCGTCATCATGGACGTGGTCAACGTGGAACAGGCCCAGATCGCCCAGGAAGCGGGCGCGGTGGCAGTCATGGCTCTGGAGCGGGTGCCGGCTGACATCCGCCAGCAGGGCGGCGTGGCGCGGATGTCCGATCCGGGGCTGATCAAGGCCATCAAGGAAGCCGTTACCATTCCGGTCATGGCCAAGGCGCGCATCGGCCATTTCGTGGAAGCACAAATCCTGCAAGCCCTCAAGATCGATTACATCGATGAGAGTGAGGTGCTGACGCCGGCCGACGAAGAGTGCCACATCGACAAGACCCGTTTCGAGATTCCCTTTGTCTGCGGCGCGCGCAATCTGGGCGAAGCGGCGCGCCGGATCGCCGAGGGCGCGGCGATGATTCGCACCAAGGGTGAGGCCGGCACCGGCAACGTGGTCGAGGCGGTCCGCCACATGCGCACCATGAACCGCGAAATCCGTCAGTTGACGAACATGCCGGCCGAGGAGGTCATGGGCTTTGCCAAGGTCAACGGCATTCCCTACGAACTGGCGCTGGAGATCAAGAAACTGGGCCGGTTGCCGGTAGTGAACTTCGCCGCTGGCGGTATCGCCACCCCCGCCGACGCCGCGCTGATGATGCAACTCGGCTGCGACGGCGTGTTCGTGGGTTCCGGTATTTTCAAGTCGGGCGACCCGGCCCGCCGCGCCCGCGCCATCGTCAAAGCCACCGCCTATTACGACGACCCCGAGAAGCTGCTGGACGTGTCGATGGATTTGGGCGAGCCGATGTCGGGGTTGGACGTGGCTACGATGGCCAGCGAGGATCGGTTGGCGGGACGAGGCTGGTAATGAACGCGGTCGCCGGCCCCGGTCCGATCGGCGTGCTGGATTTGCAGGGTGGGGTGCAGGAGCACCTCGATCACCTGCGGCGCGTCGGCGTCGCCGCGCGGCCCGTCAAGCGCGCCGCCGAACTGGACGGACTGGTGGGCTTGATCATCCCCGGCGGCGAGAGTACCTGTCTGTCGCGGTTGCTGAATATCTTCGGCTTGGACGAGGCGATCCGGCAGGCTTACGGCAACGGCCTGAAGCTGTGGGGCACCTGCGCTGGGGCGATTCTGCTGGCCCGGGAGAGCGTCGGCGAGTCGCCGTTTCTCGGACTGATCGACATCGCGGTCAGCCGCAACGCCTTCGGTAGCCAGCTCGACAGCTTCAACCGCGAAGCGCGGGTGCCGGCCGTGTCCGGCGAGCCGATTCCGCTGACCTTCATTCGCGCGCCGAAGATCGTGCGGGCGGGGGAGGGGGTGCGGGTGCTGCTGCAACTGGGCGACTACATCGCCGCCGCCGAAGACGACCGGATTCTGGTCACCGTGTTCCACCCGGAACTGACGCCCAGTCTGGCGTTTCATCGCTACTTCGCCCGCAAGTGCGGTTTGAATCCGGCCGGGGTCGACGATGCCGGTCTCGATCCCGACTGGACGCCGCAGAGCTGGACCCGGTTTAGCCATCACGTCTGATTACCCCTGATCTCCGACCCCTCTTCCATGGTGGGGGAGGAGGGTTGCCACCATGTCCGTCGATCTTCCCGACCACGCCCGCCAAACTGCCCGCCGCAAGACCGGTTACGAGCGCAAGCAGGCCCGCGCCACCCGCGAGAAGGGCTTGCTGATCGTGTTCACCGGCCCCGGCAAGGGCAAGACTACCGCTGCCTTCGGCATGGCGCTGCGGGCCATCGGGCACGGCATGACCGTGGGGGTGGTGCAGTTCATTAAGGGTGGGCAGGACAGCGCCGAGCGAACGGTGCTGAGCCGTTTCGATCATGTGGATTTTCAGACCATCGGCGATGGTTTCACCTGGCTGACTCAGGACCGGGAGCGGGACATCGCCACGGCGGAACGGGCTTGGGCCGAAGCGGAACGGATGATCGGCGATCCTGGCTACGAGTTGGTGATTCTGGATGAACTGAATCCGGTCTTGCATTACGGCTATCTCGATCTGGCGCGGGTTCTCGAAGCATTCGGCAAGCGCCGGCCAGAACTGCATGTTGTTGTTACCGGACGCAATGCACCCGATCAGTTGGTGGAGCAGGCCGATCTGGTCAGCGAGATTCGCGCGGTCAAGCATCCCTATCGCGAGCAAGGGGTGAAAGCACAACGGGGAATCGAGTTTTGAATCAGCTAAAGGACCATGGGCGCTGGCCAAGCGGCAATGGCAGGGGAAGGCGTGACCGCCAAGATCGCCCGCTTTCGGGATTGCCGTGCATTCCTTGTTGCGCCGATCCAGCCGGCGATAACCGCATAATCGGTCCATTTGGAGCCTGCCCGCTGCTCGGCATGAAGCTAACGGGCTAATTTGGCCCGCCGACCCGATCAGAATGACTTGATCAACTCGATGTTGGCATTTCAACCAATCCATCAATAACCTAATATTTTTAATAAAAATAAACTCTTAAATTGAATGGCATGAATCTTCCCTTAGTTCCGTCCAGAACAATTTTTCCACCGGGGAGAACGACAACCATGCCTTCCAACCATGCTCAGACTGGGACCATCGCCGAAGTGGCTGTACCCGCTGGTTCGCGCGTTCCAGCGCGTAACCGCAAGCTGTCGCTGCTGGCGGGGGTGCTGGCGCTGGCCGGCGCGGGGCTGTTGCCGGTTGTTCCGACCCACGCGGCTGGCGTTCCGTCCTGCGCGGGCATCCGTCCGACGATTTATGAGGGTTCCACACCCACGTTCATCCGCGCTGGTCACGCGGTTACCATGCACGGTATCGGGTTTCTCCACTACCAGAATCCGGTGATTATCGTTCAGGATGCGCTGGGGCCGGGCCGAAATCTGCGGATCGCCGCGACCGTGGAGAACGATGGCGAACTGACGTTTACCTATCCGGCGAGCCAGGCGCCGAGCACTCCGAGCACGTTCAAGGCTTATGTCGAGGATGACGGGCCACAGCGCCACGCGACCGAGGACCAGCCACGGTCGTTGAATGGAATCACCCTGAACGTCATCCCGCCGGCCATGCCCGCGGGGCGCGTGGCCAACGTCAAAATCGACAATGCCCCGAATATGGATTCGCCCTTTTGCAACGCGCAACCGGTGGTGACCGAGGTGGCCGCCTTTGTTGACCGCAGTCGGGAAAGCGAGGCAACCGACTTCCAAAAGGTTTCTTTTTCCACCGACCCGATGCCGAACGCCAGCAGCAATCCGGATGGCGATAGCGAGGAGTATGTGAAGGCCCATCTGATGGTGGTGGCGCGGTTCCAAAGCTGCGCGCACGACGCATCGCAGTTCGTGGCCGCGCACTTTGCGATGTATGGGCCGGTGGACGCTCCGATGATCGAGCCGATCGGGATGATGGCCGGCGATGGGTTTGACACCCTACAGCTTGCCGGCGGTTCGCTTGAGGGCGTCATGATGAAAGGCGACATTCAACACCAGAACGTCCGACTCGCCAGCGCTACCACAGTCGAGGGAACCGTGACCGGCCTGGTCACGCAAGGCGCGGACTCGACCCTTCGCGGCGCCACGCTGCGTTTCAATTTCCAGGTACCGGTAGTTCGGTTGCGCTGAAATCCTCGCCGGGCATACCAAGGCGCCTCTCGGCGCAATGACCGCGCTAGAATGCGGGCGGTCATTGGCTTTTCACCCTCATGATTATCGTAACGCCCAACCTCCACATTCACGAAGACGAACTGCAATTCCAGTTCAAACTGGCGTCCGGCCCCGGCGGCCAGAACGTCAACAAGGTAGCGACGGCGGCGGAACTGCGCTTCGATGTCGCGCGTTCGCCCTCGTTGCCGGAGGCGGTGCGGGCGCGATTGCTGGCCTTGGCCGGGAACCGTTTGACCCAGGATGGGGAACTGCTGATCACCGCTCGGCGCTTTCGCAGCCAGGAACGCAACCGTCAGGACGCAACCGAGCGGCTGATTGCTCTGATCCAGAAAGCGACGGAAGCGCCAAAGCCGCGCATCAAAACCAAACCTTCGCGAGCGGCCAAGCAACGGCGCATGGATGACAAGCGGCGACTCGGGGAGAAGAAGCAGACCCGCCGGTCCATCGGGTCGTCGCGGGGACACGAATGAAGCTCGAAACCCTCTGTCCCTGCGGCTCGGGTAAGGCTTACGCCGCCTGCTGCGGGCCGTATCACGATGGCGAACAACGACCGGACCACGGCCGAAGCGCTGATGCGCTCTCGCTATTCGGCATATACGCTCGCGCAAGACAGACTACCTGCTGCGTACCTGGCACGAATCCACCCGACCCGGAAAACTCGATCCGAGCGACGCGGGGACCGTCACCTGGCTGGGCTTGAAGATCGTCCGCATCGGAAGCCGGCGGTCCCGACGATGCGCGGGGCGTGGTCGAGTTCGTGGCGCGCTATAAGATCGGCGGCAAGGCGCATCGCCTCCACGAAACCAGCCGGTTCGTCCGGGAGGGCGGCCAATGGTTCTATCTCGACGGTACGCTACACGCCGCTGCCAAACCCGGACGGAAGTGACCCGAACTCCATCGCCTTGAGTCCGATTGGCAAGCCACTGAAACCCTATCCCGTCGATTTAGAAGCTCTCGTGTTACACTTGGGTCAGGAAGACGAAGGGCTGTTACTGTGGACATCTCATGACTCCAGAAGCCAAAGCTCGGCTGATCATCGACTCCAAGCTATTGGAAGCTGGCTGGTGGGTTCAGGATCTGAAGTGGATCAATCTCGGCGCCGCAATCGGCGTGGCCGTTCGGGAATATCCCACCGACACCGGCCCAGCCGACTACGTGCTGTTCGTCCATCGGGAGCCGGTCGGGGTCATTGAAGCCAAGCCGGACCCCACTATCCTGACCTTTGTGGAATACCAGACCGAACGCTACGCCAAGAGCGTATTGAAGTGGCGGGTCAAGGCGGCGCCCTTGCCGTTCCTGTTCGAGAGCACGGGCCAGGTGATCCGCTTCACCGACAACCGCGATCCGGCCCCGCGCTCGCGGGAAATCTTCCATTTCTTCCAACCCGAAACGCTGGCGGGCTGGCGGGCGCAGCCGACTTCCCTGCGGCGGCGTGGCCGAGCGGCTGCCCGATCTGGACGCCCGCAATCTGCGCGAGTGTCAGATCAACGCGGTCAGCGGACTCGAAGCCTCATTGGCGCTGAACCAGCCACGGGCGCTGGTCCAGATGGCCACCGGCGCGGGCAAGACCTTCGCCGCGATCACGGCGGTTTATCGCCTGCTCAAGTTCGGTGGCGCGCGGCGCATCCTGTTTCTGGTGGATACCCGTAATCTCGGCAAGCAGGCCCATCAGGAGTTCATGGCCTACACCCCGCCGGACGATGGCCGCACCTTCACCGAACTCTACAACGTCCAGCGGCTCGCCAGCCCGGCCATCGATCCGCACGCTCAGGTGTGCATCTCCACCATCCAGCGGATGTATTCGATTTTGAGCGGCGAGCCTCTCGACGATTCGGCCGAGGACATCTCGCTCAACGAAGTCCGGCAGACCTCCAGCCAGGAAAAGGTCGTTGTCTACAACCCGGCCATTGCGGTGGAGACCTTCGATTTCATCGTCATCGATGAATGTCACCGCTCCATCTACAACGTGTGGAAGCAGGTGCTCGACTACTTCGATGCGTTTCTGATCGGCCTCACCGCCACGCCGGACAAACGCACCTTCGGCTTCTTCAACGAAAACGTCGTCGCCGAGTATTCTTACGAGCAGTCCGTCGCCGATGGCGTCAATGTCGGCTACGACGTGTACGTGATTGAGACCGAGATCACCCGGAAAGGGGCTGAAGTCAAGGCCAGGGCGTGGGTCGATCACCGCGACCGCCTCACCCGCAAGCGGCGCTGGAGCCAACTCGACGAAGACGCCCTTTACACCGGCCAGGAGTTGGACCGCTCGGTGGTCAATCCCAGCCAGATCCGCTGGGTCATTCAGAAGATGAAGCGGGCGGTGGAGCAGGAGATTTTTCCCAACCGCCGGGAAGTCCCCAAGACGCTCATCTTCGCCAAGACCGACAGCCACGCCGACGACATCATCCAGATCGTCCGCGAGGTCTACGGCCAGGGTAATGCTTTCTGCAAGAAGGTCACCTACAAGGCCGAGGAAGACCCGGACAGCATCCTGGCCAGCTTCCGCAACGACTACAACCCGCGCATCGCGGTGACGGTGGACATGATCGCCACCGGCACCGACGTAAAGCCGTTGGAAGTGTTGCTGTTCATGCGCGACGCGCGCAGCCGGAATTACTACGAGCAGATGAAAGGGCGCGGGGTGCGCAGCCTCTCGTTTGAGAACCTGAAGCGGGTCTCCAACAGTGCCGACAGCGCCAAGACCCGCTTCGTGCTGATCGACGCCGTGGGCGTCGAACAGTCCCTCAAGACCGACAGCCGCCCGCTGGAACGCAAACCCAACTTGGCGATGAAGGATCTCTTGCAGGGGGTGGCTATCGGCCATCGGGACGACGATACGGTGTTGAGCCTCGCCAACCGGCTGATCCGGCTCGCCAAGCAACTCGACGACAAGGCGCTGGCCCGCATCGAGAAAGTCTCTGGCGGCATTCCGTTGAACGCGCTCGGCAAAGCGCTGATCGCCGCGCTGGACCCGGACCGGATCGTCGAAACCGCGCTGGCCGCCGCCAGGGAGCAGGGCATCACCCGCACGGAAGAGTCGCTCACCGACGAGGAATTGGCCGCCGCCAAGACCCAGCGCGTCGCCGCCGCCTGCGCGCCTTTCGATCAACCCGAGTTGCGCGACGCCGTCGAATCAGCCCGCCGCGAGCGGGAGCAGATCATCGATCACCTCAATCTCGATCAGGTCACGTTCGCGGGTTTCAGCGAGCAGGCTGAAGAACAGGCGAGGAAGGTCATCCAGACCTTTGCTGAGTTTATCGCCGCCCACCGGGACGAGATCGCCGCGCTCAGCTTTTTCTACCAGCAGCCCTACCAGCGCCGGCAACTGACCTTCGACATGATCGAGGAACTGCACGACGCCCTGTCCCGCCCGCCGCTGATGCTGACCACCGAGCGCCTGTGGTCGGCCTACGCCCGGGTGCGGCGGAACCAGGTCAAGGGAGCAGACCTCAAGCGCCAGCTTGCCGACTTGATTGCCCTGGTGCGCTTCGCCATCGGGCTGGACGGCGAACTCAAGCCGTTCGCGGATCAGGTGAATCTGCGTTTTCAGGAGTGGATCTTCCGCCACAACGCCCGCCGCACCACCGCCTTCACGCCGGAGCAGACCGAGTGGTTACGATTGATCAAGGATCACATCGCTGCCAGTTGCGCCATCAGCCGGGATGATTTCGACTATGCCCCGTTTGCCGATAGGGGCGGGCTGCAAAAAGCGTGGGGCTTGTTCGGCGGGGAGCTGGATGGGCTGATGGAAGAGATGAATGAGGAGTTGGTGGCGTGACAACTTTAATTAATGTACCCACCAACTGGGCTTTTGCTACATTTAACGACGCAATAGAAACCGTTTCGGACCAGGAATTAGGATCAAACAGAAAAATTATTTGCCAAGAGGCTCTACTCCAGTCATTGATCAAGGAGAAAGCTTGATTGGTGGTTATACCAATCGCACGGATGCTAGAATTGAAAGCCCGCTACCTATATAGTTTCGCCAATTATGATCTATACATGACTCATGGTTAAATTGGTATCGGTCATTACAAATCATAAAGTTATGATTAACCAAGTGTTTGAATGTATAGTTCTCAATTGGCAAGACTATAATCATCTTTGGCGATCACACTAGGCATTTCAAGTACGTAACATTCCCTTTCGCAGTCGGTGCAGATGGTGTTAAGTTACTAGGCCCAACTGGCTTGTTGGAACCGAAGTTTTTGGCTTATCAGTTACAGAATATTGATCTCGAAGACCGTGGATATGGTCGTCATTATCAACTCTTGCGAAAGCTATCGTTTGTAGTTCCTCCGCTGCCAGAACAATTCCGCATCGTCGAAAAACTCGAAGAACTCCTCTCCGATCTCGACGCTGGCGTTGCCGAACTCAAGGTCGCCCAAAAGAAGCTAACGCAGTACCGCCAATCACTGCTGAAAGCAGCGGTGGAAGGCGCGCTCACCGCTGAATGGCGGGCCGAACGCGCCAAGCGTGGGGAAACGCTGGAAACTGGCGCGCAACTGCTGGAACGCATCCTTGCCGAACGCCGCCGCTGCTGGGAAGAAAAGCAACTCGCCAAGTTCAAGGAACAAGGCAAAACCCCGCCCAAAGACTGGCGGGACAAATACCCCGAACCGGTAAAGCCAAACATCGCTGATTTGCCGGAATTACCAGAGGGGTGGGTTTGGGCGAGTGCTGGCGACTTGATCGCTGAAATCGAGACTGGGAAAAGTTTTAAGTGCGATGAACGTCCTCCGACTTCTAACGAAATTGGAGTTGTTAAAGTCAGCTCCGTCTCTTGGGGTGAATACGATGAACAAGAGAGTAAAACTTGCACTGACTTAGATCGCATCAACGAGGAACTGTTTGTTCGTCCCGGCGATTTCCTGTTTTCTCGTGCCAATACGATAGAGTTGGTGGGTGCTTGCGTTATTGCCAGCACGGTTACACTGAGAGTGATGCTGAGCGATAAGATTTTACGATTTATCTTCGTGGTCGACGGTCTTAACAGATGGCTTCTTTTTCTCCTGAGAAGTGATCTGGGTAGATTTCAGATAGAGGCATTGGCCTCCGGTAATCAGGAGTCGATGCGAAACATTGGGCAGGAGCGAATTCGCTAAGAGCTCAATAACTGCAGGCGAAGTCGATTCAGGCCGTAGCGGGCCGGCGAATCAACTCCGCGAGGGACGGGATTTCGTTCAGGCCGGCCACCCGATCCTTGAGGTACTCCCAGAAGGAGAGACCCTGTTTGCGGCAGGTCTTCTTGAGGCTGACGAAGGTGTCGCGGCATCGGCGCCCGTCCTCGCTGCGGGTCCCGGCGCTGATGTTGCGTTTCTTCACGATGTCCCGCAGGTCGGTCTCGCTGCGGTTGTTGTGGATCGGCAAGTCGGGGCGCTCCAGCACCCGCAGCAGTTCGGCCTGGTTGCGCTGGAGCCCCTGCAGGACCTGATTGAGCGGTTCGCAGGTCGTTTCCGTGGCGCACAGCGCTTCGAAGTCCGCAGTGATCCGGTCTTTGGCCGCCGGGTTGGGGTGTCGGCGGTAGGCCTTCAGGTCCCGATACAGCGAACCAGACCTGCTGGCGCACCCAGGCGATGGCGCGCCGGTCCGACTCGTTCGGCGGAACGAGGTGTGACAGGGGTCGCTCGGCATGGACCCAGCACAGGCCGTGGACGAACAGGTCGAACTGACCCGCATCGTCGCTGACCAGGCCGATGTCCAGATTGAACCCTTGCACGGCTAAACCGCCGATCAGCGCCCCTTCGGTGGCCAGCGCCACCGCGCGGGGGCTGTCGATCAGGTTCCGGCGCAGGTGAGCTGCCCACGCGTCGGGGTCGGTCAGCACCACCGGACGCGCCGCCAGCCTCTCCCGATGCCACCCGGCCAAACCCCGTTCCGCCATATAGACCAGCGCCTCGGCGTTGACCGCGTAGCAGCGTTCCGCCTGCAGCAGTTCCAGAAAGTTGACCCGGCTCTTGGAGTCGGTGCTGGCAAACCAGGCGAACCGCTCGTTGCCGATATAGGTGCAGTAGCCGTTGCGGCCCTGATGGCGGGCGCCGGTATCGTCGGCCTGAAGGTACGAAGACGTGGCCAATCCCGCCGCCTTGAGCTCGGCCTTCTCCTGATGGAAGGCATCGTGCCCTTCGGTCAGCAGGTGGTTGAGCTGGCCGGCCGAGATCTCAATCCCCCAGTCGTGCAGCTGGGCCAGCAACAGCGGCTGGGTCACATGCGCATGGTAGTATTGGTGCAACACGTAACTGATCAGCTGCGGTCCGTAATGCCCACCCCCCACCGCCGGCGCCGGCGCGGTCACGTACTCGCCGGTGGGGAACCGCCACTGCTCCAGCAGGTAGCAGGTATTGTGGGGGCGAATCTCCAGATCCTGCACCACAAACCGCCGATAGCCTTTGAACTTCGCCCCGTCCGGTACGTCGGCCAGGGGAACCCGTTCGGTGGCGTCCATCTTCAGTTCCGCCGTCTTGGCCCGCTGTGGACCCCGGCGGCGCGGCGGATCGCCGGCCGCCGCCGCTGCCGAACGCCCCGCCGGTTCCAAGGTGTTCGGCTTTAACTGCGGGCGCGGCGGCCCGCCTTGCAACCGTCGAATCTCATCCTCCAACCGCTGAATCTGCTCTTGCTGTTGACCGATGATGTGCAGCAGACTCCGCACCACGGGGGTCTGGTCGCGCTCGGCGATCTCGGGCAGTTTCGGTTTGAAGGGCGGGATGAGCATGGGTCCAGTATAGCCAATTTGACCACGGTAAGCGGCGTCTACCTGCAGTTAATGAGCATTTAGCGAGTTCGGCAGATTGCTGTACCACTACCGCCACCAGAAGAAATTGAGCAGATTCTGGTGACGCTAGACCAATGCCTTGAAGCCGCTTTTACCCAAGCAAAGGCTATAGAGTATGGTCTTAAGCAATCCTCCGCCCAACGCCAAAACATCCTCAAAGCCGCCTTCTCCGGCCAACTCGTGCCGCAAGACCCCAACGACGAACCCGCCAGCGTGTTGCTGGAACGCATCCGCGCCGAGCGGGCAGCGCGGGAATCGGGCGGCAAGCGGCGTGGCCGCAAGGCCAGGGAGGACGCGGCATGAGCAGCTGACCCACTATGCCAGCCTGCTGGCGGAGATCAAGCGCCACATCCAGGCCAAGCAGATGCGGGCGGTACTTGGGGGTGAACGGGGAACTGACGAGGAAGAGAACGATGCCTGAGATTTCCCGGCTGGATTTGGACACGGACACGGCCCGCGCCGCCCGCTTGTTCCTCGCATCCGTGGCCCGGAACTATGCCGTGCGCGCGGCGGTGTTGTTCGGTAGCCGGGCGCGAGGCGGCTTTCGCCCCGACAGCGACGCCGACATCGCGGTGCTGCTGGAAGGACCGCGCCGCCCGTTTCTCGCCACCAAGCTGGAACTGGCGGATATCGCCTACGACGTGCTGCTGGAAACCGGCGTGCACATTCAGCCCTTGCCGCTATGGGAGGAAGAATGGGAGCACCCGGAAACCTTCTCCAATCCCCGCTTGATCGAGAACATCCGGCGCGAGGGTATCCCGTTATGAAAGCAGCGGATTTGCTGGACAAGGCGATGCGCGCCTTGGCCTCCGCCCGGTTGTTACTGGACAGTGGCGATGTGGACGGCGCCTGCAACCGGGCCTATTACGCCATGTTCGACGCGGCGCGCTCGGCGTTGCTGGCTACGGGGGCGCCAACCGCGCCGGAACTCGCCAAAACCCACGGCGGTTTGATCACCGCATTCAGTCTGCACTTGGTCAAAACCGGACGGGTACCCGTCGAATTCGGGAAAGCGCTAAACCGCGTTGCCGACATCCGATTGGTGGCCGACTATACCGGCGATCAAGTCGATACCGAAACCGCCGGATGGGCGGTCGGCGAAGCCGAACGCTTTGTCGCGGAATTACGTCGTAACTTGCCATTAAGCGCCGACAAGGAGAGAGATGGCGCCAACGACGAATACCAGTGAAGCCGGGTTGGAAACGCTGATTGCCGAAGCCTACCCGGACGAGCAGATTGTCGCGACACTGACGCGACAATTGATTTCTCTGCCACACCCAAAAAATGGGTGAAAACGAAGAGGCTAATTATGAGCCACATGACAGTTCCGCTCGCATCACTACGGTTTGATGGCCCGCGTTTCGACAACCACGCCCTCGACGTGGACTGCGTTAGCGAATTGCTGGCGTACAAGAAACTGGTGCTCGAATGCGCCAAGGAACTCTGGTATCGCAAGTATCCAGAACGCGAGCGGTTGCCGCGCGGGTTCGAAGAGCGCCTGACACTGGAATTTTCGGAGATTCGCGAAGGCTCAGCCGTGGTGCCATTGCATCGCGTAGTGGCTAATGAACAAACGCCGCTCGATTTTGGCGACGAATTCGACGAGGCGGCTGAACTGATCGACGCCGCGATTTTCGCCGCCCACCAGGACCAATTGCTCCCTGCGGAGTTTCCGAGAAACGTAATTCCGCTTTTTCGCGATTTCGGAAAAAGCCTGGGAGAATCAGAAACTTTGTTCGTCCAAGCCCGCAATCGCGAATCGGCCGCCCCTTACACCGCCAAGGCGCGCGGATGTTTGGCGGAGTGGACGGAAGCAACCTTTGAGGATCTGGCGGACGTGACCGGGGAAGTCAGCATGGCCAATATACGAGGAGGTACTTTCGAGCTTGCGGTGAACGCCGGCCCTCTCGTGCGCGGAAAATTCTCCGAAACCCAGGAAGCCGAGGTTCTGGACGCCCTTCGCGCCCACAAAACCGCCCAGCTTCGGGTTCGTGGGGTTGGCGAATTCTCAATCACGGATCGACAGTTACGAAAATTCATCAGCATCGACATGGCAACCCTCGTATCCCCGGCATCCCCGGAGTTCGTTGAAAACGTCAAACCGATCTGGGAAACCATCGCTGAAATGGGCGCCTCCGTTCCAGAGGAAGTTTGGTCGCAGGTTCCGAGCGATCTTGGCAAACGGCTGGATCATTATCTCTATTCAAACGGTGAGTCCCATTGATGAGAATGGTATTTGCCGACGCCAACTACTGGATCGGGCTGTTCAATCCGCGCGATCAACTTCATTCGATAGCACTCGGGGCATCGCGTAAACTGGGCAAAACTCGGCTGGTGACATCCGAAATGGTCTTGGTTGAAGTGCTCAACGGCCTTGCGGAATACATCGGTTTGCGCGCGTCGATCCTCGCAGCGGTCGATGCCATTTCGGCAAACCCAAACACCGAGGTCGTGCCACAAACCGCGATGCTCTTCCGAGACGCTCTCGGTTTTTATCGCACCCATCAGGATAAAGAATGGGGTCTAACCGACTGTTCATCCTTCATTATCATGCGGCAGCGAGGGCTAACTGAAGCCCTCACGTTTGACCGCCATTTCGAGCAAGCCGGCTTCCGCGCTCTTCTCCGGGAAGACGCGCAATAGGACGTACTTGGGGAAGTGATGCTATGGAACTACCAAAATGAACAGCAGCGCCCTCATCCAGAAAGTCTGGAACTTCTGCCACACCCTGCGCGACGACGGCGTGGGCTATGGCGACTACCTGGAACAGCTCACCTATCTGCTGTTCCTCAAGGGCGTAACCAGTCGAGCGCGCCCCCCGCTCAGGCGACCAGGCGAAGATGAGCGGATTTGGGTTTGATGGGGATGTTCGCGTAGAGGCGCGCGGTTTCGCTTTGGATGTGATGATTCATGAACGGCTCCCACTCGTCGTTGAGGGCCACGCAGCGAAGGTTCAACAGGGCTTGGGCGCCGGGGAGAGTCCAGTGCATCCCGGCCCGCTCCATCCGGTCCTTAACGACGTGGCGGCAGGCCCCTTCGATCGCGCCGGAGGCGATGGGGTCGCCGGCGGCGAGGTACCGATCGTAGTGGATGCGGTCGCGGTGGCGGTCGAAATAACCGTGAATCTCCGCCAGCCGGCTACGGGTGGCGGCGGGCAGCTCGCTCTGCTCGGCGAGGTGTTGCAGCCAGCAGATCACCCCGGTCCCCATCCCGCTCAACAGCCCCAGGGTCAGCACTTTCATCCACTTCAGGGCCAGGTCGCTGCCGGGATCGTGAAACAGATGCACCGCTTCCCAGAGGTAACCGGTGGCATGCAGCAGGTCGAGGATTTCCACGCGCGGTGCGTCGCCCAGGGTCGCGGCGGCGGCGTCCCACAGGGAGGTTTGGCCATCCATCAACAAGACCCAGGAGTGGTGGTGGTCGGGGTCGCGGCGGCGAGCTTCGGCTTGCAACCAGGGGAAGACCACCTCGACCGGGCGCGGCGGGGCCAGGGCCTCGGCCACGGCGGCGGCCACCGGCAGCACCGCGCACACCCGCTTCTCGTGGGGGACGGGCCGGCGGGGTCCGGTCCGATCTACCGGCGCCGGGGCGGCGGGATCCCGAAACAGCGCTTCGACCACCGCCAGTGGGGTCCGCACGTGGGGCTCGATCTGATACGCCGCGCCCAGCACGGCCATTTTCTTGCGGTCGGGCTTCGGTCCCCGGGCGTGGTCGTGGGCGGCGATGGCCGGCGCATCGGCCGGCTTGCGCAACGGGACGCCCTTACCGTCGGCGCTCAACACCACGATCTGCTGGCCCGTCGCCGGCGCCGGCGCCGGCCGAGCGGCTTCATAGCCCGCCACCGCCCCGGCCAGGGTCTGCGTCATCGTCTCCAGGCTCGCAACCGACTGTTTCAGACCCAGAATCCGTGCCAACACCGCATCGACTTGGGCGTAGGGATTCTCTACCACCAAGGCCTGATTCCAGTCCCGCAGCACATACGAGCATCGGCCTTCCGGCAGCCCCAGCCGCGCATCCAACGGCACCGCCTCGATGCACTGGCCTTCTCGCGTCCCGTACACCACCCGGTCCAGGGCAAAATCCCCGAAGATCGACCGATACGGCCGGCCATGCGGTTCGGGCAAGCGCTTCACCACCCGCCCGTCGGCCAGTTGCAACGTCTCGCCACAGTCTCCATCACCGGCCAGGGCGAAATAGATCGCTTGCAGGTCATGGCCCAATTGCAGCAGGGATTGCCACAAACCGCGTTCCAGTTCGTGCGCCGGCAAACCGTCCCGCGCGGCATCGGACACGAATCCCGTCAGCTGCGCGACGCGCGCCGCCACATCCAACAGCTTGCCTTCCACGGGCAACGGCCACCTCATCGTCATCGGTGGGTTCCTCGGGTGATGGTGTTTTCGATGACCTCAATCTACCCGTGTCCGGCCCCACCGGGCAAGGAGCCCACCACCCTTTCCACCCCGGCCTACCCCACCGACCGGTTACCCCGCGCTCGACTGGTTACGCCCGTTCCTCAAGCTCGTCCACACGAATATAACGCCGAACAAGTCGGCATCTTTGATTCACCCTCCAAGCAGCGCGGCGGACGCAGAAAGGTGAAGGGAAACATGAGCAAGCAAAAGCCATCCGCGCCGCTCACTCCCGCGTCAGAAGCCGCGCCGTTACTGGCCGATCTGCGACGGTTGATCGAGGAAGCGCGTCGCTCGGCGGCGGTAGCGGTCAACGCCAGCCTGACTTTGATGTACTGGCGCATCGGCAAGCGCATCCGGTCCGAAATGCTGGGCGATGAACGGGCGGGCTATGGGGAAACAATTGTCGCGACACTGTCGCGACAATTGGTGGGCGAATACGGGCGTGGATTTGCCGAGAAAAATTTGCGCCGCATGATCCAATTTGCCGAGGCATTTCCCAACGAACAGATAGTCGCGACACTGATGCGACAATTGAGTTGGTCGCATTTCCGCGAACTGCTGCCGCTCAAGCAGCCCTTGCAGCGCGAGTTTTACGCGGAGATGTGTCGCGTCGAAGGCTGGAGCGTGCGCACCCTGCGCGAGCGTATCGATTCCATGCTCTACGAACGCACGGCGCTATCCAAAAAGCCTGACGAACTGATCCGGCAGGAACTTGATATAGTGTCGCCAATTATGATCTATACATGACTCAGGCTAAATTAGTATTTATCTTTATAAATCATAAACTTATGATTAAACACGCGATTGAATGTATAGTTCTCAATTGACAAGACTATACCTTGCGGCGGTCGGGCGACCTCGCACCCGCATTGGTGCTGAAAGACCCCTACGTTCAGGGCAATCGCATTAAAATTTGATAATATTATGATACAATCGTATGAAATTTGTTAAATATTTTGGCGAAATTGGACTTAATTTTCAATAAGCGCCTCGGATGTGCTTTAAATCGCAAGCCACCCAAGCCAGCATCGTCCAAAGTTGGTTGAGTTTCAGTTGTTTCACTCATTAATCTTTGAAAAAATGCCAGTAAATTGGATTAGTAGTACTTAAATAATGACAACTTTTAATGCGATTGCCCTGCCCCTACGTTCTCGATTTTCTGGGCTTGAACGACCGCTACGTCGAGCGCGACTTGGAAGACGCCATCTTGCGCGAACTGGAAGGGTTTCTACTCGAACTGGGCGCGGGCTTCTCCTTCGTGGCTCGGCAAAAGCGCATCCAACTCGATGGCGATGATTTCTACATCGACCTGCTGTTCTACAACCGCTGCCTCAAGCGGCTGGTGGTGGTCGAGCTGAAGCTGGGCCGTTTCAAGCACGCCTACAAGAGCCAGATGGAGCTGTACCTGCGCTGGCTGGACAAATACGAACGCCAGCCGGACGAACTGTCCCCGCTGGGCATCATCCTGTGCGCAGAAAAGAACACCGAACAAGTGGAACTGTTGGAGTTGGGGGCTTCTGGTATCCACGTCGCCGAATACTTGACGGTATTGCCGCCGCGCGAGGTTCTGCACGAACGTTTGCATGCCGCTATCGAATCCGCGCAGGCCCGCCTGCCACACCGCGAAGATTAAAGAATGAACAGCAGCGCCCTCATCCAGAAAGTCTGGAACTTCTGCCACACCCTGCGCGACGACGGCGTGGGCTACGGCGACTACCTGGAACAGCTCACCTACCTGCTGTTCCTCAAGCTCGCCCACGAATACGCCCAGGAACCTTACCACCGCGACACCCACATTCCGAAGGGCTACGACTGGTCCAGCCTCACCGGCAAAACCGGCGCGCCGCTGGAGGCGCACTACCTGGCGATCCTGAACAAGCTGGGGCGGGAAACCGGCATGTTGGGCGCCATCTTCTTCAAGGCGCAGAACAAGATTCAGGACCCGGCCAAGCTCTCGCGCCTGGTGCAAATGATCGACGCGGAAAACTGGATCAGCCTGGATGCCGATACCAAGGGCGATTTGTACGAAGGTTTGCTCCAGAAGAACGCCGAAGACACCAAGAGCGGCGCCGGGCAATACTTCACGCCCCGGCCGCTGATTCAGGCGATGGTGGAATGCGTGCGGCCCGAACCCCTGAAAACCATCGCCGATCCCGCTTGCGGCACCGGCGGCTTTTTCCTCGGCGCCTACCACTGGCTCACCCGACCCGGCAACCCTCTCGACCGGCGGCAAAAGGAATTTCTCCGCCACCAGACCTTCCACGGCAACGAGATCGTGCCCGGCACGCGCCGGCTGTGCCTGATGAATCTCTTCCTGCACAACATCGGCGACCTGGACGGGGAACCGACGGTCGAGCGGACGGATGCGTTGATCGCCGATCCCGGCCAACGCTTCGACTACGTGCTGGCCAATCCGCCCTTCGGCAAGAAGAGCAGCATGACCATCACCAACGCGGAAGGCGAGGAAGACCGGGACGCGCTGACCTACGAGCGGCAGGACTTCTGGGAAACCACCTCGAACAAGCAGCTCAACTTCTTGCAACACATCGTCACCATCCTGAAGGACCACGGCAAAGCCGCCGTGGTGCTGCCGGACAACGTGCTGTTCGAAGGCGGGGCGGGCGAGAAGATTCGCCGCAAGCTGCTGGAAACCTGCGACGTGCATACCCTGCTGCGCCTGCCGACCGGCATCTTCTACGCCCAGGGCGTCAAGGCCAACGTGCTGTTTTTCGATGCCAAACCGAAGGATGGCCGGGTGCATACTCAGGGGGTGTGGATTTACGACCTGCGCACCAACCAGCATTTCACCCTCAAGACCAAGCCGCTCAAGGTTGACGACCTGCGCGACTTCATCGCCTGCTACCACCCGGAAAACCGGCACGAGCGCCAGGAAACCGAACGGTTCCGGTACTTCCCCTACCAGGACCTGATCGCCCGCGACAAGGCCAGCCTGGATATTTTCTGGCTCAAGGACGATAGCTTGGACAATCTGGACGATCTGCCGCCGCCGGAGGTGCTGGCGCAAGAGATCATCGACCACCTGGAAGCGGCGCTGGCCTCGTTCCGCGATGTCGCCGCGGGACTCGCCAGCCGATGAGATACGCACCGAGCAGGCGGGTTCCCACACAAATCAACTCGCCACCAGCAGCCGTCCGGCCATCAGTACCACCACCAACAGGAACACCGGCCGGATAAACGGCGCGCCGTAGCGAATCGCGCTGTGGGCGCCGACGAACGCGCCGAGCATCAATAACACGCCCATGCTCAGGCCGATGGTGTAGTCGATATTGCCGAGGACGATGAAGGTCAGCAGGGCGGTGAGATTGCTGATGAAGTTCATGAACCGGGCCACGCCGGCGGCGGCTACCAGATCCAGCCGGAACAGCTTCATCGCCGCCGTCATCCAGAACGCGCCGGTGCCGGGGCCGATGAAGCCGTCGTAAAAGCCGATCAGTCCCCCGGTCGCCAGCTTGATCCCGCGCCGCACGGCGTGAGGCGTCAGCGGTGGTTCCGGGGCGCTGGATGGCCGGGCGCGGCGCGGCCAGATCAGATAGGCCGCCGCCAGCAGGATCGCCAGCGGCAGCAGCTTTTTCAGCGTGCCGGCGCTCATCAGGTAGATCAGCATCGCCCCCAGCAGCGCGCCAACAAAGGTGCCGAAACTCATCGCCCACCACAGCGTCGGCTGGAACAACCCCTTGCGGATGAAAGTCAGCGAGGCGCTGAAGGTGCCGAAAGTGCCGACCAGCTTGTTGGTGCCGACCACCAGATGTGGCGGCATCCCGGTACTCAGCAGCGCCGGCATCACCAGCATCCCGCCGCCCCCGGCGATGGCGTCGATGAAGCCGGCCAGCAAGGCAGCGATGCCCAGCAGCAGGATAGTGGCGAAGTCCAGGGGAAGTTCCATCGGCGCGGCGCGGGTTTAGAGGCTGGCGCGGACGGAGGTCAGGGCATCGGCCAGCGTCGCCAACAACTCGGTCAGGGCGGCGGGATCGGGCAGGCGATGGGTCGCCGCCGCTAGCGGCTCCGGTCCAATCCCCAGGGCGATGCCACCCAGTTCCGCCGCCGCCGCCAGGGCCGGCGCGTCGTTGGGCGCATCGCCGGCAAACAACACGGTCGCCGGTTCCGCGCCGCCGTGGGCGACGATGGCCCGCAGCGCCGTGCCCTTGTCCCGTTCGATGGCCGGCACCACCTCGATGGCCATCGGCCCGTTCAGAACGTGCAGGCTGGCGAGATGCGGCCTCAGCAGTGAAAACGTCTGAATCAGAATGGATTCGAAATGATGGGGGGCGACTTGGCGATAATGGACGGTAAACCCGAACGGTTTTTTTTCCACCCAGGCGCCCGGATAGGCGGCCAGCCCTTGTTCGAAGGCGGCGCTCAGGGATTCGAGCAGGACGCGGTTTGCCAGCGCTTCGGTGGGAATGAGGCGCTCCCCGGCCAGTTCCAGTTCCAGTCCGGTGGACCCGCCGTAGCTCAGTCCCTCCAGGCCGACCATGCCGATGAGGTCGTCCAGTCCCCGGCCGCTGACCACGCCGACCGCGACGCGCGGCGTCGCGGCCAGCCGGGCCAGGATGTCACGCAGGGCGGGATCGAGATGCGCCAGGCGGGGATGCGCGACCAGCGGGGTCAGCGTTCCGTCGTAGTCGAAGACCAGGACCAGGCGTTCGTCCCGCCGGTAGGCGGCGATCAGCCGTTGCAAAATGTTCGGGCTTGCTGGCGGCATCAGGCGGCTTCCTGCGGGGGTGGGGTCGAGACCGGTACGGCGATGAGATCGGCCAGGAAATTGGCGGCCCAGCGGTAAATGTTGTTTTCCTCGACCTGCCGCCACATCCGACTCATCCGCGCCTCCCGCTCCTCCGGCGTCATCTCCAGCGCCCGCCGGATCGCCTCGGCGAACTGCTCGGTGTCGTAGGGATTGATGATCAGGGCATCGCCCAATTCGCGCGCCGCCCCGGCGAACTCGGACAGGATCAACACCCCGTCGAGATCCGGCTTGGCGGCGACGAATTCCTTGGCCACCAGATTCATGCCGTCGTGCAGCGAACTGACGATGCCGATCTCGGCCATGCGCAGGAAGGCGTAAACCATGGCGCCGTCGTGGTGGCCGACCAGGAAGCGGATCGGTTTCCAGGACTCGGTCTGGAAGCGCCAGTTGATGTCGTCAGCCAGCGCTTCCAGTTCGTTGATGTAATTGCGATAGCGGGGGATGTGGGTGCGACTGGGCGCGCCCAGTTGCACGAAGGTGAATTGTTCCCGGTATTGCGGGTAGCGCTCCAGGAACCGAGCCACGGCGCGGAACCGTTCCGTCAGGCCCTTGGTGTAATCGATGCGATCCACGCCGACCGCGACCCGGACCTTGCCCAGTTCGTATCGTTCCCGCAGTTCGGCGATCTGCTGGATCAGAGCGCCGCCGGTCGCCACGTGGCGCTCGGCCCAGCTTTCGACGCTGATCGGGAACGGCCGCACCCGCGAGGCGTGGCCTTGCAGTTCCACCGCGAAATGATCCCAGTCCAGCCGGGCCTCGATCATCCGGTCCACGGTGTCGAGGAAGTTGTTGCAGTGCTGCTGGAGGTGGAAGCCGATCAGGTCGGCGCCCAACATGCCGCGCAGCAGGTCAGCGCCCCAGGGACAAATGCGGAACGCTTCCGGATTGGGCCAGGGGATGTGCCAGAAGATGCCGACCGCCAGCTCGGGGCGGGCCTCCTTCAGAAAGCGGGGGACCAGCGCCATCTGATAGTCCTGCACCAGCACCACCGCCGGGCCGGAGCCGGCTTCCTCCAGCGCCGCCTCGGCAAAGCGGCGGTTGGCGCGCACGTAATGTTCCCAGTCGCCAGCCCGGAAGATCGGTCGCTCGTGGGCCAGATGGCAAAGCGGCCACAGGCCTTCGTTGGCGAAGCCGTAGTAATACCCCTGCTCTTCTTCCCGGGTCAGCCACACCCGCCGCAGGGTGTAGGTGGGATCGTCCGGTGGCACCGCCAGCCGGCCTCGCGCATCGACCATCTGTCGGTCGGCCTCGCCGGAACCGTGCGCGACCCAGACTCCGCCGCAAGCTTGCAACACAGGATCGAGCGCAGTGACCAGCCCGCCGGCCGGCACGATCAGCCGTGGCTTGCCATCGCGCAGTTCGTGCGGTAGGGCTCGCGGTTGCTGATCACCAGCAATTGGCCCCCACGCAGGCAGTCCACGACATGGGCGCGCAGCCGGTCGCGGGTCCAGGCGTTAGTCGCGTGCATGACCGCTCGCGCTTGGGCCTGCTGCGCCAGGCGGGCGACTCGAAGCGAAGAGGCCAGCCGGTCGCTTTCGTTGGCCAGCCGCGCGAAAGGCAGTGGGATCGGCGGCGCTTCGACATCGTCGCCAATGCGCACCTGCCGCATCCATTCCGCCAACCGGTTGAGCGAGCGGTCGTACAGCAGCCAGGTACCCGCGACGACCAGCGTCAGCAGCAACAGAGTGACCAAGCCGATCCAGAAGCCGAATTGCACCAACCGGCCGGTGGCCCGTTCATCCAGTTGCACCAAGTCGTGGACCACTGCCAGCGCGCCTTGCGGTTGGCCATCCGGCGCGCGAATCACCGAGGCGAGAATGTGGATGTGGGTATCGGCCGCGCGCCGGGTTTCGATGATGTCCTTCGATCCTTTCAGGGCCAGGCCGACGGTTTGATTCAATGCGTCGGCGAAGTCCGTCACGCCCTTGCCGGCGGCGACCAACCGACCGTCCAGTCGGTAGATCGCCAATCCAACCAGTCGTCGGTAGCCTTCCAACATGGAACCCAGCGTCGTTGTCGCCTCGGGATCGGGCAGTTGCAGCGCCGCTTGCACCGAGTACGCCACTTGATGCGCAAGGACGTAGGCGCGTCGGTCCATTTCCTCCAAATCGTTCGGCGTTCGCGTTCGACCTGAAACCAGGCTAGCGCGCTGGTGAGCAGGCCCACCAGCAAGGCGATCGGCAGGCCCATCCGCAGGGAATTGGGCAGTCGAAACGAGGACTTAAGCGCCATGACATTCCCTCCTGGGCAAGGTATCCCCGACCGACGTAGCGGGCGCGTCGATGCGAACCGCCGCCATTTTTCTCCGACGACGGCGTGCGCTACCGCGCTGGTCCGTCGGTCATTGATCGGGCAGCCGGTCGAGCGCGGCGATATCCTCGGCGCTCAACTTCAAATCCGTCGCTCGCAGGCTGTCGCGGATGCTGGCCGCCTTGCTGGCGCCGGGGATCGGCAGGATGTGCCGGCCCTTGTGCAGCAGCCAGGCCAGGGCGATGCGGTGCGGCGAAGCCTGGTATTTGGCGGCAAGCTGTTGCAGCAGGGGTTCCTGGCTGAGACGGACGTGACCGTGATGCCCGCCCACCGGGCTGTAGGGGATGTAGGTGATGTGCCGCGCCCGGCACAGGTCGATCAGGCCGTTGCGAAAATCCCGCTTGTCAAACAGATTGCAGTGATTCTGCACCGACGCGATCAACGTGAAGTCGAGCGCCTGTTCCAGTTGCGCGGGGCTGACGTTGGACAAACCGAGATAGCGGATCTTGCCTTCCTCCTTCAGCGCGACCAGCGCTTCCAGCGAGCGGCGGAAATCCACCTTGGGATCGACGGCGTGCAGTTGGTACAGGCCGATGCAATCGGTTTGCAGCGCCTGCAAGCTGCGCTCGCAGGAGAGCCGCAGCCAGTCCGGATCGCCATCCACCACCCAGGCCCCGCCGGGGCGGCGCAGCCCACCTTTGGTGGCGACCATCACCTTCTCGCTCATGTTGATCTGGTCCAGCGTCTGGCGAATGAGTCGTTCGTTGTGACCGATGTCGTCATCGTCCAGGCAGTACACGTTCGCGGTATCGATGAAATCGCCACCACCGGCGACAAACGCTTCGATGACCGCGAACGCTTGGGCTTCGTCCGGCCGTCCGCTGATAGAGAGGGGCATGGCGCCCAAGCCAATGGCCCTGAACATCAATCCGGTGTTGCCGAGTTCGCGCTGTTGCATGGGTTTGTCCTCCCGTGGATGGCGGTTTGATCAATGACGGATTCCGAGTTGCGCCCGCATTGCGCGCAACTCGGATTTTATCGCTGGCCTGATCCTGATGGAGAAGGGTCGGTATCAGGTCACTCTGCTGGTATGCAGTTTAACCCAGCAGCCGGCTCAGCACGTCCTGGTAAATTCGGCTTAACCGTTCCAGATCGGCGACGGAAACCCGCTCGTCGATCTTGTGGATGGTGGCGTTGAGGGGACCGAGTTCGATGACCTGCGCGCCGGTGGGGGCAATGAAACGGCCGTCGGAAGTGCCGCCGCTGGTGGAGAGTTGTGGGTCGAACCCGGTTTCGGTGTGGATCGCGGCGACGGCGGCGGCTACCAAGTCGCCGGGCGGGGTAAAGAACGGTGGACCGGACAGGCTCCATGCCAGCTCGTATTGGAATACCTGGCCGGTCTTGACCTCTTCGTTCAGCAGGGCGGTTTCGACGATCAGCCGGGTGCGTTCCTGAAGCTGTTCGACCGTCACCGCCGGCGAGAAACGGAAGTTGAACAACATCTCCAGATCGCCGGGAATGACGTTGACCGCGCCGGTACCGGAATGGAGATTGGAAATCTGGAACGAAGTGGGCGGGAAAAACGCGTGGCCCTGATCCCAGACTTCGTCGGCGAGCGTGGTGAGAAGGGCGCCGACCGCGTGGATCGGATTCTGGGCCAGATGCGGATAGGCGACGTGACCCTGAATGCCGCGCAGCAGCAGCCGGCCGTTTAGTGAACCGCGCCGGCCGTTCTTGATCGTATCGCCCAGTTGGGTGGTGCTGGACGGCTCCCCCACCAGACACCAACGCATCTTTTCGCCACGGGCCTCCAGCCGTTCCACCACCTTGACCGTACCGTCGACCGCCATGCCTTCCTCATCGCTGGTGATCAGAAAAGCGATGGAGCCGCGCGGCTGGGGATGGGCGGCGAGAAATCGCTCGCAGGCGGTGATCATCGCCGCCAGGCTGCCTTTCATGTCCGCCGCGCCGCGTCCGTAGAGATAACCGTCGCGGATCTCCGGCGCGAACGGCGGCGATTGCCACTGCGCCAGCGGGCCAGGCGGGACCACGTCAGTATGGCCGGCGAAAGCGAACAACGGCTCGCGGTCGCCGAATCGCGCCCAGAAGTTATCCACCTCGCCGAACCGTAATCGTTCCACCCGGAAATCGAGCGCTTCCAGCCGGGCGATCAATACCGCCTGACAGCCGGCGTCTTCGGGAGTGACCGAGGGCCGTTGGATCAGATCGATGGCAAGATTCAAAGTGGCAGACATGGATGCGCAGTCTCGGCCCGCTGGCTAATGGGTATCGGCGAAGACTTCCGCCAGCGTGGTGGCCGTCAGCAGCCGTTCGCCCCACGATAGCAGCGTCTCTGGACTGGCATCCGCAATCCGGCGTTGATAGCCGGGGAGTAATTCGATACCATTCACCAAAAACATAAAAACAAACTAAACGATAAGTCACTTTCGATTTATCACCTGAAAAAATAACGAGCGCATCGGTGACTTCTGAAAGGTAAAAGTTCCATGATTCGGGAATATTCACCTCCAGTACCGTTTGAATAGATGCTCGCATATTGTAGCGAATACGAGTAATAAAAAACGCTTGCTTTTCCGTAACTTGTTGAAAAATATCAAAAGCAAGATAACCCCGGTCCGTGATATAGGTCACCCCGGCTTCCAGCAATTCCATGAACACTTTTCGCTCGGAATAATTCGCTTCACTACTCATAAATTGTACAGGAATCATGCGATTAAGTTCATAAGCTAAATGCATCTTCAAGGCTTGGCACTTGGAAGTATATTGGGCCCATTCCATGTTTTTAAATGCAGGAAATAACTAACCATCAAACAATATGAAACGCCCTAATGTTCTTATCTCAGGAATATCTTTAATCTCAATGATTTCTATTAGGCAATGGACCGAATTTGGCCTGGAGCAGGCGTTCCAGAAACAGCGTTTCGCCCTCGATCTTGCCCTCGATCTTGCCCTCGATCTTGCCTCATCTCCCTCGATCTTGCCCTCGATCTTGCCCTCGATCTTGCCTTGATCAAACAGTTGTTGTGCGGTGGAAATCATGGTTGCCTCCAGAGCCGGCGACAGCGGCGGGGCCAACAAGGTCCGCCATTGTGCCGGGTTCAAATCCGTCACCTGGAACAGATAGACCAATAACGCATGGACGATGCGGGTGCTTTCGGGTTCCCGAAGCAACTGATCCGCCAGTCGCAGCACGCCGGCGAGCCGGGCGGGGTCCGGGTTGCGGACGCTGTCCAACGCCGCCAGAAACACCCGTAACGCCAGTGATCCCCACGCTCGGGGTTTGGTGCGGGCGAGGTCGAACAGCACATAGCCGAAGTCCGGGAGGTAGGGCTGGAAAATCGCCCGCCGTTCCGGGGACAGCGACAGGTCATCCACGAACCGCCGTCCAGGCGGGTGCGGCGCGTCGCCATGGTAGAACACCAGCGCGATTACCGGCGCCGGTATGTTTTGCGCGGCGTAAATCCGCGCCAGATAGCCCAGCAATTGCCGCGATAGTCGCGGGTCCAAGGCTGATTTATGCTCGAACAGCAGATAGACCTGTTGCGGTTCGCTGGCTCGGGTGGGAACCGAAAACAGCAGGTCGGAATGCTGCTCGCGCAAATTTTCGTCAATGAAGGTAGCCGGTTCGCCGCGCAAGTGCGCCCAGTCCAGAGTGTCCGCCAGCGCCGCCGGCAGCACGGCGCTCAGGAACTCCCGAGCGCGCGCCGGTTCGCTGAAGAATTCGCGCACGAAATGGTCGTGGGGATGTTGCAGGCGCATGAGTTTGTCAGCGATTCACCGATTGAAACCTTCAGTCCCGCAGCAACTCATTCAGACCCACCCGGCCACGGGTTTTCTCGTCCACCTGCTTGATGATGACCGCGCAGTACAAGCTGTGGCTGCCGTCGGGAGCGGGCAGGGCGCCGGGCACCACCACCGAACCGGCCGGTATCCGTCCGTAACTCACTTCGCCGGTCAGCCGGTTGTAGATCTTGGTACTCTGGCCGATGTAGACCCCCATTGAGACCACCGAGCCGCGTTCGACGATCACGCCCTCGACCACTTCGGAACGGGCGCCGATAAAGCAGTCGTCCTCGATAATGGTGGGGCTGGCCTGCAACGGTTCCAGCACCCCGCCGATCCCGACCCCGCCCGACAGATGCACGTTCTTGCCGATTTGGGCGCAGGAGCCCACCGTGGCCCAAGTGTCCACCATGGTCCCGGAATCGACGTAGGCGCCGATGTTGACGAAGGACGGCATCAGCACCACGCCGGAGGCGATATAGGAGCCGCGCCGGGCGGCGGCCGGGGGCACCACCCGCACCCCAGCGGCCAGAAAGTCGTTCTCGCCGTATTCGGCGTACTTGGGCGGCACCTTGTCAAAGTAATTGGTGTAGCCGTCGCGGATGATCGTGCTCTCGTTCAGGCGAAAACTCAGCAACACTGCTTTTTTCAACCAGGTATTGACCGTCCAGGCGCCATCGCGCGGTTCGGCGACCCGAACCCGGCCCAGCTCCAGCAGGCCCAGCGTCTCCTCGACCGCCTCGCGCAGGGCGGGTGGCGCCGAGGCGGCGTCGAGTTCGCTACGGCGCTCGAAAGCGTCCTCAATCATTTGTTGCAATTCACTCATCAGGGAGATCCTCGGCAAGGGCAACTCGCCAATCAGTTGAGGTTTGGGCACAACCACAAAAAACCGTCATAATAGGGGGGGATAAATACCCAACTGGCCGGCCGCCGCGCGGACGACCCGAATTCGGGCGGCAACTTTACCACTTCAGGCCCCCGAACGGCAGCAGGCCGGTTGCCCGCGGTCGCGATGACGATAGGCGCGCGGATAAACCCAATAAAATACTAACGAGGGTATTCGGTATGTCGAACAATTCGCTGGCGGATCCTGGCCAACAGGGTAAACCCGAAAAAACCGAGAAACCGGCGGTCGCTAAACCCACCGCAGTCGCGAGCGCTCCGAAAGCGGCTCTCGCCGAGCCGGTCGCCCCGCCGGAACCGAAAGCCGACCCGTCGGGGGTGGACGGCCGCAAGCGGGTGATCATCGAAGGCGTGACTCCCGAGATCGACGGCGGCCGCTTCGCCGATCAAGCGCACCGCGGGCGAGACCGTGGTGGTCGAGGCCGATGTGTTTACCGACGGCCATGATTCGCTGTCCTGCCTTCTGCAATATCGCAAGGCCGGCGACGCTGCTTGGCAGGAAATTCCCATGCGCTTCCTGGTCAACGACCGCTGGCGCGGCGAGTTCCCGGTGCTCGAACTGGGCCGCTATGAGTATACCGTGACCGCCTGGGTGGACGCCTTCAAGTCCTGGCGGCACGATCTGGGCCGCTGGGTGCAGGCCGAGGACATCACCCTGTCCCTGTGGGTGGGCGCGGAACTGGCCAAGAAAGCCAGCCAGCGGGCGACCGGTGTGGATGCTGTCTGGCTGGCCCAGCGCGCCGGGGAACTGGCGGGGCCGCAGGATCTGCAATACCGCCGACAACTGGGGTTGGACGAGGAGCTGGCCCGGCTGATGCAACGTCACGCCGACCGTGGGCTGGCGTTGGACTACGGCAAGGTCTTGGGTGTGGTGGTGGAGGACGAACGCGCCCGCTTCAGCACCTGGTACGAACTGTTTCCGCGCTCGTGCAGCCCGGTTCCGGGCAAGCACGGCACCTTCAAGGACTGCGAGGCCTGGCTGCCGCGCATCGCCGCCATGGGCTTCGACGTGCTGTATTTCCCGCCGATCCATCCCATCGGCCGGGTCAATCGCAAGGGCAAGAACAACACGCTCACGCCCGGTCCCGACGACGTCGGCAGCCCGTGGGCCATCGGCGCGGCGGAAGGCGGTCACAAGGCTATCCTGCCGGAACTGGGCACGCTGGCGGATTTCCGCCAACTGGTGCAAAAGGCCCGCGAACACGGCATCGACATCGCCCTGGACATCGCCCTGCAATGCGCGCCGGATCATCCCTACGTCAAGCAGCATCCCGACTGGTTCCGCTGGCGGCCGGACGGCACGGTGCAGTACGCCGAGAACCCGCCCAAGAAATATCAGGACATCTATCCGTTCAACTTCGAAACCAGCGACTGGAAGGCGCTGTGGGAGGAAATCAAGAGCATCTTCGAGTTCTGGATCGAGCAGGGGGTGCGCATCTTCCGGGTGGATAATCCCCACACCAAGCCGTTTGCGATGTGGGAATGGCTGATCGGCGAGATCAAAAAGACCACGCCGAACGCCATCTTCCTGGCCGAAGCCTTCACCCGGCCCAAGGTGATGCACCGCTTGGCCAAGCTGGGCTATACCCAGTCCTACACCTACTACGCTTGGCGTAACACCCAGTGGGAACTGACCGAGTACTTGACCGAACTGACCCAGACCGAGGGTCACGAGTACTTCCGGCCCAACTTCTGGCCGAATACTCCGGACATTCTGACCGAGGCCCTGCAATTCGGCGGCCGGCCGATGTTCATGTCCCGGCTGGTGATGGCCGCGACCATGACCGCCAACTACGGCATCTACGGCCCGGCCTACGAGATGATGGAACACGTCGCGGTCAAGCACGGCAGCGAGGAATATCTCGATTCCGAGAAATACCAGTTGCGCTACCGCGATTTCCAGGAACTGGACGGGCCGAACAGCCTGCGCGATTTTATCGCCCTGGTGAACCGCATCCGCAAGCGCAATCCAGCGCTGCACGCCAACGGAAGCCTGCGCGTCCATCCCATGGATAACGAGCAGATCATCTGCTACAGCAAGGCGACCGCCAATGGCGCCAACGTGATTCTGGTGGTGGTGAACCTGGATCCCAACTACACCCAGGCCGGCATGACCCAGTTGGATCTGGCGACGCTGAACGTGGACCCGCATCAGCCGTTCCAGGTCCACGACCTGCTGACCGGCGCTCATTACCTGTGGAACGGACCGCGCAACTATGTGGAACTGAACCCGCACCGGATGCCGGCGCATGTGTTCCGCATTCGCAGCAGCCTGCACACCGAGCGTGATTTCGATACCTTCGACGGTTGAGGAAAGGCGCATGAGCCGTCAACCCAAGGGCTGGGTCGGCACGGACGACCCCCTCTGGTACAAGGATGCCATCGTTTATCAACTGCACGTCAAGGCGTTTGGCGACAGCAGCCAGGATGGTATCGGCGATTTCCGGGGCTTGATCCAGCGATTGGACTACCTCCAGGATTTGGGGGTGGATACCCTGTGGCTCATGCCCTTTTATCCTTCGCCCCTGCGGGACGACGGCTACGACATTTCCGACTACCAAAACGTGCATCCCGATTACGGCACGCTGGCCGACTTCCGGGCCTTCGTCCGCGAGGCGCACGCCCGGGGGCTCAAGGTGATTACCGAACTGGTCATCAACCACACCTCCGACCAGCATCCCTGGTTCCAGGCCGCGCGCCGCGCGCCGCCCGGTTCGCCGGAACGGAATTTCTACGTCTGGAACGATCACGACCAGAAATTCCCGGAAACCCGGATCATTTTCACCGATACCGAGACCTCGAACTGGGCCTGGGATCCGGTGGCGCAGCAGTACTACTGGCACCGCTTCTTCTCCCACCAGCCGGATTTGAACCACAACAATCCGGCGGTGGTGAAAGCGGTGATCAAAGTCATGCGGTTCTGGCTGGATCTGGGGGTGGACGGCCTGCGGCTGGATGCCATTCCCTATCTGTGCGTGCGGGAAGGGACCCACAACGAGAACCTGCCCGAGACCCACGCCGTGATCAAGCAGATGCGGGCGGTGGTCGACCAGCATTACCACGGCCGGATGTTCCTGGCCGAGGCCAACCAGTGGCCGGAGGACGTGCGCGACTATTTCGGCGACGGCGATGAGTGCCACATGGCCTATCATTTCCCATTGATGCCGCGCATGTACATGGCCATCGCCCAGGAAGACCGCTATCCCGTCGTCGAGATTCTCGAACAGACGCCGGACATTCCCGACACCTGCCAGTGGGCGGTGTTCCTGCGCAACCACGACGAACTGACCCTGGAGATGGTCACCGACCGGGAGCGGGACTACATGTACCGCACCTACGCCGCCGATCCGCGGATGCGGGTCAACGTCGGCATCCGCCGGCGGTTGGCGCCGCTGATGGACAACGATCCGGGCAAGATCAAGCTGATGAACAGCCTGCTGCTGTCGATGCCCGGCACGCCCATCGTCTACTACGGTGACGAGATCGGCATGGGCGATAATTTCTACTTGGGCGACCGCAACGGCGTGCGTACTCCGATGCAGTGGAGCCCCGACCGCAACGCCGGTTTTTCCCGCACCGATCCGCAGTTGTTGTACCTGCCGCCGATCATGGACCCGATCTACGGCTACCAGGCGGTCAACGTCGAGACGCAGCAGCGCGAGCCGGCTTCCCTGCTGAACTGGATGAAGCGGCTGATCGCGGTGCGCCAGTCCTGCAAGGCATTCGGCCGCGGCCGGCTGGAGATGCTGCGGCCTGGCAACCGCAAGATTTTGGCGTATGTCCGCGTTTTCGGGGAGGAAATCGTACTGTGCGTGGCCAATCTGTCCCGCTCGGCCCAGCCGGTGGAACTCGATCTCAGCGGCTTCAAGGGTCTGGCGCCGGTGGAGATGCTCGGCCAGACCGTGTTTCCGCCGATTGGCGAGATGCCGTATCTGTTGACCCTGCCCCGGTATGGGTTCTACTGGTTCCGGCTGAGCCGGACCGCGCCGCCGGTCTGGTACGAGGACAAGCTGCCGGGCATGGAATTGCGGGTGCTGGTGCTGTTCCACGGGTGGAAGAGCTTCTTCCCCGAACTGGTCGAGCCCGGCCGGCGAGAGATGGCGGCGGCGCTGAACGAACGGCTGGTTCGGCAGGTGTTGCCGGAGTTTCTGCCGACCCAGCGCTGGTTCGCCGGCAAGGGCGGACGGATCGAAAAGGTCGAGTTCGAGAAATACGACATCTGGGCCGATCAGACCGAATGGTTGCTGGCGCGGGTGCGGGTCTGGCTGGCCGGCCGGCCGGAACCGCAGGATTATGGGTTGCCGCTGGCGCTGGCTTGGGAGCAGGACGGCGAGGAAGGCTTGCGGGCGCTGTGGCCCTACGCGCTGGCCAAGGTTCGGGTCCGGGCCAAAATGGGGTTGTTGTACGACGCTTTCGCCGACGAGCGTTTTTGCCAGACCTTGCTCAAGATGATCGCGCACGGCGCCCGAATCCCACTGGGACACGGCTGGCTGAAGTTCTCGGCGACCCGCGCCCTCGCGGCTCTGGCGGGCGACCACCCGGAACAGTTGCCGGTCCGCCGGCTGGCGCTGGACAGCAGCAATACCACCATCACCCTGGGTGACCGACTGTTGCTGAAGGGGTATCGCCGCTTGCAGTCCGGCATCAATCCGGAACTGGAGATGGGCCGGTTTCTGACCGATGTCGCCGGTTTTGCCAACGCCGCGCCGCTGGCCGGCGCCTTGGAATACGAGGACGAAGAGGGCGATATCATCGCCCTGGCCCTGCTCCAGGGTTTCGTTCCCAATCAGGGCGACGCCTGGAGCTACACGCAGGATTACTTGAAGCGGTTCCTCGACGATAGCCTGCAACAGCCGGAGATGGTTCGGGGGGCCGGCGAGAACGCGCACGCGCTCTATCTGCTGTTCGCCGCCACCCTGGGTCGGCGCACCGGCGAATTGCACCGGGCGCTGGCGCAAACGACCGGCGATCCGGCTTTCGATCCGGAGCCGGTTACCGAAGCCGATGTGGCAGGCTGGCTGGCGCGGGTCCGGGACGAGGTCGGCGTCACCCTGGACCGACTGGAAGCGGCGTGGCAAGGGTTGCCGGAACCGGCGCGGTCGTTGGCCGAACGCCTGCTGGCGGCTCGCGCCACGGTCATGGCGCGGTTCGATCCTCCGGTTTTAGGCGCCCCGCGCGCCATGAAGACCCGCTACCATGGCGATTACCATCTCGGTCAGGTGCTGGTGGCCAGGGATGATGTGATCGTCATCGACTTCGAGGGCGAGCCGTCGCGGTCGCTGGCGGAACGGCGCGGCAAACATTCACCGCTGCGGGACGTGGTCGGCATGATGCGCTCGTTCAATTACGCCGCGCATGTTGCCCTGCGCCAGGCCGTCGGCGAACGCGCCAACGCTCGGGCGACGCTCGCCCCGTTCGCCGGCGACTGGGAACGACGGACCCGGGCCGCGTTCCTGGCTGGCTACGCCGAAACCATCCAGGACAGTCCGGGTTATCCGGCTGATCCCGCCCAGGCGGCGGCGCTGCTGGAACTGTTCGTCCTGGAAAAAGCCTGCTACGAACTACGTTACGAACTGGATAACCGCCCCGACTGGATTGAAATCCCGCTCGGGGGTTTGTGTGAAGTGCTATCACTCGAAACGAAGGATGTGCCGCGATGAAACAACCGAAAATTCTTGCTTTCGTAATGGCCGGCGGCGAGGGTTCCCGCCTGAGTCCCTTGACCTCCGACAATTCCAAGCCCTCGTTGCCGTTCGGCAGCCGCTACCGCATCGTGGACTTCGTGCTCAGCAACCTGCTCAACTCCAGCATTCAATCGATCTATCTGCTGGTGCAGTACAAATCCCAGTCGCTGATCGAACACGTTCGCAAAGCTTGGGTGGTGTCGCCGATGCGCAACGAGGAGTTCGTGACGGTGGTGCCGCCCCAGATGATGCGCGGCGGCGACTGGTTCATGGGTACCGCTGATGCCGTGTATCAGAACCTGAACCTGATTCAATTGCACAATCCCGATCTGGTGCTGGTGTTCGGCGCCGATCACGTCTATCGGATGGATCTCCAGCAGATGGTGGATTTCCACCGGGAGCGGGAAGCCGATGTCACGGTGGCGGCCCTGCCGGTACCCATCGACGAGGCCCGCGGTTTCGGCGTCATCGTCGCCGACCACGCCGGCCGGGTGAATGAGTTCCAGGAGAAGCCCGCCAACCCGACGCCGATGCCGTCCGACCCCACCCGCGCCTATGCCTCGATGGGTAACTACCTGTTCGACGCCAAGGTGCTGGTGGAGGCGCTCAAAGCGGCCAACGAACGGGGCGAGCATGACTTCGGTCAGAATGTGTTGCCAGATTTGAAGGAAACCCATCGATTGTTTGCTTATAACTTCGCCGCCAACAAGGTGCCGGGGACGAAGTCCTACGAGGAGCCAGCCTACTGGCGCGATGTCGGTACGCTGGACGCTTATTTCAACGCCCATCAGGATATGCTGGGCCTGACGCCGCGCTTCGATGTGTTCAACCCGCAATGGCGGACCTTTTCCAGCAACTATCAGGGACCCGTGGCGCGCATTCTCGAAGCATCGATCAGTAACAGCGTGATCGCCGCCGGCTCGCTGGTGCATCAGGCATCGATCCGCAACACCATCATTCGCCGCGAAGTGATCATCGAGGCCGACGTGGAAATCGAGGATTGCGTGATTCAGGATTATGTCTGGATCAAACGCGGAGCCCGGTTGCGGCGGGCCATCATCGGTGGTTACAACGTGATCGAAGCAGGTACGCGCATCGGCTACGACCGCGAGCTGGACAGCCGCCGCTATCATGTCACCGAAAGCGGCATCACGGTGGTCGGACCGGGTGAAGTGACCTCGGCGATGCGGTCTTTCAGCGAGTAATCAGGGATCGGGGTCAGGCGTCGGGTTTGCGCCTGGCGCCTGATCCCTGTTTCGATGGGGCGCCGATAATGCAATCCACCATGACCGTCTGGCCGGGCCGGCCGTATCCGCTTGGGGCGACCTGGGACGGAGAGGGCGTCAACTTCGCTCTGTTTTCGGAGCACGCCGAACAGGTGGTGCTGTGCCTGTTCGACGCCAAGGGCAAGCACGAGGTCGCACAAATCCCGCTGCGCGAGCGCACCGGCGGAGTCTGGCACGCCTATCTGCCGGAAGCCCGGCCCGATCTGCTGTACGGTTACCGGGTGCATGGCCCCTACCGGCCGGAGGAGGGCTACCGCTTCAACGCTCACAAGCTGCTGCTCGATCCCTACGCCAAAAGCATCGTCGGCCAGATTCATTGGAGCGATGCCCAGTTTGGCTATCGGGTCGGCGGTCGCACCGAGGATCTCAGCTTCAACACCCGCAACAGCGCGCCAGGGATGCCCAAGTGTCAGGTGGTGGACGCCGCCTTCGTCTGGGGCGACGATCGGCCGCCGCGCGTGCCCTGGCACGACATGCTGATCTACGAGCTGCACGTGCGCGGCTTCACCATGCGCCACCCCGACGTGCCGGCCCATCTGCGCGGCACCTACGCCGGTCTGGCCTGCGGGCCGGTGGTGGACTATCTCAAGGCGTTGGGCGTGACGGCGGTGGAGTTGCTGCCGATCCAGTATTTCGTGGACGAGCGCCACCTGCTGGACAAGGGCTTGCGCAATTACTGGGGCTACAGCCCCATCGGCTATTTCGCTCCGGACCCGCGCTATGCCGTCCAGCAACCATCCGGCGAGCGAATTCAAGAGCATGGTCCGAACCCTGCACTCGGCTGGGATCGAGGTGATCCTCGACGTGGTCTACAACCACACCGCCGAGGGCAACCATCTCGGCCCGACCCTGTGTTTCCGCGGCCTGGACAACGCCAGCTATTATCGGCTGGCGCCCGAGCACCCGCGCTATTACATGGACTACACCGGTTGCGGCAACACCTTGAACACCGCCCATCCACGGGTGTTGCAACTGATCGCCGACAGCCTGCGCTACTGGGTGAGCGAGATGCACGTGGATGGTTTCCGCTTCGATCTGGCGGCCGCGCTGGCGCGGGGTCGGCATGAGGTGGAACAGGCGGGCGCGTTCATGGCGATCGTCCAGCAGGATCCGGTACTGTCCCAGGTCAAGCTGATCGCCGAGCCGTGGGACGTGGGCGAGGGCGGTTATCAGGTGGGTCGGTTCCCATCCGGTTGGAGCGAGTGGAACGGCAAATACCGCGACGTGGTGCGCGACTACTGGCGCGGCGAGGGCGGCTTGATTGGCGAACTGGCCTACCGGCTGACCGGTTCCGCCGATCTGTACGAGCATAACGGCCGCCGGCCCCACGCCAGCATCAACTTCATTACCGCCCACGACGGCTTCACTTTGTACGACCTGGTCAGTTACAACGAACGCCACAACGCGGCCAACGGGGAAGATAACCGGGACGGCGAGTCGCACAACCGCAGTTGGAACTGCGGCGCGGAGGGCGATACCAACGATCCAGCGATTCTGGCGCTGCGCTTGCACCAGCGGCGCAATTTGCTGGCGACTCTGCTGCTGTCGCAGGGCGTGCCGATGTTGCTGGCCGGCGACGAGGTGGGCCGTACTCAGCGCGGCAACAACAACGCCTACTGCCAGGATAACGAACTCAGTTGGCTGAGCTGGGATATCGCCTGGTTGCGAGAGAACCGCGAGCTGCTGGCCTTCACCCAGCGCCTGATCCAGATCCGCCGGCGGCATCCCACTTTCCGTCGCCGCCATTTCTTCCGGGGCATTCACGGCGACGGCGTCCGCGACATTTTCTGGTTCAATCCCACCGGGCGGGAAATCGACGACGAGGAATGGACCCACGACTATGCCCGCTGTCTGGGGCTGTATCTGCCGGGCGCCGGCCTGCAGGAGCGGGACGAGCGCGGTCATGCGTTAGGGGATGATGATTTTTTGCTGCTGTGCAACGCGCATCACGAGGAAATTCCGTTCGTGTTGCCAGCGCTGCGCGATGAAACGCTGTTTGATGTGTTGCTGGATACCGCGTTGCCCCACGGCCAGCCGACCGAGGGTTTCCAGCATCCATCCGAGGACCCCTATCCGGTGCAAGGTCGGTCGCTGGTGTTGCTGCGGCATCGATGCGCGCTGTCCTAACCCGGTCTCCTGGGTTCGGAGCCTGTAAAGAAAAAAGGCCGGGCAAGGATGCCCGGCCAAAAACCACCAAAGGAGGATGTGCAGCAGACAGAGGAGAAGAAGAAACGCCTGCTACACGGGTGTCATTCTAACAAGAAATTTAGAGCAAACATACTATTTTTCGTTGTTTTTCGGCAAAAAACAACATTTTGTTTAAGAAACAACTGGTTATCCCACCGCTGATCCCCCCGTTATTGCAAAATTTTGCCGCATTGCGGTAGTGGGATGACTTTCAAGGCAATTCTGGCAACGCCTCATCGTCGGATAGAGCCAGGATCGCATCGATTAACCGATCCGGCTTGTCGACCCCGCCGTGGATCATCAGCATCCGTGCCTTGGTGATGATCTCGATGGGGGTCAGCGGCGCCTCGGGATCGCCCTTGGCGTGAGTCCGCCGCACCGTCAGGCGTTCGCCGCCGCGCACCGTGACCGTCACCGCGCTACCCCAGGACTGTGGATAGGCCAAGGCATAAGGTTCCGCCACCCGCACGGTTACCCGCTCCCGCAACTCCGCCAGCTCCAACCGCGCCGGCTCGGCGAATGCGGCGAAATCCACGGTTTCCCGGCTCAGCGCCGCCGCCACGCAATGCTGCAGGGAGAATTTGGCCTCGTAGTCGCTTTGCGGCAAGGGCCGATCACACACATCCAGCGCCGCCGGATAGGTTTCCACCTCCACCTGCTCGATCACGCTCGCCACCACGCGCCGGCGCAGTTCCTGCGCGGCGTCGATGGCCGGATGGGTATGGCGGCAGGACGGCCAGGGCTTGACCGAAGTCAGCAGCAGTTGCCAGGGACTGTCCGGGTCGCGCGCCACCGCGTCGGGATCGGGATCGGGGCAGGTGGCGGCGAACCAGCCCTTGGCGCCTTCCAGCATCTTCGGTGGCCCGGTGAAGCCGTAGCGCGCCAGATCCGCCGCCAGAACCCCCGCCTCCGCCGCTCGGCCGGCGTGCAAGTGTTTGGTCATCGTACCGGCCTCCAGAAATTGCCAGAGTCCGGAGGACTGGGCGCCGGCGTTACCCAGGGCGTGAACGGTCGCCGGCGCGTCGAGGTGCAGCAGCGCCGCCGTCGCCATGGCCGAGCCGTAGGGACCGCAAGTGGCGGTGTTGTGCCACAGACGGTAGTGGGACGGCCCGACCGCCATCCCCACCCGGGTCGCCGCCTCGAAACCCCACAGCACCGCCCGGAGCATGGCATGGCCGCGAATGCCTTCCCGCGCCGCCACCGCCCAGGCCGCCGGCACCACCACGCAGCCGGGATGGACCACCGAGGCCCGGTGTAGATCGTCGGTTTCCAGAATATGGGTCAGCGTCCCGAGCAAAAAGGCGCGGCGCGCGGCGTCGGTCGGTACGATGGCCTCGGCCCAGCGCAACAGGATAGCGCCCGGCTCGCTCGCCCGCCCCGCCATCGCGTTCGCGATGGCGTCCAACACCATCAGCGTCGCGTGTTCGAGGTCGGTGGGCACGACCGGTTTCGAGGTGATCAGTTCGGTCAACTGCTGGGTTAGCGTCAGATCGCTCATGCAGTTCTCCTTGGGAATCGGAACGGGGAATCGGGCAAGATGCAACGCAGGGTCCGGTAGGAGCGAGTGTTGCGCGCGATTCGATAGCCTCAAGTGTAGCCGCTGCGCGGGATGGTTGCGGGTCAGTCCTTCCAGGGCCGCTCGCATTCCATGAAGTCCCGCCAAAGGTCGGGGAAAGTGTGTTCCTGGACGTCCAGCCGGCAACCGTACCAGCCCTCGATGACCTGACGGGCGGCGGAAGCGGTCCTCAGTCGCGCTTCGTCCAGCAGCCGGCGCGCCACCGCGATATCGTTCATGATGCCCAGACTGTCTTGCAGGCGGGCCAGCGCGCTCAGATAAGCCTTGACCGCCGGCGTGGGGTAAAGGCTGGCGAAGAAATCCAGCGCATAGCGCAGTTCCTTGATGCAAATCCGCAGCGCGTGCCGCTCTTCGGCGGACAACTCGGCGAATGCCTGCCCTTGCTTCACGACCCGCCGGTGGTCGCGACCGAGCAACGGCGTGGCGAAGTCCAGCGCCGGTTGCGCCAATGGTTCCCGCCGCGCCTCGTCCAGTCCATCCCGCCAGGCACGGTCGTCCAGCCACGCGGCGAGTCCTTGCGTCAGTTGCCGATAGCGAGGATCGCCCAGCGCCTCGCCCAGGGTGCGATGGTGAGTCTGGCGGAGGCTCTCGGCTTTGATTCGGAACAGGGACAGGCCGCGCTTGCGCGGGAAGTGGGCGAACATCGGCGCCATCCCTTCCTCCAGGAACACATCCCAGTCGCGGGCCGGACCCAGAAAGCCGTTCAGCCAGCGGATGTCCTCGACCTGCGTGGCGCTGGCCTCGCGGGGAATCAGCGGGCGGAAAATCTTGAGGCCGGAACGCAAGCGGCGGAACGCCACCCGCATCTGATGAATGCCCTCGATCTGCCCGGCCAACACCGCCGGCCGGTTGGCTTCGGCGTGGCGCAGGCACGCGCCGATGATGGCGACGAACGCATCCTCGCCACCGACGTCGGCATCGAGTTGAACCGGGCTGGCTTTAACATGAACGATGGTTTTCGGGGTCACGGGAAATGGTCAGAATGGGCGGTGGAATGAGCGACAGGAGGTCACTTTCAGGAGGATGCCGATTGGGAAAAAACCGTCCGGCAAGCACCGGCGGGATTACAACACCTGTTTGAGAAACGTCTGCGCCCGCGGATCCTGGGGTGCGGTGAAAAATGCCGCCGGCGGGGCGTCTTCCAGAATCCGCCCGAAATCCATGAACAGCACCCGGTTGGCGACCTCGCGGGCAAAGCCCATTTCGTGGGTGACCACCGCCATGGTCATCCCTTCCCGCGCCAGTTGCTTCATCACGTCCAGCACCTCGCCGACCATTTCCGGATCCAGCGCGCTGGTCGGCTCGTCGAACAGCATCACCTTGGGATCCATCGCCAGGGCGCGGGCGATGGCCACCCGTTGTTGCTGGCCGCCGGACAGGCGGGACGGGTATTCGTTAGCCTTTTCGGTGATGCCCACCTTGGTCAGCAGCGCCATCGCTTTGTCCTGCGCTTCGGCGGCCTTGCGCTTGCGCACGACCCGCTGCGCCAGGGTGACGTTCTCCAGCACGGTCTTGTGCGGGAACAGGTTGAAGTGCTGGAACACCATCCCGACCTCGCGGCGCACCGCGTTGAGGTTGGTCTTGCTGCCGGCGATGTCGATGCCGTCGATGATCACCTGCCCGTCGTCAAACTCTTCCAGCCCGTTCAGGCAGCGCAGGAAGGTGGATTTGCCGGAGCCGGACGGGCCGATGATCACCACCACCTCGCCTTTGGCGACCTGGGTGGAGACCCCATCCACCGCCCGCACCACCTGGCCGCGGCCCTCGAACACCTTAATCAGATTCTTGACCTCAATCACTGCGGGCGAACCTCCGTTCCAGCCAGAACAGCAGTTGCGACAATACCGACGTCACCAGCAGATAGAGGATCGCCACCGTGAACCAGATTTCAAAGGTGGCGAAACTGGAGGTGATAATCTCCCGCCCGCTCTTGGTCAGATCGGTGATGGCGATGACCGACACCAGCGAGGAATCCTTGATCAGGCTGATGAACTGCCCGGCCAGCGGCGGCAACACCCGCTTGAACGCCTGCGGCAGCACAATGTGGATCATGGTTTCGGCGGCGCTCATTCCTAGCGAACGGGCTGCCTCGGTCTGGCCCTTGGGGATGGACTGGATGCCGGCGCGGATGATCTCGGCGGTGTAGGCGCCGACGAACAGCGCCAGCGCGCCGATGCCGGCGACGGTCCGGTCCAGGTTCAGCACGGTGCCGATGAAGAAGTAGAAGATGAAAATCTGCACCAGCAACGGGGTGCCGCGGATCAGTTCGATGTAGAACACCGCCAGGCCGCGCAACGTGGGGTTTTTCGAGATGCGGCACAGGCCGGTGATCAGCCCGATGACCAGCCCGACGAACCCGGAGACGAAGGAAATCCAGATGGTGACCCACAACCCATGGGTCAGCGGCCCGACCCGCCATTCTAAATTGGCGCCGACCGTGTCGCTTTCGGCGACGGCATCCCCGACCGCAACCTGGGTTTTTTCCACCGTGATCGCGACCGGCGGCCCGCCGCCTTCCGGAGCGATTTCCACGCGGCTATAGGCGCCTTCGGGGCTGATCTGGGTTACCGCGCCGGCGACCGGCGTGGTTTGCGCGTCCTCATGCTGGTAGAAGAAGTACTGCGGCACCCGCTCCCAGCGCCACTCGTAATTCACCCGCTTGGTCGCTATCCACAGGCCGAATGTCATCCCAACCAGAATCACAACCAGCAGCCCTTGCCAGGGCCACTGGGCGGCATGTCGTTTGCGAGACATGGCTACTGCACTTCTTTCAGCCAGTGGGTGTTCTTAAACCACTTTTGGTACAGTTTTTCGTGGGAGCCGTCTTGCTTGATCTTGACCAGAAAGTCGTTGATCGCCTTCAGGAATTCCGGATCGTTCTTGACAATGGCCCAGCCGATCGGCTCGTCGGTGAACGGTTGGTCCAGGAACACCAGCTTGCCCTCGCCGCGCTGGACGTTGGCGACCAGGTTGTAGGGAGCGTCGTAAACGAAGGCATCGACTCTGCCGTTCACCACTTCCATCACGCCTTCGGCCTCGGTTTCGTAGGAAAAATATTGCGCCTTGGGGATGTGTTTCTTGGCGGCGATTTCACCGGTGGTGCCCAGCTTGGAGGCGATCTTGTACTCCGGCTTGTTCACGTCCTTGTAGGACTTGACCTTGTCGGCCAACTCCTTGCGCAGCAGAATCGTCTGGCCGATCAGCATGTACGGCTCGGAAAAGTCCACCTTCTGCTTGCGCTCGCTGGTGATGGTCATGCCGCTCATGATGATGTCGCACTTGTTGGTGATCAGCGCCGGGATGATGCCATCCCAGCCGGTGCTGATCAAATCCAGCTTGGCGGCGCCCAAGTCCTTGGCCATCAACGCGGCCAAATCTGGATCGAAGCCGATGATGGCGCCGCGCTTGTCGGTCATTTCAAACGGCATGTAAGCCGGTTCCAGGCAAACCCGCAGGCCTTCCTTCTTGATTTGCTCCAGCTTGCCCGCCCAGGCGGACGGCAAGCTCAGGTTGAACAGGATGAGGGCGGCGAGCGCAAGCAGACGGCTTTTCATGCAGTGACTCTCCTTTGGCGATCTAAAGCAAAGCAATGATTGTTGGAATATCAAGCGCGGCGACGCCTCGACTGTCGCGTGGGTGGCCGGAACGCTACGGTCATGATAGTACAACTTTGTTTTTGAATGGGAACCGACGGTGACGGTCGAACAGGGTACGACCGTGGAACGACGAGCTGACGGCGATGATTTCGCGCTGGTCCGGACCCAAATGGTCGGCGGCGCATTCGCGGGCCAACTCGGTCGTGGCTTCGTTGTTTGGTCGCCGCGCCGGCAGCCGGCGCGGTTTACGGCTCTTCACCCAGGCAGGCGAAGGTAGCGGATTCACTGGGCCGCCATCCACGAGTTGACCGCCATCCTCACCAGGCTTATGCCCGGCAGCCCTTGCCAGGGCCGCTGGACGGTGCAGGCTACTGCTGCACGTCTTTGAGCCAGCTTATGCTCTTAAACCATTTCTTGTACAAGGTGTACCTGGTGCCATTGTTTTTGATCTTGACCAAGAAATTGTTAAGCCAATTCAGGAATTCTGGATTACCCTTGCGTATTGCCCAGCCGATCGCTTCAAAGGTGAATGGCTTGTCCAAAAACACCACCTTGTCTTGATGTTGCCCAGCGGCGATTCCGTTGTAGGGCGAATCGTAGACGAAAGCGTCGACTTTGCCATTCACCACTTCCATCACCCCCTCTTGCTCGGTTTTTAAGGAAATGTATTGCGCCTTGGGGATGTGTTGCTTGGTCGCGGCTTCGCCCGTGGTGTCCGTTTTGGAGGCCACCTTGTATTTGGGATCATTCAGATCCTGGTAGGATTTCACCTTGTCGGCCAACTCCTTGCGCAGCAGTACGGTTTGTCCGATCACTACGTAGGCGCTGGAGAAGTCGACTTTTTGGCTACGTTCCTCGGTGATGGTCATGCCGCTCATGATCATGTCGCACTTGTTGGCGAGCAGCGCCGGGATGATGTCGCCCCAGGCGGTATTGATCAGTTCCAGCTTGGTGCCGAGTTCCTTGGCTATCAGCGCGGCCAGGTCCGGGTCGAAGCCGATGATTTCACCCTTCTTGTTATTCATTTCGAACGGCATGTAGGCCGGTTCCATGCAAACTCGCAGGCCGTTTTTCTTGATTTGATCGAGCGCACCCGCCGCCCAGACGGGCGACAGGCCCAGGCCGAACAGGGCGAGCGCGGCGAGCGTAATCAGACGATTTTTCATGCGGTGACTCTCCTTTGGTGATTAAAGAAAATGTCGGAATACCAAGCACAGCGACGCCGCCGTTATCGCGCGGGTGGCCGGAACGCTGCGATCATGATAGTACAACTTCGATTTTGAATGGGATAGCGCCCGAGAACTGCTCAGGTCGACTTGCCCTCGTCAAGCAACTCCCGGATGACCATTCGAGTGCCGCACTTGGGACAGCGCGGCATCTCCTCGATGGGAATGTAGATGATCTCGGTGCGACGACACGTCGGGCACTCGACCTGGACGGGTTCCGCTTTATCGCGTTGCATGAATCAGCTCCTCGCCTACGGGGCGGGTTGAGCGCATAACCGGGCGATGGCCTGCTCGAAACGCCGCAAGCCGTCCTCGATCAACTCGTCGGGGATGATGAGCGAGGGCGCCAGCCGGATCACGTCCGGCCCGGCCACCAGCACCAGCAGGCCCTCGATCCAAGGCGGCCTTGATGAAATCCCGGCTGCGGCCGCGCCAGGCTTCGACCAGTTCGCAGCCCAGCAACAGGCCCATGCCGCGCAATTCGCGGAATACGCCGAACCGCTGGTTGATGAGGCGCAACCCGGCCAGGAAGACCTCGTGTTTGCGGCGCACGCCGGCCAGCAGCTCGGGATCGCCGAGCAGTTCCAGCGCCGCGCCAGCGACCGCGCAGCCCAGCGGATTGCCGCCATAAGTCGTCCCGTGGCTGCCGACGTTGAGGCTTTGGGCAATCGCGGCGGTGGTCAGCATGGCGCTGATCGGGAAGCCGCCGCCGAGGCCCTTGGCGGTGGTCAGGATATCGGGGGTGACGCCGTAACCCATGTAGGCGTAGAGATAACCGCTGCGGCCGTTGCCGGACTGCACTTCGTCGAAAATCAGCAACGCCCGATGCCGGTCGCAGAGTTCGCGCACCCCTTGCAGGAATTCTGGCGCAGCGCTGGTGACGCCGCCTTCGCCCTGCACCGGCTCCAGAATTACGGCGCAGGTGCGGTCGGAAATGGCAGCGGCGAAGGCGGCCAGATCATTGAATGGAACGTGGTGGATACCCGGCGGCAGTGGTTCGAAGCCCTCAGTGTACTTAGGCTGGCCGCCGACGGTTACGGTGAACAGGGTACGGCCGTGGAACGACTGGCTGAAGGCGATGATTTCGCGTTTATCGGAGCCAAAGTGGTCGGCGGAATACTTGCGCGCCAGTTTTAGCGCCGCTTCATTGGCCTCGGCCCCGGAATTGGCGAAGAACACCCGCTCGGCGAAGGTCAGTTCGCACAGCCGGCGGGCGAGTTTCAATGCCGGCTCGTTGGTCAGCACGTTGCTGATATGCCAGAGTTTATGGGCCTGTTCGGTCAGGGCCGCGACCAGTTTCGGATGGGCGTGGCCCAAGCCGGTGACGGCGATGCCGCCGGCGAAGTCGATGTACTCGCGCCCGTCCTGATCCCACAGGCGGGAACCTTCGCCGCGCACCGGGATGATCGCCGCTGGGGCGTAGTTGGGCACCATGACTTCATCGAACCACTCGCGGGTGACGGGGAGCTGACTCATCGGGATGATCCTGAATCGGGGTTGAGCACGGATATGGAAGAGCCTATAGCATACCCTGAATCCAACGATCCAAACTCTGTCATCACCGATCATTCAGCCGCGGGGGCAAAGCTTTGGTGGATTTTCCTCGGTCACAACGCCTTCAACAGTGGCATCAGTTTGTATTTGCGCTGGTGTTTTTCGCACAAGGCCCCGAGATAGGTCCGCCATTCCGCTTTCTGGCCGAGCGCTTCATACGCCTGTTTGACCTTGCGCAGCCACATGGCCGCATCTTCGTACTGACTGGACTTGGCCTCGTTCATGATCGGCTCCGCCTGCTGGCGAGCCTGGGCGATCACCCACTCGGGCCGGTGACTCACAGCGGCATCCATCACCCGCGCCAGGGTTCTGGGCGAGGTGTAGCGGCCGGTGGCCTGGATGGCGTCATCAATCAGCTTTTCGTGCAGGAAAATCTCGACCTTGGTTTCGGTGCTGACACGGGCTTCCTGGCGCAGAAAATCCAGCAATTTTTTCTGGAGGTCCGGCCAACCCGCCCCAGCCAGTTTCTCCACCCGCTGGTAAGCGGCGAAACTGGGCACGATTCGGAACGCGATCACGCCCGCCGCCAGTGCCCGTTCGGTTTGGCCGTGCTCGGCGGCTCGGTCGCGCAGCCAGGCCGCCAGTTCGTTCTGGGAGTGCGAATCGTACAGGCCGAATTCGTTCATCTGTTTCGCAACCATGGAAAACACCGCATCTTTCGGTGCGGTCGTATCCAGCCGTTGCAGGCCATGCTCGGCAACTTGGAATGCCGACTCGATGTCGCCGTGCTCGTACAGGGCTTTGGCGAGTTCCAGCGCGCCGTCATCGGAGAGCGGCTGTTTCAAACCGGCGCGCACGGCTTCCTCGACCCGGCCCAGTTTCAGCAGATGCAGGGCGTAGAGGTCGTACTGTTTTTCGGCCCTGGCCAGATTGAGATACGCCTCGTTTTGGCCGGTGCGCTCCAGAATTCGCAGCCGCGCCCGGTCGACCTGGACCCGCCAATCGTAGGGTGGCGGGTCAGCCCCCCACAAGCCGCCCGGCAGTTCTTCGCCGCGCAGGATGGCGCGCAGGTCTGGATCGTCCCAGCCTTGCTGGACGAGGGCTTGCAGGTTTTCCATAGTCTCGGCGGCGGATTCGTCGAAGTCTTCCACCCAGTCCGCCAATCGATTCGCCCAGTGCTGGCGTTCCTCGGCGCTCAGGCTGGGGTCGAGCAGCGCTTCGATCCAGAGCGATGCGGTTCCATCGAAGAAGACGCTGGTTTCCTCGCCGGTCTCCTCAAGCATTTCCCAGTGTTTGCTGAACTCGTCGGTCACCGCTTCCAGGATGGCCAGGGCGGTGCGGCCGTTGCCGGCATCCAGCCAGGATTGGGCCTGTTCGGCCAGTTCGACGATATCGTCGATCACGCCATAGCCTTCTTCATCGTAGCTGTCATCCCAGTCGTTGCGCGAGCGCATCGCGCTGCGGACGCTTTGCCGAAGCGTGCGGGTATCCACCGTGACGGGTGCGGGGTGGCCGGCTGAAGGCGCGGTCGTCGATGCGGCGGTCCCCGCCGGTACGGTCAGGGTGACGTAGGGCAGGGTGGCCTCGATCATGTCGCTCATGCGCGGAATCCGGTCGGCCAGTTCCAACAGCAGGGCGACCAGTTGCCCGTGTTCCAGCGCGGCCAGCTTTTCGGCCAGCGGCGAGCGGGTTTCCACCTGCCCTGGGTTTTGAGCGTAGGCCAGCAGCACGGCGACGATGTGCTTGCACCAGCCCTCGTAGTCGTAGGGACAGGTGCAGGTGGCGTTAGCCACGCCCTCGGCGTCGAATTCAATCCACACCCGATAGGGACGGGACGCGCTGCCTTCGACATCGGCTTCCAATTCGTGGCCGCGCCGGATCAGCGTCCCCACCGCGCCTTCTTGCAGGTATTCCCGGCCCCGCTGGATCGAGGCGGCGGTGGCGTAGTCGGGCAACTGGGTGGTGTCGAAGGCGGGTAGGGTCATGGCAAGCTCTCAAGTCAGTCTTTGAACATCCTCGGCAGCAGCGCCGCGAAGCGCAGGAAGCCGCGCAGGCGTTCGCCCCAGGTGCGGCCGTGCAGCAGGTGCAGCGCCCCTTTCAAACCATCGTACAGTTTAGCGTCGTAAGGATGCCAGAACAGGTTGCGTTTGGCGAAGTAC